>CADCBH010000032.1 GCA_902799655.1 uncultured Bacteroidales bacterium
GCACTCATGCGAGCTACTATTTTATAACGTAGAGCTCTGATTGGATGGTATACTTTTCGATTATTATAGTGGTATACTTTTCAGATATTATTTACAGCATCACAATCTTCAATTGTCGCTTTGCCTACTGTTTCAAACTTCCGCTCTCCTTCTTTCAAGTAGATACGAATGTCAATTTTTCCTGTTCCAGTTTTTGATGCCTGGTTCTTGCGGTCGAAAATCACCTTAACATTTTTACTCATAATTTAAAATCATTTAATGCAGTCGTAAGGGATTTTGTGTCATTCTGGAGCAAGAATCTTGATACTTTTAGACTTTTGAACCTATATTTGGTAGCAGATATAGGAAAAGCGGTATCAAAAATTCTACGGCCGGTATCAAAAACGGTATCAAAAATGCTGTCCAAGTGGTTCCAAATAATTCCAAGCCGTTCCAATAAATTCCACGTAATTCCAAGTTAACTGCGGGGTTCAACATTTAACTGAAATTCTCTAACCGACTTAAAATTAATATGTTACAAAGTGTAATCGACTAGTCTTTAGACAATTAATGGTAGGATTGCTCCTACCACTTAATTTTTTGCTTCGTACACCCGCAGGGGCTCGAACCCTGGACACCCTGATTAAGAGTCAGGTGCTCTACCAACTGAGCTACGGGTGCATCATTTCTGAATTGCGGGTGCAAAGGTACGGAGTAACAAAACAGTGAGTCCTGCCATCACAATGCTGACCATAGACATCAGTTTGATGAGGATGTTGAGGGATGGACCAGAGGTGTCTTTGAAGGGATCACCAACGGTGTCGCCTACGATGGTGGCTTTGTGTGCGAAAGAGCCCTTACCACCAAAATTACCTTCCTCAACCATCTTCTTGGCATTATCCCAAGCACCTCCGGCATTAGCCATGAAGACTGCGAGGGTGAAGCCACAGGTGAGTCCGCCAACAAGCAGACCAAGGACACCAGCAACGCCCAGAACGCAACCTACGACGATGGGGATAGCGATGGCAAGGAGTGAGGGGAAGATCATCTCGTGCTGAGCAGCACGGGTGGAGATCTCTACGCAAGAACCGTAGTCGGGAGTGGCCTTGCCCTCAAGAATGCCTGCAATCTCGCGGAACTGACGACGTACCTCTTCAACCATCTTCTGGGCAGCACGGCCTACAGCCTCCATCGTGAGACCACAGAACAGGAAGGCTGCCATACCACCGATGAAGGCTCCAACGAGCACCTTGGGATTCATCAGGTTGACCTGGAAGTAGTTCATGAAGTCGGGAATGGTGGCATTGGCTGCGGAAATAGCCTCGCCCTTGACGTTCTCCATCATGACACCAGCACGATCCATCGCAATCTTGATTTCCTCGATGTAGGAGGCGAGGAGAGCGAGGGCAGTGAGAGCTGCAGAACCAATGGCAAAGCCCTTACCAGTAGCAGCTGTGGTGTTGCCCAGAGCGTCGAGAGCATCGGTACGATGACGTACCTCTTCGCCCAATTCAGACATTTCAGCATTACCACCAGCATTGTCGGCAATAGGTCCATAGGCGTCGGTAGCCAGCGTGATGCCCAGTGTAGAGAGCATACCTACAGCGGCGATACCAATACCATAGAGTCCGTGAGCCAGACTCTCGCTAGACATGGAGAGGTCGAAGCCATTGGCAAAGCCGAAGCTGAGGATGATGGCGACACCAATGGTGATGACGGGGATACAGGTAGAAATCATACCCGTGCCTATACCTTTAATAATAACGGTGGCAGAACCCGTAAGACCAGCCTCAGAGATTTTCTGGGTGGGCTTGTAGGAATGAGAGGTGTAATACTCGGTGGCCTGTCCGATGATGACACCAGCAGCCAGTCCGCTGATGACTGAGAAGGAGAGACCGAGCCAGTTTTCTATCTCAAGGAAATAGAGGATGCCGAAGGTGGCAATGGCAATGAGGATGGCACTGACGTTGGTGCCGAGAGCCAGGGACTTGAGCAGGTCGCGCATAGTGGCGCCCTCCTTAGTGCGAACCAAGAAGATGCCGAAGAGCGACAGGAAGACGCCCACAGCAGCAATCAACATGGGGGCAATGACGGCACGTAGCTGAACCTCGAGGCCTGCCACAGAGAAGGCAGCAGCACCAAGGGCAGCAGTAGAGAGCACAGAACCGCAATACGACTCGTAGAGGTCGGCACCCATACCAGCCACGTCGCCCACGTTATCACCTACGTTATCGGCAATGGTAGCAGGATTGCGTGGGTCGTCCTCAGGAATGTCGGCTTCAACCTTACCTACGATGTCGGCACCCACGTCGGCAGCCTTGGTGTAGATACCTCCACCCACACGGGCGAAGAGGGCCTGCGTAGAAGCACCCATACCGAAGGTCAGCATGGTGGTGGTGATGGTGATGAGCGAGTCGTCAGTGAGTCCGTTGAGGGCAATGAACCAGATGGCGATGTCGAGCAGTCCGAGACCTACAACAGTGAGACCCATCACGGCACCCGAACGGAAAGCGACCTTCAAGCCACTGTTCAGGCTCTGACGAGCAGCATTAGCCGTGCGGGCAGAGGCATAGGTAGCTGTCTTCATGCCGAAGAAACCAGCCAGACCCGAGAAGAAACCGCCTGTCAGGAAGGCAAACGGCACCCACGGGTTCTGCACATTCAGACCGTAGGCCATGAAGGCAAACAGGGCACAGAGCACCACAAACACAATGCCAACGACCTTGTACTGTTGCCACAGATAGGCCATAGCACCTTTACGCACGTAGAGTGCAATCTCACGCATTCGAGGAGTTCCCTCGTCTTCTCCCATCATCTGACGGAAAAAGAAAAAGGCCATACCCAGAGCAACGATAGATGCTATGGGTACGAGCCAGAATACCATAGGAATGTTCATAGTATGTTAGTTAAAAGTTTCAAGTTTCAGGTTTCAAGTTTCTCTGACTAGGTCAGAGTGTGGCGTTGCAATCAGCCTTATTCGTCAGCGATGAAATCGGAGAGACTTTCAGCATCCTCATCATCGTCGCCACCACCCAAAGCGAAGGTTGTGCGATAGTTATCCTCCGTGATATCGTCGTCGTTGGGCTCATCCAGCTCTACATCATCCTCATCGGGCTTGTTGTAGTCATCGACAATCTCAACGTCTGCATCGTCGTCCTCATCCTCGTCGTCCATACGAGACTCGTCGAACTTCATGCGTGGCTTGATGGTTTCAGGCTTGAGCTTGGCAAAAATAGCTTCTACCCATGTACCCTTGGCAACCTCGAGCACCTCGTAGCCATCAGCCACCTTCTTCTCATACATACCGCCTTTCTTGTGCAGGCGATCTTTGGGCAGGGTAGTGGTGGAGATATCGAAACCACTCTCGATGATGTCCTGAATAGACTGAGACAGCGAATCCCAGCCACCACCGAAGTTGCGATCAATCACTTCAAGCAGTTTGGCTGCAGAGATATGACGGATATTCTCGTAGGTCAGGTCAGTCACGCGGGTGATGGGGCGCTTCTTGATGGCCCAGACCACCTTGGCATCATCGCCCAGCTTAATGGTACCAACCTTATAACCCTGTTGTGTGTATTTCTCTTGCAATTGTTTGTTGTCATCCTTGATCTCCTCAATCATAAAGGCACTACGGATGATGTCAGCGACGTGGCGCAGATTGTCCTTAACCTCTGACTCCTTATCGGCTGCATCGAGCATACGGAAAATGTCATTTTCCTGTACGTCCCATACAGTACTCTTTGTCAGTGTTTTCAAACTCATTGCTTTGTTGGGTGTTGATTCTTTCATATTGATTATTTTTCGTGTTTTTATTATTTTTCTGCAAATGTACGAAAAAAAGTGAAAAGTGAAAAGTGAAAAGTGAAAAAATTATTGTCTTCTTTTGATTTTTTATTTTATTCTTTGTAATTTTGTACCCAATTATGGCAGAACCATTAGCTGAAAGACTCCGTCCACGCTCACTCGAGGACTATATTGGGCAACAACATTTAGTAGGTGAGGGAGCCGTACTGCGCAAGATGATTGACGCAGGACGCATCTCGTCGTTTATCCTTTGGGGCCCGCCTGGAGTGGGGAAGACCACGCTGGCACAAATCATTGCCAATAAGTTGGAGACACCTTTCTATACGCTCTCTGCCGTAACCAGCGGTGTGAAAGACGTGCGTGATGTCATTGAAAAGGCCCAGAAAGGACGATTTTTCAACGAAGCCTCTCCAATATTATTTATCGATGAAATCCATCGTTTTTCGAAATCCCAGCAGGATTCACTGTTAGGTGCTGTCGAGAAAGGTATTGTCACGCTGATAGGTGCCACCACCGAAAATCCCTCTTTTGAGGTCATCCGTCCGTTACTATCCCGTTGCCAACTTTATGTGTTGAAATCGCTGGAAAAGCAAGATCTTGAAGAATTGCTGCAAAGAGCCATCACGAAAGACGTCATACTACGTGAGAAAAACATCGAATTCAGCGAGACATCAGCACTATTGAGATATAGTGGAGGCGATGCTCGTAAGCTTCTGAATATCTTGGAGTTGGTGGTTGAAAGCTCTAGTAGCTCTAGTAGTACTAGTAAAACTAGTATTACCATCACCGATGAAATGGTGGTAAACTGCTTGCAGCAGAACCCGCTGGCCTACGACAAAGACGGTGAGATGCACTATGACATTATCTCTGCTTTTATCAAGTCTATACGAGGCAGTGACCCTGATGCCGCCCTCTATTGGATGGCCCGCATGATAGAGGGTGGGGAAGACCCTCAGTTCATTGCCCGCAGAATGGTGATTTCTGCGTCAGAAGACATTGGTCTGGCCAATCCCAATGCATTGCTGCTGGCTAATGCTGCTTTTGACACTGTGATGAAGATAGGTTGGCCAGAGGCTCGTATCGCTTTGGCAGAATGCTGTGTCTATTTGGCCACATCACCTAAGAGCAACTCAGCATATCTAGGCATTGACACTGCCTTAGGATTAGTGAAACAGACAGGAAATCAGCCAGTTCCATTGCATTTAAGGAACGCGCCCACACAATTGATGAAAGAGCTGGGCTATCACGACGGATACAAATATCCGCATGATTATCAGGGACATTTCACACCTCAGCAATATATGCCAGATGCCCTGCAGAACGAGCGTTTGTGGCATCCTCAACATTCGCCAGCGGAAGAAAAGCTTTACGAACGAATGGTCAATTATTGGGGCAAAAGATATGAAAAGTAGCACTCACGTGTTATGATAAATAGGATATGGAATACGAAGAGATTGTACAGCAGATTATTGAATTCTTAGGAACTTTCGCGTTTGCAATATCAGGAATCAGACATGCTGCAGCCAAGCATTTTGACTGGTTTGGTGGTTATGTCTGTGGTATAGCAGTTGCTATCGGTGGTGGTACTATCCGTGACGTTATGCTGGGCACCACGCCATTCTGGATGACAAATCCTATATATATCATCTGTACAGCTCTGGCGCTTGTTTTCGTAATTATTTTCGCCAAACACATGGAAGGCCTCAGAAATACGTGGTTTGTTTTCGATACGTTGGGCTTGGCGCTTTTTACGATTGCAGGAATTCAAAAATCTCTCGTTTTCGGACAACCGTATTGGGTAGCGATCATTATGGGCTGTATAACAGGTTCAGCGGGTGGTGTGATTCGTGATGTATTATTGAATAATGAGCCTGTGATTTTCCAAAGAGAAATCTACGCAATGGCAACTTTGCTTGGAGGAATAACTTATTGGGCGCTAGCATATTTCGGATTACCAATTGAAGTAACAGTTATATCATCATTTTGTGTTACTTGTCTGATGCGATTCCTGGCAGTCCGTTATCATTTGGCACTTCCAAAACTAAATCCAGAATAAATGAAGAGGAGACCGTTCTATTATTTCCTAGAATTATCTATTTATCATAATGCCGATTCTTTATAAATTTTTATCCATCAAAATGTTTGGCAGAATCAGAAAAAATGCGTAAATTTGCAGACTATTATAAACAAGGTAGAAAAATTAGGAATAAATAAACAATTTATATTCATGAAACCAACTGCGATTTTACTTCTGCACTGTCCTGATCAGCAAGGAATCATTTCGGAAGTAACTAGATTTATCACGGATAACCAAGGAAATATTGTCTATTTGGACCAATATGTTGACAAGCAAGACGGCATGTTTTTCATGCGCATTGAATGGGAATTGGAGAAATTCCTGATTCCTCGTGAGAAAATCCAAGAATATATCAATACGCTATATGCACAGCGCTATCAGATGACGTGTAAGCTGTATTTTAGCGACAAGCGTCCCAGAATGGCCATTTTCGTCTCAAAAATGAGCCATTGTCTGTATGACTTGCTGGCACGTTGGAAAGCTGGCGAATGGGACATCGATATTCCCTGCATTGTCAGCAACCACGAGGATTTGCGCTATGTCGCTGAACAGTTTGGTATTCCTTATTATGTCTGGAGCATCAAAAAGGACCACTCAAACAAGGCTGAAGTTGAAAAAGCCGAGATGGACTTGCTGCGTAAGGAAAACGTGACATTCATCGTATTGGCCCGTTATATGCAGATTATTTCTGACGAGATGATTGCTGCATATCCCAATCACATCATCAATATCCACCATTCATTCCTGCCCGCTTTTGTTGGTGCAAAGCCCTATCATCAGGCTTGGGAACGTGGTGTGAAGATTATTGGAGCTACCAGCCACTATGTCACTGCTGAACTGGATGCAGGCCCAATTATCGAACAAGATGTCACACGTATCACCCATAAGGATACACCTGAGAGTCTGGTGCTGAAAGGCAAGGATTTGGAAAAGATTGTGCTGTCGCATGCCGTATCGAAGCACATCCAGCGTAAGATATTGACTTTCAAGAACAAAACGATTATCTTTAGTTAATGCATAATTCATAATGCATCATTCAAAATTATGAACGTAGCCATCGTAAAATATAACGCCGGCAACATCTATTCGGTTGTCAATGCCCTGCGAAGAATGGGTATTGAACCCCTACTGACGGATGATGCCGAACTGCTGCAGAAGGCTGATCGTGTCATGTTTCCTGGTCAGGGCGAAGCTCGTGGAGCGATGGAATATCTGAAGGCCCGCAGACTTGACGAGGTGATTCGTGATCTGAAGCAACCTGTTTTCGGCATTTGCGTTGGTCAGCAGCTTCTCTGCAAGCACTCTGAAGAAGGTGATGTGGACTGTATTGGCATTTTTGACGTAGATGTCAAGCGTTTCCAGCCTGAGAAGCAAGAGGACAAGGTGCCCTGCATGGGATGGAACAGCCTCGATGTCAGATGTAAGAAGTATGATGGAAGAAATGACAGGCTGATGGAAGGACTGGGCGAGAATCCCTACGTATATTTCGTCCACAGCTATTACGTGCCTGTTTGTGAGGATACTATTGCTACAGCAGACTACATCCAGCCCTACTCTGCTTCGCTGCATAAGGACAATTTCTATACCTGCCAGTTTCACCCGGAAAAGAGTGGAAAGGTGGGCGAACGTATCATCAAAAACTTCTTAGAGCTATGATAGAACTGATTCCCGCCATCGATATCATCAATGGTCAGTGTGTTCGTCTGACTAAGGGCGATTATGACCAAAAGACCGTCTATGGCCATCCGTTGGATATGGCTCAGGAGTTTGAGCGTATTGGCTATCAGCGACTGCATGTGGTTGACCTCGATGGTGCCAAATCGAAACATATCGTTAATAGTCCTGTACTCAGCCAGATAACGACTGAGACAAAATTGATTGTCGATTTTGGTGGTGGCATCAAGACTGACGAAGACATCGAGATCGCTTTCAATCATGGCGCCTCGATGGTCACTATAGGTTCAATAGCTGTCACAGAACCTGAGCGCTTCTTGGGATGGCTCGACAAATACGGTGCTGAGCGTATCATCCTTGGCGCTGACGTTCGTAACGGGCGAATCAGCATCAATGGTTGGAAAGAGGATTCGAGTGAAGACCTCCTACCCTTCCTCAAAAAATATATCGAGGCAGGCGTCCGCAAGGTGCTTTGCACAGAGATTTCTAAAGACGGCACGTTGGCTGGTCCTGCCATCGACCTCTACAAGAAGGTCATAAAGGCTTATCCTGAGCTGCATCTGATAGCCAGCGGAGGTGTCTCGTCTATGGATGACATCAAAGCCTTGGATGCTGCTGGTATTCCCGCTGTAGTCTTTGGAAAGGCTATTTACGAAGGTAAAATTAATCTGCAAGAACTATGGGACTGGCAAAACGCATAATACCTTGTTTGGATGTTAAGGATGGTGAAACCGTCAAAGGCATCAATTTCGTCAACCTGCGTAGTGCAGGCGATCCTGTGGAACTGGGTAAAGCCTATTCCGACCAGGGAGCCGACGAACTGTGCTTCCTCGACATCACCGCTTCGTTTGAAGGTCGCAAGACGTTTACAGAGATGGTGACCAAGGTAGCCCAGACGCTGAATATTCCGTTTACCGTTGGTGGAGGCATCAACGAGCTGAAAGATGTCGAGCGTTTGCTATATGCTGGAGCTGACAAGGTGAGCATCAACAGTGCTGCTATCCGCCGTCCGGAACTCATCGATGAGATTACCAGCCGTTTTGGCAGTCAGGTATGTGTTGTCGCCATTGATGCCCGTCTGGATGAAGACGGATGGCACTGCTACTTGAAAGGAGGCCGCGAACGTACGGAAAGAGGTCTCTTTGAGTGGGCTCACGAGGCACAGGAGCGTGGTGCTGGCGAGATACTCTTCACATCCATGAACCACGACGGTACGAAGAACGGCTATGCCAACGAAGCCCTACGAGAATTGGCAGACAACCTCTCGATACCCATTATTGCCAGTGGTGGTGCAGGCAAGAAGGAACACTTCCGCGATGTCTTCACAGAAGGACATGCTGATGCCGCATTAGCAGCCAGCGTGTTCCACTTTGGTGAGATTCCCGTACCAGAGCTGAAGCAATATCTTAGAGACGAAGGGATTAATGTAAGAATGTGAAAATGTAATAATACAACAATGAAGATAGATTTTGAGAAGATGGGTGGTCTGGTGCCTGCTATCATACAGGATGCAACGACCAAAAACGTGTTGATGCTGGGGTTCATGAATGAGGAAGCTTATGAGAAAACCCTTGCCACCAAGCACGTTACCTTCTGGAGTCGTACCCGACAGACATTATGGACCAAGGGAGAGACCAGTGGTCACTTCCTGAACCTCGTGGATATGAAAATTGACTGCGACAACGATACCCTGCTGGTTCGCGTGAATCCTATAGGACCGACCTGCCATACAGGAACAGACACCTGTTGGGGCGAGGTGAACGAGGGAAATCCCCTACTCTTCCTTTCTGAGTTGCAGTCGTTCATCGATAAGCGCAAGCAGGAGATGCCCGAGGGCTCATATACCACCAGTCTTTTTACCAAGGGCGTCAATAAGATAGCCCAGAAGGTTGGCGAAGAAGCACTGGAAACCGTTATTGAGGCCACCAATGGTACAGACGACCATCTGGTCTATGAAGCTAGCGATCTGCTCTATCATCTCATCGTCTTGCTGACAGAGAAGGGGCTTCGCATCGAGGATGTTGCTGAAGAGCTGCACAAGCGCCACGATCCCAACTGGGACAAACAGCGTCGTGAGGCCAAGGCTGCAGGAAAAATGAAGTAAATTGATAAGTAAATTGAGATATGCTGATAGATTATAAGAAGGTAGATATATACCACAAGGATGGTGCTCCAGTATTGCACGATGTGGACTTCCATGTGGAAGAAGGCGAATTTATCTATGTGATAGGCCGTGTGGGCTCAGGAAAGAGCTCGCTGCTGAAAACCATCTATTTCGAGATGGATGTAGAGGATGCAGAGAATGCCTTTGTGCTGAACCACGACCTTCGTGAACTGAAGAAAAAGTATATCCCTGCGTTGCGTCGTCAGATGGGTATCATCTTCCAGGACTTCCAGTTGCTGGGCGACCGTACGGTATATGAGAACTTGAGGTTCGTACTGAAGGCCACAGGTTGGAAGAAGAAAGACGAGATAGATGAGCGTATTCATGACGTACTCGAAGATGTGGAGATGGCAGATTTCATCGATCGCTATCCGCATGAGTTGTCTGGAGGTGAACAACAGCGCATCGCGATTGCTCGCGCCATATTGAATCGTCCGAAACTCATCGTTGCTGATGAACCCACTGGTAATCTTGACTTGGAGACGGCAGCCAACATCATCCAGCTGCTACGTCAGATTACACAAACAGGAACAGCAGTCGTTATGACAACCCATAACATATCTTTGCTCAACGACTATCCCGGTATTGTCTATCGCTGCATCGACGGACGTCTGGAGGATATTACAGAGACATACAACACGATGGCACTGTATGAGGATGAGGAGACCAATGAGTCGAGTCAGGTTGATTATAGTGCCCGTGAAGACCTATCGTTATAATATGAAAGTTGAAAATTAAAAACTAGATAAGACAATGAAGGTAATGAAATTTGGCGGAACATCGGTGGGTACACCTGACCGCATGAAAGAAGTAACCAAGTTAGTGACAAAATCAGGAGAGCCCGTTTTCGTCGTACTCTCAGCAATGTCTGGCACAACAAACTCACTGGTAGAGATCTCTGACTATCTGTACAAGAAGAACCCCGAGGGTGCTAATGAGGTCATCAACCAACTGGAGCGCAAGTACATGAAGCATATCGATGAGCTTTATTCTACTGACGCTGCCAAAGAGCAGACACGCGACTTCCTGATTAACGAGATGAACTACCTGCGTTCGTTTACGAAAGAGCTGTTCACTTCGTTTGAGGAAAAGAGCATTGTGGCTCAGGGTGAGATGATGTCAACCAATATGGTTGTCAACTACATGAACGAGATCGGCATCAAGGCCGTATTGCTGAATGCTCTTGACTTCATGCGTACAGACAAGAATTCAGAACCAGACCCCGTCTATATCAAGGAGAAGCTTTCTGCTATCATGGAGAAGAATGAAGGTTATCAGGTTTATATCACACAGGGCTTCATCTGTCGCAACGCCTATGGTGAAATCGACAATCTGCAACGTGGTGGTAGCGACTATACTGCATCACTGATTGGTGCTGCCCTGAACGCCGAGGAGATTCAGATATGGACTGACATCGACGGTATGCACAATAATGACCCACGTGTCGTCGAGAAAACCGAGCCTGTACACCAGCTTCACTTCGAGGAAGCTGCCGAGCTGGCCTACTTTGGTGCCAAGATTCTGCACCCCACCTGCGTACAACCTGCCAAGTATGCCGGTATTCCCGTTCGTCTGCTGAATACCATGCAGCCCGATGCTGAAGGAACCACAATCTCTAACCGCACGGAGTACGGCAAGATCAAGGCTGTAGCAGCCAAGGACAACATTATCGCTATCAAGATTAAGTCGAGCCGTATGTTGCTGGCTACCGGTTTCCTCCGCAAGGTATTCGAAATCTTCGAGTCATATCAGACACCTATCGATATGGTTTGCACTTCAGAGGTTGGTGTTTCCATGTCTATCGACAACTCAGCCCATCTGGGTGAAATAGTTGACGAGTTGAAGAAATATGGTACTGTAACAGTCGATACCGGCATGTGCATCATCTGCGTGGTAGGTGACCTTGACTGGTCGAACATCGGTTTTGAGACTCAGGTGCTCGAAGCCATGAAGAACATCCCTGTTCGCATGATATCATATGGTGGTAGCAACTACAACATCTCTTTCCTCATCAAGGAAGAAGACAAGAAACGTGCGCTCCAGAGTCTCAGCAATACCCTCTTCAATGCGTAGGGCATCATGAAAGGAATATTTCCCCTCCAAAAGCTGGAACAGCACAGAACGCCGTTCTATTACTATGACGTGGAGTTACTGCGCGAGACATTGCGCACCATCCAGGCAGAAGCCAGCAAGCATGAAGGATTCTGTGTACATTACGCCATCAAAGCCAATGCCAATCCCAAGGTGCTGAAGATCATCCGCGAGGCAGGTCTTGGAGCAGACTGTGTGAGTGGTGGCGAGATAGAGGCATCTATACGAGCAGGATTCCCCAACCAGAAGATTGTCTATGCTGGTGTCGGCAAGAGCGATTGGGAGATCAATCTGGGTCTCGACAACGATATCTTCTGCTTCAATGTTGAGAGTATTCCTGAGTTGGAAGTCATCAACGAGCTGGCTGCTGCCAAAGGCAAACAAGCCCGTGTGGCCTTCAGGTTGAATCCCAATGTCGGCGCACATACCCATGCCAACATTACGACAGGTCTTGCTGAGAACAAATTTGGCATTGACATGCGTGACATGCTGACAGTCATTGAGGAAGCCTCGAAGATGGCGAACATCAAAGTCGTTGGCCTGCACTTCCATATTGGCAGTCAGATCCTGGACATGGGTGACTTCGAAGCACTCTGCAATCGTGTCAACGAATTGCAGAATGAACTGGAGCGCCATCGCATTTGTCTGGAGCACATCAACGTAGGTGGTGGTCTGGGTATTGACTATCAACATCCTAACAGGGTTCCCATTCCAGACTTCAAAGCCTATTTCGACACCTATGCCAAAAAGTTGAAGTTGCGTAATGGTCAGACGCTTCATTTCGAGTTGGGTCGTGCTGTCGTGGCACAATGCGGATCACTCATCACGCGTACCTTATATATAAAGAATGGCTACGTCAAGAAGTTCTGTATTGTGGATGCTGGTTTCACCGACCTCATTCGCCCTGCCCTCTATCAGGCCTATCATAAGATTGAGAACCTGTCGAGTGAAGAGCCAATGGAGGCCTATGATGTGGTAGGACCTATCTGCGAATCGACAGACGTATTTGCCAAACAGGTAGATATCCATAAAGCACATCGTGGCGATCTCATTGCCATACGCTCAGCTGGTGCCTATGGAGAGATTATGGCTTCGCAGTACAACTGCAGGCGGCTTCCTGAAGGTTTCACCAGCGAAGATATCTAATCACAAGGGACGGAGAATGGCTGAGTATATTGAGATAAAAGGCGCTCGGGTTAACAACCTCAAAAACGTTGACGTCAAGATTCCGCGCAACAAACTCGTTGTTGTTGCTGGTGTCTCGGGCAGCGGTAAGTCATCGCTTGCTTTTGACACATTGTATGCGGAAGGTCAACGTCGTTACGTAGAGAGCCTTTCATCATATGCTCGCCAGTTCTTGGGTCGCATGAACAAACCGGAGTGCGACTTCATTAAAGGCATACCGCCTGCTATTGCCATTGAACAGAAAGTCATCTCGCGCAATCCCCGTTCTACGGTTGGTACCACGACTGAGATCTATGAGTATCTGCGCCTGCTGTATGCCCGCATTGGCAAGACCTACTCGCCCATCAGTGGCCAAGAGGTTAAGAAGCATTCTACGGAAGATGTCATCAACTGTACATTACAATATGCCAAAGGCACAAAGTATGTCGTGATGGCTCCCATCCGTTTGGTGGAGGGCCGCACGATGGAGTTGCAGCTCAAAATCTATATGCAGAACGGCTATTCGCGCGTGTTTGCCGAAAACAATATTGTTCGCATTGATGACTGGTTAGCTGAACATACACCTTCATCCGATTCCCCATACTACCTCGTGATAGACCGTCTGGCTGTCGATGACTCCAAGGAAGTCATCTCACGACTGGTTGACTCTGCAGAGACTGCTTTCTATGAGGGTAATGGTGAATGCCGACTGATGTTCCTACCTTCCAACATCTGCTATGACTTCTCCATGCGCTATGAAGCTGATGGCATCACATTTGAGGAACCCTCTGACAATCTGTTCTCGTTCAACTCCCCTGTAGGGGCTTGTCCTGAGTGTCAGGGCTTTGGAAAAGTCATGGGCATCGATGAGCATCTGGTAATTCCAGACACGTCATTGTCTGTTTATGATGGTTGTGTCGTTTGTTGGCATGGAGAGAAGATGAAGATGTGGAAAGACGAGTTTTGTCGTCGTGCCGCTGCGGATGATTTCCCTATCTTCGAGCCATACTATAATCTCACCCAACGTCAGAAGGACATGCTTTGGCATGGGCTGCCATCGGATAAGAAACGTGAGAAGCAAGATAGGGTATCTATCGACGACTTCTTCCAGATGGTGAAGGAGAACCAGTATAAGATTCAGTATCGCGTGATGCTAAGCCGATATAGAGGTAAGACGACATGTCCCAAATGTCACGGCACACGATTGAAGCCAGAAGCAGACTACGTCAAAATTGGTGGACGTAGCATCTCTGACTTAGTGGAGATGCCCGTAATCAGACTTCAAGAATGGTTTGCCCACTTGGAACTGTCTGAACTGGAACAGCAGATCGGTTGTCGCCTGCTGACTGAGATTAATGCACGCCTGCAGTTCCTGCTGGATGTAGGTTTGGGATATCTGACGCTCAACCGCATGTCAAACACCCTCAGTGGTGGCGAAAGTCAGCGTATCAATCTGACAACATCGTTGGGTAGTTCGTTGGTTGGTAGCCTATATATCCTCGACGAGCCCAGTATCGGACTCCACTCACGTGATACCGAGCGCTTGCTTAAGGTGTTAAAGGAGTTGCGAGACTTGGGCAATACAGTTGTCATTGTTGAACATGATGAGGAAATCATGCGTGCTGCCGATTACCTCATCGATGTAGGTCCTGATGCAGGAAGATTAGGAGGTCAGATAGTTTTTGAAGGCGATGCCACAAAGGTCACTAAAGCCTCACTCAAGAAATATCCGCAGAGCTATACGGTTCGTTACCTGACACATGAAGATATCATAGAAGTCCCCAAGAGTCATCGCCCCTGGAATCGCAAAATCACGGTGAAAGCTGCGCGCATGAACAATCTGAAGGGTGTCACAGTTGATTTCCCTCTCAATGTCATGACTGTCGTGACGGGTGTGTCTGGTAGCGGTAAGTCATCGCTAGTAAAAGGTATCCTCTACCCTGCCCTCAAGCGTCATCTGGGCGAAGTATGTGATATACCAGGTGAGTATTCAGGACTTGACGGCGATTATCTCGCTATCAAACATGTGGAGTTCGTTGACCAGAATCCTATCGGCAAATCCACACGTTCCAACCCTGCCACCTACCTGAAAGCCTACGATGCGATACGAGACCTCTATGCCAGTCAGACCTTATCGAAACAGATGGGCTTTACGCCGCAGTATTTCTCATTCAACGCCGATGGCGGACGCTGTGACGAGTGTAAAGGTGCTGGCGTCATTACGGTGGAGATGCAGTTTATGGCGGATTTGGTGTTAGAGTGTGAGGCCTGTCATGGACACCGCTTCAAACATGACATCCTCGATGTGCGCTATAATGGGAAAAACATTGACGATGTGCTCAACATGACCATTTCCGAGGCGATAGAATTCTTTAGTGACAATAGCAATTCCTACTGTAAGACTATCGTCAATCGCCTGAAGCCATTAGAAGACGTTGGTTTGGGATATATCAAACTGGGACAGAATTCATCAACGCTTTCTGGTGGTGAGAACCAGCGTGTCAAGCTCGCATACTTTATCGGACAGGAAAAGCAAGACCCCACCCTCTTTATCTTCGATGAGCCGACAACGGGTCTGCACTTCCACGATATTAAGCGCCTGCTCCATGCCTTCAATGCACTGATAGAACGGGGACACACCATTCTCATCATCGAGCATAATATGGAGATTATCAAATGTGCTGACCACATTATTGACATGGGACCTGATGGCGGAGACCGTGGTGGCGAAGTGGTTGTGGTCGGTACACCTGAGGATGTTGCTGCATGCCAGAAGAGTATAACAGGAAAATTCCTAAAAGAAAAACTTTGAGGGCAAAACATTTGGAAGTTCCAGAAAAATGTATTACCTTTGCAGTCGCTTAAAAGCAAAGCGATCATTGAAAGACTGCCGATATGGCTCAGTTGGTAGAGCAACGCATTCGTAATGCGTGGGTCGCCGGTTCGAGTCCGGCTATCGGCTCACTTTCTATCGGAGTCAGGATTTAGGTCTTGACTCCTTTCTTTTCCCACCAAAGGGAATGCTTGCGGAATTAGCTCAGTTGGTAGAGCATTGGCTTCCCAAGCCGAGGGTCGCGGGTTCGAGTCCCGTATTCCGCTCGCAGAAAAAGAGAAAATGAAGGTGAAAACAAAAAAAGTCATCGAAAAATTTGCAGGGTTCAAAAAATAGTAGTACCTTTGCACCCGCAATCAAGGAGATAACCCCAAGGTTTCGAACTCCAGGGTCCTTTTGGAAGGATGGGTGAGTGGCTGAAACCAGCAGTTTGCTAAACTGCCGTACGGGTTCCCGTACCGGGGGTTCGAATCCGCACCGAGGGGATTTCTCTGCAAGCGCCTAACGTTGGTCGATTCATCTAATGGTTAGGATACAAGATTCTCAATCTTGGCATAGGGGTTCGATTCCCCTATCGACTACACAAAGGACCTATAAATCTCTGATTTATAGGTTTTTTTGTTAAACAAAAGTAAGTACATCTTTGCACATCAAATATATCTTGAATCGTTATGAAAAAAGCGCTTTCAGTTTATAACATAGCATATTTGATTTTGCTCATGATTGGTTTAGGCCTGTTGTTAACCTATCCTAAATTAGAGCTTCATCTGATGTTAAACTCATGGCATACAGGCGTCTTTGACACCTTTTTCAAATACTACTCCATTTTAGCTGAATGGCCATTCTATATTATCGCCTTACTCCCATTGCTATGGAAGAAAAAGGAGATGACGATATTCTATGCCATCAGCGAACTATCTGCTGGTTTGGTAACGGTGATATTGAAACGCATATTCTGCATGGAGCGTCCTGCCACTGCATTTGAGAATTGTCCTGACCTGGTACTGCCTGTTGTGGAGGGTGTCAACTTGCACCATAGCAATTCATTCCCTTCAGGACACGCATCAACATTCTTCGTATTTTTTACTTGCTGCGCCATTATTTTGGCATATCAGCATGTTCAAAAAACGCGACAAAGCAGCAAGTCTCAGATTACATTTCATATAACATTGCTGTTATTATTGGTGTTGGCTGTACTGGGTGCCTACTCACGCATCTATCTGTCTCAACACTTCCTGTCGGATATCTGCATGGGCAGCTTTATTGGTTTTACAACACCATTCGTGGTATTCTATTTCTGCAGGCATAAGATTTTGAAGCTCAAAAACGTATGATATACAACAAGATAAAGGGATTGTTACGCAACCCTATTTCACTTTTTGCCTTTTCATGTATCATCAGCATAGGAACGATGTTGCTGTACAACATACCGTTCTTCAACTATGTAGCTCATAATTCTAACGAAAGCTTAGGTGGGAAAATCTATTTGATGGCGTCTCTGTTCGTCATCATGCTATTGCTCAACTTTATGTTAGCCTACCTAATAATTTTCTTAACAAGAATTGCTGGGCGTATTCTCCTAGCAATCCTATCTATCATCAATGCCACAGCGTATTATTTCATTATTACCTATAGCGTAATTATTGATGAGACAACCATTAAAAACGTTTTTAATACTCGATACTCAGAAGCCTCAGGGTTCTTTAGTTGGTCGCTGTGGTTGTTCATGATTATATTCGGTATCCTACCTGCCCTCTATTGTCTGTTGCAACCTGTTGTCCTGGGCAAGGCCAAGAAACTCGGCGTTTACTGCGGTAGTTCATTGGCTATCATCCTTGTTATTGCTTTGACAAATATCGGACAAACGCTATGGATCAGTCATCATGATACCGAGTTGGGTGGATTGCTGCAACCTTGGTCATATGTGGTCAATTCGATTCGTGTGTTAAGCATGCAGCATGACAAACAAGCCAATGAGATCAAACTACCCGATGGTAAAATTACAGATGATGAGAAGACGGTCGTGGTATTAGTTATTGGCGAGTCTGCCAGAAGAGCCAACTTCCAGCTCTATGGCTATAAGCGCGACACCAATCCTCTACTCTCAAAACGAGAAGGTCTGAAAGTTTTTAAAGCTAATTCATGCGCCACATACACCACTGCAGGTACCAAAGCAATCCTTGAGCCCAAGAACAGCGACGACCTCTATGAGGTACTGCCAAACTATGCTTTCAGGACTGGTGCGGACGTTTCGTGGCGCACATACAACTGGGGAGAGCCACCTATTCATATTGACGAATATCTCACCATCAAAGAGCTGAGCGACCTATTCCCTGATGTCAATAACTCCTATGACGGCATTCTTTTCCAGGGACTTCGCGAACGCATAGAGTCTAGTCAAAAAAACAAGGTACTGATTATACTACACACCAGCACCAGCCATGGTCCGCAGTATGCCAGCAAATATCCTAAAGAGTTTGAGGTATATAAACCTGTGGCACAAAATGTAGAAGAAGGTGAGAAAAATATCGGACTTTTAGTCAATGCCTACGACAACACCATACGCTATACCGACTATCTGTTGGATAGCCTGATTAATACCCTAAGCGCCATGGAAGGATGGAACAGTGCCATGCTTTTCGTCTCCGATCATGGTGAATCTCTTGGTGAGAACAACATCTTTATGCATGGTCTACCAATGCGTGTGGCACCAAAGTTCCAGTATGAGATACCATTCTTGGTATGGACTTCGAAGGGTTTCAGAGAATACAAAAACGATTTACCTGCTGTTCTCGAACAGCATTATGTATTCCATTCTGTTCTCAATCTGTTGTCAATAGAGTCACCTGCATATGATAAAGATTTTGACATATTTGCGAAGAAATAAAACTTTTCGATTGTGACTTTGTGACTTGTGACTTTGAGCCGTTTTGCTAAAATTTTATGGTTCAGAGGGTATGCTATTGGAGGGGATGAAGTAGGAAGGAAATAGTAATTAATTGTTAAATTATTTAATACTCTATATAATATTATAATATTATATAGAGTATTCTTTGATTATTTGCAAAATGAAAACATCAAAAAGTCTCAAAGACCTCTCACATCGCTTGCTCGAAGCAAACGGGGCGTTTGCTCGAAGCTCGCGGCCCTTCTGCTCGAAGCAAGCGAGGGGTATGTCTATTTATTTGTTTTTATTGGATGAAAAATACCCATCAAAAAAGGAGGATTTTGAACTTTTTGTTTGGAATTATGAAAAAAATGTCGTACCTTTGCGTCATGATATAGAAGTTTAACCTAAATATAATGACTATGAATAAGGAGGAGCAATTTGTAATAACCATCAGCCGCCAGTTTGGAACAGGTGGTCATGAGATTGGAGCAGAGTTGGCACGCCGACTCGGAGTAAAACTGCTAGACAAGCAGATACTGAATGAGGTCGCCTCGCGAATGAAAATAGTAGAGGATGCCGTAGAGAAGATTGAGGCGCGCAATCCTCTGTGGCGTGACGACTTCACCAACTTCTACCGCACATACATGGCCAGTGCGGAGTATAACGGACAAGAGCAGGAGAAGACCAGCCATACACTTTTCAAGGCTCAGGCAGACACCATCCGCCACATCGCCGCTGAGGAGTCGTGCGTCATTGTGGGACGTTGTGGATTTGACATCTTCGCCAATCATCCCAATGCGCTGAAGATTTTCATTCATTCGAGTATCGACTGCCGCAAGCGTCGCATAGCCGAGAAGTATGACATCAGTGAGCATGATGCTGCAGCCATGATAGTCGACAATGACTTCAGTCGCGAGCTCTACACGAAGCAGTACACAGGACGCGAATGGAAGGACGCCACCAATTACGACATCTCGCTCGATGTTCGCAACTTCGGTGTCAATGGTGCTGTGGACTATATCATGAAATGTATCGAGTAAACTATGGCTAAGGACGTCGCATTGGTGTTATCGAGCGGAGGAGCAAGAGGGCTTGCCCATATCGGAGCTATCGAGGAGCTGGAAGCTCAGGGCTATAATATCACCTCTATTGCAGGCTGTTCGATGGGAGCACTTATTGGTGGCGTCTATGCCGCTGGCAAACTGGAGGAATTCCGGGAATGGATGAAGACCGTTGACAGGAAGAAGATGCTGGAATTAACAGACTTCTCGCTGAGTCTTAACCACATTGTCAAAGGTTCGCGCATCATCGAAGCCATCATGGAGTTTGTGCCGGACATGCCCATCGAACATCTGCCGATACCCTATTGCGCCGTAGCCACCGACTTGAAAGCAGGTCAAGAGGTAGCGTTCCGCAAAGGCAGTCTCTTTGACGCTATCCGCGCCTCAATATCCCTACCGTCGTTCTATGAACCCGTTCATCGTGACGGCATGATACTCATTGACGGAGGAGTCACCAATCCCATCCCCATGAACCGAGTGGAGCGTCATGAAGGTGACATCCTGATTGGCATTGATGTGAGTGGACACGACTATGCAGCCCAGTCGCAACTGCAGGAAGAATTAGCTGAGAAGCGCAAGCACAGCAGATCGCTCTCCCAGCAGATTCTCAACAAGCTGATACCCGACAACCTGGAATTCAACTATTATACGATGCTCTCACGCGTCAGTTCACTGATGATTCGTCAGAACTCCATTCTCATGGCCCAACTGTCAAAGCCCGACGTATTGGTAGATATCCAGATGAGTCGTTACGGTGGTTTCGACTATGACAAATCTGAAAAGATTATCGCAATAGGCCGCCAAAAAACCTTACAAGCCCTAAGTACGTATCAAAAGAAATAATAGCAATCATATATGGCAACAGTCGACGACAAGAAAGTAATTTTCTCGATGGTTGGTGTAAGCAAGACCATCCAGCAGAACCAGAAACAAGTACTCAAGAACATCTACCTTAGCTTCTTCTATGGTGCAAAGATTGGTATCATCGGATTGAATGGTGCAGGTAAGTCAACATTGATGAAAATTATCGCAGGTCTCGACCAGCAGTATCAGGGTAACGTCGTGTGGAGTCCCGGCTACTCGGTAGGTTATCTGCCTCAGGATCCACCCCTCAACGAAGAGAAGACGGTCAAAGAGAACGTGATGGAGGGAGTACAGCACGTTTATGATGCGCTGGCTGAATACGATGCCATCAACGTAAAATTCGGACTGCCCGAATACTACGAAGACCCCGATAAGATGGACCAGCTAATGCAGCGTCAGGCTGAACTGCAGGACATCATTGACTCGACGGATGCATGGAATATGGATTCGAAGCTGGATCGCGCGATGGCAGCGCTGAACTGTCCTCCGGGTGACTGGAGCGTGAAGAATCTGTCTGGCGGTGAGCGTCGTCGTGTGGCACTTTGCCGACTCTTACTACAAAAGCCAGACGTCCTATTGCTCGATGAGCCTACCAACCATCTGGATGCGGAATCCATTGATTGGCTGGAACAGCATCTACAGCAATACGAAGGTACGGTGATTGCCGTTACCCATGACCGCTACTTCCTCGATGACGTGGCAGAGTGGATTCTTGAACTGGATCGTGGCGAAGGTATCCCCTGGAAAGGCAATTACTCATCGTGGCTGGAACAGAAGAGTCAGCGACTGGCTCAGGAGGAGAAGACCGCATCCAAGCGTCGCAAGACACTTGAACGCGAGTTGGAATGGGTTCGCATGGCTCCCAAGGCCCGACATGCCAAGGGTAAGGCTCGTCTGAACTCTTACGAGATGATGCTCAACGAGGAGCAGAAACAGAAGGAGGAGAAACTGGAGATATTCATCCCCAATGGTCCACGTCTGGGTAACAAGGTCATTGAAGCAGAACATGTTGCCAAGTCCTATCCGGAGAAGACGCTGTTTAACGACCTGAACTTCATGTTGCCGCCCAACGGCATTGTGGGCGTTATTGGTCCCAACGGTGCTGGTAAGACTACCCTATTCCGCTTGATTATGGGATTAGAACAGCCTGATGCCGGTTCTTTTGCTGTGGGCGAGACCGTCAGATTGAGCTATGTCGATCAGCAGCATAAAGACATCGACCCCAACAAGTCTGTCTATGAGGTTGTATCGCAGGGCAACGAGACAATCCGCATGGGTGGCAAGGATGTCAATGTGAGGGCTTATCTGTCGCGTTTCAACTTCAGTGGTGCTGATCAGGAAAAGAAGTGTGGCGTACTCTCTGGTGGTGAGCGCAACCGCCTGCATCTGGCCATCGCCCTCAAACAAGAGGGTAACGTATTGCTGTTGGACGAGCCAACTAACGACATCGACGTCAACACGTTGCGTGCACTCGAAGAAGGTCTTGAGGCTTTTGCAGGTTGTGCCGTCGTTATCAGCCACGACCGCTGGTTCCTGGATCGTATCTGTACGCACATCCTTGCTTTCGAGGGAGAGGGCAATGTGTTCTACTTCGAGGGCAACTATAGTGAATACGAGAGCAACAAGGCACAGCGTCTGGGATTGGAAGAACCCAAGCGTGCCCGCTATCGCAAGCTGATGGAAGAGTAATCAATAATGATGATGCCAGCCACCCACAAAATACCTACTATTGATTATTGCAGATATGGGGAAATATACCTAATTTTGCAGCGGTTAATCATTAATGAGTATGAAGAATCAGAAGATGTATGAAGCGGACGACAAAATGATATCACTCATCCGCGATAATTACGACCTGCTTCAGTCGCTGGGTGGTTTTGGAATCAATCTTGGCTTTGGCGACAAGACGGTAAAAGAGATTTGTGAGGATAACCATGTGGACACCTACACCTTCCTCGCCGTTGTCAATTTCACCATTAATGGGTATGGAGCGTTTGAGGATGACGACCAGATCAGTGTCCCTACTCTACTTCACTATCTGGAAGCAAGCCATGCCTATTTCCTTGACTTCCAGCTACCATACATCCGCAGGGAATTGAGCGAGTCGCTCGATGAGAATGATTCATTGGCACATCTTATTCTCCGCTTTTACGACGAATACGCCCACGAGATCCGTCAACACATGAAATACGAGCAGAAGACGCTGTTCCCTTATGTAGAATCGCTCATAGCTGGCAATCCTACCAGTGACTACAACGTAGAGACATTCTCAAAGCATCATGGTGCAGCAGACAAGAAGTTGCGTGAGCTCAAACTTCTGATCATCAAGTACCTGCCACAGGATGGATTGCACAACAACCAGTTGACAGCGACACTCCACGACATCTATGAGAATGAGGTCTGGCTGCATCAGCATGCACTTGTGGAAGATCATATCTTCGTGCCAGCCATTCGTCGCATGGAACGGACGACTAAGCAGAATGACGTGACCAAGAACATTACCGATATGGTGTTCAAAGGCAGCATTGGCCAGAACCCGGATGCACTCTCCGAACGTGAGAAGGAAGTCATCGTGGCACTTGTTCAGGGGATGTCGAACAAGGAAATCGCCTCACACCTCTTCATTTCCACCAATACGGTCATTACACATCGGCGCAATATTGCCAGAAAACTGCAAATACATAGTCCCGCAGGTCTGACTATCTACGCCATAGTCAACGAACTGGTGGATATCTCTGCAGTAAAAATATAACGAAGTGAGATGATATCAGAAATAAAAAGATGAGAAAACTATTATTATTGATAACAACGGTTGCTCTGATGAGCTGTCAAGAGTCATTAGAGGAACGCTGTGCCCGTGAAGCCGAGGAATACACGAAGAAGAATTGTCCTACTTTGGTCACACAGGATATCACGCTCGACAGTATGACGTTCGACAAGAAAAGCCATACCATTGGGTATTGCTATACGGTGAGTGGCGAGATTGATGACTCGACGGTCATTAACAGCAATAATCCTCGGGAACGTCTTTTGGAACAGGTGAAGAACACACCTAACCTGAAGTTGTATAAGGACGCAGGCTATAACTTTCGTTACGTCTATTTTTCAGAAAAAAATAACGGAACGAAGCTGTTTGATGCTACGTTCCGTAAAAAGGATTATCAATAAGTAGAGATTACTCCTCAATACCCTCGGGCTTCATGTTGGTGTACACTGTCTGTACATCATCGAAGTCCTCGAGTTTCTCAATCATCTTATCGATGGTCTCGCGCTCCTCGGGAGTGACGTCCTTCAGGTCATTAGGAATGCGGGTAAACTCAGCACCAGTTACCTCAAATCCATTCTCCTCCAAGTGCTTCTGGATGGCACCAAAGCTTGAAGGATCGCCATAAATAGTAATAGAGTTCTCCTCCTCATCCTCGTCGTACTCATCCTCTACACCATAGTCGATGAGGTCGAGAATCATCTCGTCCATATCCAAACCATCTTTTTTCTTGAAGGTGAACACGCACTTGTGGTCGAACAGGAACGACAGCGAACCCTGTGTACCCAGGTTACCATTGAACTTGTTGAACACCGAACGAACATCACCAACAGTGCGGGTTGTGTTGTCAGTCAGCGTGTCAACGAAGATGGCTACTCCGTGAGGACCATACCCCTCGTAAGTCACCTCCTTATAGTCGCTCTGGTCTTTACCCATCGCGTTCTTAATGGCACGCTCAATGTTATCCTTCGGCATGTTCTCGCGCTTAGCGTTGGCGATACATGCACGCAGTGCAGGGTTCATGTCGGGCTCCGGACCGCCAGCCTTTACGGCAATGGCAATCTGCTTGCCAATCTTGGTAAATGTCTTGGCCATGTGGCCCCATCTCTTCAGTTTCGCAGCTTTACGATATTCAAATGCTCTTCCCATTGTTTTATTATTTAAATTTTCGATATTTCAATGCTTCGATATTTCGTTATTACGTTATTTAGCGTAGCTCGGCATTGAGTTGCTTCTTGAGGTTAGCAATCAACTTATTCATAATGGCCTCAATCTGCTTGTCACCCATCGTCTTCTCAGTATCCTGAAGAATGAAGTTGACTGCATAGGATTTTTTGCCAGCAGGCAGCTTCTCACCTTCATAGACATCAAAGAGTTCTACCTTCTTAAGGAGCTTCTTCTCTGTCTGACGTGCAATCTCCTCAATCTGTGCAAACTCAACCTGCTTGTCAATAAGCAATGCCAGGTCACGGCTGACAGCAGGATACTTGGCAATCTCAGTATAAAGTACCTTCTGCTTACGGATAACCTTCATCAGGGCAGTCCAGTTGAGCTCAGCATAGTAGACAGACGTGTCGATATCAAACTGGCGCTGTAACTTCTTAGTAATGATACCCATTTCGATAAGTTGTTTGCCACCACGGTTCTCAATAGTAAGACCCGTCGAGAAGATAGGATTCTCAGACTTCTTGCGAACCAACATACCTGGCTGTACACCAATACGTGTCAGAATGTTCTGTACACAAGCATCCAATTCTGCATATGATGTATCCTCATTCTGATGTGCCCATGAGCCTTCGACACGCTTACCGGTAAGCCAGAGTGCCATATGGTTCTGTTCCTTATAGGCCTGCATGGGATCATCCATATTCTCCTTCTCGGGAGTAAAGCTATAAACATTGCCAAATTCGAAGAAGCGGCAGTTGCCATTCTTGCGCTTGGCATTATGTTCGATGCTCTCCAACCCGCCATACAGAAGGGTTCCGCGCATTACGTTGAGATCGCTCGACAACGGATTCATAATCTTCACCAGATTCTGCTGATCGGCATAATATGCTGACTTAGTCAACGAGTTGTTCAGTATCTCGTTAAAGCCTGCACCAACCAACTGCTCAGAAACGAGGTTGGCCAGCTTGTGCTTCTGATCCTCATCGCCTTTGATAACAAGGCTTGATTTCAGCTGGGTGGGAATTTCAACGTTATTGTAGCCATAGATGCGGAGGATGTCCTCAACAACATCGCATGGACGCTGGACATCTACACGATAGGCAGGCACTTCAAGACGCAAGCCTGAAGCACTCTCGCTGAGAACTTTCATCTCTAAGCTCTCGCAAATGCTCTTGATGGTTTCAACAGGAATGTCCTTACCCACTAATGAGTGAACATAGCTGTACTTAAGATCGACCACAGCATTCTCTATCTTCTTGGGATAGACATCCTTGATCTCCATCGAGACCTTTCCTCCAGCCAACTCCTTACAAAGCTGGGCTGCATATTTCAAAGCTTCAATAGTGCCGTTAGGATCAATACCACGCTCGAAACGGAACGAAGCATCAGTACTCAAACCATGACGACGGGCAGACTTGCGAATCCATGTAGGATGGAAGTATGCACTCTCCAGCACTACATTCTTCGTGGTTTCATAAGTACCGCTGCCCTTTCCACCAAAGACACCAGCAATACACATGGGATCCTCGGCATTGCAGATGGCCAGGTCGCGATCACTGAGTTTATGTTCCTCACCATCGAGTGTTACAAAAGGGGTCCCCTCTGGCATGGTTTTCACCACAATCTTATGACCTTTCACCATATCGGCATCGAAGGTGTGCAGGGGCTGGCCCATGGCCATCATCACATAGTTGGTGATATCAACGATATTGTTGATAGGACGCAGACCAATCGTGGTCAATTTGTTTTTCAACCAATCGGGTGACTCCTTAACCTCACAGTCAGTCACACTGACGCAGGCATAACGCATACAGGCCTCGGTATTTTCAATGACCACATCGATAGGGAGGCTGTTGTCATCGACGGAGAACGTCGATGCACAGGGCTTGTGGGTAGCTGTCTTATAGCCGTTCTGCTTGAGCCATGCATACAAGTCGCGAGCCACACCCCAGTGACTCAAAGCGTCAGCACGGTTGGCAGTGATGTCAACCTCGATGAGCCAGTCACTCTCCAAGTGGTAATACTCAGCTGCGGGGGTACCAACAACAGCATCCTCAGGCAATACGATAATACCAGAGTGGTCGTTGCCAATACCTATCTCATCCTCAGCACAAATCATGCCCAAAGATTCTACACCACGCAGTTTTGACTTTTTGATAACAAACTCCTTGTCGCCGTCATAGAGCACACAGCCCAGGTCGGCTACGATAACCTTCTGACCTGCAGCTACGTTAGGCGCTCCACAAACAATCTGCTGAGGCTCGCCCTTGCCCAAATCAACGGTAGTTACATGCAGGTGGTCAGAGTCGGGATGCATCTCGCACGTCAGTACCTTACCCACGTAAAGTCCTTTTAAACCACCTTTAATACTCTGTACTTCTTCCAGTGCGTCAACTTCCAAACCTGTCGATGTCAAAGCATCACACACCTGCTGAGGTGTCAGGTCGAAATCAACATACTCTTTTAACCATTTATAAGATATATTCATTGCAATGAAAATTGTTTTTCGAAAATCGCATGCAAAGGTACAAAAAAACGGGCAAAGCGCAAAGCAATTACCCGAATTTATTTATCCTTAAGCTACGATAAAGGCATGAATGATGGCATACACATAGGTCAGGCACAACACGCCAATGGGTACATAGAGCAGACGAGGTTCATAGCGTACAGGAACTGTAAACCGTGTATATAACCTATATACAGTGTATCCCATGAGAGCTCCCCAAAGCAGTCCGACTGTAATATCGCCTGGATAGTGAACACCCAGATAGAGGCGTGTCCAGCAGTTGATGAGTGACCATGTCACCATGAAGACGACGAAAAGACGATGACGCATCAGCAGCGAGAAGAACAGTGTAATACTGAAGGTATTGGAGGCATGGGCCGAGAAGAATCCGTAGTTGCCTCCACGATAGCCATCAACAACGTCGACCAGAGCACCTATTTCAGGATCGTGGGTAGGTCGCCAGCGTGCTACCAATGGCTTGACAATACAGTCGTCTATCGAACCTGCCAGTAATACACATAGACCAGCAGCAGCAATTATGAGGAATATCTCCCGATAGTTGCGCTGATGAGTCATGGTGACCACATAAAGTAGGGAAACATAGAGCGGTATCCATGTCTTGGCGTTGGTCAGCGTCATGACGATATAATCCAATACCGTCGAATCGCTGCCGTTGAGCATCAGCAACAGTTGCTTGTCAAATTGTATAATTTCTTCCATAAAATCAGATGACTTCAATATCCTTTGCTGGCAGCCAACCCTCCTTGCCATCAGCCACTCGTATTTCTCTCCAGTCTTTCATAGAGTCATCGGTAATGGTGACCTTTGTCCCTTCGTGAAGGATAAACAGGTCGGTACCATTATTGGCTGGTGTACTCTTTACGTTAACTGCTGAACGGATGATGATTGCTCCCGAGCGATGTATCAAAGCCTTCTGTTGCTGATAGGCAAACAGGTTGCTTAACACGAAAACAGCCAAGAGTATGAAACCACCGAAGAAACCCACTTTGCGGAGCCATATTCTGTCGCTAAACAAATAGGCCAAAGCCAAGATAATGGCGATGACCAATGCCACGAGAGCCATCCGAGCCCATCCGTCAACACTCATCAGGTTGACCAGTGAGCGATACCATGTGACAAAGAACATCTCAGACTCTGGTACAATCTTGTCGATAGTCTTCGAACGGGCTATCTGCAGATTAAGACGGATATCCTTATCACCAGGCGACAGCAGCAATGCGCGCTCGTAGTTCAATACAGCATGGGTAATATCATCCATACGATAATAGCAGTTGCCGAGATTATAATAGAGGTCAGAAGAGACACCCTTTTTCAACAACTGCTCATATTGTTGGGCAGCTTGTTGATAATTCTCAGCAGCATAGAGGCTGTCGGCGTTTGTCTTGGTGACTGCCGATGCTGCCAATGGCAATAGCAACAATAGTACGATGACAGCCAGTGGTTTGTTTTTCTTACTAGTTTTCTTCATAGTGTTGGCAATATGTGTGATGGCTGTGATGGCAGCTTCATAAACCTTATTCATATTACCTGTCGCATCACCTGGTGCATAACGGGCAAATTCACATTCGTCAAGAGCACTAATAAACAGACTGATAGTATCAGATGACACGTTATACATTGTCAGTTGCTGGCTAATATTCTCACGCGACAGCTGGTCGACAGGCATATTGAGCTTATCGCCTACATATCCCCAAAGGGCACGTAGTACTTCATCATAGAAAGCACCATCCTGACCAGCCTTCATCAGCTTAGCAGCTTTCTTCAGTCTCTTTACTGCCACTTTGTTAGCCTTACCCGCACGCTGCTTCACGATATTGGCATTCTCGATGGCACGATGGCGGAACACTACAAACAGCGAGATGAAGGCCGCAAGCAATACTGCCAGGGATATCCAATAAGACGTAGAAGCGAAGAAGAAATCATTGACACCATGCATGTCGGTGCTACCAGTATGAATGTAACGGATATCACTTGCCAATTGCTTCACATCCTCTTGTCCGGCAAATGATGACACGGTAGTCTGTCCTTCGCCCTTGGCAACCTTCAACTGGAAGGATTCCGTTCGCACCGTTTCGTACTTGTTGGTCTTGGTATCGAAATAGGTATACTCAATGGCTGGAATCTCGAAGGTTCCCTGATGACGCGGAACAGCCAGGAAATCGTAGATGATGCTACCCTCAAGTCCATTGGTGGTCAGTTTGGTCTTGTCTGTCACCTTGGCATCATAGCTGTCAAAGTCTTTAGGCATCTTGACCAAAGGCTGTTTAAGCAGTTTCATATTACCCACGCCACTGACAATCACACGCAGATTAACCGGATCATTGGCTTTTACCTCGGTCTTGTCAATTTGGGCAGAGATGTTGAGCGAACCTACACCACCAGAGAAGTTAGCAGGACGCTGAGGTAGCGGGTCAACCTCGATAGTGATGGCAGGCGCCTTAATCTGTTTCTTTACCTCAATATAACCTGAGCCTCCATTGAAGAATGCCTCAAAGGGGTCAATGTTACGGTTCTGCATGGCGACAATACCGTCATAGGTAATTGAGGGGATCTCCAGTTTGCCTGTCGCCTGAGGGAACATGACATATTGCTGCCAGGTCACTGTGCGATACTGGCGTCCATTATAGGTTTCTACCTTGAAACTCTTCTCCTGCGGCAATGGAACTTCACGCGTATAGAAGCTCTTCAGGTCGGGCATCTTACCGCTCAACTGGGTCAATCCAACAAGCGTATATACCTTATAAGTCAGTAAAATGGGCTCTTGCTCTCGAACGCGCTGCTTGGATGCACTCACCTTGATAAACAAGTCAGCACCAGAGATTGTACTGCCCGCGGGACGCATCTCCCCAAAGTCACCCCCACCCTGTTGGCGGCTCTGCTGACGTCCCTGCTGGGCTTGTCCGCTGACCTTGATATGCAGTTCATTAGAGGTAACGGTTTTTCCATCAACAGTCACATGGGCAGGCGGAATGGTAAAGGAACCGTTCTTAGTAGCAACGACAATATAGGTATAGGTGATTGATGAGGTACTCGAGGTATGGCCATTGACCATTTGGAAACTCGACTGTGTCGACGTGCTTGGACCCATCAGTACCTCAAATTCATGAGGAATATCACCAGCACGGAAACCACGGGCATCCTGTGTGTTGACAGTATAGGTCAGACGAAACTGTTCACCTACGGCCACCTGTGACGGTGCCCGGCCTGTGAGTGTCTGAGCCGACAATGCAACTACCAACGTCAATAAACATATAAGTGTATAATATCGTTTCATCATGTCTATTACCAGTTCTTCTCTAATTGGCGACGATTAGGCTGCTGCTGCGCTTTCTTCATGCGCTGCTGCGTCTGTTTCTCTTCTTGCATGGCTGCGTTCAACATCTGCTCAGCATTCTCACGGCTCATCTGCTGTTTCTGCTCTTGTTGTTGCTGCTCCTGCTTTTTCTCTTCTTTCTTTTGCTCTTGTTGTTGCTGTTCCTGCTTCTGTTGCTGCTGTTCTTGCTGTTGTTGCTGCTGTTGCTGCTGACGCTTACAGAGAGCAAGGTTGTAGCGTGTCTGGTCATCTGCAGGGTTGTTGCGTAACGCCTCCTTATAGACGTCTATGGCCTCGCCATACATCTTTTTGCCTTGACAGATGACGCCTGCATTATGGTATGCCATCGCACGACGCAGGGGATTGGTTTCCAGCTTACCAGCCTCCATAAATTGCTGAATAGCAGCAGAGTCTTTTTGTTGGCGCATCAGCGTCAGGCCCAGGTTATAAACTGCCTGTGGATTGCGAGGATTCTGCTCGATGGCTTTGCGATACAACACTTCAGCCTCAGCAATGTTGCCAGCATCATACTGCTTATTACCTTTACGAACATATTGGCGGTCACTCTGAGCACAGACGACACTGGACACCAGCAATAGTGCAACAAGTGTAATGGCCTTCTTACGCTTAAACAAGGACACATTCTTCAAAAGCGGATTCCGGACTTCCATCATACAGATCTCAATGATAAGCAATAATAGCACGATAATGCCTACAGCCTGGAACTGCTCGTCATAATCACTATAGATAGTAGACTCGATCTCTTTCTTGGAGAGTTTGTCGAGTTCCTCATCGAGCTTTTCTTGAGCGCTGCTATTATTCTCTACATGAATATAAGCACCACCACCAGCTTCTGCTATCTGACGACACATCTCCTCATTCAAGCCTGTCATCACCGTCTGTCCAGTATTGTCTTTCATATAGTCACCATCACCAGTAGGTATTGGTGCGCCCTTAGTAGAACCTACGCCCAGCACATAGACACGCTGACCGCGCTCCTTGGCTTCCTTAGCAGCTTCAAGAGCTCCACCTTCATGGTCTTCACCATCCGTGATAACAATAATGGCCTTACCGACTCCCTCCTCTTGTGTAAAACTATGAGAAGCCATCGAAACAGCTGCGGCAATGTCTGTACCCTGCGTAGCTATCATAGAAGGGTCGATACTCGATAGGAACATCTTGGCAGAGACATAGTCGCTGGTGATAGGCAGCTGGATAAAAGCATCACCGGCAAAGACAATCAATCCGATTTTATCGTTTGTGAAGTTATCGACCAAGTTTTCCACCATCATCTTCGAACGATCCAGACGGCTCGGAGCGACATCTTCTGCCAACATTGAGTTACTGATATCCATAGCAATGATGGTCTCTATACCTGTACGTTTCTCGTGGCTGATCTTGGTGCCAAACTGCGGACGAGCCACCATAACGATGAGCAAAGCAAGGGCTGTCAGCAGGAAGCAGAACTTCACCAGTGGGCGGAAGCGTGACACATCGGGCATCAGTTGGCGTACCAATTCTGGATCACCAAATCGACGCAACCGCTTTTTCTGCTGGCGAACCATCAGCCAACGGATGATGACCATCAAGGGAATGATAGCCAGGCAGTATAGGTATATAGGGTCTTCGAATCTAAACATCTTCTTTAGGGTAATTTTCTGAACAACGTTATTCTCAAAAGCATCTCGAGCAGTAACAGAAGAGCGGCTGCAATAGCAAAAGGCTGATAGGCCTCATAGCGCTTGCTGAACTTCTTGACATTGAGTTTCGATTTTTCCAGCTTGTCAATCTCCTTATAAATCTGCTGTAGCTCACGATTATTGGTAGCACGATAGAAGTCACCATCAGTAGCAGCAGCTATCTCGCTGAGCGTCTTTGTATCAATCTCAACTGGGATATTGACATACTGGACACCACCAGCCACTGTCATCGGATAAGGTGCCACCTTATTGGTTCCGACACCAATAGTATAAACTCGGATACCAAAACTCTTGGCAATCTCAGCAGCTGTCAGCGGAGACAGGTCACCACGGTTATTGCTACCATCGGTAAGCAGAATGACCACCTTACTCTTGGCTTTCGAATCTTTCAGTCGGGAAACTGCGTTGGCCAATCCCATTCCGATAGCCGTACCGTCCTCTATCAAACCACGCTGAGCAATGTCTGTACGCACATTCTGCAACAGGTTAAGCAACGAAGCATGATCAGTAGTCATCGGACATTGTGTGAAAGCTTCACCAGCAAAGATGCTCAGTCCGATATTATCATTGGGACGTCCCGTAATAAACTCTGCGGCCACCTGCTTGGCAGCTTCCATACGATTGGGCTTCAGGTCTTCTGCCAACATGGAGGTCGATACGTCCATCGCCAGCATGATATCGATACCCTCCATTGTCTTGTTCTTCCACGAATTTTGGGTCTGAGGACGAGCTAAAACCAATACGACCAACACGAAGACGGCTATTCTCAACAACAGTTGTAGGGGCATCAGGGTTACTTTCCACGAACGTGGTGCATAGCGATATGCCATCGTGTCGCTCATACGCATCGTGGGCTCGCTTTTCTTCCTGTAGATGAGATACCAAATGATATATGGTATCAGCAGAAGCAGCAGTAACAGATATTCTTTATTGGCAAATTCCATGTTAATACAGCAATTGATAGACGTTATAGACTACATAGCCAAACAATGCCACTGCAGCAACGGCCAGTGCCCAAATAAATGTTTTCAGAACACGACGCTCTTTCTGCGAACGCTGGTCTTCTTCTGAGAGCTGAGGCTTCTCAACCACTTCAGTGGGTTGGTTCTCCAACTTAGTCTGGTTGATAAAGTCAATGGCACTCACAAGATTAGCGTCATTCTCGTTGATCATCGTAGAATACTTGGCGAACTTCACCAAATCAGCAGTCTGGAACAACTGGCGCAGTTCTTCCAGCGACTGTTGGTCGGTCTGCATCAAGCGCTCGATAATCTCAGCGCTGGTCATCTCCATAGCAGAGAAACCATAACGCTCCTCAATATAACGGCGCAAAGTATCTGTCAGTTTAGTATAATACTCCTTCTGGTTCTCCGAGCTAACCATCTTATCAGCCTTGATCTGCTCAATTTCCTTCATCGCTTTCTGATGAGGCAGCAGTCGCTTCACAATCTTGATATGTGTGATAATGGGCTTATTATCACGTAGACGCAGATAAAGATAGTAGTTGAGGGCTATCAACAACAGCAACAGGATACTCAGCCAGAAACTTAGCGATACGTCGCTCCATTGGAAAGGAACGCCCTGGACACCCTTAGGACCAAAGAACTGATCTAGTTTAGTGGTGTCTACCTCAACCTCGACAACCTTTAATGCCAGATCGGCCGTCTTCAGTTCCTTACCATTGACCTTGATATTAAAAGGAGGTAAGTGGTAGAGGTTGCCGTCAAAGCTGGTCAGCGTCAGTACCATCGTATGGTCATCTGGACGTTCGATGGCTAACACCTCAACACCAGGAACCAACTCTTGGCGTGGTTTGAAACTCGGAAACTCCACCTTATCACCATCTTGCTTCTGAACGGTAAGCACAACGTTTGCCTGCTCACCGATCATCATCTCGATGGGATTAATCTTTGCTTCTACCGTTGCTTGTGCAAAAACAGATAAAGCGCTGGATATTAGGAGTATTATAGTGACTACTCTTTTCATTCAACTACGTTGTTTAAACAGCAATAGCAGAGCCTTGACATAGTCTTCATTGGTAGCAATACTTACCATATCAACATTGCTCTTCGTCATCGTTTCGTGCAACTGCTGCTGACGATTGCGCCAATAGCGTTCATGGGCTTGGCGCAGGCTACGGCTGCTGGTATCGATATACTGCTCATGACCAGTCTCAGCATCTATTACACGCATCAGTCCTACATCAGGCAACTCACGGGCACAAAGGTCATAGACCTGTAGGGCCACTACATCGTGCTTGCGGTTTGCAATCTGAAGAGGCTGAAGAAAGTCTTGACGCACATAGAAGTCGCTCAGTACGAAAGCCGTACAACGGCGCTTGGCCACGCTGGTCAGAAATTCCAGCGCTTGCTTAACATCAGTACGTTTTGACTCGGGCTGGAAGTCGAGCATCTCACGGATAATATAGAGGATATGCTTACGGCCCTTCTTGGGTGGGATATACTTCTCGATACGATCTGAGAAGAACACGACACCAATCTTATCGTTATTCTGGATGGCTGAGAATGCTATCGTCGCAGCAATCTCGGTCACCATATCACGCTTCATCTGGTGACGTGTACCGAAATCGAGCGAGCCGCTAACATCAATCATCAGCATAACGGTCAGCTCACGTTCCTCTTCAAACACCTTGACATAAGGACGATGGAAGCGTGCTGTCACATTCCAGTCGATATCACGGACATCATCGCCATACTGATACTCACGCACCTCGCTAAAGGCCATACCCCTACCCTTGAAAGCAGAATGGTATTGCCCTGCGAAGACGTTCGAGCTCAGGCCGCGTGCCTTAATCTCTATCTTCCGTACTTTCTTTAATATTTCAGAGGTTTCCATATTCTAGTGTTACTAGTTTTGCTAGTCTTACTAGTTTAGGGTACTTCCACCTTATTGATAATCTTCGAGATAATCTCCTCACTCGTGATATTGCTGGCTTCTGCCTCGTAAGTCAGACCAATACGATGACGCAATACATCATAAGCCACAGCACGAACATCCTCGGGTACCACATAGCCACGACGCTTGATGAAAGCATAGGCACGGGCTGCCTTAGCCAGATTGATAGATGCACGAGGAGAACCACCAAAGGAAATCATATCCTTCATATCCTTCAGACCATAACGGTCAGGATAACGAGTAGCAAATACAATGTCGGCGATATACTGCTCAATCTTCTCATCGATGTATACCTCGCGAACCACCTCACGGGCCTTGATAATCTCAGCTGCCGTTGTGACGGGACTTACTGAAGGAAGAGAACCTGCAATATTCTCGCGGATAATCTTCTTCTCCTCCTCTATAGTAGGATAGCCAATCACCACCTTCAGCATGAAACGGTCCATCTGAGCCTCAGGAAGCGGATAAGTTCCCTCCTGCTCTATGGGGTTCTGAGTGGCCATCACCAGGAATGGATTGGGGAGTTCGAAAGTCTCGGCACCAATGGTTACCTGCTTCTCCTGCATGGCCTCCAACAAAGCACTTTGTACTTTGGCTGGGGCACGGTTGATTTCATCTGCCAACACAAAGTTTGCAAATACAGGACCTTTCTTCACCTGGAACTTCTCGTCTTTCTGCGAGTAAATCAAGGTACCTGTCACGTCGGCAGGTAACAGGTCTGGCGTAAACTGGATACGGCTGTAGGAGGCATCTATCAGCTGTGATAATGTCTTGATAGCCAATGTCTTTGCCAATCCAGGAACACCTTCAAGAAGTATATTTCCATCACTCAGCAGACCAATCAGCAACGAGTCTACCAGATGTTTCTGTCCGACGATTACACGGTCCATACCCGCCACCAGATTGGTGACGAAACCACTTTGTTGTTCTATCCGCACATTCAGTTCGCGGATGTCAATAGCTTCTGCCATATTCTAATAATTTTAGTACTTACTTTTTACAACTTGCAAAAGTACGCATTTCCCTCCTCATAATGCACGCCAACATACCTAAATAATATTAAAAAAGTTTCCTAAAACTTACATTTTAAGAAACTTTTCAAATATTATAGATTTACTTACGACGCTTCCTCCATTCCAGCTTCGGAATCTTCAACACCTGACCAGCCTTGATTTGAGGATCGCGAGGCAGGTCATTGTAAACTTCCATGTAACATTCCATATCAGGACCAAGATAGGCACGACAGATACTATAGAAGGTCTGACCAGCTTGTACTGTTATTTCCTGAGCTGTGCCTACAATACGATAAGCACCTAAGCGAACGCGTTCGTCTTTAGCAGCATATGGATCTGTCTCTTCTTTGACGACGGGTTTCTCTTCCACGACCTCTGATTCGGTTTCGTTGACAGAGTCAACTGCCAACTCAGACATATAGATGGTATCGCGCACGAAGACGGTATCTGGCAATGCCTTTGCAGCAGACTGGCCATGACTACCATACCAGTATCCGCCAAAAGCAGCCACGCCAGCTATAATCAGGATGCCAAAGGCCATCAACAGCCATTGTCCCCATTGGCTGCTTTCTTCTTCGTATTCCTCTTCTTCGACGCTTTCCTGCTCTTCGGGTTCATTGCTTTCTTCGACTGTTTCAATCATGGGATGCTCTTCAACAGCAGCCGGTTCTTCCACGATAACCAAGGGCTCTTGCTCGATAACCTCGAGTTCTTCTTCGATAACCTCGAGTTCTTCTTCAATAACCTCGGGTTCTTCTTCAATAACCAAGGGTTCTTCTTCAATAACCAAGGGTTCTTGCTCAATAACCTTAGGTTCTTCTTGAACAACAACATCTTCTTTCGGTTCTTCGTCATCGACATCGGCATCAGCTATCTCACCCTGTTCCTTCAGGTCAGAGAATTCGATACCATCATTCAGGACAACGGTCTCAAACTGGGAGAAGGGTTTGTTAACCAGCTCTTTCATCACAGTATCGGGCGTGAATGTTACCTTAGAATGGCTGTCAATCACAACACGCTCGCCAGTACGAACGCTGACACTCTCGCGAGAGTCAACGACAATAATCTTAAAGGTACCAAGACCTTTCACCTTCACGGAATCTCCTTCCTGCAGATGGTTCAGAATCACAGCGAACATCTCTGCAGCAAAGCGACTGGCTTCACGCTGTGAGAGGCCGTTCTTCTCGGTGAGCACTTTTGCCACCTCTTGTATGGTCAGTTTTCCCATGTCATTGTCCTCCTTTCAGTTTATCCTTCCATGTCTGGTTAGGCTTGAAGTTCAATACGAGTTTGGGGGGTACCAGCATTCGCTGACCTGTAGCCGGATTAACCATGATACGCTCCATCTTCTTCTTGGTCTCGAAGACGCCAAAGTTTGGAACCAATATAGCGTTATCCTCCTGAAAGGTATCACCCATGGCATCTACCAAGCTGTTAACCAACTTCTGAGTATCCTTGGTGCTATAACCAGTTCGCTCAGCCAGCTCTGCAATAAATTCCTTATTATTCATATCTTTGTAGTCGCATATAAGTCAAATTCTTCCGCATCAGTAATACGCGCTTCGTAGAACTCGCCAATGGTCAACGGTTCTGAAGCAGGCAACAGTACCTCCGGATCTACCTCTGGAGAACAGAACTCGGTACGTCCCACGAACCAGTCGCCTTCTTGTCGATCGATAATGACACGCATCACGCTACCCACCTTCTCAGCTTCCAACTCAGCACTGATATTCTGCTGTATGCGCATCAGCTTGTCCAGTCGGTGCTGTTTGACATCCTGTGGTACATCGTCTTGATAGTGTTTGGCACTATAGGTTCCGTCTTCCTCCGAATAGGCAAAAGCACCCATGCGCTCAAAGCGGGCCCACTTGGTGAATTCCAGCAATTCTTGGAAGTCTTCATCCGTCTCTCCAGGGAATCCCACCATCAGAGTGGTACGGATATGGATGCCCGGAACTTCCTCGCGCATGCGACGAATCAGCTCATAAGTATCCTCCTTGGTGACATGTCGCTGCATACGTTGCAACATGTTGTCGGAGATATGCTGTAGGGCAATATCGAGGTAATTGCAGACATTTTCCTTTTCGCGCATTACTCGCAGCAAATCCCATGGAAAATGTGCAGGATAGGCATAGTGCAGACGAATCCACTCTACACCTTCGATATCTGCCATCTTCTCTATCAGTTCAGCGATGTGCTGTTTGCCGTCGATGTCGATACCATAATAGGTCAATTCCTGGGCAATGACCTGAAACTCCTTTGTTCCCTGGCTGACCAGCCAGCGCACCTCGTCGAGGATTTCATCCATCGGACGACTCTGATGACGACCTGTTATAATAGGAATGGCACAGTAGGCACAATGGCGGTCGCAACCTTCGGCAATCTTCAGATAGGCATAGTGGCGAGGCGTGGTGATATGGCGATGGCCCTTTTCCAGATTTTCAAGAGTCTCCTGATTCTTAAGGTCAGCCAACAACTGCTTATAATTGAACTTACCATACCATCCGTCAACCTCGGGAATTTCCTTCTCCAGATCAGCCAGATAACGCTCTGACAAGCAGCCCATCACATAGAGTTTCTTCAGATGACCTTCCTCCTTGGCTTGAGCAAATTCCAGAATAGTATCGATGCTCTCCTGCTTGGCATCCTCGATGAAACCGCAGGTGTTGACAACAACGATTTCTCCCGTTGGATTGTCAGAATCGTGCGTCACATGATAGCCGTTTGCCTCGAAAAGTCCCATCAGGGTTTCCGAGTCCACCAGGTTCTTTGAACAACCTAACGAAATAAAATCTATTGTTGGTTTCTCCATGTCAAGTGGTAGCAAATTCTTCACTCTTAACTCTTAAACAGCGAATCCACAAACTGGCTCTTATTGAACAGTTGCAAATCCTGCATGCCCTCGCCCAGCCCGATGTATTTCACTGGAACCTTCAACTGGTCAGAGATACCGATGACCACGCCACCCTTTGCTGTACCGTCGAGCTTCGTGATGGCAAGACTCGTAATCTGAGTGACAGCAGAGAACTGTTTGGCTTGTTCAAAGGCATTTTGTCCTGTAGAGCCGTCGAGTACCAGCATCACCTCATCAGGTGCATCGGGCATCACCTTCTTCATGACCTCCTTGATCTTCTTCAGCTCATTCATCAGTCCCACCTTGTTATGCAGGCGTCCTGCGGTATCTATCAGCACCACATCAGCATCATTGGCTTTAGCACTTTGCAAGGTGTCGAAAGCCACAGAGGCAGGGTCACTGCCCATCTGCTGCTTGACAACGGGCACACCCACGCGATCTCCCCAGATGCAGAGCTGCTCAACGGCAGCAGCACGGAAGGTATCGGCAGCACCCAGATAGACCTTCTTGCCAGCCTGTTTGAACTGCCAGGCCAGCTTGCCGATAGTGGTGGTTTTACCTACTCCATTCACGCCAACGACCAGAATGACGTAGGGCTTATGGTCGCTGGGCAGGTCCCATTTGTCGTTATCCTCCGAGTTATTCTCAGCCAGCAACGAGGCAATCTCATCGCGCAGGATGGCATTCAACTCAGATGTAGAGACATATTTATCGCGAGCCACGCGCTCTTCGATGCGCTCTATAATCTTCAAGGTAGTCTCGACACCGACATCCGAGGTAATCAGCACCTCCTCCAGGTTGTCGAGGACATCGTCATCCACCTTCGACTTACCAGCAACGGCTCGTGCCAGCTTGTCGAACACACTGGTCTTGGTCTTCTCCAGACCTTTATCCAGCGTTTCTTTCTTTTCCTTACTAAATAAACCGAAAAAACCCATAATCTCTCAAATCTTTCAATGTCCAAACGTTCGACGTATTATACGTGCAGCTCCAGTACAAAGCGTACACCCTTGACGAACTCAGGGTCTATCTCCAGGTCACCATCCATCTTTTTAGCCATCTCCTTGCAGATAGGCAGTCCGAGACCGTCACCTTTCGTCAGGTCTCTGATTTCGACGAAGGGCTTGAAGATATCCTCACGCTTCTCCTCGGGGATAGAAGACCCCGTGTTCGATACGAGGAACTGGAAGGTATGTGCGCTACGCTTTTTGAAATCCAGGTTGATAGCACCCTCAGCAGGCGTATAGAGTGCGGCATTATTCAGCAGATGCAACAGGATATGCGACACATACTCCTTATTGATTGTTGCACTCATCTTAGGCGCATTGGTCGTTACCGATACCTCAGCCTTCACCTTGTCCTTGACTTGTTCTATCAGACTTTCGCAGAACGGTGGTATCGAGACCTCTTCCAGTTCGACCTCCTCATCCATCGTATTCTCCAATGACGAGAGTGTCTGGATATGTTCAGAGAATGCCAGTAGAGCTTTCACCTCAGGCACGCTGCTGTCGAGCTTTTTGAATGTAGGCTCCAGCTGGGCAGAGATATTACTGATAAACTTCGCCTTCAGGGCGTTGTTCTCGTTGGCCTCTACAATCAGTTTCTTCTGTCTGCGAGTCAACAGGATGAAGCGCAACAGGATGATGGCGCCCACCACCAGGACAGCAGCCAAAGCTGCTGCCAGGATACCCAGTCCGATGATAAAGACCATACGGGTAGCCAGCGAACTGTCTTTCTCAGCAATCGACGCCTCATGATCAGCAATCTGCTTCTTCAAGGCACCGATTTCATCCGCTCTCTTCAGTGCTGAGGTAGAGTCTTTCCAGGCGATATAGCTGCTATACGACTGTGCCACCAGGCTGGCATTATTGCTCTTTCTGCCATTGGCGATGAGTGTCTTGAAGACCTCGTCAACCTTGTCATACTCCTTCTGAGCTGTCAGCTTGTTGGCCATTTCCTTGAAGACAGCATTACCCTGAGCAGTCTGTCCGAAGGTATAGTAGAAGATGGCTTTCGTATAAAGCAGGTCATTGGCCACACTTTCATCGTTAGCTTGAGCTGCCAGGCGCTCCATGCTGTTCAGCTGCTCCTGAGCATTGGGCTGCTTTCTCAGCTTGACATACATCTGCAGGCGCTCCTTAGTTGTCTGATAGCGTAGTGCCGACATCTCAGCATTATCCAGTTTGCTTTCTGTGATAATCTGATCAACACGACGCAGCAGGTCAAACGCCTCTTGATAATAGTTCTCCCTGTAGTACAGCGCAGTGGCTTTGATACCACATTCCACACCCTGACGCGTTCTGCCCTTGTTGGCATAGTCGTTGAAAGCATGGATAAACAAGGAACGTGCACTGGCTATCTGCTTGTTGGGGTCAACAGCTTCTGCACGTTTATGAAGATCACTTTTCTCTGCTTCCTGCGCATTGATGGAACCGCTTAAGCAGAGCAGACAAAATAACGAAACAAATACTTTTTTATTCATAATTTCAATTAATACGCTTTTTACTGTCATGCAAAGTTACAACATTTAAACAAATCCGCAAAATGTTTTGGTACTAAAATGCAAAAAGCAACGAATTAATCGAAAAAAAATCAGGGCTACAGCGTTTTATTTGCTGTAACCCCAAAACTTAATAATTAATAAATCATTTCTTAGTTCTTGAAGAAGTCCTTAACGTCCTCGTTAGGAACCATCTGCTCGTCGAAGACGTAAGCACCCGTCTTGGGGCTCTTAACCATCTTGATAACCTTTGTGTAAGCGCGACCATCCTTTGAGCCTTCGTGGAGGGTAGCGACGGTTTTCTTTGCCATGCTTTAAA
>CADCBH010000033.1 GCA_902799655.1 uncultured Bacteroidales bacterium
AACGCTTACTGAACTGGAAGCGACGACGAGCCTTGGGCTGACCTGGCTTCTTACGCTCAACCTCACGAGCATCGCGGGTCAGGAAACCGTGGTCTTTCAGAGCCTTCTTGTCCTCTTCGTTGATTTTTACAAGTGCACGGGCGATAGCCATGCGCAGAGCCTGGCTCTGGCCTGTGAAACCACCACCGTCGAGGTTGGCCTTGATGTCGTATTTCTCAGCTACCTCCAGCAGGTTCAGCGGCTGCTTAACCACGTACTGCAGAATAGCAGAGGGGAAATATACTTCCAAGTCTTTCTTGTTGATCGTGATCTTGCCAGTACCCTCTGACAGATATACGCGAGCTACAGAGCTCTTACGACGACCTATTGCATTTATTACTTCCATCGTTCCTTATTTATTTATACTGGTTAATATCAATAGCCTTGGGCTTCTGAGCCTCGTGCTTGTGTTCTGTTCCCTCATAAACATAGAGGTTGTTCAGCAGGGCGCGGCCAAGAGGACCCTTGGGCAGCATACCCTTTACGGCGTGCTTGATGATGCGCTCTACACCGAAAGGCTTCTTGCGGAGCTCAGCAGGTGTGTTGAAGCGCTGGCCACCGGGATAACCAGTGTAGCTGGTGTAAACCTTGTCAGTCTCTTTCTTGCCAGTGAAGACAACCTTCTGGGCATTGATAATAATGACGTTGTCACCACAGTCCTGATTAGGAGTGAAGGTGGGCTTGTACTTTCCGCGGATGATCTTAGCTACTTTTGAAGCAAGGCGGCCTACTACCTGATCGGTAGCGTCGATAACCACCCATTCCTTCTGTTCGCGAGCAGCTTCCTTAGATACGGAAACGGTCTTGTAACTTAAAGTGTTCATTTCTAAAATTAATTTTACTACTAAAAAACATTCTTTTTCTTACTCTCTTATGCGCACATATAACTACTAGCAGAGGTCTAACTCCCTGCAAGCAGTCTAACGTACACTGAATCAGCGCTCTCACGAACCGCCATGCCCGGCCAAAGACACCGCTATTCCGCACCAATCCACGGGGATTCTAAGTCTCTCCCCCATAATCGGACTGCAAAGGTACGGCTTTTCTCTTAAATATGCATCATCTTTTGTTCTCGGAGAGTAATATTTATAATTCTTTAACAAATCAACTATTCCCATAGAGTAACTCTCGGCTTCCAATTCTTAATGATCAAATTTCTTCTTGTTTCCTCCTGCTACTCTTAAAAAGTCTTTATATAAATAAGGTATAATGTTAACGGATGTTGTTTGCGCACACATTTGGTTGATTTAAGTCAAGAATAAGTTAAATTTTTACACTAAATATGGCAAAACTCTTGCAGGAATCAAAAAAACATTGTACCTTTGCATCGTCAAACAAAGACAACCGGTTCACACCGGCTTTGACTAAGCGAAGTCAAAGAGGTTAATAGATTGTTTTAGGTTAGTAGTAATATTTATAGTTTTAGGTTTTTAGTTATTGGTAAAAAGAAAGTTTTAAATGTGTGGAAACAGTGGTCGCCATAACTTTCTTTTCTTTAGAATTGGTTAGTAAAATTAAATATGCCTGTCGAAAGGCAGGTCCCAGCTGAAAAGCTGGTTTCATTTGGAAAAGGATTTTTAGTTAAACATAGGCTTTTGGACGCTGCCGCTCGCTGATGAGTAGCAGCGTTTTTCTTTTCCAAAAGTTTAAGTGCGTGGTATCATCACCGTTCTATCAGTGCCACGGCATATGCAGAGATACCTTCTTGACGGCCAGTGAAGCCCAGTTTCTCTGTTGTAGTCGCTTTAATGGATATTTGATCTGGATCGCAGCCAATGACCTCGGCCATACACTGTTGCATGTCGGGAATATGTGGATTCATCTTGGGACGCTCAGCACAGATAGTAGCGTCGATATTGACTAACCGATAACCTTTCGTGGCAATCAGTGCAATGGTCTTCTTCAATATAATCTTACTGTCTATTCCGTCGGTCTCTGCTGCTGTATCGGGAAAGTGATAGCCGATGTCGCGCATATTGGCAGCACCGAGTATGGCGTCACAGATAGCATGAATCAACACATCAGCATCACTGTGTCCTAATAGTCCCATTTCATAATCAAGGCGTATACCGCCCATCCATAACTCACGTCCTGCTACTAAGCGATGGACGTCGTAGCCCATTCCTACTCGTATCATAATTCTTTTGATTTTTTTCGATATTCCGATATTTCGATACTCCGATATTTCGATATTCCGATATTTCGATACTCCGATATTCCGATTAGCCAAAGTTTTATTTAAATAGGTCTTTGATGCCATCCATGTCGAAAGCCAGCGTGAAGCGAAGGGTCTGGTCGAGTGGATTGCTCTTTGCTGTAGAGATGACATAGCCCACGTCTAATGAGAACACATTCATGCGGAAGCCACCACCCACCGTGAAGTACTTGCGATTGCCTTTGTTTTCTGACTCATGGTGATAACCGGCACGCAGCGAGAACTGGTCGTGATAGACATACTCAGCACCAATGCTCCACTGTATCTCCTGTAGTTCCTCTTTGAAACCACCAGGAGCATCACTGAAACTTTTAAACATACCAGAAATGGAGCTGACCTCACTGTATTCCTCCAATACGCGCCGTTCGTATTCCTCAGTTGTCTCACCGTCATTTTGTTTGGGAACAGTGGGCACCATCAGTTTATTGGCATCAGCTGCAATGGTAAAGCGGTTGTACTCATCAACAGGTATCATCAACGAGGCGCCTAGACGCATGTTGGCAGGCAGGAACTGACTGCGATCGTCGCCATAGAACTTAATCTTGCTACCCATGTTTTGCAGAACAAGTCCTAAGCCAAGTTGACATTCACGCTGTCCAATATTAATATAATTATTATAATAGGTAGCAATGTCGGCAGCAAAGGCTGAGGCAGGACTGGCATCTTCAGTATAGTCGAAGCGTAGGTCGCTATATATCCAACGCAGAGCAACACCCAGTGAGAATTTCTCGCTTAGCATCAATGAAGCACCCACATCGAGTGACATCTCATAGGGTTTGACTGTCATCGCGTTTTCTTCTGTAGAGGTCATTACCTCACCCAGCGAGAAGTACCGCAGTGAACCACTGATAGCGGCATAGTCACCAATACGGTAGTAGCCGGCCACGTAGGCCAGGTCGATGTCGTTGACCAGTTGGCGTAACCACGGTGTGTAGTTCAGTGCTATTCCAGCCCTACTGATACAGAACGGATATTTTGCCAGATTCCAGTACTGTGAGTTGACATCCGGATCAGTGGCTGCACCGACATCACCCATGGCTCCTGCACGGGCATCGGGGGCAATGGTCTGTGAGATGACGGCATGTTCAACGGGGTTGAACTGGCTCTTCGTATCCTGTGCGGAGGCTGTCGAAACCATCAACAGGCACGTGGCCGTCATAAGTATCTTTGTTGTTGTCTTCATATGCTTACTACTTGTTGGTTAGTACTATGAGTTTCTTAGCTTTCGAGGTGTAGCTGCTGCCGTCGGAACTGATACTTACCTTGTAAAGGTAGAGTCCGGTGCCTAGTCGGCTGCCGCTGTTGGTTGTAAGATCCCAGTTAATCAAGTAACTGTTGTTTGTCGACACACCGCTCTCACTATGTGACCACAGGTGACGGCCGGAAGTGTCGTAAATGTCGAGTTTGACATCCATCTCGCTACCCATACGGTCGTGAATGACGCGGAAGGTGGTGGATGTCTTGGCCGGATTGGGTGAGCACTCTACATCCACGATGTGTGGCTCTAAACCTTTCTCAACACGGAAATTCAGTTGGACTGTCGTTGAGTTGTTGAGCACGTCCCATGCCCTGAACTGTAACAGGTGAGAACCGTATGACAAGGCGGGAAGGCTAAAGCCAACCTCTCCCTTGGTATAACTGCCGAAATCGAAAGTGAAGTAGTCGTTCAGACAATAGGTTGTCGCTGCCGAACCGTCAATGATGAGCTGCATGTCGTGTCCGATGCCGCTTCCCGAAGCGTTGATGCCGTCTTCGTCATTGAGCAGGGCAACAAAGTAGGGCGTAGTGTTGACGGCATCGCCATTACTGAATGTCTCGCTGTTCAGATAGCAATAGATGCTGGGACCAATCTCGCTGCCGCCTTCCTCAGCTTTTCCGTTGAGTATCAGACTGGTAGAACGTCCACAGGCTTCCTCGTCTTGCGCGTTATTGACGGCATAGACATTGATGAGTGAACTCTTGTCATCATATTTGATGTCCTTGGGGACGGCAAAGGTAAACGAGAACTCACCTGCGATGACTTGATCGCTGCCGCTAAAGAGCATGTTGGGGCGGTCTTCATAGACAAAGGCCGTCTGGGCACCATCGCTGCCGGTATTGTTCAGTCTGCAGGTAATCAGTTCCTTGGCATCGCGTACCATGGCGGTCATCGTGCCATTGAATGAAGTATCTGTTTCCCCGTCATCATTGAGCACACGTCCCGTCACCTTGACGGTCGCTCCGGCCCTGGCGGTGATGGTAGTGCCGTCTGTCAGTGGGATATCATTGATAGCTTCTATCTGCAGGTTTTTGGTAGGCATGGCCAGCCGTAAGGCCGGGTCACCCAATAATGCATATTGCAAGCGGTTGACACTTCTGTCGGTTGCGCGGATCTCATGGCCGTTGCTGTCGTATCCAAGAAGCACACCAGTGGTGATGAGCTCGTTTTTCGCCAGTCGCACAGCCTCCCCGATGGGTAGAGGATCACCGTTGCTGTCCTTGCTCAACACATGGTTGATAAACGAGAGACTCATCAGGCGGTTCTGGGTTTGATAGACTGTTCGGGTAGTGCCGTAGAAGGCTATGGCTCCTCCTTTATCGTTGAAGATAGCTGTTTCGCCAATGTTGTCTTCCTGACTATCGAAGGGCATAATATCGCAGGAAGCCGTAAACCATAGCGGAAGCCGTTGGGATGCGGCTGTCTCGAAGTCAACACGCTTCATCACGTACTCATGCGACAGACTGCCAGGACCTCCATGTCCAGAATAACTCATGAGCAGTGCACCCTGCTGCATCTGTTGTTTGATGAGTCGTGTCACGTCTGGATACGTGTTCCCTGTTGATGAGCTGACACGGTTATAGGCATCCCACATGATGCGTTTCACCACAAAGTCAGGGTAGCGGTTTTCTACAAGTCTGGCTATTGAATCGGCATCGGCCATGTGAATATTGTTGTTGCCGTCGTCTCCCATAAAGCATAGTTGGTTCTGCCATGCTCCAGCCTGTTTGTTGCTGATATATTCCTCTATCTTATCAATGAAATTGGCTGCATTGCTGGCATCACGTGCAGGAATACGTCCTACGGCAATGTCGGCTTGGTCGCTGGTCAGGAGACTCCCGCCTTCTTCGTCGTCTAGCATACAGAAGTAGTCGTCTGACACGAAACTGTTGATTTCACTATACGAGTTGTCACTTTCGTAACATAGCAGGAAGTCATCAGGACTATAGCTTTGCCAGCTTTTTGACAACATGCGGTTGTCCCAGGCACAGTCACCCAACAGCAGTAGATAGCGAGGCATGTCGGCATCGGTCTCGGCACGGTCATACAGCATTTTCAGGTAACGGCGGTAAGCATTGGCATCAGGTGTGCCGCTTGAGAATTCGTTATAGAGCTCGTCGGCAGGCACGATATTGACGCGAAGACCGTCTCTCTGCTCGTGTAGCGCTTTCAGTCGCTGGGCCTGTGCCAGTAACTTCTGTGTGGTAGGGATGATAATCACCATGTCGGCAGCTTTGGCACCATGATGGTTCTGGTTGGTGATATGGTACAGGTATTCTGGATCAGGAAATGCTTGTTTCGTATCGGGAATAGCCACAGGTTCAGTGGCGTATGTTGAGATATAGTCCAGTCTGACATTGGGCACATTGGCATCGGGTGTTAGCGTCACCTCGTTGCTGGCTTGTAGATTGTTGACAGTGAAGGTCGCTTCGGCCGTACGCATCTTTTCGTAAGAGCCTACTGCTGGTATATTGACCTTGCCGACCTCTGTGCCGTTAAGAGATACTGAAACATAGCCTCCCGTTCCTAATCCTGAGAGGGCTACGGTCAATCGGCCGTTTGCCGACGTTCCTGTTGAGGTCACCGTATATTTGTATGTCTTGTCCGAATACAATAGGGCTGCGTCATACAGGTTGCGACCTCCACTGTACCATGCAAAGTCATCCTTCTCATAGAGTGAGCAGTAATGGTCGGCTTCCGGATAGTACATGCTTAGGAATTCTTCCCAGGAGACTGACAGCGGGGCGTCGTCATCCTCAGTCAGGAAGTAGTGGCCATAGTTGGAGTAGGGGTTGCGGATGCGCTTGTATGTGTCGCTCCACGTGACGGGGCCAATGCCATAGAAGAGCCGCTTGCCGTCCACCGTACAAGTAGGCAACTCATCCAGATCGTCGGTCACTGTCAGGTAGTCGCCTGTTAGCTTCTCGGGTTGTAAAGCTCCGCCATAACCATAGATCTTCACCTTGCTGGGATTGGAGAACCCCGCTTTTCGGATGAACTCATCGGTTAACTGATAGATGCCCGTAGATGGAATGCGTATCTTAGCCCACTTTCCTGTTGCCAAGACGGATGATGAAGCGTAGCGTTCTGTCATATCGGCACGCCTTGTGTTTCGCAGTCGTTTCTTGGCGTGACCTTTGATCTGTAACATGAAGCTGACCAGCTTCTGGTATTTCCCATTGCGGTAGACCAATGGTACGAAACTGACATGCAGTATGCCTTGTTTGCGTGACACGCTCATCGACTGTTCTACGGTGGGCAGTGTTCCCAGAGGGCGGCCCGACAGCTGCTGATAGCGCAAGATGTCGGTCTTGCTCATGTCTATGAATTCCGGATAGACAATATTGATGGTATAGGTTGAGTCGGCATACCGTTCACCCACCACTTGCGAATAGGTGAAGACGGGAAGCAGTGAGTCAAGCCTGACCTCTTGTGCAGTCAGGTTAAAGAAACGCTGAGCACTTGTCGCCAGACAAACTATCAGCAGCAGTGTACATGCTATCGTTCTTTTTGTTCTCACTTACAGTTAAATTCCAATACCTTGCGGTCTTCCAGCCATCCTTCCAGATGGTCATCGATCTTGACCGGCCCAACACCTACGGGCGTTCCCGTAAAGAGCAGGTCGCCCGTCTTCAGTGTGAAGTACTGTGAGATGTAGCTCACCAGTTCGTCAACGCGGTAGAGCATATCACTCGAACAGCCTTCTTGCACAGTCTGACCATTGATGTCTAAGTGGAAGTGGAGCGCCTGGATGTCACGGTATCTTTCTATCGGCATCCATTCGCCGATGACCGCTGAACCGTCAAAGCCTTTGCAAATCTCCCAAGGGAGACCTTTCTCGCGGGCTTCGCGCTGTAGGTCGCGGGCGGTAAAGTCGATGCCCACGGTGACGGCGTCGTAGTAGCGGTGGGCGAAACGCTCGGGAATGCCTTTGCCCAACCTACAGATGCGTACCACCAGCTCTGTCTCGTAATCCACCTGTTCTGACCAGTCGGGGATGAAGAAAGGCTTGTGGTCTTTCAACAACGCCGAGTCTGCCTTTGTGAAGATGACGGGTTTCTCTGGTTTATATAACGCTCCATCCAGCTCTTTATTGTGCTGGATATAATTCATTCCAACTGCAAATATCTTCATAGCGTCTTAAATTTTCGTGCAAAGGTACGAAAATAATTACGAATTATGAATTATGAATTATGAATTATTTCGTACCTTTGCAGTCAGATGAGAAGAATAGCAACCGTCATTACCTGTCTGTTTGTTGTCTGTAGCCTGTGGTCGCAGACCGATATGCGCTGCATCCAGTTCCAAGGGGCTCCTCTGGAGGGACTGGTAGATAGTGTGCGTAGTCAGCTGCAGGCATCTGATTGGACGGAGTGGGGACATTCCGATGATGGTGAGGACTATTATTTTCGCGGCAAATTCTATGGAATCCGTGCTAAGTTGCTGGTCAGCGTGTCGCCTGCGACTAAGTTACTCACATCGGCCTATGTTACGATTGGACCCTATAGCACAGAGCAGATGTTGGCGAAAAATAAGCAGTATTTCCTCTATCAGCTCCAGAAACACCACGGCGACTTCGTTCAGCGTGATGGCGCGTGGGTATGTATGGATGATTTTTCTAGCATCAAACTGTCGGTCGTTGACAACGATAATGGCTCGAAGGATATCCGAGTGCTCTATCTGCCGATGGTTGCCTACTATAAGGATGCGTTGTCTATGGGCCTTCATGGTGCAGTGCAGGAGGTCGTTACTGAGAATGCTGTGGCGGAAGACCAGTTTATGCATTTCTCTGTGGACGGTCAGATAGAGAACCCCGACCTCACCAATCGCCGGTACAACCGGTATGGCTATCTGGTTGCTGCTGAGATGACAGAAAAGGAGGGACATTCCGTAGTATCGTATGCCTATGACAGCAACTACCGCTTAGTGCGTCGCACGTTGACCAACGAGCAGGCCGGTATTGTCTATGTCAATGACTATACCTACAATGAGAACAACGAGATAGCCTCGCAAAGTCAGAAAGTGTTCAAGGGCGATGAGTGTGTGCTGACGATTAATATGCACAATAACTATCTGACGCGCGATGACCAGGGCAACTGGACCTCCAACTCGCTGTCGCTATCATATTGGGAGAAAGGTAGCCAGAGTCAACAGACGACTGTGTTGCAAAAACGTACATTAGCTTACTGGGAAGAATAGCACTTCGCCAATTACTAATTATGAATTATGAATTGATAAAAGTTGTAGCATTTGATGCCGATGATACCTTATGGGATTGTCAGACGTGGTTCGACGAGGTGGAACAGCAGTGTTGTGAACTGCTGGCTCCTTGGGCTACCGCCCGTGAGGTCAGCGAGGGCTTGTTCGCTACTGAGCGCAAGAACCTGTCGCTGACGGGCTATGGCACTAAGGCTTTTACACTGTCGCTCATCGAGAATGCCGTCCGTGTCAGTCACGAGCAGCTGACTGGTGATATCGTGATGCGTCTTATCGAGTTGGGACAGCATCTGTTGCGCTTTCCCACTACGCCACTACCCGAGGTAGAGGAAACCCTTCAACAGTTGGCTGCACAGCGAAATTATCGCTTGGTGGTATTTACTAAAGGTGAACTGATGGATCAGGAAGCAAAACTGCAACGCTCTGGCTTGGAACAGTATTTCTCACACATGGAAACGGTATCCAATAAGACGGAGCGCGAATACCGACAGCTCTGTGAGAATCTTGATGTGGCCCCCGAACAGACCCTGATGGTGGGCAACTCGTTTCGTTCAGACATCGCACCAGCCTTGGCGGCAGGAGCATGGGCAGTACACATCCCTTATCATGTTGTCTGGGAGTTGGAGAAGAGCGAGGAGTTCCCTCATGAACGCCTCAAGAAAATCAGCCACTTCTCCGAGTTGCTGGATATCTTAGGCTGATAATCACATAACTGCATACTATCATAATATAAATAAGGTATACCTGTACGGCGGAAAGGTTGATACCTTCGATATGGCTCATGGGCAACTGGGCCACCCATTCTAATGCGTGGTTCATGGTGTTTGTCAGCCAGATGAGTAGTATTGTCAGTCCACTCGCTACCCACGACCACCAACTGAGTGCGATGCACAACAGTGTTCCGCAAAGAATCAGCCACGCTATTGGTATGACGATGAAGTTGCTCAGCAGGAACCAAGTGCTGAAGCGTCCGAACTGATAGGCAACCAGTGGTGCCGTACCTATCTGGGCGGCAATAGATACTGTCACCAGTCCCCATGCTGTTGACAGCCAGCGATGCTGTTGTTGGATATGGGCCTTTATCAGATTGTTGATGAGTGGATGAATCAGCAGGATGCTGAGTACTGACAAGAATGACAGTTGGAAACCAAGGTCATAGATGCTCATTGGGTTCACTACCAGCAAGATGATAGCCACAAAGGCCAGTGTGTTGACAGACATGCGTCCTCTATAACCTACTGAGAGCAGAGCATAGATACTGATCATAAAAGCCGAACGCACCACGCTGGTTGACAGTCCCGTCAGCAGAGCGAAGGTCCATATCGCCAATACCGTTATGACTTGTGTCGCCATGTGGTAGCGATGCCAGCCAATGACCAGCGATATCACTCCATAGATAATCATAAGGTGCAGTCCACTTAGTGCCAGAATGTGTGATGCCCCCACCCGCGAATAGGTGTCCTTGAGTTCTTGGCTCAGGGTTGTCTTGTCGCCCAACGTCATAGCGGCAATCACTCCGTAGGCATCCTCGTCCATCTGCCGTTGTCTGAAGTGCTCCAGCAACTGGTGTCGCCATGTGAGGAAACGCCATCGCAGCCTGTCTGTCATTGATAGTTTCGCCAGACTAATGGTCTGCCATTTCCACTGATGGCTGTAAGCATATACTTCACCAGTAAACCCGTGACACTGCATATATTGCAAGTAGTCGAAGTGTCCATGGCGGTATTCGTGAATTTTTTTTATCCGTGAGTGTACAAGAATACCATTTCCTATCTGTATCTGTTCACTATGCTTGTCGCGTTGGATGCTACAGTGTAGCTTGTACTTTCCATCCGCTGTCAGCGCGTCGAATACCACAGTTTTCTCTTTGATTTCTACCTCGCTTGTGACGATCAGCTCTACCTGTTGCTTCTCTTGTGGCCACTCAACATTGAGCACCTGTCGTTGTCTGCTGCCTAACGTCATTCCAAGCAAGAGTGTTCCCACAAATATTCCAGCTGTCTGCAGTCGAGGATAGCGTCCAATACAGCATGTTATAAGGAGAACGATTGCCAATACTGCCAACAGCATGAGCCAGTTATCTATCCATGGACTCATAGCTATACCTGCTATCATCGAGATGGCCAATGGCAATAGTGGTGCGTGGATTTTCATAAAGGTCTATGCATATTTTCGACAAAGGTACAAAATAATTTGTAAATCGTCATTCGAAATTCGTAATTATTTCGTACTTTTGCACCATGCGAGTACTCATAGTCAATACAAGTGAGCGGACTGGTGGCGCTGCGGTGGCTGCCAGTCGACTGATGAATGCACTCAACAATCATGGCTTGAAGGCAAAGATGTTGGTGCGCGACAAACAGAGCGATCATCTGACCGTTGCTGCTCTGCCTACCCAGAAGCGCATGCAGTTACGTTTTTTATGGGAGCGATTTGTGATATGGCTGCATCTGAAGTTCGACCGAACTCATCTCTTTGAGGTTGATATTGCTAACTGCGGTGCCGATATTACACAGCTTCGCGAATTTCAGGAGGCCGACATCATCCACCTGCACTGGGTGAACCAAGGCATGCTGTCGCTCAAGGGCATTCGTAAGATACTGGATAGCGGTAAGCCTGTGGTATGGACTATGCATGATATATGGCCTGCGACGGCCATTTGTCACTATACACGCGGTTGCAACCACTTTCAAACGGCCTGTAACCAGTGCCAATTGTTGCCAAATGGCGGTTCAACAACCGACCTTTCAGCCTCTGTTTGGAACCAGAAACAGAAGATATTGAACGAGCATCATATATCATTTGTAGCCTGCAGCAAGTGGTTAGAGGGTGAGGCTAAGAAGAGTGCTCTGCTGCAAGGGCAACATATCTGCAATATACCCAACCCTATCGATACGCATATTTACCACCCCCAAAATAAGCAACAGGCTCGCCAGAGCTTGGGCGTGCCAACGGACAAGCGCATCATTTTGTTTGTGTCGCAACGAGTTACCGATGGCCGTAAAGGCATGGCCTATTTTACCGCTGCCATCAATAAATTGGCGGAACAGCATCCTGAGACACGTGAAAACACGGTCATTGCCATTTTGGGTGGGCACTCCGAAGATGTAGTGCCCCATCTGGCACTATCTGCTTATCCGCTCGGCTATGTAAACGACGAGAAACGTATTATTGATGTATATAATGCTGCCGATGTGTTTGTGCTACCATCACTTGAGGACAACCTGCCCAATACCATTATGGAGGCCATGGCCTGTGGCGTGCCATGTGTGGGGTTCAGAGTGGGTGGCATACCTGAGATGATTGACCATCAGCAGAATGGCTATGTGGCTCGTTTCTGCGATGCTGATGATCTGGCAGTAGGTATCAACTGGGTGCTCAGTAACACCGACTATGCACAACTCTCCCAACAAGCCGTTCATCATGTTAGCATGAACTATTCTCAGCATAGCGTAGCCTCAAGATATATTGAAGTGTATAATCAGGCAATGGCCTACAAGCATTATAAGATATGAATCCACTTACTCAAGCCGTTATACTCTCGGTCTCAACCTTGCGGATGGTTCCACATATTTTATTATATTTGGTTTATCGCAGCAAGATTGCACCTGATTTGGAGAAATATTCTGCTGATGGCAGTGGCGTAAGTGCTTTTATCAAGGTATGCACCCGTCAGCGGGTATTCCGTAATCTGTTGTATTATCGCTTGGGCGAGTATATATCGGTATTTATCAAATGGCTTCTGCCACCCGAACCTTCACTCCATATCTGGTGTCCCTGCATAGGGCCTGGTGCTCACTTTGAGCACAACTATGCTACCTATCTGAATGCTGAAAGTATTGGCAGTAATTTCTATTGTCTGCAACTGGTTACTTTAGGTAACGATTCTCAGCAGCGACGTCCCGTCATCGGTGACAATGTGAGGATATTTACCGGCGCTACTGTTTTTGGTGGCATTACCATTGGCAACAATGTTACTATTGGGGCAGGCTGCGTGGTGCACCGAAGCGTGCCCGATGGCTGCACTGTTGTGGGTAATCCAGCCTTCATCGTGCGCCGTAACGGACAAAGAGTAAATGAACAGCTATGACGATTGCCCCATTTCTTTCTCTACGTACATGGGCGGTTTCGTTTTTCGCATTTCTTGCCTTATTGTACTGTCATGCCCAGTCCCAGTTCGATGGTATTGTCTGTTGGGGGGATAGCAAGACTGAAGGCGGACAGGAACCTGGCATATCCTATCCTGGCATTCTCCAGGAGTTATTGCAGCAGGAAGGTTACCAGATAAAAGTCTTTAACTTCGGTGCCAATGGTGAGAGAACCACAGAAATTATGCAACGTCAAGGTTCTTATCCTTTCATTGTTCAGCCTTTCACCATACCTGCATCGGCTTCTAAGGAGGTGAAAATCGCTATCAATAGCAGATTGCGTGTGCCCGAAGCAGGATGTAATCCTTGTTATATAGCAGGAGTGGAAGGCTGCATAAGGCATGACTGGAGCGATCAGAGTCAGACGACCTTCTATTTTCAGCGAAAACGAGACGGCAAAGAGATTCTTGTCTCAGAACCTGCACAGATAGAAACCGATGCTATGCGCAATCATCGCAACGACTTGATGATACTTGATATTGGGTATAATGGTGGCTTTATTGGCATTGACAACTGGGTTGAACAGCATTTCCAAATGATAGACTACTCTGATTGCAAGAACTATATTGTCATGGGACGAGCCAGTCATTATTATACCGAATCACCTGATTTGGAACAGAAGTTTGCACAGGCTTTTGGAAACCGATATATTAATCTGTGTAAATACTACATCGAAGAAGGCCTTCAAAAGGCAGAAATAGAACCTACTGCTGGCGATTTAGCCGACATTTCAGCCCGTCGTCCACCACGCTCGTTGTTTCTTGACGAACACCATGAGAACCACTTTGGTTATGCCATCAAGGCATACCTCGTGTTTGAAAAGTTGAAAGAATTAGGCTATATCTCGCCAGTAGCATCTATCAACATACAAGAAACTCATCCCTCTCCGGGCACGATATACAACCTGCAAGGACAAAAGATTGATCGTGTGACCAAAAGTGGAATATACATTATCAACGGAAAGAAGATTTTTATCAAGCTATGATACGCATCTCCATAGTTACCATCACCTATAATGCTGCTCGTACCTTGCAGCGCACGCTGGACAGTGTGGCTTGCCAGACGTATGATGACATCGAACACCTGATTATCGACGGTGCGTCGAAAGATGAGACCATAGCTATTGCTGAGCGCTATAAGGTAGAGAGTCATCATGAGGTGGTTATCCAGTCTGAGCCGGACAAGGGACTCTATGATGCGATGAACAAAGGACTGCAGAAGGCCACGGGCGACTACCTCGTCTTTCTCAATGCCGGCGACACCCTCTATTCGCCCGACACCATCGAAACGGTAGTGAAGCATGCCAAACTTCCATCCCTAGGGGAGGGGCATGGTGTGGCTTGTATCTACGGGGATACCGCCATCACTGACAGTGAGGGCCGCTTCTTGCATCTGCGTACGCATCGCCCTCCTGAGCGACTTACCTGGAAATCATTCAAACAGGGCATGCTAGTGTGCCATCAGGCCTTCTATGTGCTGACGGCTTTAGCCCGTCAGATACCCTATGACCTGCAGTATCGCCATTCTGCAGATGTTGATTGGTGCATCCGTGTCATGCAGGAAGCAGAGCGGCAGCATCTGTCACTGGTCAATACGCATGCCATCCTTGCCAACTTCGAGGAGGGTGGCGACACTACTCAGCACCATCGTGACTCGTTAAAAGAAAGATTCAGCGTCATGGCTCATCACTATGGACGTTGCCAGACGCTGATTCTGCATGGATGGTTTATCCTCCGAGCCATTGCTCGGAAATTCTGTTAGTACTCTTACAGCTGATACTCGTACATCACCATGGTGTAAGGAGTCAGGTCAACAGTAAACTTCTTCTGAGCTTTGATCGTCTCCTGCTGCGGAGCAATGGGCTGGGCATCGTAGTTATTCTCAGCATCGGGAGCACCGGTCAGCGTGGTCTTTACGGCATTCTTCTTAACGCCGAAGCGACTCAGGTCGATGCTGGCCTTCTTGGTATTGGCACCGGCATTGACAAGCTTGACATAGAGCTTGCGGGTCTTGACATTGAGTACAACGCTCTGGCCCTGCAGGAAACCGCTCTCCTGACCCTCGGGCAGATCCTTCCAGCGTGGAGCAACGTCGGGATTCTCAATCTGGACGCAGTCGCCATAGTAATACTGACCGCTGGACTGTCCGAAGAGCTGCTGAACGTAGTAGCTGCAGGTGGGATAGGCGCGCTCGTTGTCGAAGTAGATCATGTCAGGGTTCCAGTTGGTGGCATTCTTCTTGGCAAAGAGGGGAGCATAGCTGGTCATACAGACAATGTCGGCATTGCGCTCAACATGCAGCAGATAAAGACCTTCGGCAAGAGCATCAATGAGTTTCTTGTCCTTGGCAGCATATTCGCCGAGATACACCTTGGTCTTGCGGTCGCGGGGGTACTTGTCATACTGGCGTGAAGAGAGGAAGTAGGCATTGGGCTCGTAGTAGTGCTCGTCAATGATGGGCATAGCAAGCTCGTCTGCGAGTTTCCAGCCAGCCTCAAAGTCGGGGTTGCCCTCATGAGAACCAGGACCGGCGGTGCCAACGATGACAATCTCGGGGTGAGCTTTTGTGATGCGCTCGTACATATATTTGAAACGTTCGTTGAACTCGGGGGTAATCTTCTCCTCATTACCAATACCCAGATATTTCAGGTTGAAAGGAGCAGGGTGTCCCTGGTCAGCGCGCATCTTTGCCCACTTTGAGGTAGCGGGATCGCCATTGGCCCATTCGATGAGGTCGAGGGCATCTTGTGTCCACTCATCCATATCCGACATCGGACAAACATCCTGAGCCTGTGTTGGCCACATATTCCATCCGCCATTGGTTCCCTGACAGCTGACACCGCAGGGCAAAATGGGTACGGGCTGCATGTTGAGGTCTTCACAGAGCTGGAAATATTCGTAGTAACCCAGACCAACGCTCTGGTGGTATCCCCAGGTGTTCTTCAGCTGACGACGTGTCTCTTTCGGACCGATAGTGGTCTTCCAACGGTATGTGTTCCAGAAACCATCACCGCCTCCATGAACGACGCAACCGCCAGGGAAGCGCATGAACTTGGGCTGCAGGTCAGCCAGTGCCTGGGTAAGGTCCTTACGCAGACCGTGACCTTTATAAGTGTCCTCTGGCATCAGCGAGATCATATCAACATCAAGGTCGCCAACGTTCAATACCAGAATCTGCAGAATGGCGTTCTTGCAGTCCTCTGAGGCTGTCAGCACAGCACCGTATTTCTTCCACTGCTTGTCACTCACGGTGATAGTGGCCTCGTCGAGTACTTTGGGATCTTTTCCCCAACCCTGCGGAATGGCAAGTACGACACGCACCTGCTTGGTCTTGTCAATATTGCGGAAGAAGGCAGAGAAGTCGTATTTGGCACCGGCCTTCACGCTGATACCGTCGAAACCGCCGTTCTCCAGACCAAAACCCTTCCAGCCTTTGTAATCGTAGTACTCCTTAACGCGCTCTGTATGCAGACGCATGTAGGTAGGATTGTTGGGATGGATACCGCCTGTTGTACGAATATCCAGCTTACCCAGTGAGTGGCCAGGGCGAATCATCTTCCATGCTGTGGCAGGACCCCAACCGTCTTTTTCGTTAGGATTGAACTCGAAGGAGCCATTCTGAATGAGCTCGGCATAAAGACCGCCGTCAGCCGATGAGCTGATATCCTCGAAGAAGATACCGATAAGTTCATCACTGATGGCCTTGCCACCCTTAGGGGCATTCATCGGTTTCTGAGCGCAGAGGCTCAGTGTGACTACCGCCATGACGGCGGCACATAGAGTACGTTTAATCATAATTAAGTTAGTTGCTATGTTTATTGCTTTTGCAAAGATAGCTATTTTTTATGAGAAAGCCAAATTCATTATAGATATATAACATTTATTTTGACGTCAATTACAAAATTATCATTACCTTTGCAGCCGCAATCAGTTGAAATTATCAATGAAAAAGGTTATAACAACAACAGTTTTTCTGGCATTATGTCTGATGACTTATGCTGATGACGTGATGCGAAAGGAGAAGGATGGCACGTATGTGGTCAATACCACGACGTTGGCAAAAGATGTGCAGGGCTATCTCGGCCCGACACCCGTAGAGGTGTACATCAAGAAGAATAAGATCGTGAAGGTGGAAATGCTGAAGAGCGCAGAGACGCCGAAGTATAATGCCCGCGTGAAAAAGCAGATGCTTCCGCTTTACGAGAATGTGAAGATAGCAAAGAAAAAAGCCCCCGAGGTTGATGGCGTAACGGGTGCTACCTTTACCTCTGATGCCGTCAAGGAGAATGTGCGTCGCGCACTGGAGTACTATTGGTCACACAAATAAAGAGAAAAGCTCCTCACCATTGGGATGAGGAGCTTTTCTTTTTTTGTGTTTTTAATATGTATTAGAGAAGATGTAAACTTACTAACCTAAAGGATAGGCGCATCGGCCTACCGATCAAACCATTCAATAGCGATTGAAAAGTTTTGACGATGCAAATATACGATATTATTTTTTAATAAACAAATAAAAAAGAAGAAAAAAATAGTTTTTTCTCTTCTTTTTTGTCCGTATTATCCTTGTATTCTCGTGTTAATAAAGCAGGATGAGTCCCGCTATTGCACAATAGCAAATCATGCGGATGGGATTGATCTTGACAAACATCACACCGATGAAAGCACTGGCGAAGAGGAAACAACTGACGATGAACTGCCAAAGGTCCTCCTTGGGTGAAGAGAAGTTGTCAGCAGAACATAATAATAAGGTGGCTGCTGCCAACAGACCGACTACGGCTGGACGCAGTCCCTGGAAGACGCTCTCCACCATCTGGTTGTGCATGTATTTGATGAACATCTTGCTGATCAGAATCATCAGAATAAGCGACGGCAGTACCAAGGCAAAGGTAGCTGTGGCTGAACCCAATATCGCCATCGGTGTCGAGTAGCCGGCATTGATGACTGCCGAATATCCGCAATAGGTTGCAGAGTTGATGCCGATAGGTCCCGGCGTCATCTGCGAGATGGCCACGATATCCGTAAACTCACTGTTCGACAGCCAGTGCCAGTGCTCTACGGTCTCGTTATGTATCAGTGACAGCATGCCGTAGCCACCACCAAAGCCGAACAGACCTATCTCAAAGAAGGTGATAAACAGATAGAGGAAGATCATAGTTTATTCGACATTTCGATATTTCGTAATTTCGTTATCCCGTAATACCGTTATAACGACTTGAAAATTTCCCCCACAAGAACCCTCCAATGCCAGCAGCAATAATAATCCAGATGGGCGAGACACCCAACAACCAGATCAACAGGGCCGAAGCAATAGGTATCCATAGCGTCCATTTGTTCAACTGTGCACGCATGGCCAAGTTGAATGTCGGTACGGCAATCAGTGCCACCACAGCGGGACGGATGCCACGGAACATGGCGGCTACCACCTTGTTATCGCTAAACTGATGGAAGAACGTGGCGATAATCAGGATAATCATGAACGAGGGTAGGGCAGTACCAATCGTCGTAGCAATGGCTCCGCGCGTCTTACGCAGCTTATAGCCTACGAAAGTGGCGATATTGATGGCGAAGACACCTGGACAACTCTGTGCAATGGCAATCAAGTCGAGCATCTCTTCCTTCGAAACCCATTTCTTCCTGTTGACCACCTCTTCCTCTATCAAAGGAATCATGGCATATCCACCGCCGAGGGTGAATATGCCTATCTTAAAGAAGGTCTTGAATGATTCCCAATAGATATTGCTCATAAGTCTTATTGGTCTTATAGGTCTTATAGGACTCATAGGGCCTAATGGGCCTGGTGGGACTCCACCCACTTGCGGGCATTCACGAAGGCCTCAATCCAAGGTGTTACCTCATCCTGACGGCGGTCAGCAGGATACCAAGCGTTCTGCCAGGGGAATACGGCACGCTCCAGGTGAGGCATCATGCAGAGATGACGACCATCTTCTGAGCAGATACCAGCTACGTTATAGTCAGAACCGTTAGGATTAGCGGGATAGCCAGCGTAGTTATACTTGGCAATCACGTTGTAAGCACTCTCAGCCTCAGGCAGTGAGAACTTACCCTCTCCGTGAGCAACCCATAGACCGAGCTTGTTGCCGCTCAGCGAACCGAACATCACACTATTGTTCTGAGGAATGCTCAATGAGATGAACTCGCTTTCGAACTTATGTGAGTCGTTGTGCAACATCTTGGCTCCCTTAGCACCTGTAAGACCCAGTTCAACCATCAGCTGACAACCGTTACAGATACCTAATGAGAGAGTATCCTCGCGGGCATAGAACTTATCAAGAGCTTCCTTAGCCTTGGGATTGAAGAGGAAGGCACCAGCCCAACCCTTGGCAGAACCAAGTACGTCGGAGTTAGAGAAACCACCGCAGAACACAATCATGTTGATATCCTCGAGAGTCTCGCGACCACTGATCAGGTCGGTCATCATGACATCCTTCACGTCGAAGCCGGCCAGATACAGGCAGTAAGCCATCTCGCGCTCACCGTTGGTACCCTTCTCACGGATGATGGCAGCCTTTACGCCAGATGCCTTGCGACGATCGGCTGAGATTCCATACTGAGCAAGCATGCCCTTGAAGTCCTTGTTGAACTTCATCTCGATGGGCTGCTTCTTATAGTTAGCGAAACGCTCGGCTGCCTTACCGTTGAAGCTCTGCTTACGATCCAACAGGTAAGAAGTCTTGTACCATACGTCGCGGAGGGCATCGATATCGAAACTAGTAGTACTGGTCTCACTAGTAGAACTAGGATAAACAACTACAATCTCGCGACTATCCTCAACAGGATAACCGATCTTAGCGAAGGCAACGCCTTGCTCCTCCATGAAGTCCTTGAACTCCTGCTTGTGCTCGTCGCTGACCTCAATCACGACACCGGGATTCTCAGCGAACAGGGCCTTCACCACATCACCGTCCTTGCAGATATCGTGCAGGTTGATATGCATACCGCCCTTCGTGTTGGCGAAGCACATCTCGAGCAGGGTAGTAATCAGACCGCCAGCAGAGATATCGTGACCTGCCATAATCCAACCCTTCTCAATCATCTGTTGAACAGCCATGAAGGCATCAGCAAAGTACTCGGCGTTCTTCACGGTAGGTACATCGTCGCCCACCTTGCCTAAGCTCTGGGCGAAGGCAGAACCGCCAAGGCGCTGCTCGTCGAAACTGAAATCGATATGATAGAGCGAGGCGTTCTTATCGTTCACCAATACAGGCGATACTACCTTCTTGATATCAGAAACCTCACCACCAGCGCTGACAATCACGGTTCCTGGAGAGATAATCTTCTCGCCATTAGGATATTGCTGACTCAAAGACAGCGAGTCCTTACCTGTAGGTACATTGATATGCAGATCGCAGCAGAAATCGCTCAGTGCCTTCACACCCTCATACAGACGGGCATCCTCACCCTCTTGAGAGCGGCAAGGCCACATCCAGTTGGCAGAGAGACTCAGTGAGTCCATACCCTCGGCGAGAGGAGCCCAAACAATGTTGGTCAAGGCCTCGGCTACTGAAAGCACACTACCGGCAGCGGGATTTGCCAGACCTGCCTGAGGTGCATGACCTAAGGCGGTGGCGATACCTTTCACACCACGATAGTCGAGGGCTACAACACCACAGTCGCTCAAAGGCAACTGGATCTCACCCTGACACTGCTGACGGGCTATCTTACCCGTCACGGAGCGGTCCACCTTGTTGGTCAACCAATCCTTACAAGCTACAGCCTCCAACTGAAGCACGCGGTCCAGGTACTCGTCAATCTTATCCTGACTGTAGGTCACGTCAGCATAGTGGCGCTCTACAGTATTATCTTTCATAATGGTCTTTGGCGAGTGACCAAACATCTGAGCAACATCCAGATCGAAAGGCTTCACACCGTCGCCCTGCTTGAACGAGAAGTGGGCATCGCCTGTGGTCTCACCAACTACATACAGCGGAGCACGCTCGCGCTCTGCAATCTTACGTACATGTTCGATATGCTTCTCGTCGATGAGCAAGCCCATACGCTCCTGACTCTCGTTAGCAATGATTTCCTTAGAGCTCAGAGTCTTGTCGCCGATAGGCAACTTGGTCATATCAATCTCACCACCGCATTCCTCAACAAGCTCAGAGAGACAGTTGAGGTGACCGGCTGATCCGTGGTCGTGGATAGATACGACGGGATTTACATCCTCCTCGCAGAGTGCACGCACCAGATTGTAGGCACGCTTCTGCATCTCTGGGTTAGCACGCTGAACGGCATTCAACTCGATACCATTGCTATAGCGACCCGTATCAACTGATGACACAGAACCGCCACCCAAGCCGATGCGGTAGTTATCACCACCAACAACGACCACCTTGTTGCCCTTCTGGGGCTCTTTCTTCAAGCAGTCGCGCTTGGTGCCATAACCTACACCGCCAGCCAGCATAATTACTTTGTCGTAAGCATATTTCTCCTTACCTTCCTGATGCTCGAAGGTCAGCACCGAACCGCAGATCAGCGGCTGACCGAACTTGTTACCGAAGTCAGAAGCACCGTTAGAGGCCTTTGTCAGAATCTGCTGAGGTGTCTGATACAACCACTGGCGAACGGGCAGGATATCCTCCCAATCGCGTGCTGCTCCCTCGTCGTCGTGCAGACGGGGATAAGCGGTCATATACACTGCTGTGCCAGCGATAGGCCATGAACCTACACCACCACCCATACGGTCGCGGATCTCACCACCAGTACCAGTTGCAGCACCGTTGAAAGGCTCAACGGTGGTGGGGAAATTGTGCGTCTCGGCCTTCAGCGAGATAACGCTCTCGATATCCTTTATCTGGAAATAGTCACTGGTGCTTTGGTCTTTCGGAGCAAACTGCTCTACAACAGGACCCTGTGCGAAAGCGACATTATCCTTATAGGCTGAAAGAATCTTATTGGGATTCTCCTGCGTGGTCTTCTTGATCATGGCGAAGAGCGAACTCTCCATCTCCTTGCCGTCGATAATAAAGGTGCCACCGAAAATCTTGTGACGGCAGTGCTCAGAGTTAATCTGTGCAAAACCGAAAATCTCTGAGTCCGTCAGTGAACGGCCATTTTCTTTCTCAATCTTGTGCAGGTATTCTATCTCCTCTGCTGAGAGAGCCAGACCCTCTTGCTCATTATACTCCTCCAGATTGTCCACATACTTGATGGGCTCGGGCTTGATGTTAATCGTGAAGATGTCCTGGTTCAGACCATCGTACATGCGCTGCAACATCTCGTCGTGCTCAGCATCCTTGCTGGTTACGGGATAGTACTCTTCTATACGCAAAATGCCGTTGAGTCCCATGTTCTGTGTAATCTCAACGGCATTCGTCGACCAAGGAGTCACCATTTCACGGCGTGGTCCGACATAGAAACCGTCGAGTGTCTGCTCGCTGAGCAATTCGGCACCACCGTAGAGCCAGCAAAGTTCCTTAACTTCATCATCATTGAAAGTGTGGTCTGCCTGCGTGGCAATCACACTCTGTTGAGGCGTTTTGAAAAAGAAAATCATGTCTTTAATACCTTATTAATACTAATTTGCCTGCAAAGGTAGTGCAAATCGAGTGAAATACCAAATTTATTTGGATATTTTCGAGATGCAGCCTACTTTCGAGGCGTAGCCTCAGAGGTAGTGCAAATCGAGTGAAATGCAAAATAAATAGCGATTTATTTTAGCGATACGTCGTTTCTCTATGAGCGAAAGGTTGTTTCTCTATGAGCGAAAGGTTGTTTCTCTATGCGTGAAAGGTCGTATCTCTGTGAGAGTATCTATGTCCCCTTATATAATATATAATAAGGTGTATTATGTCTTTGGTCTTGATACAAATCAAGTCTGCGAATAATTTTCCGTTTTACACTCATTTTTTCTTGGAAAAGTTTTGGTGAT
>CADCBH010000034.1 GCA_902799655.1 uncultured Bacteroidales bacterium
GGATGAGGCAACCAAGCCAAAGGCATATATTGGCGAAACTGAGAATTTCCGAGAGAGGGTGAAAGACCACGATAGCAAGAAAGCGTTTTGGCAAAAGGCTCTTCTTTTTATCTCCAAAGATGCTGCTATGACAAAGGCAGATGTACAATACTTGGAATATCGAGCCATCACAGAGGCAAAGGAATCAAATACGTTTGTGCTGAATGAGAACAAGCAAACACCAAAGGCACCTAATCTTCCTGAATACAGAAAGGATGATATGGAGGGATTTTTTGAGGATGTGAAGTTCCTTACATCCTTTATTGGTTGTAATATCTTTGATATAGCAAAGCCAAAGGAAGAGCACTTGTTCTATACTAAAGGGCGTGGGTGTGATGCAAAAGGCTTTTATCAGACAAGTGGCTTCACCGTCTTAAAGGGTAGTATTATCGCCAAGTCTTCCGTTCCTTCATTCACGTGGAAAGGGAAGCGTGAGAAGCTGTTGAAAGAATATACCGTCAGCAATGGTGACAAGTTGGAATTAGAGTCTGACAAGACTTTCTCCAGTCCCAGCACAGCAGCCGATTTCTGCATCGGAAGCAGCAACAATGGTTGGCTCGTCTGGAAAGACAAAGATGGTCAAACATTGGATGCAGTATATAGAAAACAGTTAGAATAAATGCAAAAAGTGGGGAAACCTGCGTGCAGGGCAGAGTTTGACTTATCTATTCCATTCTATTCAAATGTCCCAGTAAGTGCATTGGTCGATAAATCATAAAATCGCAATAGAAACGTTATAAAGATATGAAAAAAGACATAACAATCATACCGAATCTGGTGGAACTGGAACAGCAGTTCGAGTATGTCAATTCATTGATAGAACTGCATCGCTCATCAGCTATCGCCAAAGTGAATATAGAAGCGTTGCTGACAAATTGGGAAGTGGGACAATACATCTCTCAACAGTTGAAGTCTGCCCATTGGGGGGCCAAAGTGGTAAGCGAATTGGCCGATTATCTGAAAAGAATAAACCCGAAACGTAGGGGATTCGGAAAGCGCCATCTGTACAACATGGTGAAATTCTACGACACTTATAGCACAGATGAATTTAACCAACTTGGTAAGCTGCTCCGTCTGGATGAATTTGTGCAATTACCGATTGCACAAACAGAGGAGGGTGAGATTGCGCAGTCAGTGCCTACACAATTACCCCTGAACGAAATTGTGCAATCGCCAATTGCACAATTAGACACGCCTTTAATCAATATGCCAAGAATATTGGCTTTGGCAACATTCACCAGTCATATTGAGATCATGAACCGATGCAAGTCATACGATGAACGCGTGTTCTATATGCTTTACGCTGCACGCCAAAGACTTAATACAAAGGAACTACGTCGTTGCATTGTCAATCAGACTTATTCTACGCTTCTTGACAAAGACAAGATGCTGTCGCCACAACTGCTGAAAGATTATCCCAGTTCTGAGTACTTGCTAAAGGACAAGGCTGTAGTGGACTTCCTGGGTCTTCCTGCAAAACACAATGAGCACCACCTGCACAAAGGATTGCTTGAACATATGAAGGAATTCATTCTGGAATTGGGCAAGGATTTCCTTTTCGTTGATAGTGAATATGGAGTTCAAGTGGGTGGGTCAACCAAGCGCATAGACCTGCTTTTCTATCATCGGGCATTACAATGTCTGGTTGCAATCGAGTTGAAAGCGGTTGATTTCCAGCCTGAGTTTATAGGAAAAATGGATATGTATCTGGAGGCTCTTGATAGAGATGTGAAGCGGGATAACGAGAATCCAAGTATTGGTATTATCCTCTGTCCATCTGCTGACCGCAGCATGGTAGAATACACACTGAGCCGTTCTCTAAGCCCTACGATGGTGGCTGAATAAAGAATACTGCTCGTTCATTAAAGATAATCAATAATAGCTTATGTCACGTAGAAAAAAGGTATGAGGATTATTAACAAAATAGGTAACGAGGACCTTTTGAACAGAGAGAAATCGCTCTTTCTTTGTTCAAAACGTGCGTCCTATTCACTGTATGACAAGGTCTTTGGTTGGGTGGATTCGCTTACATCGAATGATTGTGTTATTTGCTTTAATTCATCAGAATTGGAAGATGAAGTTATGAGGGCTCTGCTTGTGAATCAGGTGCCAACGATTCTGGTGGTGATGAATCGTTTTACTGATAAGTACAACGTTCAGATAGAGAAGGCATTGGAAGAACAACGTATGCTGATTCTTGTTCTCCAACGTGATGAACCTCATGGGACTGGCCAGACGCCAAGGCTTAGAAATCAGTATATGATGCAGATGGCTGAGAATATTGTTTGTGGTTATATTGATAAAAATGGTAGCATATTCCCGCTCTTGGCAGGTGTACAAAATGTACGCTATCTGGAGCAAGAAGAGATGATGATGGCAGCAGAACCATTAGCCCCACCCACTCATCAACGATGGACTGTATGGCAAGATAAGATACTATTGCGAATGTTCTATGAAGATATGGGACTTCATGCAATCAAAAAGCAATTACGAAGAAGCTATGTCTCTGTCCGTAACAGAATTAAGGCTATTACATTACCAGAGGAGGTCCTTAAAGGACGAGAGTTTGAAGATTTTGTCTTAGAACTTTTCGACTTAAATGAGACAAAGGCTTATTCATTAATAGAGTGGCGAGGTGACAAATCATTAGGCAATATCACTCCTGTTAGCAACACATATCCAGATTTTGTGCTTGTATATAAGGAGGATAAACGTAAAAAGAAGTTTGCGGTTGAATGCAAGTGGCGAGCAAGCATCCCAAGGCACTTTTCTAAGCCGTTGTTCACTCCAGAACAAATTACTCATTATCAAGAATATGCAACAGAAAAGGCTATGGCTGTTTTCATTGTATTAGGCGTTGGTGGTGCTCCTTCCATGCCGGAAGAACTCTACCTGATTCCTCTTATTTCAATCTCTCAGATACAATCCAACCCCTCATCGCTCAAACAATACAAAAGAGAGCTCGTCAATAAATGGTTCTCAATAGAAGAGTTTAAAGAGTGAATGACTATTTAATATTGGGAGGATTTACGTGAGGTATTTGAACTCTGGCATATATTTCAACACGAAGTACTGGAATATGTAAAAGGGAATAATGATGTCCAGAAAGATGTCCTGAAAGAACTGTCTGAAAAACAGAAAGTGATAATTGAAATGATTATAGCAGATCCGTTCTTATCTGCAAAGGCAATTTCGGAAAAGATGTCGGAAAAGATGTCGGAAAAGGAAGGTACCAATGAAAGAACCGTCGAAAGGGATATAGCCAAATTAAAGAAATTGGGCATTCTCACTCGTGAAGGTGGTCGCAAGGAAGGTAAATGGGTAATAAAGACCAATGATAACAATTGAGTATGCTAATCACAAAGGGATGAATATATTTGGATAATCATGGCACTTTGTGAACACAAACCCTATTACATTGATGGAATAAACATGAAATGTTCCATCAATGTTCCATCAAATTTTGGAGTGTTAGAAAACAAGAACTCCCGTAAGTCTTTTGACCTACGGGAGTTATCTTTCGGAGGGTGCCCGGACGGACTCGAACCGTCGACATTCAGAACCACAATCTGACGCTCTAACCAACTGAACTACGGGCACCATGTCTGTTTTGCGGGTGCAAAGGTACGGGAAAAATTTGGATTGACCAAATAATTCCCATACTTTTTTTCCGAAAAACTTAGTTTGCAGGCTGTGCGGGAGCTGCAGGAGCTTCAGCAGCAGGTGCTTCGGCTGCAGGAGCAGCAGCATCCTTCGTCTGGCTGGCACCAAAACCGGGGAGATTGTTGGGGTTGGTGACAGGATTCTCGATGCCTTCCATCACTGATGCGTCAGTGCTGGCGGTGGGAGCAACCCATGCGCAGACGATGCTGATAACAACCATTGAAACGGCAAGGCCCCAAGTGGCTTTCTCGATGAAATCGGTGGTCTTGCGAACGCCACCAATTTGGTTGTACGAGGCGAAGCTTGAAGACAGGCCACCGCCCTTAGACTCCTGGATGAGCACGATGCCAATCATGAGCACGGCAGCCAGGACAATCAGAATTACAATTTTTAATTTTATTACTGTTTATTATTAATTTCTCTAAGAATCTGATCTGGTCGCCAAAGTAGGCATTCTTTTTAGGATACTTGGCGCTGAGACGGGTGATGATTTCGAGAGCCTTCTGATAGCGTCCCTGCTTGATATAGATGCGGGCAAGGGTCTCTGTGAAGTATTCCTCTTCATTGTCGTCGGTCTCTTCGTGGGGCGCTTCTTCGGTCTCCTCAGGCAACTCTGCCAGTTGGATGCGTCCCTGATCCTGCTTGAGGAAGGTGTCGATGAGGTCTTGACCTTTCATCTGAGGTGCGTCTTCCTCCGCAATCTCGCTCTCTGTATCGAGCAGGTAGGCCACATAGTCGATAGCAGCATCGGCTGGTGTGGGGCGGCGCTTCTTCTGAGGCTCCTCGTCTTCAGGAATGGAGTCGAGGAAGGTGTCGATGAGTGCGACAGTGCGGCTGCCGCCTGCCGCCTGTGTTGGTGCTGCCTTCTGTGACTTACGCAACTGGTAGTGGGCAGCTTCGACCATGTTGAAGATGGCCTTGCGGTCGGTGATATAGAGTGAAGCGCGTCGCAATTCCTCATCGAATGCCGCATCGTGGAGCAGATAGAGATTCTGCAGCATCAGCAGGCGTGCCGTTTGGAAATACGGATTCAGAGCCAGCATAGAGCGCAACTCGTACAGCGTATCGCGGTCGAGGCGTTCAGGGTGGTTGATGAGTTCCGTCAGTTCCATATCTTACTTCTTTACTTCTTACATCTTACATCTTACTTCTTACATCATACATCACCAGTTGGCGACTGTCGCATTGAAAATCTGATCGCAGATATCTTTGGTCATCTGGGTGACGAGTTCATCCTGTACTGCTGTGAGCGACTGGGTGGTCTCGTAGGTGGCCGTAGCGGTAAACTGGCGCTCAAAGTCTTCTTCGTGTCTTGCATTGTTGGTGAAGCGCACGTTGACAGTCATAGAGAGCTCGGTCTGTGCCGAGTAGCCTTCAGCGCTGACAGACTTGTTGCGCTGTTGGTATTGTGTGATCTCACCTTCTATCTTCAGGTCGCCATTGCGACGTACCTGAATCAGACGGGTGTGGTTGGCGAACTTGTCCTTCAACTCGTTGTTGAAGAGTGGTCCCATAGGGCCCCAGACATAACTGGAGCGGATGGGGAAATCGGCAATCTGGATGGTCTTGGTCTTGTTATAGTCGATACTGGCACCATTGAACTTATAGCTCACGGAGCAGGCCGTCAGTAGCATGAGGGCTACGAGGCACAGGGTGTTTCGTATCTTATTTGTCCATTCCATATTGCTTGAGTCTTCTATATAGTGTGCGGTCGCTGATGCCCAGTTCCTGAGCAGCTTTCTTGCGGTTGCCGCCATTACGCTCCAGTGCTTTCTCGAGCATCTGGCGACCAAGGTCGTTCAGATTAAGGCTCTCTAGCTCGGGTTCTACATACTCTTCGGCCTCGGCGTCTTCGGTGAGAGGAGTGAGGGGAGTAGTGAGAGAAGAGAGGTGAGAGGGCGTGAGCGGGGTGGCAGGCAGATTGCTGGCCGGTGTCCCCACTTGTACATCTTCAATCTGTTTCTTCAGAGTACTCATCTCGCGACGCATGTCGTTGACATTGCTGCGCAATTCGAAGAGTATCTTGTAGAGTATCTCGCGCTCGTTCTCAAAGGAGTGCTCACCCTCATTGCGAATGGTGGCCAGCTGGGTGGTCTCCTGGTCCTGAGGGATGAAGCGTGCGAGGATCTCGGGGGTAATCAGTCGCTCGGTGCTGAGAATGGATATCTGTTCGGTGATGTTCTTCAGCTGGCGTACATTGCCTGGCCACTTGTAGCGCATGAGCAGATGCTTGGCCTCGTCGGTGAGCACGATTTTGTCCATGCGGTATTTCTCTGCCATCTGCAGGGCAAACAGGCGAAACAGCAGTACGATGTCTTCGCCGCGTTCGCGCAAGGAGGGCATCTGGACAGGCACTTGGTTCAGACGGTAATAGAGGTCTTCGCGGAAGCGCCCCTCGCTAATAGCCTGGCGGATGTTGACATTCGTGGCAGCCACGATGCGCACATCGGTCTTGCGAACTTCTGTAGCACCGACAGGGATGTACTCGCCATTCTCCAGTACTCGAAGCAGGCGGGCCTGTGTAGCCATAGGCAACTCACCGACTTCGTCAAGAAACAATGTTCCCTTGTTGGCTACACCGAAATAGCCTGGCGAGTCGTTGATAGCGCCCGTAAACGAGCCCTTTACGTGTCCGAAAAGCTCTGAGTCGATGGTGCCTTCTGGGATGGAGCCACAGTTGATGGCGAAATACTTCTCGCGACGGCGTGGGGAATTATCATGGATGACACGTGGGATAATCTCCTTACCCACACCGCTCTCGCCAACGATAAGCACACTAAGGTCAGTCGGCGCCACCTGTAAGGCGACGTCGAGCGCGCGATTCAATGCTTCGCAGTTTCCCACGATATTGTAGCGCTGCTTGATGCTCTGTAACTCCGTAGTCTTCATCTTAGGCTCGCAGCATTTGGGCTGCAAAGGTACAAAGAAAATCTGACATAATGGCACACTTTGGCAGAAATTTAACTTTCTTCTATCGTTTCTGGCTTTTCTTTCTTAAACATATCCTTGGGGCGGGGCTGTGCAAAACGGCTCTTATTGCTGTCTTCACGCTTCTCATGGAAGAGTTTTGGCAGCGGGTTTTGCAGCGGCTCGTCATAGTTCTGACGGTTGCGCCATACATCAATAGCGGTGTAGATGGCCTGACGGAGTGACGACTCGTCGGCTTTGCCCTGGCCGGCAATGTCATAGGCGGTGCCATGATCGGGCGAGGTACGTACGATAGGCAGTCCGGCGGTATAGTTGACCCCATTGTCGAGGGCAATGGTTTTGAAGGGGGCCAATCCCTGGTCGTGATACATAGCCAGCACACCATCGAAGTAGTTGTATGTTCCTGCTCCAAAGAAGCCATCGGCAGCATAGGGACCGAAAGCCTGTATGCCATTCTCGGCCAATTGTTCGATAGCGGGCATGATAATGTCTTTCTCTTCGGCGCCTAATAGTCCGTCATCGCCAGCATGAGGGTTGAGAGCCAGCACGGCAATGCGAGGGCACGAGATGCGGAAGTCGCGACGCAGTGACTTGTGGAAAATAGTGGCTTTCTCGATGATGGCCTCCTTGGTGATGGCATTTGCCACAGCCTTGATAGGCAGGTGGGTAGTCACCAAAGCTACACGCAGCGTCTCGTTCATGAGTATCATCAGCGCTTTCTGACCCTCGCCTACACTGGTCTCGATATACTCTGTATGACCGTTGAAGTGGAATGACGGGTTCTGAATGGTGGCCTTGTTGATAGGTGCCGTCACCAATACATCGAAGAGTCCTGCACGATAGTCGGTCATCGCTCTGTCGAGGGCAGCAAAGGCAGCCTGTCCGGCTTCCTCGGAGGGCACACCCAACTCTACTTTGATGTCTTGATCGAAGCAGTTGAGTAGGTTAACACGACCGTCGCGAGCCTCTTCGGCCTTATTGATGATGGCAAAGTTGATCTCCAGATTGAGCGCCTTCTTGTGGTATGCTGCAATCTTGGGCGAGCCATAGATGATAGGCGTGCAAAGCTCGAGGATGGTTGGGTCTGCAAAGACCTTCAGAATCACCTCGTAGCCGACGCCGTTGGTATCTCCTTGCGTGATAGCCACGCGAATGTTTTTTTCTTGTTCCATATTTTTTTTCGTTATGTCGTTATAACGTTATTACGTTATTTCGAAGATTCTTTATTCCTTTTAGCTGTGGAGAGCAGGCCACAGGCAGCAAAGATGTCCTGGCCGCGACTGGCGCGGATGGTGGTGGTGATGCCGTGACTGGTCAGATAATCGCGCAATGCCTCCATACGCTTCTCGTCTGAGGCGGGCAGATTGACATTCGGAATCTCGTGAAAACGGATGAGGTTCACCCTGCACTCCAGGCCTTGTAGCAGCCGTACTATTTCACGACCATATAGCGGTGAGTCGTTCATACCGCCAAAGCAGATATATTCGAACGAGCAGCGTCGCTGGTGGGTAAAGTCATATTGCTTCAGCAACTCAATAGTTTCTTCGATGGGCATGGCTTTTTCAGCAGGCATGAGCTGCTGACGTTGCTCATGGAGTGGGGAGTGCATGGAGATAGCTACATGGCAAGGGCTCTCGTCGAGAAAACGCTTCAGCTTGCCACGTACTCCTACCGAACTGACCGTGATGCGCTTGGGGCTCCATTGCCAACCCCAGTCGGCTGTCATAATCTCAGTAACGCGCAATACCGCATCGAGGTTGTCCATCGGCTCTCCTTGTCCCATGAAGACAATGTTGGTCAACTGCTCTACCTCGGGCAGTGCATAGATTTGGTTGAGAATATCTGCAGCTGTGAGATTGCCTTGCCAGCCTTGCTTGCCCGTCTGACAGAACAGACAGTTCATCTTGCAACCCACCTGGCACGATACGCAGAGCGTAGCGCGGTCGTGGTCGGGGATGAAAACGGTCTCGACGAAAAGGCCTTCTTGGTATGTTGTAATGTCATGGCAACAAACGGGGAATAGGTATTTGATGGTGCCATCGGCAGAACGCTGACAGTCGATAGGTGTCATGGTGCCCACCTCGTAATGCTCAGCCAGCAATTGGCGGTTCTGCTTCGAGAGATTGGTCATCTCGTCGATGCTCTGGACGTGCTTCACATAAAGCCACTGGGCTACCTGCTTTGCGGTAAAAGCAGGCATACCTAAACTGCCGACAACAGTCTTCAACTCTGTCGGAGTAAGCCCCAAAAGTCGTTTCTTTTGTGGTATCATGGGTGCAAAGGTAATAAATTTCAGTGAAAAGTGAAGAATAAAGAGTCAGGAATTTTGTTTTTCGTCTGAAAAATGCTATCTTTGTACCCAATTATTCGAATCACATAGAAAATGAAACAGAAAACCGATTGCTTCATAGCCTGTCACGCGTTGTCTGACGTGATGCCGCTCATAGAGCAGCTGCGTCGAAGCCGAGTGGTCAGGCATCTTTTTTTATTGGTCAATGCTGAGGTGGCAGCCCGCATAGATGCTCCCCAGGACTGCACTTTCCTGGTGACCGACAGCTTGTCGGGCAGTCATGTCGTATCACTCATTGCTGAGCATGCTGCAGCGACCTATGCGCTGCTCTGTCTGAAACCCCTGTCACTACAGTTGGGCGAGTCGGCTCTGGAGCGTATGATGCTTGTTGCCGGTGATACTGAGGCCGCTATGGTATATAGTGACCGTTATACGATGGAACAGGGCGTTCGCAAGGCCCATCCCGTTATCGACTATCAGGAAGGCTCGTTGCGTGATGACTTTGACTTCGGAAGTGTGTGGCTTGTGCGTAGTGAACTGCTCCACCAGTATGTTGCTACTGATGCAGCCCACGAGTACCAGTATGCCGGACTCTATGACCTGCGCCTTTTCCTGAGTCGTCAGGGGCGTCTGCTCCACCTGAATGAGTATCTCTATACGGAAGAGGAACTCGACCTGAGAGCATCGGGCGAGAAGCAGTTTGACTATGTTAATCCTGCCAACCGTGCTGTCCAGATAGAGATGGAACAGGCCTGCACAGCCCATCTGCGTGAGGTGGGTGCGTTGGTTGATACGACGCAGTATCAGGAGGTGGATTTTGACGAACAGGACTTTGAGGTGGAGGCTTCAGTCATCATCCCTGTCTTCAATCGTGAGAAGACCATCAAGGATGCTGTAGAGAGTGCACTCTCTCAGAAGGCTTCGTTTAAATACAATGTCATTGTCGTTGATAACCATTCTACCGATGGTACTTCAGCGATTTTGTCTGGCCTGTTGTCAAGTCACGATAATAAACTGCATGTCATCACCCCAGAGCGCCATGACCTTGGTATCGGAGGTTGCTGGAACGAGGCCATATACAGTACTTTCTGCGGACGCTTTGCTATCCAGCTTGACAGCGATGACCTCTATTCGTCGCCCAAGACCCTCCAGACCATTGTCGATGCCTTCTATAAGCAGAAAGCTGCCATGATGATCGGCTCGTATCGGATGTGCGACTTTGACCTGAATACACTGCCTCCAGGATTGATAGATCATAAGGAATGGACCGATGAAAACGGGCCGAATAATGCTCTGCGCATCAATGGCTTGGGTGCTCCGAGGGCTTTCTTTACACCGCTACTGAGACAGGTTGGCTTCCCCAATACTTCTTATGGAGAAGACTATGCCCTTGGACTGATGTTCTCAAGACGCTATCGTATTGGTCGTATCTTCAGCGAACTATATCTCTGTCGCCGTTGGGGCGGCAACAGTGATGCGGCACTGTCTGTTGAGAAGATTAATGCTAATAATCTCTATAAAGACCGTCTGCGCACTATGGAACTACATGCCCGTCAGCAAATGGTGAAGGGACGGGAAGATATGCTGAGTGAGTCGCCTCTGATGCGCTTCTTTAACCGTCAGTTGCAGACATGGGATGATGTGCGTCAGCGCTATCGTGATCTTGAGCGAGTGGAAACTCGCGAGTTAGTGGCTGATACATTAACGATGGTAGTTCAGTGGAATCCTGCCCGTATTGCCTCTACAGGGGCGAAGATTGACGCTAAAAGCATCAGTGAACGCCCTTGTTTCCTCTGTGCGAATAATCGGCCGAAGGCTCAAATGCATCGTACTGTTGATGGCATTTATGAGTTGCTGGTTAATCCGTTCCCGATATTGCCCGTTCACTTTACGTTGCCTACTCTTCGCCATCAGCCACAGCGCATTATGCCGATGTTTGGAGAAATGTTGCAGCTGGCTCAGCGAAACACGGACCTTACCATATTATATAATGGACCGCATTGTGGAGCATCGGCACCTGATCATGCCCATTTACAGGCTGTAAGTAGTGGTATATTGCCACTGCAGTGTGCTTGGCAGCGCCTGAGCCGCAACATGGTGGAAATCGTGAAGCAAGAGGAAGATGAAGGCATTTGGCATCTGGCCGACTATCCGGCAACAGCTTTCCTCATCAAGAGTCATAACCCTGAAAGCGGTGAACAGCTGTTCAGACAACTCTATAAGTGTCTGCCGCTAACAGATGATGAGCCGATGATGAATGTTATCGTGTGGAATAGTGGTGATAGCCTGTTGAGTGTAGTGCTGCCTCGTCGCAAGCACCGTCCCGACTGCTATACCGCTGAGGGCGACGAACAATACATCATCAGTCCGGGTGCTGTGGATATGGGTGGACTGATTATTACACCACGCGAGGAGGACTTCCGCAGAGTCACAGCAGAGCGTGTTGTAGCCATCTATCAGGAGCTGTCTATTGACGAGGAGCAGACTAAGGAGGTCATCAACCGACTGAAAAGTGCACCGATGGCTTCCCATCAGTCGCATGTTTCCAAGCAACAACCTTCAGTGACGGTGGGTATTGTTAGCGGTCAGAAGATACACTTCTCGCTCAATGGCGACTATTCGGCCAAGGGCGAGACAATCAATGGAGACCAGACAGTAGAGTTCTCGGAAGGGGGCATCCTGTGGAATGGTAACCAGTATCGTGAACTAACCTTCACACCTCAGTCGTCGCAATCATCATTCTCATTATACGATGTTACTATCGGAGTCAACTTCCATTGGGAACGCAAAGAAACACAAGTGTTCCTGGGCACTTTGCGACTCGTGGTAGAGAGTGACAAGATTACAGCCATCAACGAGTTGCCAGTAGAAAGCTATCTTGCATCAGTCATATCCAGTGAGATGAAAGCTACAGCGGGCTTGGAACTGCTGAAAGCCCATGCTGTTATCAGTCGTTCGTGGCTGTTGGCACAGATGCGACGTCGCGAAGAGAGCATTGAGCATAAAGACGGATTCTTCTCGTTCGTCAAGAAAGATGATGAACTCATCCGTTGGTACGACCGTGAGGACCATACCATCTTCGATGTCTGTGCTGATGACCACTGTCAGCGCTATCAAGGTATTACGAAACAGACGAGCAAGAATGTGGAACAGGCGCTGAAGGCCACACGCGGACAGATACTCTGCTATGGTGACGACATCTGTGATGCCCGTTTCTCGAAATGCTGTGGTGGTGTAACAGAGGAATTCCAATACTGTTGGGAAGATACACCGAAACCTTATCTTGTCTCTGTGGAAGACCCATTCTGCAATACCAATGACAAGAAGGTGCTCTCACAGGTTCTTAACGACTATGATCAGGAGACTAACGATTTCTACCGTTGGACAGTGAAATACACAGTGGATGAGCTTTCTGAACTTGTCAATACCAAGTTGAAGGATGACTTTGGCAAGATTACCGATCTCATCCCGTTGGAGAGAGGCAAGAGTGGCCGTATCTGGAAACTGAAAATTGTGGGTACAAAGAAGACTTTCACTATCGGTAAGGAACTCGAGATACGCCGTGCACTCAGCGAGAGTCACCTTTACAGTTCTGCATTTGATGTGGAGAAAACCTCTGAAGGTTTCATCCTTCATGGTAAAGGCTGGGGCCACGGCGTGGGACTCTGCCAGATTGGTGCCGCTGTGATGGGACAGCAAGGCTACCGCTATAATGAAATATTGTTGCACTACTATCGTGGTGCCGAAATCAAAAAAATATATTAATGATGGAAAATAAAAGAAATCCTTGGTGGTGGATTCCCACCTTGTATGTTTCTGAGGGACTGCCCAATGTCGTGGTAATGACGGTAGCTGTGGTGATGTACATGCAGTTGGGCATGAGTGATACGGATATTGCTCTGTATACGGGATGGTTAGGACTGCCATGGGTGGTGAAACCTCTATGGAGCCCATTCGTCGATTTATATAGAACCAAACGTTGGTGGGTGCTTTCCATGCAGTTGTTGTTGGGGTCATCTTTAGCGGGTGTTGCCTTCACCCTGAATACACCATTGTGGTTCCAGGGTACAATGGCTTTCTTCTTCCTGATGGCATTCAGCAGTGCTACGCATGACATTGCTGCCGATGGTTACTATATGCTGGAACTCGACGATCACGAACAGGTGTGGTTCGTGGGTATCCGCAATACTTTCTATCGCTTGGCTGTCATCTTCGGAAATGGTGTCCTGATACCTGTAGCTGGCATGCTGCAGCTGATGTTCCGCAATCAGAAAGCCTTTACGTGGAGCCTCGTGTTCTATGGTCTGGCAGCCCTCTTCATCGCTATCTGGCTCTACCACTCCTATATCATGCCTCGCTCACGTAGCGACCAGTCGCATGGCACTAATGCCCATGAGGTGATGATGGGTATCGCTACGGCTTTCCGTAGCTTCTTCCAGAAACTGCCCCCTCGTGAGATGGTCTATGCCATGCTTTTCCTGCTGTTCTACCGTTTCTCTGAAGCCCTGTTGGGTAAGATGAGCCTGACCTTCCTCATGCGACCGCATACTGCAGGAGGTTTGGGACTATCACCCCAGGAGTTCGGACTGGCAAGCGGCACCATTGGCGTGATTGGCTTGACGCTTGGTGGCATCCTCGGTGGTTTGTTGGCTGGCCGCGATGGTTTCAAACGCTGGCTGTGGCCTATGGTATGTGCCATCACATTGCCTGATATCGTATATGTGTATATGAGTTATGCCATGCCCGATAATCTGGCGCTTATCAGCACATGTATCTTTATTGAGCAGTTCGGATACGGTCTGGGATTCACAGCACTGACGCTCTACATGCTCTATTTCAGCAAGGGCAGTTTCCAGACTTCACACTATGCGTTCTGTACCGCCATCTCATATCTTGGTCTGATGTTGCCAGGTATGCTGTCGGGTTGGCTGAAGGATATGATGGGCTATCGCATGTTCTTCATCGTTGTCATGTTGCTCTGTCTCATCACCTTTGTGGTGACAGCACTTATCAAAATTGATCCTGAGTTCGGAAAGAAGGTGAGCAGCGAGGAGTGATGCTTGCTATTTCGCGGGGTGAAAAATAGTGAAGCGGCAATGGTTTCTCAACCGTGCCGCTTCGATTTTCGAGTGTTAGTATTAATAATGGAAAAGAAATCTCTTTCTGTTTTTGTGTTGTAAAGGTAGGCAATTATTTTGAAGTGACAATGTTTTTTGTCGAAAAAATGTATTTTTAGGGCTAAAAAACCTGTTTTCCTACTCATTTGTAGGAATTTCCCTACCTCAAAATAGGTTTTTTGCCTTGTAAAGTCCGTTTTTTCGCTCTATCTTTGCACTATCAAAAGTTGAACAATTTAAATACTTACGACTATGAAACAGATGTTTACTTACCTCGCAATGGCAACGATAGCAATAACGATGTTTACCAGCTGTGACAGGGATTGGCTGGATCGTGAAGAGGCACGCACTCTGGATGGTACTTGGACAGGATATATTGACAACTACTATTACGACCGTTGGGGCTTGAGTGGTGATACCTACCGCACAGCCATGTACTTTGACCGTTCCAACACCTATGGCGGATATGGTTACGAGGTTGACTACGATGCACGCGACCGCTATAACAGCTGGTTCTGCGAATTCAAGTGGGAAGTGGCTCACGGTTGCATTCATATCATGTACTACGACAAAGACTATAGTGATATATATATCAACGACTATCAGCTTGACGACTACCACTTCTCAGGATATATGGATGACGGCTATTGCGATAGCGAGACGTATTTCAGCCTGAGCTATGAGAGCTACTTCGACTGGGGCTACTGGACACGCGGTATCACACGAGGCACTGCAGGTGATGGGGAATACCATAGCCAGGCCAGCGGCATCTTCGCTAAGAAAAATACTAAAGAGGCTTCCGAGTAAAGCCTCTTTTTTTGATACCTTATTATTTCAGGAGTTTGTCAAGGTAATCGTAGAACTTGGGATCTTCGCCAATGACCGTTTTCAACACTTTACCATCAGGTCCCAGAATCACCTTCGTCGGATAGGCTGAGATACGATAGTCATCAAAGACCTGTGACCCCTTGGGTACAAAGACCTGCTTCCAAGGCAGTTCGTGTTCATCAACGGCCCTCTTCCACTTAGCCTTCGTATCGCCACAATCCATACCGAGAATCTCCATCTTGTTCTTATACTTGTAGTAATACGTCTTCATATCAGGGAATCCGGAGATACACCAACCGCACCATGAACCCCAGAAGTCGAGTATGACATATTTGCCTCGCAGTGATGATAGGGAGAATGGTTGGCCGTTGAGACCTTCAAGGGTGAACTCAGGAGCCATGCTGCCTTCTGGGAGCATCTCGTCTCTCTCCTTCTGTTGCACATACTCTTTGGCATCTTCTATTTCCTGGTTGATGAATTGCTTCATCCTGCCATTTCGAATTGCTGGCGGCATCAGGTTGAGCAGTTCGTTGAGACGGTCGGGATCATAGCAACCGACAGCACCAACAAAAACGGCTGCAATCTCATTGCCAGGATGGGCTTTCACGAAATTGATGGCTGACTGGGCATCCTCTGTCTCTTGTACCTTGTCCTGTATTTTGTAGGCCTCGGTATAGTACTTGTAGAAATCAGTGCCACCAAAGGTAAGACCATCCGCAGGCTTATCGTTATTGCAGAATCCCTTGGCTGTAAGCACTTCACCAGGAACAGCATTGACCACAATGCTAAAACCTGGCTCATTGCGACATGCCGCAGGGCTCAGAATCATATACTCTTCAGCTTCCGTCAGCTTAGTCGTGAACTTAAACATGCCGTTTTTCTTCAAGACCGTATGTTGTTCATGGATGTTATTGACTGGCATCATGATGAGGGTACCCTCAGGATTCTTCAGCTGGCCAACAAATGTCCACTTACCAGCCTCACCTTGCCAGTTTTGGGCAAAACAGCTGATAGCGCCGCACAACAACATGGCGGCGACAATATTCTTTTTCCAAAAATGCATCATCATCTATGTGTAATCTATATTAATATTTGATTATTCGTCTAACAATAATACGGTTGCTGAGCGTGCTGCCTGAGCGCCCATGACAAGTACCTGGGCAATGTCGGCAGTCTTCGAGGGACCACTGATAAACGAGCCGTAGCCGTAGTCATCGAACTGGTCGGCACCACAGCCCTCCTTCTTCGACAAACGGGCATAGGCCTCGTGCATGTTGTTGACAATCTGCTTCTTGTCAAGAAGGATGACCAGATTCTCGGAGATGAAACATACGGCTTTCTCCTTCATCTGCTGGGGAATCCACACACAACCGTTCTCCGCTACACCAAAGCAGCCACGAACCACACCAACATCTGTGCCGTTTAAGTCGCGTGCACGACCCACTTCGTCAGGATTGCGGGTGGCAATGGTGATCTCGGGCAGGTTAGAGGCAATCTCCTTGGCATCGGGATAGAGCTCACGGATGAGCGCGTTGATGTCACGTCCCTTGTCAACCTCAATGGCATTACCACCCACGCTCTTCGTCATATTCATGAACTGTAATAGCGGGTCGGGGTAGGTGATAGCCTTGATGTCGCTTAAATCAGGCATGTCGAAACGCTCTTTGACATTTGCCCTGTATTTCTTCAGAATATCTTCTTTGCTTGACATAGTCTTTCCTTTTTCCGATAGCTTGATATATCGATTTATAATTCCTTAATGACTTCGTGGAAGGGCTTCTTGGGGAACTCCATCATCTTATGGCCTTCTGCCCATGGGTTGAGGCCACAGTTCATGATGGCCGATGGTATCAGGTTGGCCCAATGGGCAAGACCTGTACCGAAATTGTAGAGGCCAGGCGAACCATAGAGCATCGACATACCCTTACACATCATCTTCTTCTGCGGATTGGCGGTACCAAAATCGTCGAGCTGCTGGCGCCACAGATAAATCTGGTCACCGAGGTTGACCTTGACGGGACATACCGTCTGACAACTGAGGCAGAGCGTGCAGGCGCTGACATTACCGCTATGGGCCTGTCTGTCGCGAAGCATGCCAAGGTTGATGCCAATGGGGCCAGGGATGAAGTAACTATACGAATAGCCTCCTGAACGTCGATAGACGGGACAGGTGTTCATGCACGAACCACAACGGATGCACTTCAGCGACTCCCAATGCTCGGGGTTGGCTATCCACTCTGAGCGACCATTGTCCACCAAGATGATGTGCATGTGGTGAGCAGTCGGACGGGCCTTGCGGAAGTGACTCGTATAGGTGGTTGTAGGCTGTCCGGTACCTGCACGGCAGAGCATGCGCTGGAAGACGGCCAGACACTCGTAGTTGGGGATGATTTTCTCCAATCCGATGGCAGCGATATGCAGGCGTGGACATGATGTTGACATGTCGGCATTGCCCTCGTTAGTACATACTACGATGTCGCCAGTCTCTGCAATACCAAAGTTGGCACCCGTCATACCGGCATCAGCGGTCAGGAACTCATTGCGCAAGCTAAGGCGTGCACGGTAGGTGAGATACGTGGGGTCGTGGTTGCCCTTCTCTTTCGAGATGCCCTTCTCTTCGAACAACTCGCCCACATCATCGTGGTTCAGGTGGATAGCGGGCATCACGATGTGTGAGGGCTTCTGACCTTTCAACTGGATGATGCGTTCGCCAAGGTCGGTCTCTACCACTTCTATGCCGCGAGCCTCCAGATAGGGGTTCATCTCGCACTCCTCGGTAAGCATCGACTTCGACTTCACCATCTTCTTCACGTTATGGTTCTTGAGAATGCCATAGACGATTTCGTTGAACTCGTCGGCATCTTTGGCCCAATGGACTTCCACGCCATTCTTCTCAGCATTGGTGGCAAACTGGTCGAGATACTCATCCAAGTGAGTGATGGTGTGGCGCTTAATGGCCGATGCCTTCTCGCGCAGCTGTTCCCACTCTTCCAATCCGTGAGCCATGTTGTCACGCTTGGAACGCACGGACCAGAATGTGGCGTCGTGCCAATGGGCATATTGCTGGTTCTTTAAGAACTGCTTGGCGGCTTTGCTATGTTGTGTTGACATGTTTTTCGTTATTACGTTATACCGATATTTCGTTATGACGACTATAGTCCTGCGGCCAAAATCTCTACGACGTGCTTGAACTGAATATTCAGCCCTTGCTTCTTGGCAACGCCTGCCATGTGCATCAGACAGGAACAGTCTGGACCAGTGATGTAATCAGCACCAGTCTGAATGTGGCGCTCTACCTTGTCCTTGCCCATCTGCGCACTTACGGCTGTTTCTTCGATAGAGAACATTCCACCGAAACCGCAGCATTCATCCTGACGTTCGGGTTCAACAACATTGATGCCATCAACGAGCTGTAACAGGTCCTTGATCTTGTTGAACGGAGCCACATGTTCCTCACTGGGTGATGACAAGCCTAACTCTCGGACGCCATGACATGAATTGTGGAGTGATACTTTGTGGGGGAAGGTGCCCAGACGACGATTCACCTTCACCACATCGTGGAGGAACTCGACAACGTCCATGCATTTCTTTGCTGACTCGCACTCGTGGTTGAGCAAACGGGGATAGTTGATCTTCACAAATGCCGTGCATGACACACTGGGGGCCACCACATAGTCGAAACCTTTGAATTTCTCCTCGAATGTCTCGGCCAAAGGAATGGCCTGTTTCTCAAAACCGGCATTGGCCATTGGCTGTCCGCAGCAGGTTTGCTTCTCTGGATACTCCACATCTATTCCCAGGTGTTTCAGCAACTTCCATGTTGCCACGCCCACCTCTGGATAAACGGCATCCACATAACAGGGGATAAATAGTCCTACCTTCATATGTTACTAAAATGCTTTTCTTAAATGACGTGCAATCCCAGGAAGACCATGAGACCGTTCATAAGAATCCAGAAAATGGCAAACGGCATGGTCTTGCGCATGATGTCACCATCCTGACCCTCCATGTCACAGGCGGCGGTAGCAATTGCAATAGACTGGGGCGAAAGTAGCTTACCTCCCTCAGAACCTGCACAGTTGGCAGAGGCGAGCCAGTTGGTTTCATTGCCAGTGACACCAAAGAAGGTGGCATCATTGACCAGTCCTAACTGTCCGGCAGCAGCAGCCTGCAGTTTACCGAACAAGATGTTGGCTGAGGTGGCAGAACCTGTTACGAAGGTACCGATTGAGCCAATGAGGGGCGCAAAGAACGGATAGGCTGAGCCTGTCATGGCAACGAGACCTGTAGCAATGGCCAGCGTCATTCCCGTATTGTTCATCAGCATGGCGAGGGCTACCAAACAACAGATGGTGACAGCCGTTTTCTGTAAGCTTAATGTTGTCTTAGCCAACATCTTCATCAGTTTGCCAAAGGACAGACCTTGAATCAAACCACCAATGACAGCACCCAGGAAAATCATCAGACCAGCATTCGATAGCCAGCCAAATGAGAAGGTGTTGCCAATGACGGGTATGTCGAACTTGGTGACGAGGGTAGATTTGAGTAACTCGTTGACGGATGGCACTATCTTGCTGCTGATAAGGATGAAGAAGATGATAAGTCCATAGACGCTCCATGCCTTCAGGGTCTTTGCCATACCAAACTTTTTCTTCTCTATATGAACCTCGTCATTGGGATTCTCGTCATGGATGAACAGTTTGTTATAGATAAGCATGGCAATGATAGCTGCTACAGAACCTAAGATGGCAGGTGTTTCCGGGCCTAAGAAATGGGCACAGCCAAACTGTACGATGATGGAGAATGTGCCGACGAATAAAGCCAAGGAGATATTCTTGACAATCTTCTTGCGGTCGGTCATCATTAGGATGAGGAAGGGTGTGATATAGAACATCAGCGAGAGTTGTAAGATGATAAAGGTAGCCACCTCACAAAGCATCTCGGGCGATGCTGTACCATCAGCTACCTGATTGGTCAGCGTAGTGGCGGGGAGACCAACAGCACCGAAACCTACGGCAACCGTATTGGCTACCAGACAGATGACGGCTGAGAACATCGGTTTGAAGCCCAGACCAATGAGAATGGCGGCAGGAATGGCCACTGCCGTACCGAAACCGGCCATACCCTCCAATACACCTCCAAAGCCCCAGGTCAGCAACAATACCAGCAGACCTTTGTCGGACGTGAGTTGAATAAACTGAGCCTTAATGGTCTCAATTTCTTTCGTCTCACAAAGTATATTATAGCTGAAAATGGCACAGATGATAATCAAAATGATGGGGAAACATGCCTTGAGGATTCCCTCTACGACAGACCATAGTGTGATACCATAGATGGAGGCGTCGCCATATTTCTCTGGAACAATACCTAATGCAGGAACTGCATATAGTGCCAATAATATGGTTACGACGAGGGTGATTAACGCACTCTTCCATCCGGACACTTTAAGACCCATCATGAGGACGAAGAGCAGTACAATAGGAATAACAGAAATCAGTGCTGCCATAGCATTTTTGTTTTAGGTTTTTATAAGTTTGCTGCAAATATACAAAAAAAATGGAAATAAACGAAGATTTCTCAAATAAAATAATGGTTATCTGATATTTTTTTGTATATTTGCAAAAATAATACGCGTAACTAAAAATTTGAAAAGGCTATGTTAAACAAATTCCTTGCTGAACTCAGACAGTTTCTTCCGTCTGATCGTATTTATACCGATGATCTCCGAACCCTCGGATGGGGTATAGATGCCAGTTTTTATCGCCAGATTCCGAAGGTCGTTATCCGCAGTGATGGCGAGGAGGAAATTGCCAAGATTGTCAAGGCTTGTCAGAAGTATCAATTGCCGTTTACATTCCGTGCTGCTGGTACCTCACTCTCAGGACAGAGCTGTACTGACTCTGTATTGATAGTTGCTGGCAAACATTGGGAGAAATGGAACCTTCATAGTGAGAGCAATGCTATCACCTTGCAGCCGGGTATTGTGGGGGGGCATGTCAATCAAATCCTGAAACCCTATGGCCGTGTGTTCCCGCCAGATCCTGCTTCAATCGGTTCGGCCATGGTTGGTGGTATTGTTGTCAACAATGCCTCGGGTATGAACTGTGGTGTTCATGCCAACAGTGACCGTATGATGATATCTGCCCGAATCATCTTGACAGACGGCACTATACTCGATACAGGCGACCAAGAGAGTCGCGAGCAATTCCGTCGTTCGCACCCCGAGTTCATAGCCAAGATTGAGGCCCTCAGAGACAAGGTACGCGCTGACGAGGAGTTGCGCACGCGTATATTTAAAAAGTACAGCATCAAGAACGTAACAGGACTTAACCTCCGTCCACTGGTGGCATATGATGACCCATTCGACATCATCGCACACTCAATGGTGGGTTCTGAAGGTACGCTGGCATTCCTGTCAGAGGTCACGATGAAGACACTGAAGGACTATCCATTCAAAGCTTCAGCGATGCTATACTTCATGACCATGAAGGAGAGTTGTGAGGCTGTGGTGGCTATGAAGAAGATGAAGGCTGGCGAGGAAGATCTGGAATACAGTGCTGAAAATCTGATTGTGAAGAGTGCGGAGATGCTCGACTATATGTCATTGAACTCCGTTGACGATCCCGTTTTCCTGCAGTATAAGAAAGATGTAGATGCCGGTAAGATTGAGGGCGTGAAACCAGGCGACTACCATCACCTGACGGCTATTCTCACAGAGACGAAGGGCATTACTCATGAGCAACTGCTGGAAAAGATTGAGAAAATCAAGGATTGTCTATCTCAGTTCCGTTTGTATATTCCTGCGGATTGCACGCCACACTCAGACCTTCAGGTCGGAGAATTTACCGAAGATCCGAAAGTGTATGGCAAGTACTGGGCTATCCGAAGTGGTATCTTCCCCAGTGTGGGTGGTACGCGCCCTGTAGGAACCTCCTGTCTTATTGAGGATGTAGCTTTCCCCATCGAGAGCTTGCCTGAGGCAACGGTAAAACTGCAGCAACTCATTGCTGATCATGGTTACTCGGATGCCTGTATCTATGGTCATGCCTTTGAGGGTAACTATCATTTTATACTGAACCAGAGCTTTGCTGACGAGCATGAGGTGGCACGTTATGCTGAGATGATGCGTGATGTGGCTAAATTGGTAGTTGAGGGATATGATGGCTCGCTGAAGGCTGAACATGGTACAGGTCGCAATATGGCTCCTTTCGTGAAATACGAGTGGGGTGACAAGGCTTATGAGGTAATGAAGGAACTGAAGGCTATCTTCGACCCGGATGGCTTGCTCAACCAAGGCGTCATCTTCAATGACGATCCGGATTGTTTCATCAAGTGTCTGAAACCACTCCCTGTACTCGACTACGATTTCGACAAAGTGCCTGATGGCGGTCATTATCTGATGGATCCTACATTGTCGACCGCCAAAGAAACCATCGAACAGGTTAAGCGCGCCAACAAGTGTATAGAATGTGGCTTCTGTGAGGTTAATTGTATGTCGTGCGGACTGACACTGTCGAGTCGTATGCGTATTGCTGTACAACGCGAAATACGTCATCTCACCAAGACGGGTGAGAATCCCGAGCGGTTGGCTACGCTGGAGAAGCAATACAAGTATTATGGTGATCAGACCTGTGCAACAGACGGACTGTGCTCTACATCGTGCCCGATGAAAATCAATACGGGTGAGCTGACACATATCATCCGTCAGATGGATATGAACGAGAGTCCGACGGGCTATAAGATCGGAGAATTTGCTGCCAACCATATGGCGGGTATTAAGAGTGGCCTGCGCGTGGTGCTTGACATTGCTCACTTGGGACATGTCACGCTCGGGCCATCCATGATGAGCAGCATAGCCCGAGGCATGAATAAAATGGGTCTCCCTCTGTGGACGACTGCCATGCCTAAGAAACACCGTCAGCCCAAGAAGTCTGATCTCACACAGTTCATCATCGAGAAGTCTATACCTCATACATCTAACAACGAACATCAGTCATCTGACCTCAAGGTTGTCTATTTCCCTAGCTGTATCAATCAAACGATGGGACAGTCAAGACATGGTGGTAAGATTCATGATCTGGTTGACGAAGTCATTCAACTGATGGCAAAGGCTGGCTATGAAGTTATTTTCCCAGAGGGTATGGAACGTATGTGTTGCGGACAAATCTGGGAGTCGAAGGGTATGCTCGATATTGCTGACCGCAAGAGTGCTGAACTTGAAGCCGCCTTATGGAAAGCCTCTGAGGAGGGTAGGTATCCCGTGCTCTGTGCCCAGAGTCCTTGCCTGCATCGCATGAAAAAGGTCATGCATCAATTCAAGCTCTATGAACCGGCAGAGTTTATTATGAAGTATCTGGTGCCACGGTTGGATTTCCATCCCATCGATCGTCATATTGCCTTGCACATCACCTGCTCTACACGACAGATGGGCGTGGCTGACGATATGATAGCACTTGCAAAGATGTGCTCTAATCATGTCTATCTGCCCGAGGGAGTCGGCTGTTGTGGCTTCGCAGGTGACAGAGGCTTTACCTTCCCGGAACTCAATAAATATGGCTTGCGTAAGTTGCGTCCGCAGATTGAAGCCAATCATATCGAGGTGGGGTATAGTAATAGCCGTACTTGTGAGATTGGACTTGAAACGAACACGGGTATCCCTTATATGAGTATTGTCTATCTGGTGAATGAATGTACGTCAGCTAAAAAGTGATTTTATTCTTTTTTAATAGAAAGAATGGTGCCGCATCCAAATAAATGCGTATCTTTGCGGCGAATTAATATTAAGAAACAGAAATGAATAGTCAAGATTTTGAGTTGAGAGAATATGCCTCAACGAATAATGGACGGGAATGGGCTGTGAGTAATGCTTTCCCCGTTTTATTGAGAAAAGTATATCTGTGGATGTCTTTGGCATTGGTCATCACGGGTCTGACGGCTTATGGTGTGGCGACCAGTCCTGGTGCATTACAGATGATTTATGGTAATTCGACGATGATGTGGGTCATCATCATTGCTGAACTGGCATTGGTGTTTGGTCTCTCAGCAGCTATCAATCGATTGTCTCTTGCAGTGGCAACGCTGATGTTCATCGTCTATTCGCTGCTGAACGGAGTGGTTTTCTCGTCAATATTCCTCGTCTATACAGCCACCTCGATTTCTACCGTATTCTTTATCACGGCAGGTACGTTTGCAGCTATGGCCTTTATAGGCTATACCACTAAGACAGACCTCTCTAAGATTGGAAAGATTCTCATGATGGCGTTGATAGGAATTATCATTGCTTCTGTCGTTCAGATCTTTTTCGTCAAGAGTACGATGTTTGATTTGGTTATCAGTTATGCCTGCGTATTAGTGTTTGTAGGACTGACGGCATGGGATTCCCAGAAGATTAAAAAGATGCTGTTAGAGGCTCCTGATGCAGGGGAAGGTGCACAGAAATTAGCCCTGTTAGGAGCTTTGACTCTCTATCTGGATTTCATTAACCTATTCATCCATTTGCTCCGAATTCTAGGTAAAAGAGAATAGTATATTAAAATATAATAAGGTGTACAAGTTTTCGCATTGTCAATAAATGCGAAAACTTTTGTTTTTCTTGCAAAAAAGTTGGTGAAATATTTTGGAGGTTTGAAATTTTGTTGTACCTTTGCAT
>CADCBH010000035.1 GCA_902799655.1 uncultured Bacteroidales bacterium
CTCTTGCAAGGCTTCTAACGCTCCTGAGCTGTTCGCCAAGGCTGACATCGACGGTGGTCTCATCGGCGGTGCTTCACTGAAGTGCGCAGACTTCAAGGGTATCATCGACGCTTGGAAGAAGTAAATGAAACATTTCATCCAGATATTAGTACTGTGTATCAGCATTCCCTTGGGTGCTGATGCACAGACTTTTACCCAGCGTCTTCAACGACAGCCTGCTGCTGGACAGGGTTCGGTGACTGTCCATCAGAGCGATTCTATCGACCAACTGGTCAATACCACCGTGCTCACTGTCAAACAGACGCCAACCACGAAACCCACCACGACTACGCTGACACATCCAAACAGCGCAACTAGCACATCTGGCTCTACTAGTACGACTAGTGCTACTAGTAATTCTAGTACAGGCGGGGATTCAGAGCAGACAGAGCTAAGCCCCAAGGTGATTCGTGGCGGGCACAAGGTGGCAGGATATCGTGTACAGGCCTTTGCAGGAGGTAACTCTCGCAAGGACCGTCAGAAAGCCGAACAGATACGCAACAGCATCAAGAGCCACTTCCCCAACGTGCCTGTTTATGTGCATTTCTATTCGCCACGATGGATCTGCCGCGTGGGCAATTATCGTACCTACGAAGAGGCCCATCAGATGCTTGTCAGCCTGCGAGACTTAGGTTTCGACCAGGCTACCATCGTTAAAGGAAAAATCACTGTAGCATACTAATGTATCCAGAAAACGAAATATTCAGAGAGGGCCTTGACTCATTGGCCGACCATTACAAAGAGATTCTCACCCTATTGGGGGAAGATCCCGAGCGTGAAGGACTTCAGAAGACGCCCCTACGCGTAGCCAAAGCCATGCAGGTGTTGACACGTGGCTATGAGATGGATGCCCATCAGGTGCTTCGCGACGCCCTCTTCAAGGAAGACTACTCACAGATGGTCATTGTCAAGGATATCGACTTCTTCTCGCTGTGTGAACATCACCTGTTACCCATGTACGGCAAGGTACATGTGGCTTATATTCCCAACGGTTATATTACCGGACTCTCCAAGATAGCCCGTGTCGTTGACATCTACAGCCATCGCCTACAAGTACAGGAGCGCATGACACTGCAAATCAAGGAGTGCATCGAACAAACCCTCCACCCTCTTGGTGTGATGGTCGTTGTCGAGGCACGTCATATGTGCATGCAGATGCGCGGTGTTGAGAAGCAGAACAGCATTACCACCACCAGTGATTTCTCAGGCGCCTTCAACCAAGCCAAGACCCGTCAAGAGTTTATGAATCTGATTCACAATAGATAACATTACAACTTTCATATCACTATGGACCAGTTCAACAAAGACACCTACAAACAGCAGACCCTGATTCAGCAGTTCTTCAATAGTTGTATGGGTAAAATCGTCATCCTATTTGGCGTCATCATTATCCTCTATATTGTAGCACTCTTCACGGTACCTTCTGCTGACGAAATGCTGATAGAAACCAGAGACAACATCCACGAGTGCCTACAAGACAACGACAGCATCAAGATTGACGAAATTGATGAAACCATCAGCAATGTCAGTCGCACCTTGCTCTCAGCAGACACTCTCGCCACCAACAAGGAGGCGTACAAAGCTTTCCGGAAGTACAATCGCATTGAGGTCTACAGTCACCCTGGTTTCCGTACGGTCCATGTCATCAACAGCTTCTACCCTCAAGGACGACGTATCAGTATTGGCATCTTCGGCATCGTCATCTCTACTATCCACTATAAGGATCTGGTACTTGATCTCGGTGCTGTGCGAGGCGATTACGGCAAACAGCTTAACGCACCAATCATTGAAGATGTTGACTCGGATTATGTGGGAGGAGAACTCAACGTCGAGCCTTACCACTATGAGGGTGACCTAGAAAACTAACCGATACATATCGAGATAAAAGATAAAAAAGAAAGAAGCTGCAAACCCTATGGTTATCAGCTTCTTTCCTTTTGTCGGGATTACTGGACTCGAACCAGCGACCTCGCGCCCCCCAGACGTGTGCGCTACCAACTGCGCTAAATCCCGATCCTTTGCTCTTAAGCGGATGCAAAGGTACGATGTTTTTTCCATTCCTGCAAATTTTCGCATTACTTTTTATTGAAAAGTTATATAATTATTGTTATTTCTTTGGTAAATCACCAAATAATTCGTACTTTTGTGGGTTATTATACATAATTATATTATTAGGAATAGACATATGCAATACAACATAACGGCGCCTAGCCTGCTAAACCAGACTATCAAACTACCTGCATCAAAGAGTATTTCCAACCGCGCACTAGTTATATACGCACTGTCTGGCGGCCAGGTCTTGCCAGACAACCTGTCTGACTGTGATGACACGGAGGTCATCATTAGCGCACTTAGAGACAATCCCTACGAGATCAACATCAAAGCGGCTGGAACTGCCATGCGTTTTATGACTGCCTACCTGGCGACAAAGGCAGGTGAAGAGCACGTCATTACAGGTACGGAACGCATGCTGCACCGACCTATCGGCACCCTGGTCGATGCCCTGCGCTATCTGGGTGCAGACATCGAATACATCGGTGAGACAGGCTACCCTCCTCTTCGTATCAGAGGGCGCCAACTGGAAGGTGGACAACTGGAAGTACCAGGCAATATCAGTTCTCAGTTCATCTCTGCCCTACTGCTTATAGGACCGTGTCTGCGCAACGGTCTCACACTGCGCATGACGGGCGATATCATCTCAAGGCCCTACATCGACCTGACACTCTGGACGATGCGTGAATTTGGAGCCGATGCCGATTGGAGTTCCTATGAGACCATTACCGTGAGCAGCAAACTCTACCAATCCCGTCCCTATTATATTGAGAACGATTGGAGCGCAGCATCATACTGGTATGAGATGATGGCATTGTCGAAAAACGAAGATGATGAGATACGCCTGACGGGCTTGATGGACGGTTCAAAGCAAGGAGACTCCAGCGTGCGCTACATCTTTAGCCTGCTGGGAGTGAAGAGTGCCTTTGAAACAACTGCCGAAAGTGTGCCGACCACAGTGACATTACGCCATTCCGGACGTTGTGTACCCCGTTTAGAATACGACTTCGTCAACTCTCCAGACTTGGCCCAGACCTTTGTGGTCTGTTGCTGTATGTTGGGTGTCAAGTTCCACTTCCGTGGGCTTTCTACACTAAAGATCAAGGAGAGCGACCGTATTGAGGCTCTCAAGATCGAGTTACGGAAGTTGGGGTTCGTCATCCATGATGTCAATGACTGTGAACTCTATTGGGACGGTGAACGTTGTGAGCCTCAACCTGAAAAAGGCATAGACACCTACGAAGACCACCGCATGGCATTGGCCTTTGCACCTGCAGCATTCCGACTGAGCCATCTGAATATCAACAACCCACAGGTGGTCACCAAGTCATACCCCCGTTTCTGGGATGACATCAAAGCTGCAGGCTTCGAAGTGAAGAGTGAAGAGTGAAGAATGAAGAATTTGCTACCGCAATAACATGCAATTTCTGCTGATAGTCGTCATATCGTTAGTGGTGCTGGGCATCATTGCTGCTATCGCTTCCATCGGTAGCACGGACGAGCCTATCGTGCAGAAAGAGGGCGACTGTGCCTCGTGTAGCAGCAGGAGTGAGTGTAAACTGGCGGAAGTTGTAGATAAAGGGAGAAAGAAGGAGATAGCAGAAGATAAAGGACAAATGACTTGTGGACACCATAACAGTGCCTCAAAACTATTGTCTTCTATCTCCATCCTACTACTTTTATCTTCCTCTATCTTCTTTTCTTGCTCCACCAAGAACAATACGCCACAAAGCCGTTTCTGGCAGGCCTTTACCGCCCATTACAACACCTACTACAATGGTTCTGAGGCCTTCATCGAGGGAAACCTTGAGAAAGAAAATGGCAATAAGGATAACTACACCGAACTGATTCCCTTATACCCTGTAACCAACAAGCAAAGCAGAGGACTTGGCAAAGGTAACTACGACCGTGCCATCGAGAAGGCCGAGAAAGCCATCAAGATGCATAGCATCAAGAAACGACCGGAATGGAACAAGGGACGCCGCAAAACTGCCAAGGATATCGAGTGGCTGAACCGGCGTGAATATAACCCCTTTATCTGGCATGCATGGCTGTTGCTGGGTAAGTCGCAGTTTCAGCAGGGACAGTTTGAAGAAGCAGCGGCAACCTTTTCCTACATGTCACGTCTTTACCAGACGCAACCCGCCATCAACGGCATCGCCCGTGCCTGGCAGGCTAAAAGCTATACTGAGCTCGACTGGCTTTATGATGCTGAAGACCTCATCGTCAAACAACGACGCGACAGCATCCACTACAGAGCAGAGAAAGACTGGGACTACACATTGGCCAATTACTATATCCACAGCCAACAATACCAGGAGGCGCTACCCTATCTGCGCAAAGTCATCAAACACGAGCGCCGTCGCAAGCAGAAAGCCCGCGAGTGGTACCTATTGGGACAGATACAATCACTCTTGGGACAAAAAGAGGATGCCTACCGTTCATTCAAGCATGTCATCCGACTCAACCCGCCTTACGAATTGGAGTTCAACGCTCGTATTGCCCAGACTGAGGTGATGCCAGCCACGGATACCAAACACAAGATTAGCAAGCTACGCCGCATGGCCCGATCGGATAATAATACACAATATCTGGATCAGGTGTACTATGCTATCGGCAACGTTTATATCGCCCAGCGTGACACGCTACAAGCCATTGAGGCCTATGAAGAGGGATGCAAGAAATCCCAGCGCAATGGCATAGAGAAAGGCGTACTACTCCTTACCCTCGGCAACATCTACTGGGAAAAGGAGAAGTATGCCGATGCTCAACGCTGCTACGGTGAGGCCATCGGTTTGCTGGACAAGGACCGTAAAGATTACCAACAGTTGTCGGAACGCTCGAAGGTACTTGACGAACTCAGTCCCTTTACCAGTGCCGTCGAGCTGCAAGACTCCCTACAACGATTAGCCCTGATGCCCGAGGCTCAGCGCAATAAGATTATCGACAAAGTGATAGAGGAGCTGATCAAGAAAGAGAAAGAAGAACAACGTGCCAAGGAGGCTGAAGAGGCTGAGAATATTGTCCGACGCGAAGAAGCCAAAAACGGAGGGAGGACGATCAACCGACCAACAACGACACCAACAGTACCTACAGCTTCTGCCACTTCGGGGGCATGGTATTTCTATAATCCCCAAGCGGTCAGTCAAGGAAAGCAACTTTTCCAGCGCCAATGGGGTAAACGCGAGAACCAAGACAACTGGCAGCGTATCAACCAAACGGTGGTCAACCTGCAGCCAGACAATGTAGAAACAGAAAACCCGGAATCGACGGACAATCAGGAATCACCGGAATCGACATCCGCTCAGTCCTCTGCAGAAGCTACCGTGCCCGGCAATTCTGCTGCTAGCAAAGGAGAACCTGCTGATAGCAGTGCCTTCGACCCTCACAAGCGTGAATACTATCTGGCACAGATTCCTTTTACCGAGGAACAAAAAGCAGAAAGTGACGCCCTCATAAAAGACGGTCTTTACCATTCGGGGGTTATCTTCAAGGACAAGCTTGACAACCTACGCCTCAGCGAGAAAGCCCTCTACCGACTTACCAGCCAATATCCCGATTATGAGCAGAACGACCAAGCCTGGTATCACCTCTTCCTGCTCTATTCGCGACAGGGGCGCACCGCAGAAGCCAACCACTGTCTCGCCATGTTGCAGCAACAATACCCAGAGAGCAACTGGACTATCCTACTCTCCGACCCCTACTTTGCTGAAAACCAGCGTTTCGGTGTACATATCGAAGACTCTATCTATGCCGCAACCTATGAAGCCTTCAAGGAGAACCGCTACCAAGAGGTCAAAGCCAATAATGCCATCTCCGAGAGCCGCTTTCCGTTGGGACAGCACCGTCCGAAGTTCCTGTTCATCGAAGGTCTCAGTCTGTTGAACGACGGTGATGCATCTGGCTGCATCAACCGCATGAAACAGGTCGTGGAAAAATATCCACAGAGCGAGGTCAGCGAGATGGCAGGTATGATTATCCGTGGCGTACAACAAGGTAAAACCCTGCATGGCGGCAAGTTCGACATTGGAGATGTATGGTCACAACGCACCATCGGCATGGCTGCAGACTCCACGCAGACCGATACGCTCAGCATAGAGCGCAATACCAACTTTATCTTCCTACTGGCCTTCCAGCCAGACTCTGTCAACCAGAATCAGCTGCTCTACGAGATGGCGAGATATAATTTCTCCAACTTCCTCGTACGTAACTTCGATATCGCCATTGACCAGGATGCCCACGGTTTGTCACGCATGTTGATTAGCGGTTTCCTCAACTACGACGAGGCTCGTCAGTATGCCCGTCAGCTCTATAACGACGCAACGATTGCAGCCATGCTGAAGCCCTGTCGCAGTCTGATTGTCAGCGAACATAACCTGCATCTGTTGGGCACCGCATACAGTTACCGCGACTACGAGGTCTTCTTTGAACAGGAGCTGGAGCCGATAGAAGTCCCAGAGGACACGGTGCTCGACGAACCTGAGAGCATCACGCAGCAAGAGGACGAGGTGGAAGACACGAAACCTGCTGGCAACGACCAGCAAGAGGCACCCGACGACGACCTCTTCCAAGACATGCCCCGCAGGCAAAACACCAATGACATAGAGTTTGATGACGATTTCTGGAGATAAACATCGAAATATCGAAACATCGAAATATCGAAAATACAATAATATGACCAACGGACTATTACTTTGGGCTGATGACGAGATGGAGCTACTCCGCGCCCATCTGTTATTTTTAGAGAAGAAAGGCTATGAGGTCGTTACGGTGACCAATGGCACGGACGCCATCGAGGAATGCAAGAAGCGCACCTTTGACTTGGTGTTGCTCGATGAGATGATGCCTGGCCTCTCTGGCTTGGAGACGCTGCAGCGTATCAAGGAGATTACCCCTCAAGTGCCTATTGTCATGGTAACGAAGAGCGAAGAAGAGGACATTATGAATCAGGCTATCGGTCAACAGATTGCCGACTATCTTATCAAGCCTGTCAATCCCAACCAGATTCTGCTGACGCTCAAGAAGAACATCCATCGCAAGGAGATCATCACCGAGACTGTGCAGACTGGCTACCAGCAGCAGTTCCAACAGCTCTCCATGCAAATCATGGACTGCCGCACTTGGCAGGACTGGGCCGACATCTATAAGCGATTGGTACGCTGGGAACTGGAGCTCAGCGCTACCGACTCACAGATGACAGAGATGCTGCAGATGCAGAAGGAAGAGGCCAACCGAGGCTTTGCCAAATATATCAAACAGCACTATATGGACTGGATGAAGGACAATGACCACCCAGTACTCTCTCCTGAGATTTTCAAGACCAAGTTATTTCCCCTACTTAACGAGGGCGAAAAGGTTTTCCTCATCGTGCTCGACAATTTCCGCTATGACCAGTGGAAGACTCTTGAGCGCGAAATCGGCGACATGTTCGAGATTGACGAGGATGTCTATTGCAGCATCCTGCCTACCGCCACACAATATGCCCGTAACGCCATTTTCTCGGGACTAATGCCCGTACAGATTGCGCAGATGTTCCCCGACCTGTGGGTCGACGAGGACGAGGAGGAAGGTAAGAACCTCAACGAAGAGCCTCTGATTCGCACCCAACTGGAACGCTACCGTCGCCATAACACGTTCTCCTACCACAAAATCAACACCTCGCAGGAGGCCGATAAGCTACTCAGTCAGCTCAAGCAGTTAGAGAAGAACGACTTGAATGTCGTCGTCTTCAACTTCATTGACATGTTGTCACATGCCCGAACTGAGTCGAAGATGGTGCGTGAGTTGGCCAACAACGAGTCAGCATATCGCAGCATCACGCTGTCGTGGTTCCGCCATTCTGTCATGGCCGACTTGTTCCGTCAGTTGGCACAGAGCAATTACCGCATCATCATCACCACCGACCATGGTAGCATCCGTGCCACCAATCCCGTCAAGATTATCGGTGACCGCAACACCAATACCAACCTGCGCTATAAGTTAGGCAAGAACCTGGCCTACGACTCCAAGGATCTCTTTGTCATCAAGGAACCTCAGAAGGCTCACCTGCCGGCACCAAACCTGTCGACCTCGTATGTCTTTGCCACTGGCGACGATTTCTTTGCCTACCCCAACAACTACAACTATTATGTCTCCTACTATCGCAACACTTTCCAACATGGAGGCATCTCGATGGAGGAGATGATTATACCGATAGTAACTTTAAAAGGAAGAAAACGATAGTTTCTTCGATATAACGTAATAACGTAATAACGACAAAACGACATAACGACAATGGAAATAAGAATTCAGGACATCGATCACATCCGCGAGGCTGCTCGCGAGTTTATTGAGCATATCGGCGACCGCTGCATCTTTGCCTTCTACGGTAAGATGGGAGCAGGCAAAACCACCTTTGTCAAAGCCATCTGTGAGGAGTTAGGCGTAGAAGACGTCGTCACCAGCCCCACCTTTGCTGTCATCAATAATTACGAATTACGAAATACGAATAACGATGCAGGAATTCGGAATTCGGAATTCGGAATTCCCAAGAACATCTACCATTTCGACTTTTATCGCATCAAGAAGTTGGAAGAGGTCTATGACATGGGCTATGAGGATTATTTCTACTCCGGAGCGCTCTGTTTCATCGAGTGGCCTGAGCTGATAGAAGAAATCTTGCCCGACGATGCCGTACGTGTCAGCATCACCGAGCAAGAAGACGGTAGCAGGCTGGTATCGTTCTCGTAAAGACGGAACGACAGCCTCTTTTTACAGCAAAGCCTGGACTTTCTCTTCAATCTTAGCCTTGGGCTGAGCGCCAACCAACTTGTCGACAACCTGTCCGTTCTTGATGAACAGGATGGTAGGAATGTTGCGGATGCCAAACTCGGCAGCCAGATCCTCGTTCTCCTCAACATCACATTTGCCGACGGTGATTTTGCCATCATACGTCTTGGCCAACTCAGCAATAATGGGAGCTACCATACGGCAGGGACCACACCATGTTGCCCAGAAATCCACTACTAATGGCTGTGCGCCATTCTTCAGGCTCTCAAAATTCTCGCTTGTGATTGTTACTTCCATAATCTTTTAATTTTTGCCCCCAAAGTTCGGGGGGTGGGGTCTGAACAAGCGTCATCGCCCCAGGTTATACATGATTGTTTATTGATCTCTTGCAAAAACTATGCCATTGTTTTAGTTGATCTTATAGTCGAGGGCATCGGTCTGTTCAATATACTGAATCAGCGTGCTCTTAACATCGATTTCTTTCGTAGTACTCTTCAGCAGCACATGGTTCTTTCCCATAGAGTCGTGCAGTTGGAAGAAGAGTTTTGTCTTTCCCGGGTGGGTATCAATCAGCTCAGTCAGATCAGCCACCACCTGGTCATCGAGCAAGTCGGTAGTCAGCGAGATGGTGATGCGGTCAATAGCACGTTCCTTGATGGTCTGCAGAAACTCAACACCTGTTATGCTAAGGTCTTTCGGTCCGTCCGGGTTGTACGAGAAACGGGGCTTCACCTTACCAGTGACATAGACCGAGGCACCAACGGCGAAGAATCCCGACTTGTCGCCCCAAGCCTCACCAAACAGTGCCAACTCACCAGAGCCGACAAAGTCTTCGAGGGTGACGATGCCAAAGGGCTTACCCGTCTTCGTAAAACCAGTACGCACAGCCGTGACGATACCACCGATAATCACATCCTCACGACCTGCCAGATTGCCTACATCTGCCAATTCGTCACAACGGGTATTACACAGGTTGTCGAGTACAATCTTATATTCATCCAACGGATGTGCTGACAGATAGATACCCACCAGTTCACGCTCTTTGTTCAGGCGCTCTATGTCACTCCAGCGCTCGTCACTCTTCGGCAACGTCGGTGTCTGTATCTCCAACGCATCGAAGGCGCCGAATAGCGAGTTCTGTGCCTGCTGCTTCTCCATCTGATAGAGCTGTCCATAGCGCATCACGATTTCGATAAAGGTTTCGCCCTTATTATTCGTTGCAAAGAAGTCCTCACGACGATAGCCGAAACTGTCAAAACCACCACTCAGTGCCAATGCCTCAAAGGCTTTGCGGTTAATCTGACTGAAGTTGATACGCTGTACGAAATCGAAGAGGTCCTTATAGACACCGTTCTTCTCGCGCTCGTCAATGATAGCCTGAGCAACATTGTCGCCCATACCCTTGATGGCTGCCAGTCCGAAGCGAATCTCACCTTTCTTGTTCACACCGAACTTCTGGTACGACTCGTTGACATCCGGTCCCAGCGTGGCAATACCCATGGCCTTGCACTCATCCATCAGCTTGGTGATTTCAGTAATCTGGTCACGACGGCGACTCATAATGGCAGCCATGAACTCAGCAGGATAGTTGGCCTTGAGGTAAGCGGTCTGATAGGCCACCCACGAATAACAGGCAGCATGCGACTTGTTGAAGGCATACGAGGCGAAGGCTTCCCAGTCGCTCCATATCTTATCGAGTATCTTTGGGTCGTGACCGTTTTTCTTACCACCCTCGATGAACTTCGGTTTCATGGCATCGACGATGTCTTTCTTCTTCTTACCCATCGCCTTACGCAAGGCGTCGCTCTCACCACGAGTGAAGTCGGCCAGCAAACGGCTGAGCAACATCACCTGCTCCTGATAGACGGTGATGCCATAGGTATCCTTCAGGTATTTCTCCATCACGGGGATATCATAGGTGATAGGTTCCTCGCCGTGCTTGCGACGAATGAACTGAGGGATATAACCCATAGGTCCCGGACGGTAGAGGGCATTCATGGCAATGAGGTCCTCAAAGACGGTGGGTTTCAGTTCACGCAGGTATTTCTGCATACCAGCCGACTCAAACTGGAACGTGCCGATGGTACGTCCCTGCTGATAGAGTTCGAAGGTCTTGGGGTCATCGATGGGAATGGTATCCAGATCGACATCAATGCCGCGTGTCTGTTTGATAACGGCACAGGCCTCTTTCATCTCGGACAGCGTTTTCAATCCGAGGAAGTCCATCTTAATCAGACCCGTCGATTCGATGACGTGACCATCATACTGCGTGCAGTTGGTCTTGACATCCTTGAAGTCAGGATCATCGGCTGTCGATACGGGCACCCAGTCACTAATCGGGTCGCGACAGATAATGAAGCCACAGGCATGGATACCCGTACCACGAACGGTGCCTTCCAACATCTTGGCATACTTGATGGTATTGGCTAGAGCTCTATCTGGACTGGCCTCAGCCTCCTGCAACTCACGCACCGCCTTGATGGCATTGGGCAGATTCATCTTCGGTGTCTTTCCATCGACATCGGGCAGACGGTCGGGAATGGCCTTACACAGGGTGTTGACGACCCCCAACGGTACTTTCTCCACACGGGCCACATCCTTGATGGAGTTTTTCGTAGCCATCGTAGCGTAGGTGATGATATGGGCACAGTTCTCGTGACCGTACTTATCCTCCACCCACTTCAGCACCTTACCGCGTCCGTCATCATCGAAGTCAGTATCGATATCAGGCAACGAAATACGGTCAGGATTCAGGAAACGCTCGAACAGCAGGTCATACTTCAACGGGTCTATCTTCGTGATACCCAGGCAGTAAGCCACCACACTACCAGCCGCAGAACCACGGCCTGGACCGACCATCACACCCAACTCATCGCGGGCAGAGTTGATGAAGTCCTGCACAATGAGGAAGTAGCCAGGGAAACCCATCGTCTTCATGATGTGCAACTCAAAGCGCACACGGTCGTCGACCTCCTTTGGAAGTGGTGTCCCATAGCGACGGGCAGCACCCTCGTAGGCAAGCTTGGCCAAGTAGTCAGCCTCAAACTTGATTCGGTACAGCTTGTCGTAACCACCCAACTTCTTGATTTTCTTCTCACCCTCCTCCTGTGGCAACTGGTTTTCACCATTCTCATCAGAGGTAAACTCCTTAAAGAGGTCGTCTTCGGTGAACTTCTGGCGCCACTGCTCCTCCGTACCAAAATCCTCGGGAATGGGGAAGAATGGCATGATGGGGTCGTGGTCGATGCTGTATATCTCTACCTTATTTAATATTTCAAGGGTGTTCGACAGAGCCTCAGGAATATCCTGGAAGACATCGTTCATCTCCTCACGGGTCTTGAACCACTCCTGCTTGGAGTAGAGCATACGCGTAGGATCATCGAGTTCCTTGCCTGTCGATAGACACAACAGGTGGTCGTGGGCCTCAGCATTCTCCTGATCCACAAAGTGGGCATCGTTGGTACAGATGAGTTTGATGCCATACTCACGAGCCAGTTCAATGAGCACCTTGTTGGCCTTCTGCTGCAAAGGGAACGTTTCACGATTGGCACGGATACTGGGGTCTTTCACCTCGTGGCGTTGCAACTCCAGATAATAGTCATCGCCAAACACTCGCTTATGCCACTCGATAGATTCTCGTGCTCCGGCAATGTCACCCTTCAGGATTTTGGCCGGTACCTCACCGGCGATACATGCTGAACAGACAATGAGGCCCTCATGGTATTTCTCCAAGTCCTCATGGTCGGTACGAGGACGCATGTAGTAGCCGTCCACCCATGAGTTGCTAACCAACTTAATCAGGTTCTTGTAACCCTTGTAGTTCTTCGCCAATACGATGAGGTGATAACCACCTTGATCCTCCTTACCACGACGAAGCGACTTAGAGCCATGTCGCGAGACATACATCTCGCAACCGAAGATGGGAATAAAGGGATCCAATCCCTCTTTCTTACGTCCCTTGTTGATGCCACCCACATAGTCATGGAATTCCTTGATGCCGAACATGTCACCATGATCGGTGATAGCCATGCCCCTCATTCCGTTGGCAACAGCCTTGTCAACCAGTCGTTTGATGCTCGATTGACCATCAAGAATAGAGTAATATGTATGTACGTGAAGATGGATAAAATCCTCCATAAAATGCTATTTTTCGATTTAGGAGTCCAAAGTTACGCCTAAAAAGGGAGAAAAACGAAAGAATATCGCAAAAAATTCTTAATTCTTAATTCTTAATTCTCAATTCTTTCGTACCTTTGCATATGGATAATTACTATTAGCAACCCATGGGAGAAAGAATAAAGAAACTCAAGAAAATTAGAATACACCGTGAAGGCACCAATGAACTCGTACTGAGCATGCTGGCCATCACGTTGATTGCAGCCGTTCTCTGGTACTTCATCGACAACAAAATTCCCTTCTGGATGTTTTGTCTGGTCTTTGGTGCTGCCTGGATGATGGCCCTTAACTTCTATCGCTGCCCTATCCGCTATTTCAATGGCGATACCGACAAATTGGTCGTGGCTCCAGCCGATGGCAAGATTGTTGTGGTGGAAGAGGCTGAAGAGAACACCTATTTCCATGACAAGCGACTGATGATAAGCATCTTCATGAGTCCGCTGAATGTCCATGCCAACTGGTTCCCGATAGATGGTAAGGTGAAGTTTGTTAAGCATTTCGATGGCAACTACCATAAGGCCTGGCTGCCTAAAGCCAGTGAGGAGAACGAACATGCTGACATCATGATTACCACGCCTGATGGCGAGGATGTGCTGGTACGCCAGATTGCCGGTGCCTTGGCGCGTCGTATCGTCACCTACGCCAAGGAGGGCGAGGAGTGCTATATCGATGAGCACCTGGGATTCATCAAGCTCGGCTCACGCGTCGATGTCTACCTTCCCTTGACTTCTAGGGCTTGTGTCACCATGGGACAGCCTACTACTGGCGACCAGACGGTCATCGCCAAACTGGCATAATGTCTTATTAGCCCTATTAGACCCATTAGACCCATGATTAAAAAGCATATTCCCAATACGATTACCTGTTGCAACCTGATTTCAGGCTGCATCGCCACCTATTTCGCTTTTAATGATGACTATCGCATGGCACTGCTCTTTATCATCATCGGTGCCGTGTTCGATTTCTTCGACGGTATGGTGGCCCGCTTGCTGCATGTCTCGTCGCCCATAGGTAAAGAGCTCGACTCGCTGGCCGACGACATCACCTTCGGCTTTGCCCCTTCAGCCATCGTATTCAGTTACCTTAGTCAAAATGGTGCGGTAGCAGATCATTGTCAATTCTCAATTGTCAATTGTCAATTAATGCCTTATCTGGCATTTGTATTGGCAGCCTTCTCTGCCCTGCGACTGGCGAAGTTCAATCTTGACGAACGACAAGCTTTGGGATTTATCGGACTACCGACACCTGCCAACGCCCTATTCTGGGGTGCATTGATTGGCGGACTCCATGGCTATCAGATATACTTCGAGGGTATCGAGTGGTGTGTGCTCGCTGGTGTCCTCATCAGCAGCTATCTGCTCATTGCCGAGCTTCCGATGTTTGCCCTTAAGTTCAAGACATGGGGATGGAAAGGCAACGAGGTCAAGTATATCTTCCTGCTCACCTGCATACCGATGCTGTTTCTGGGAATCTTCGGATTGGCAGCTATCATCGCTTGGTATGTCATCCTCTCGGTGGTGAACAACTGTCTTTCTAAATAAACTACTAAAATCTAATATCATGAAAGCCCTGTTTGGATTCCTATCGTTTATCTTCTTCCTCATTGTCTTAGTACTTTTACTTGTGGGAGGTTTCATTTGGCGTACCTACAGGAAAATCCGCGTGGCAGCCGAGAGAGCCAGTGAGCGACAGGCTCGCCAGCATCGGGAGGAAACGGGTCGCCAGCGCCAACAGTATAACCAACGTCATCAGACCTATCAGGCAGGTAATAACGATGAGATGCAAGAGGATTTTGGCCCTCGCAAGACACAGACTGCCACTGGAGAGACCATCATAGACAATCGCCATCAAGAGCGCGAAAACAAGAAGATTTTCGACGACTCCGATGGCGAATATGTAGATTTCGTAGAGGAGGCTTGAAACTTGAAACCTAAATCTTGAAACCTGAAACCTTAGTTATGCACTAACGTGCCTATCTCCTCACCGTCCATCACCTTTTTCAGGTTACCTACAACATCCATGTTAAAGACATAGATGGGCAGGTTGTTGTCTGAACACATACAGATAGCCGTGAGGTCCATGACCTTCAAGCCTCGCGCGAGTACCTCTTTATATGTAATAGCATCGAACTTCGTAGCCGTGGGATCTTTCTCGGGATCAGCCGTATAGATGCCATCCACACGGGTACCCTTCAGCATCACGTCAGCCTCAATCTCGATGCCACGCAGCGATGAACCGGTGTCCGTAGTGAAATAGGGAGAGCCCGTGCCGGCTGAGAAGATGCAGACATAGCCTGACTCCATCGCCTCGATGGCCTTCCACTTGGTATAGAATTCGCCGATAGGTTCCATACGGATAGCTGTCAATACCTTATTCTTCACACCGATAGCGCCCAGTGCTGAGCTTAGCGCCAGCGAGTTGATGACGGTAGCACACATGCCCATCTGGTCACCCTTTACACGGTCGAAGCCCTTCTGTGAGCCGCTCAGTCCGCGGAAGATATTACCACCACCGATGACGATGCCAATCTGTACACCCATCTCGCTCACTTCCTTAATCTGGCGTGCATAGTCGCTCAGACGCTCAGGGTCGATACCGTAGCCCTGCTTGCCCATCAGACTCTCACCCGAGAGCTTCAGGAGAATTCTCTTAAATCTTGCCATAATATAATGTTATTTTGATGTTTCGATAGTTTGATGCCTTGAGGTTTCGACCGCAAAGTTACTAATAAAAAAAGAAATAAAGAATCAAGAATCAAGAAAAAATCGTATCTTTGCATCATGGAATGCGAAATAGTACACCTTGCCGAGACAAACTCCACGAACCTGTGGATGAAATCACATGTCAGAGACTATCCCTTTTGCGTGATGGCCGACTACCAGACAGCAGGACGTGGCTGTGGCGCCAACCGGTGGGAATCGGAACGAGGTAAGAATCTGCTGTTCTCACTGCTGCTGCACCCTGAGCAGGTTCCTGCTTCCAAGCAGTTTCATATCTCGATGGCTGTCTCGCTATCCATCGTGGAGGCGTTAGGTCAGCATATCGGTGACCTGAGCATCAAATGGCCCAATGACATCTATTGGCGCAATGGCAAGATAGGCGGCATACTGATAGAAAACACCCTAAAAGGTGGCATCATCAAGGAAAGCATCATCGGTGTGGGACTGAACGTCAACCAGCGGCATTTCCAGAGCAACGCCCCTAACCCCGTGTCGATATGGCAGATTTGTGAACAGGAGACAGGCTGCGAACAGCTGTTGCAGAGCATCCTGAAATGTTTAGACCACTATCTGTATCACGATATCAAGGCACAGTACTGCACCATGCTCTACCGGCGTCGAGGTTTCCATCCATATGTGGACAAGAACGGAGCCTTTATGGGCGAAATCATAGACGTAGAAGATGACGGCCACCTGCTACTGCTCGACGACAACGGCCACCAGCGCCGCTATGCCTTCAAGGAAGTACAATTCGTTATTTAGCCTCGAAATCTCGTAACCCCGAAGCCTCGAAACATCGAGATCTCGAAAATTCGAAAATTCGAAACGCCAAAACATCATAAAACAAAAAAAAGAAAACAACAATGGAAATCGCCATCTTCAAATACTACTGGCTTGACACATGGGTGCTTGCCAACGTCATTCAGCTGGCTACACAGGATTTCTGCATCCGTCACCTAAACCATACCAACGACCCATGCGGACGGCTCTTCGATCAGATGACAATGGCAGCAAGGTCGGTTCCTGCCAACATTGCAGAGGGCAGCTCCCGCCATTCCACATCACGAGAGACCGAGATGAAACTGATTGATGTGGCCCGTGCCAGTCTTTCTGAACTTTCTAACGACTATCTCAATTGGATCATGCATAACGAAAGTACGCCTTGGTCCATTAATACGTCTGATTATCAAAATGTAAACAACATACAACTAGATCGCCCTACATATAAAGATGACGTTTTACACTTGAGCAGCATCCACATTTTAGCACAAAAGCATAAGTTTGACAGCTGGCTCAACAATGGCGATTCACTGATAGCAGCCAACTGCCTTCTGATCCTCTGCAACCGACTTATCATGATGCTCCGCCGCCAGATAGAACATTTGTTAGAGACGTTTAAAGCTGAAGGCGGCTTTACAGAAGGACTTACCGCCGAGCGCTTGTCATACCGACAGGAGCAAAGCATTCAATCAAATGCTCCCAAGTGTCCAATCTGTGGAAAGCCAATGATTAAGCGCATGGCCAAGAAAGGCATTAACTCTGGCAAAGAATTCTGGAGTTGCAGCAACTACCCTTCCTGCAACGGAACGCTAAAGATCTAATTGAAATCCTCGAAGCATCGAAACATCGAAGATTCGAAACCTCGAAACATCGAAGATTCGAAATCTCGAAGGCTCGAAAATTCGAAACCTCGAAATATCGTAAAACTATGACCAAGGACGAGAACTATATGCGCAAGGCCCTGATAGAGGCCGAAGCAGCCTTCGCTGAAGGCGAGATACCCATCGGAGCTGTGGTGGTCTGTCAGGACCGCATCATTGCGCGCGCCCATAACCTGACAGAGACCCTGCATGATGTCACCGCTCATGCCGAGATGCAGGCCATCACCGCTGCCGCCAACGAACTGGGTGGCAAGTACCTCACCGACTGCACCCTCTATGTCACCGTAGAGCCATGCACCATGTGTGCCGGAGCATTAGGCTGGAGCCAGATACCCCGAATCGTCTATGGCTGCCGCGACGAGAAACGAGGCTATACCGATTATGCCCCCCATGCCCTGCACCCCAAGTGTCAGGTTACCGGTGGCGTACTTGAAGAGGAATGCCGCCAGCTGATGCAGGACTTTTTCAAGAGCAAGCGGTAAATATGGCCGTGTAATCGACAAGAAACCAACGCTTTACGTAGGTACGTCACTTTCAGGTCGTTCCTGACGTTCCTTGCACCCGTTCCGACGTCATCTAGCGGGTGTTCCAATGATACTTTACTCCCCTAAAGTATCATCGGAACGGGTCATAGATGACGTTGGAAGCACCCGAAGATGACGTCGGAAAGACCCGAAAGTGACCTATCCTTGTCGTAGGGAAAATATAACTGGCGGCATCCTCGGAGAAGAATGCCGCCAGCTCATGCAAGATTTCTTTAAAGAAAAGAGGTAATAAGGTTACTTCACCACGACCTTTTTTCCATTCCTGATATACAGGCCACGGGTAGGATTCTTAACCTCTCGACCTTGCAGGTCGAAGTAGCGAGGAGAGGCAGAGTTAGTAATACTTGGCTCATGAATGCTTGTAGGTACATTATCCATCTCCTCTTTCTTGTCTATTGTCACTGAGCGGTCTTCATGAATGGTAATAGTATATACATTGTATTTTCCACCAATTTGCTTGAGAGGTTGATATGTAGACTCCTGATTTGCCTTGGAGGCCAAATAGGCGTAGTAAGTACCAACAGAAAGCTCAGCAAGGAGAAATTCATTTGACTTAAAACTATATCCCATACCGCACTCTACAGGATTAGCGTTTTTGCCAGTTTCAATGTAAGATAAGAAAGCACTTTCACTACCATCTATCTTTTCAAAATAGAGACCCATAGCACCATAAAATGTTAAATGATGGATGTTAAAGGCAGTAAAGTCAGAAACCTGAAGTCTCTTAAATACGCTTTGCGACAGAGTTTCTGCGACGCTAACGCCCCAAGAGGACTCGTATTTTTCATCCTCAGTAGGAATAGGATTCTTTCTAAAGCCGATCACCATGTTTTGATCCTCTGAAAACGAAGTGGTCTCACCATCAGGAATTAATAAGTCAATAGAGGTCCAACAGTCACCATTTCCACTCCAGCCCCAATTCACATAAACATTATCTTCTTCGTCAATGCCATGTAGCACAAAAGCATGTCCACCTTCAGACGCATCCTGTCCGCCATAAAGAATAGGACGACCTGCCTCTAACTCCGCACGAATCATCTGCATCCACTCGTCATTATTACAGAACTTACGTCCCAAAGCACGTACAGCCAAAGAGTCGCATTTGAAGTTACGGCTTAATGCCGTCCCCACTCTAGAAAGGATTGCACCACTAGACTTAACGTCATAATTCATATGAACAGCTACGCCACAATCATATAACAATTGTGCAATAGCCTCTTTCTTATCTTCTGGAAGAAAGATAGAATTTACGTATGCATCATCATATAGTGACCAATCATAGTAACTATTTAATACAACTTGATATTGAGTAGAACCATCGGAAATGGTATAATAGCCTTCTCCTTCACTACTATCTGGATATTTATGATAGTAGAGCACCTGAGCCAATGCTGTAGCTACACATCCCGTTGGAGGCAAAGTTCCTTCAATAGTAGGGCACTTTTTGTTATAAGGATCTTTTTGATTCCACAAGCTTGTAAGAAAAGGCTCAACTCTGCTTTTAGGAGCACGGTGAGACAGAATATTATCGGTCTTGCCTGATGTCAAATCTCTTGCTAAGACTTGAGATACCGCATTGAGCCACCACTTCATACCACAAGGAATATCATTAAAATCATAAAAATGATCGGAGTAAGCCAATACCGGACGTGAACGCTGATCATTGCTTACAACAACAAATCCCGAATTGTCACTTCCCAATATGGTGTACATAGGATCTTGTCTTAGCACCTCGATAGTATTTAAGTCTTGCGCTCGATGTTGTGAACCATCAATACCATGCAGCTTTTGTAACTTCTGCAAAGCAATCTGCTTCACCTCCTCGCCAGTAAAGTAAAAACTAATGCAAATAATTTTGTCATAGGTGTTATTAATAAGGGATAGATTTAAAAACGGGAAAAAGTGCGCAACTAACATTGCGCACTTTTTTATAGATTGCAAAAGAAATTACTTTGCACCAGGCCAACCATCAGTCCACTGGAATGCGAATTTGAAGCCAGAATAGTAACCCTCACCATTCAAGATACCGAACATACTTGCTTGATAAACATTCTCCTGACGCACAATAGTGAAGCGAGAAGCATATTTCTCAGGCCAGCAGAATACGAAGGAGCCCTCAGAAGCATGAGTAAACTGAGACACGATTCCGCTAGCACTACCATCAGTTACCAACGTCATATCATAGTTCTCATCAAGTGTAAACTCAATGTCAGTAGCACCAGAGCAATCACTTCCATACAAGTAACTCCTTAGGATGGGCACATTCTCTGCCATTGCTGGATCTTCAAATACTGTATAATCCACAAACATACATGAACCACACTGAACCCACGTCAGATTCTTCTTGAAAGAAACAATTGTCTGAAGTTGATAGTTACTCAACTTCTCTTGGTATGTACCATAAGCTATCGAATCCTTTACGTAGGCCAAAGAATCCTCATGCGTAGATTCTGGAGTCAAAGGAGCCGGCTTTTCAACTTCCTCAAAGCCAAAAGACTTAGAATCAAGCGTCAGCTTAACAGCCTGATCAACACCCGGAACAAGTTCCTCTTTGAAATGAATCGGGAATGAAGCTGTGTTAGAGCCATCCTCAAATGTAACTTCAGCAGGTGTAGATATCATATTAGGATCTGTTATGACAACCTTTACAGGAATTGTCACATTTCCACTTGTAGTACCACGGGTAATAGTAATATTAACATCCGTATCCTTCAATTGGTCAGTTCCCTCATAGGTGTAAGACACCGTTGGACTGCTAAAGCTATAGGTCTGTCCATTACCCAACTCTGCAGAAGATGCCTGATCCCAATATTCGCTGTCACTGCACGATGTCAGCATTCCGCCAATCAGTGCGGCTGCAACCAATAATGATTTATTAAATTTCATAATCTAATCGTTTTTTAGTGTATAAATTAGTTTACAGGAACTGGAACAAGAGTTGGTGTTCCAAGGTTGTTATCACCCTCATTAATGAGTTTGTTAGCTTGAATCTCCTCATTAGGGATCTGATATATCAGATAGTTGATATCAGTTCCAGTTACACTACCATTACCACTCTTAACAGCCTCAATAGCAGCACGCTCACCTTCTACTGTATCGAGAATGCGATAGTTGTGGTTCTTCAGCGTCTCGTCAATCGAAGCGAACTTCGTGCTGGCACGATCAATACCCTTACGAAGACGGAGCAAATCAAAGTAAGAAAGGCCTTCACCCCAGAGTTCGATGCGACGCTGAATCCATACTGCATCTTGAACCTCTGTGTCGGAAGAACCGTCGCAAGTATAATTGGGGTCACGATAGGTCTTCACAAAAGCCTCAAGAGTAGCCTTGCCTTGAGAAGGATTACCACCCATAGCCTGAGCCTCGGCAAGGATGAGGTACATTTCTTCAATGCGCATCAAAGGAATATCGTTGGCATTGGTAGAAGTACCTAATTCTTCCTTATATGGAGCAAACTTCACCTGAGCATAGGCCGGTATTTTGTTTGAAGTTACATAAGCCTGCTGCTGAGTTGAAAGGTTATTGCTCTTAGCAGAAGCATCAAGGAACCAGCCCTTACGTGCATCAGAAGGACTAATCTCATCATACAGCGAAGGATTAATCATACGCCAAGCACCTACACTAGCATAACCATAGTTAAGCGAACCCATGTGAGAGGGCCAGTTAACAATAGCCGAAGTAACGACACGGTCGGTCTCTGAAATAAAGATACCCCACATCCAGTTATTTTCAGTCATCTTGATGAATCCAGGCTTCTTAGCGCCCTCGAATGAAAGCGGAGTTGCATCTGATTTATCAATAGCAGCTTGAGCATCTGCGGCAGCAGCGCTCCAATTCTGCATTACCAGATTAACACGGGCACGCAGGCCGTAGGCAACAGCAAGATCTACATAACGCTTGTCTGAACGTGCATCCTTAGAAGCAGTAAGCAACTTGATGGCCAAATCGAGGTCGCTCATAATCTGAGTATAAACCTCACCTACCGTGTTACGGGCAATACCGTTCACACCTGCCTCAGTAGCATTAGTTTCAAGAATAATGGGCACACCAGGAGCGTCCTCGTTACCTTTATAGGTAAACTGGAACTGCTGAATCAGATTGAAATAATCAAACGCACGGATGCATAATGCCTGAGCCAGATAGAACTGCAAAGTAGAATTATCCGTTTCAGCACTAATCTGACCTACCACAGCATTTGCAGCATAAATCTGGTTATAATAGTTTACCCATGCATAGTAAGATCCATAAGCATTCAAGCTACGATCGGTCAATGATAAGCCAGAATTATACCAGTTATAGCCAATATCGAGACCAACAAAGTCAATGCCTCGGCTGTCGAGAAACAACATCATTGATGCATGTCCAAAGTCATGATGAGCAGAAAAACTCTTCTGATAAACACTGAACATGGTTGTGATACCCGTCACACTAGCACTTACCTTCGACGGGTCGTTGGCAGCAACTTCGGCCTTCTGGTCAGCAGTAACCGTACTTCCTTGAGGAGCTGTGTCCAAATCAGCACAGCTTACTGTCAACATACTGGCAACAGCCAGATAAAATATTTTGTTCATTTTCATAATTCTATACGTTTTCTATTGTTTAGAATGTTACTTTAACACCACCACTAATGGTGCGGATAGCTGAGTAGTACTTGTTCTGTGAAGAAATAACGCTGATGCGTGGGTCAAGACCCTTGCGAGCGCTAAACAAGGCAACATTGTCAGCTGAGCAGTAGAAACGAACAGCATCCAACTTGACACGTCTTGTGATAGACTTTGGTAAGGTATAACCCACTGTTATGTTGTTAATCGACAGATAGTCTGAAGATACAAGCCAACGGTCAGATTGTGAATTAGTGTACTGGTCACCTACGGCAATACGAGGAACATTGGTATTTGTATTAGTAGGAGTCCAAGCATTCAAGATATCCTTGTGCCATGCCTGTCCTATAGTACTGCTAGTACCAGCATGCATCAAACTCTGATAACCGTTATCAAAAAGTTTACCTCCCAACTGATAAGAAGCCTGAATTGAAAGGTCGAATCCATAAGCCTCCAAAGATGCGCCAAAACCACCATTGAACTTGGGTTGCAAATTACCAGTAGCCTGACGGTTAGATGTACGAGCTACGCTCCAGTCGTAGGTTGCATACTCTACGCCATTATCATCCTTTGCCCAGTAAAGAGCCAAACCAGTAGTAGGATCAACACCTGCATACTTAACTAAATAATATTCATACATTGAGTGACCCTCACGATAGATACGAGAACCATCAATCAACTCACCCTCCAGGTCTGGATGGAGTTCAAGAATCTCGTTGTTATTGTGAGTGATGTTGAAATCAAGAGCTAAGGAGACATTCTTAGTGTTGATAAGTTTAGAATGCAACTCAATTTCAATACCACGGTTACGCATTGAACCAATGTTCAAGGGGATTGAAGCATAACCGTTAGAGGGAGCAACAGGCTTGTTGTACAACATGTCCTTAGTGGTACGGTTGTAGTAGTCAATAGAACCTGAGAGTTTACCGCCCCACAGTTCAAAGTCTACTGCCAAGTCAAAGGCATTACTCTTCTCCCAAGTCAGATCCTTGTTACCTTTATATGTCAAAGTTGCATCTGAGAATACACCATCAGAACCCGTCATTGAGTACTGATCAACATAAGCATAACTGTTGCCGATATTGTCATTACCCTGCTGACCAAAAGATGCACGAAGTTTCAAGAAATCAATCCACTTCACATCTTTCAAGAAATTCTCCTTACCAATATTCCAAGCGCCTGATACAGACCAGAAAGTACCCCAACGATTGTCCTTATGGAAACGTGAAGATCCATCAGTACGCAAGCTGACACTTGCAAAATACTTCTCCATATAATCGTAATTAATACGACCAATCCATGAACGCATTGCATATGAACCTTCCGTACCATAACCACGACGACTGTCAATAGAGTTGTTTACAGCCCAAGAACCTGCACGATAAAGGTTCTTACCATAAGCAGTTGACTCCTCTGATTTGTAGTCATAGGTTTCATATACACCTAAGACATCAAAACTATGCTTTTCTGCAAAGGTATGACGATAAGTTGCCATATACTGTTGGGTTACGCCCAAAACACGATCGTGTACCTGCTCTGCCTCACCACCAGAAGCCTTGCTCTGTCCATAAAGAGGACTGGTAGCCATGTGGAAGCGAGTATTATCAAGATTTATACCCAAATTATAGGTCAATGTCAAGCCCTGAATAGGAGTAATATCAATACCCCAACGGCTATTAAAGATATCCATCAAATACTCATTGGTTTGATAAGTCAGGTCACCTATCGGGTTAGCAATAGCCATGGTGTTACGTGTGAAGTTTCCTGTTGTACCATCACCATAATCGTAAACAGGAGCACTTCCATTATACATAATGTTTCCGTCAGCATCTCGTGTATAGAAAGGATATACAGGACCTAGCGTAGCAGCAACACCAAAAGCATTTCCAGAAGAGTTGCTCTCTGTCTGATCATCAGGATAGTTGCTGGTAGAATTGGTATAATTCAGATTAGCACGCAATTTCATCCAATCCTTAGCCTTATACTCAACATTTAAACGAGTTGAGATACGCTCGAAACCAGATCCAACAATAACACCTTCATCTTTGAGATAACCAGCACCGAAGTAATATGACAGACGATCTGTACCGCCACTTACACCAGCCTTATATTCCTGGCGAACGCCATTACGGAAGCTCTCCTTCTGCCAGTCATCAGGAGTATAGAAATATTGTCCATCGCTGTAACCCAATTTGGCATTAGGATTTATTGCGCCACCTACACCAAACAGACTCTCACCCTCAGGTAATGTCCAGATACGATAACCAGTAGAGTTAGGAACAACACTATTGGCAAAAGCGTGAGCACTAGCGGGGTTATATCCTAAGTTATAAATAGCCTGATTGTAGTTGGTACGATAAAGCTGTTCATAGTAGAGGCCTGTATCCTCAATGACATCCATTGTTTTTACCTCACGTGAGTTTGAACCCCAGCTAGCTTCAAAAGTCACTTTGGCCTCTGTGTTGGTACGGCCTTTCTTAGTAGTAATCATAACTACACCATTAGCACCACGGGCGCCATAGAGTGATGCTGCGGCAGCATCCTTCAAGACAGAAATCTGATCAATGTCCTGTGGATCAATAGCAGAAATATCACCATCATAAGGCATACCATCTAATACATACAATGGAGACATACTTGCATTGATTGATCCATAACCGCGAATGCGAAGAGTAGAAGAAGTACCAGGCTGACCTGTTGAAGAAGTAGCTGTTACACCAGAAATGTTACCAGCCAAGGTGTTCGTAATGTTAGACACCTGGCGAACTTCAATCTTGTTAGCATCAATAGCAGATGCAGCACCAGTGAACTGTGACTTTTTGGCTGTACCATAAGCTACAACGATAACCTCATCCAGAGCTTTCTGGTCGCTTGTCAACATGATACGCATGTTTGGACGAGCCGTAATCTCAATAGGTTCCATACCTACGTAAGTGATACGCAAAGTATTCTTACCAGCAGGACATGTCAGTGAGAAACGACCGTCTGCATCTGTTACCGTACCGACCTTTGTTCCCACTACCAATACAGAAGCACCGATAACAGGCTGTCCGTCTTCCTGAGACGTCACGGTACCGTTAACTTTTGTCTGGGCCATAGCAACTCCTAAACTCAGGAAGAGGCAGGCCATAAACATAGTTAGTCTTTTTTTCATAAATACACTCTCTTTGTTATTAATAATTGTTGTAATTTTACTTTAGAGTAATGCACCAAACGCCCTCTAGAACGGTGGCGCACACCTTTTCATGGAAAATACCGTGCAAAGGTAATAGTTTCGTTTCTAAAAAACAAATAAAAATTATAAAAAACGCACATTTATACGCAAAAATTTAACAATTACACCGTTTTACCCACCGAAATGTTCCGATTTTAAAGAAAAAACGTTGCATTCCGTTAATCTTAGTAACATTATTCAACTTTAAAACAAAAACAATAAAAACACCACTCATAATAGCTGTAGCCTTCGGGCTCAAAAACCGATTTCACTTCGCGCAGCTTTTTTAGTGGATCGTTGCGAAACGGTGTTTTTGTAAATAACTAAAACTTAAATAAAATAAGGTACGCGCGATACTTAAATGGGTACCTTTCAGCAAATCTAGGATTTATCGACGACAAGTCCTAGATTTAACGGCAACAAGTCCTGGATTTAACAACGATAAATCCTGGACTTGTCAACAGAAAAAGCCCTCTCATCGTGAATGATGAAAGGGCTTCAGGGAAAAAGTGGCGGCCTCCTACTCTCCCGCATTGCATTGCAGTACCATCGGCGCAAGCGGGCTTAACTTCTCTGTTCGGAATGGGAAGAGGTGGGACCCC
>CADCBH010000036.1 GCA_902799655.1 uncultured Bacteroidales bacterium
ATGGGCGCATTGTCTGCTGAAGAACAGCAGTTGATTGCCGTGGCTGGTGATGCTGCTGCTAAGGAAATCCTGCAGAATCAGCGTCCGGAAGTGACGGAGGTACGTCCCAAGGAGTTGGAGTGCGACGTGGTGCGTTTCCAGAATAACAAGGACAAGTGGGTCGCTCTGGTCGGTCTGCTCAACGGCTATCCCTACGAGATATTCACTGGTCTGCAAGACGACGAGGAGGGCATCCTGTTGCCTAAGTCGGTGACTAAGGGTAAGATTATCAAACAGGTCAATGCCGACGGTACAAAGCGCTACGACTTCCAGTTTGAGAATACCCGAGGCTACAAGATTACTGTCGAGGGCCTGTCGGAGAAGTTTAACCCTGAATACTGGAACTATGCCAAGCTCATCAGTGGCGTGCTGCGCTATCGCATGCCCATCGAGCATGTCATCAAGCTCGTCAGCTCGCTGCAGTTGCAGTCGGAGAATATCAACACCTGGAAGAATGGTGTGGAGCGTGCCCTGAAGAAGTATCTGGGAGATGGTGTAGAGGCAACAGACTATGACGATAACGCAGAGTAGTATCTTCTTGCGCGATATGCGTTTCTACGCCTATCATGGCGTGCTGCCCCAAGAACGTACGGTGGGTGGCGAGTACTCTGTGTCGCTCAAGGTCGATGTCGACATGCAGGCGGCTGTGGAGCACGACCTCGTAGAGGTGACGCTGAACTATGCGGAGCTGTACCTTCTGGTCAAGATGGAGATGGAACAGCCATCTGACCTTCTGGAACATGTAGCGGCACGTATCGGTCAGGCGGTATTTGATACCTTCCACCGTGTGAAGAGCCTGAACGTGCAGGTGGTGAAGCTGAATCCACCGATGGGTGCCGACTGTAAGGGCGCCGGTGTAGAATTAAATATGATAAGATGAGGAAATTATATATTATTACAATCGTGTTGCTGTTGGCTGTCACATCCTTTGCAGCCAATAAGCGCTTTACGCTGGTGATTGACGCCGGACATGGCGGCCATGATGCAGGAGCAGTAGGCGCTATCACCAAGGAGAAAATCATCAACCTGAACGTGGCACTGGCCTTCGGGCGACTGGTGGAACAGAACTGCGCAGATGTCAAGGTGATTTACACCCGCAAGACCGATGTGTTCATCCCCCTGCATACCCGTGCCGACATCGCCAACCGTAACAAGGCCGACCTGTTTATCTCTATCCATACCAATGCCCTGCCCAAGGGACGCATCTCAAGAGGCTTGGAAACCTATACGCTGGGTATGCACCGTGCTGCCGACAACTTGGCAGTGGCCAAGCGAGAGAACGAGGTTATCCTCTACGAGAAAGACTATAAGCAGCGCTACCAAGGTTTCGATCCGAACTCGTCGGAGAGCTATATCATGTTTGAGTTCATGCAAGACCGTAATATGGCGCAGAGCGTTGAACTGGCGAAATTTGTGCAGCGTCGTACGTGTGCTGCCGCCGCTCGTCTCAACAAGGGTGTGAAGCAGGCTGGATTCTTGGTGCTGCGCGCCACATCGATGCCCAGCTGTCTGATTGAGCTGGGTTTCATCTCGACACCTGATGAGGAACGCTTCTTGAATTCCTCAGCTGGTGTGACTCAGTTGAGTCAGGGCATCTACCAGGCCTTCCTCGACTACAAGCGCAAATACGACACCAATGTCAGTGTGCCCTATAAGGCTGAGCCGAAAGAGGAGATCAAGGTTCCTTCTGTGGTACCCGAGGCCGATCAGCAGGAGGTGAAGAAAGAAAGCAGGAAGGAGAGAAAACGCCGTAAAGAGGCTGAAGAGCAAGCCAGACTGGAACAGGCCAAGCGTGAGCAGGCGCTGCAAGAGCAGGCTAAACAGGAGCAAGCTCAGCAGGAACAGATGCAGGTTGTTGCCGCTGATACGGTGGCTCAGACACCTGTAGAACCGACAGCACCCTCTGTGCCAACCAAGACGCAGGATCCTCCAACACCAGTGCCTCCCTCTCCGTTGCCAGTCCCCGTTTCGGTTCCCGGACCTACGGCATCACCGAAGACGGTTGCTCAGACGAATGGTGCCCCTGTCTTCAAGGTGCAGATTATGGCCAGCGGTTCGAAACTGCCTACATCCTCACCTAAGTTCAATGGTCTGACTGGTGTCGATTGTTACGAGGAGGGCGGCCTGTATAAGTTTACCGTTGGTGTCTCGACCGACTATAACGAGATATACCAGTTGCGCAAGTCGGTGCTCGACAAGTTCCCGCAGGCATTCATCATAGCCTTCAAGGACGGTCAGAAGACTGATGTGCGAAAGGCCATCGAGGAGTTTAAGAACAGAAAAAGAAAATAGCATTTAATAAGTATAGAATATGAAGTTTACTAAAGAAATCAAGATAGCACTGGTGTCGATATTAGGTCTTGTGGTGCTGTTTTTCGGACTGCAATTCCTGAAGGGCTTGAACCTCTTCTCTAACGACAACACCATCTATGTGGCATTTAGTGACGCAACGGGACTGTCGGCATCGTCGCCAGTCTATGCCAACGGCTATCGTGTGGGTGTGGTAAAGAGCCTCGACTACGACTATGACCCTCATGGGAAGATTGTCGCTGAAGTCGGACTGAACAAGCAGATGCGTATCCCTGTAGGCACACGTGCCGAACTGGCCAGCGACCTGCTGGGTAATATCAAGATCAATCTGGTGCTGGGCGAGGACCCGTTGCACATGGTAGCCGTCAACGATACCATCAGTGGTGGTATGGAACAGGGCCTGATGAGTAAGGTCGGCGAGATCATGCCCGTCATCCTGAATATCGCTCCGAAACTCGACAGCATCATGACTAGCCTGAACCTGTTGCTTGCTGACCCAGCCCTGCGCAATACTCTGCACAACGTGGAAGGTATGACTGGCAACCTCAATGCTACCAGTCAGGAATTGAGGGCCTTGTCGGCTTCGCTGAACCGCGAGATGCCGACGATGCTGAACAAGACGAACGGCGTGCTGGCAAATACTGAGAAGTTCACGGCAAACCTTTCGGCAATAGATGTGGCTGACATGACGGCAAAGGTCAACCAGACACTGGCTAACGTGGAGCAGATGAGCCGGAAACTGAACAGCAACGAGGGTACGCTGGGCCTGCTCATGCGCGATGCGTCGCTCTATAACAACCTGACTGCGACAGCCGCCAGCGCCGACTCTCTGTTGACCGATTTGAAGGCTCATCCGAAGCGATATGTCCATTTCTCAATATTCGGCAAAAAGGACAAATAAATTTTTCGCAATTTTAAATTTGTCTAAATAACGGGGATAATTGAAAAAATATAGACATGAACGTCAGAAGTGCTTGATATTGTATCATTTCTGAAGATTCGCCCGACAGACCATGCACACCTCCAACAGGTGTGCATGCTTCGATTAACTCGTTGATAAACAGGAGGATGCATATTTGCAAGAGATTCGTCGGCTAAAAAGTCTTAAAAAATAGTTAACCCTCGAATTATTAGGCATTTACGGAGCTTGTTCAGAATAAGGGTAAAAAGGGAAGATTTGTTTATTACGAAAAAAATTGCGAACTTTGCAATCGAAAACAGTAACCGAAGACTTCAATCGTCTTTTAATAATAAATAAGGTAACGCCGCATGGTAAATAATCCAAAGGCGCTCTGGGACAACTGCCTCAAACTCATTAGGGACATTGTCAATGAGCAGCAATATAGGACTTGGTTCGCGCCTATCGTTTTCGAGAACTTCGACGACGAGAGCCGGACGCTCCTCGTACAGGTACCGAGCATGTACGTGTACGAATACTTGGAGCAGTACTATGTGGCCCTGCTGAGCAAGGTGCTCACACGCTGTTTCGGTGAGAGCGTCCAGCTGCAATACCGTGTCGTAACGGATAAGCAGCACGGCCTGTCGCAGGATGTCGTTGCCGATGAACCCGCACAGATCGAGGCAATGCCTGTCAGCCATCGTGCCAATCAGGCTCCTACTGTGCTCGACGCTGCCGCTCCGCAGGATATCAATCCACAGCTGGATACCCACAAGACATTCAATAGCTTTATCGAGGGTGACTCTAACAAGTTGCCGCGCACGGTAGGACTCTCTATCGCAGAGCATCCGGGCAAGTCAACCTTCAACCCCTTCTTTATCTATGGACCGTCTGGTTGTGGTAAGACCCATCTGATCAATGCGATTGGTGTACGCTGCAAGGAGCTCTATCCTCAGAAGCGCGTGCTCTATGTATCTGCTCGCCTCTTCCAGGTGCAGTTTACCGATGCCAGCCGTAAGAATACTGTCAACGACTTTATCAACTTCTACCAGACCATTGATGTGCTCATCGTGGATGATGTACAGGAGTGGGCTACTGCTGAGAAGACCGTTGCCACTTTCTTCCACATCTTTGACCACCTGTTCCGTCTGGGCAAGCAGATTATCTTGGCCAGTGATCGTCCGCCAGTGGATCTTAAATGGCTGCAGGACCGCATGCTGACCCGCTTCTCTTGCGGACTGATTGCCGAACTCGAGAAACCCAATGTACAGCTGTGCATTGACATCTTGAATTCGAAGTGCCGCCGCGATGGTTTGAAGATTCCTGCCGATGTCATCCAGTTTATCGCTGAGACAGCCAATGGCAGTGTACGCGACCTGGAAGGTGTCATTAACTCGCTGTTGGCTTATTCGGTGGTTTACAACTCGAATATCGACATGCGACTTGCTGAGCGTATCGTCAAGCGTGCTGTCAAGATTGACAATAAGCCGTTGACTATTGATGACATTCTGGAGAAGGTATGCAACCACTATAATGTCGAACAGCAGCACGTGTTCAGCAAGAGCCGTAGACGTGACTTCGTGATGGTGCGCCAGATCTCTATGTACCTTGCACAGAAGTACACCAAGATGCCTGCCTCACGTATTGGACAGCTCATCGGAGGACGCGATCACTCTACGGTTATTCATAGTTGCTCAACGATTGAGCAGCGTCTGAAGATTGACAAGGCGTTCTCTGCCGAGATCAGCAGCATTGAGAATTCTTTCAAGCTGAAGCAATAAGAAGAAACCTTTCGTGAAATAAAAAAGAGGCGGTCAGAATCTGACTACCTCTTTTTTATTTGGTCGGGATGAGGCGACTCGAACGCCCGACCCCTACGTCCCGAACGTAGTGCGCTACCAACTGCGCTACATCCCGATCTTGTGGAAATCGGCTGCAAAGGTACGAAATAATTATGAATTATTCGCAGGTTTAACGGAAAATCTTTGTGGCTATCCGAAAAAACGCCTACAATAAGCGCTCTAATACATCGAGCTCCTCTTCCGTCGTTGCCCAGCTGGTGACGAAGCGGCAGATGGTATGGTGGATGTCGGCCTTGCCCCAATGGGTGAACTCGATGTCTTTCGACAGTCGCTCAATGGTGTCGTTGGACAGGATGACAAACTGCTGGTTGGTGGGGGAGTCAATGAAGAACTGGCAGCCTTTCTTCTTGAAGATGGCTTTCATGCGCATCGCCATGTCGATAGCATGCTGCGACAACTGGAAATAGAGCTTGTCGGTGAACAGTGCATCAAACTGCAAGCCGATGAGTGCGCCCTTGGCAATGACGGCACCATGCTGCTTCTGGATGGAGAAGAAGTGCTTATGGGCTGTACGGTTGGTGAACACCACAGCCTCGCCACACAGAGCACCTATCTTGGTCCCTCCGATGTAGAAGACGTCACAGTGGCGTGCCAGATAGGGCAGGGTGATGTCGCAGCCCTCTGCCATCAAACCGTATCCCAGACGGGCTCCGTCGATGTAGAGAGGGATGTCATATTGCTGACAGACCTGATAGATGTCGTCGAGTTCTTGAGCGGTGTAGAGCGTGCCCAACTCGGTGGGGAAGGTGATATACACCAGTCCGGGATATACGGCATGGGCATTGTTGCCGTCGTGCATGAAGTCGTCGAGGTACTTGTCAAGCGTCTTGGCACTCATCTTACCCAACTCGTCGGGTAGTGTGATGATCTTGTGCTCCGTGAATTCTACGGCACCGGCCTCATGGACATTGATATGTCCCGTACCTACGCAGATGACACCCTCATACTGATAGAGCATGGAGTCAATGGTGGTGGCGTTGGTCTGTGTGCCACCCGTGAGGAAGAATATCTGGGCATCGGGCATGCCGATCGCCTCACGGATACGTTCCTTGGCGCGTTCAGAGAAACTGTCAAAGCCGTAGGGCGTGGGCTTCTCGTTGTTATACTTGACGAGGTTCTCCAGAACCTTAGGATGGGCTCCGTTGTTATAGTCGCATTCGAATGAAATCATAATGCCTCCAGCATACGCTTGATGACTACTGAACAGGAGATCTCACGGTTGGCAGCCTCGGGAATGACAATAGAGTTCTTACTCTCAATGACGTCGTCGGTCACGATGAGGCCACGACGTACGGGCAGGCAGTGCATGAACTTGCCATCGTTGGTCCACGACATGTGCTCGGTATCTACCGTCCACGACATATCCTTAGAGGTAATCTTACCATAGTCGGCGAGATTGGTGACTCCCGGGTTCGACCAGTTCTTGGCATAGATGAAGTCAGCACCCTCGAAGGCCTTCTTCTGGTCGTACTCCACGCGGGCATTGCCTACAAACTTCGGGTCGAGTTCGTAGCCCTCGGGATGGGTGATGACGAAGTCGACATCGGCAGCGTTCATCCACTGTGCAAACGAATTAGGCACAGCCTGTGGCAGGGCACGGCAGTGGGGAGCCCAAGTGAGAACGACTTTGGGGCGGGCAACCTTCTTATATTCCTCGATGGTGATGAGGTCGGCAAAGGCCTGCAGGGGATGTACAGTGGCTGTCTCCATAGCGAAGACGGGTTTGCCGCTATACTTGATAAACTGGTTCAGTACAGTCTCGGCATAGTCGTACTCGCGATCGGTGAGTCCGGCAAACGAACGAACGCCAATCATATCACAGTAGCAACCCATCACAGGGATGGCTTCCAGTAGATGCTCGCTCTTGTCGCCATCCATGATGACACCGCGCTCAGTCTCCAGCTTCCAGGCACCGGCATTCACATCGAGCACGATGACATTCATGCCTAGGTTCATGGCGGCCTTCTGTGTTGACAGACGGGTGCGCAGCGAGTTGTTGAAGAAGATCATCATGAGGGTCTTGTTCTTGCCCAGATGCTGATACTTATAACGGTCGTTCTTGATCTCAAATGCTTCGGCCATCGCCTTGTCCAGTGGGCCGATATCTTCAACGTTTATAAAGGTTTTCATTGTTGTTTCGTTATTTCGTTATTTCGAGGTTTCGATGCTTTGATATTTCGATGTTTCGAGGGAACTTGAATTACGGCCTTGTTTGTCCTTCTCCCTCGATAATCCATTTGTAGGTGGTCATCTCTTCCAGGGCCATCGGACCGCGGGGACCGAGCTTCTGGGTCGAGATGCCTATCTCGGCACCCAAGCCGAACTGGGCACCGTCGGTAAACGAGGTGGGGGCATTCCAATAGACGCAAGCAGCATCGACATGTGCCTGGAACTTGCGGGCGGTAGCCTCGTTCTGGGTGATGATGGCTTCGCTGTGCCCTGAGCCGTGCTGGTCGATGTGTGCCAAGGCCTCGTCGAGTGACGAGACGGTGCGGATGGCCATCTTGTAGTCCATGAACTCCGTACCGAAGCTTTCTTCTGTAGCAGGCTGCAGGAGGATGGCGGGATAGTGGCCGTCGAGTAGCTGATAGGCTGGTGCGTCGGCATAGAGCATCACCTTATGGTCAAGTAGGGGCTTCACCAGTTCGGCGAGGTCGCCCAGACGCTGCTCGTGGATGATGAGACAGTCGAGGGCGTTGCACACGCTGACGCGACGTGTCTTACCATTGTTGATGATAGCCTTACCCATCTCCAGATCACCGTCGATGTCGAAGTAGGTGTTTACCACACCGGCTCCCGTCTCGATAACGGGGATGCGTGCCGTGTTGCGTACGAAGTCGATCAGACGTCGTCCGCCACGTGGAATACAGACATCCACATAACCTACGGCATTGAGCAGTTCGCCAGTAGCCTCATGGGTAGCGGGCAGCAGCGTGACGATATCGGGATTGACTCCAAAGCGCTCCAGTACCTCGTGGATTAGTTTCACAGAGGCCTGATTAGAGAGGTCGGCATCCGAACCGCCTTTCAGCACACAGGCGTTGCCGCTCTTGAAGCAGAGCGAGAACACATCGAAGGTGACATTAGGGCGAGCCTCATAGATGATGCCGATAACGCCGAAAGGTACGCTGATACGGTGCAGGCGCAAGCCGTTGGGCAGCGTCTTGGCCTTGGTGATATGGTCGAGCGGTGTCGGCAATGTGGCGACATTACGCATATCCGAGGCGATATCATTGAGACGTTTCGATGTCAGCTGCAGACGGTCGTAGAGCGGATTCTTTGAATCCATCTTTGCCAAGTCTTTCTCGTTGGCAACGAGGATACGCTCTTGATAGTCGATGATGGCATCGGCTACGGCATTCAGGATGTCGTTGCGTTGCTGGTCGGAAAGCGAGGCAAGACTCTTGCTAGCCGCTTTCACGCGTTGGAATGTTTCTATCAGTTGCATGGAATGAATTCTGTGTGAGGGGTCTGTTGTTTGTCTTCTACCAAGTCGATGAGGATGTTGTCGCGCTTGCCGTTGGCAATGATGACGCGGATGCCAGCCTGCTGCACATTCCGTGCTGTGGCATATTTCGACTGCATGCCGCCACGTCCTGCAGAGCTCTTTTCGTTCTGGATGTATTGAGAAAGGTCGGTATCGGGCTCTACCTGGTCGATGAGCTTCGAGGCAGGGTCGGCAGGATTGCCCGTATAGATGCCGTCGATGTTAGAGAGCAGCACCAGTGTGTCGGCCTTCATCATCTGGGCAATCAGTCCCGACAGCTCGTCGTTATCGGTGAACATCAGCTCCGTGACACTCACTGTGTCGTTTTCGTTGACGATAGGGATGACACCATTAGCCAGCATCACCTGCATACAGGCCTGCTGGTTGCGGTATTGTTCGCCCGGCTGGAAGTTCTCCTTCATGGTCAGCACCTGTCCGACGTGCAGATGGTATTCGCGGAAGAGGTCGTAGTACAGGCCGATGAGCTTGGCTTGTCCGAGTGCCGAGTAGAGCTGGCGCTGCTCAACAGAGTCCAACTCGTGGTTGATGTCCAACTCGCGACGTCCACATGCTACGGCACCTGATGATACCAGGATGACCTCGTAGTCGTGCTGGCGCAACCAGGCTATCTGGTCGACCAGTGATGACATACGTGTCACGTCGAGTCGTCCGTCAGCCCTCGTCAGTGCGTTAGAGCCTATCTTTACAACGATGCGTTTATTCATTTGGCGTCTTTCTGGCGGATTTCTACACGGCGTATCTTACCACTGATGGTCTTGGGCAGCTCATCGACGAACTCTACAATACGCGGATACTTATAGGGAGCGGTCTCTTTCTTGACGTGCTGCTGCAGTTCCTTGACGAGGTCGTCACCGGCCTTGTCCTTCCACTCCTTACCGAGTACGACGGTAGCCTTGACCACCATGCCGCGGATGTCGTCGGGAACACCGGTGATGGCACATTCCACAACGGCGGGGTGGGTCATCAGTGCCGACTCTACCTCGAACGGACCGATGCGGTAGCCGGAACTCTTGATGACGTCATCGATACGGCCCTCGAACCAGTAGTAGCCATCTTCGTCGCGCCACGCCATGTCGCCAGTATGGTAGATGCCGTCGTGCCAGGCTTCGCGGGTCTTCTCCTCGTCACGGTAGTAGCCCTTGAAGAGTCCGATAGGCTTCTTGTCGCCTACGCGGATGACGATTTCGCCCTTCTCACCATCCTCGCATGAGGTGCCGTCGGCGCGCAGCAGGTCGATATCGTACTGGGCATTGGGAATGCCCATTGAACCGGGCTTGGGCGTCATCCAGGGGAAGGTGCCCAGCGTCATTGTAGTCTCGGTCTGTCCGAAGCCTTCCATCATCTTGATACCTGTCTTCTCATAGAACTTGTCGAACACGGCGGGGTTCAGGGCCTCACCGGCTGTGCAGCAGTATTGCAGGGATGATAGGTCGTACTTCGACAGGTCTTCACGAATCATGAAGCGGTAGATGGTGGGGGGCGCACAGAACGAGGTCACCTTGTATTTCTCCATCTGTCTGAGCAGGGTGTCGGCATTGAACTTCTCGTGGTCGAAGACAAACACCGTTGCACCGGCAAACCACTGACCGTAGAACTTACCCCAAACGGCTTTACCCCATCCTGTATCGGCTACGGTGAGGTGTAGCGAACCCTCGTGCAGATTGTGCCAGAAGACACCCGTGGTCAGATGGCCCATGGCATACAGGTAGTCGTGAGCCACCATCTTGGGCTCACCGCTGGTACCTGAGGTGAAGTACATAATCATGGTGTCATCGTTCTCGTTGACGAAGGCGGGACGCTGGAACTTGGGAGCGTTCTTCCACTCGGTCTTCCAGTTGTGGAAACCTTCCTCGTCACGCAGTGTGATATACTGCTTTACTGTCGGACTCTCTGGCATAGCCAACTTGATCTGACCGATGATATAATCGTCGTCAGCACAGATGATGGCCTTCACCGAGGCACGCGTATTGCGATAGACGTAGTCGTGCTTGGTCAGCATGTGGGTAGCGGGAATCACAATAGCTCCAATCTTGCAGAGTGCCAGCATGATGACCCACCACTCATAGTGACGCTTCAGAATGAGCATCACGGGATCGTTCTTGCCAATGCCTAAAGACTGCAGATAGCTGGCAGCCTGGTCGGTCTGCTCTTTCAGCTCTCCGTAGGTGGTGCGAATCTCCTCACCCTGGTCGTTGGTCCAGAGGATGGCCAGCTTCTCAGGGGCTTCCTCAGCCCATGCATCCATCACATCGTATGCAAAGTTGAAGTTCTCGGGGATGATAAACTCCAGATTCTTATTATAATCCTCCACGCTTGTGAAGGAAGTCTGTTTCAAAAATCTCTCAATCATTTTTCACTTATCTCTTTTCATTTCTCCCTCCCTCGGGAGGGGTCGGGGTGGGGTTCTCTCATTTCTCCCTCCCTCGGGAGGGTTGGGGTGGGGTTCTCTCTTACTCTACTGTAAATGCCAAGAACTTGACGGCCTTGTCGCCTACTGCCAGCATGCCATGGGGCTTGGTGGAGTCGAAATAGATGCTGTCGCCCTCTTCAAGAATGATGGTCTTGCCGGCGATATACAGCTCCATCTTGCCTTCGAGCACCATGTTGAACTCCTGGCCAGGGTGCGTATTCTTGTAAATGGTGTGTGCACCGGGTTTGGGCTCTACGGTGACGATGAAGACGTCGGCCTTATGACCTACGAAACCGCCTACCAGCGACTGGTACTTATAGGCCTTGGTACGCTCGATAGACATGCCTTGCCCCTTGCGCGTCACGTAGTACGACTTCATATGGGGTGCCTCGGCAAAGATCAGCTCTTCGGTCGATACACCATACTTGCGGGCTATCTTCATCAGGTTCGAGATGGTGATGTCCATCTCGCCAGCCTCTATCTTCTCATACTTCTCAGCTTCGATGCCGATGGTCTCGGCCATCTCACTGACGGGAATGTCGAGTACGTCGCGCAGTCCGCGCAGGCGTTCTCCTATCTGTTTTAATTGTTCGTCCATATATTTTAAATTTAGATTTTAGAATTTAGAGTTGAGAGTTGTTGCCCTGAGGGCAATTATGAGTTATGAATTTAGAATTACTATGCGGTTTGATACTTGCTTAATTCTTAATTTATAATTCCTAATCGGCAAAGCCGATAACTCTTAATTCTTAACTCTTAACTCTTAACTCTTAACTCTTAACTCACTTCGCTCCTGCCTTTAATCCTTTAATAACACTCGATGTAAACCCATTGTGCTCCATCTCGTTGAGACCCTTGATAGTGACACCGCCGGGAGTGGTCACCAGGTCGATGGCTGCTTCGGGATGCAAGCCTGTGGCCTGCAACAGCTCGACGGCACCTTTCATGGTCTGCATGACAATCTTCTTGGCATCGTCGGCCTTGAAGCCCAACTCTACACCTCCTTCACTGGCTGCACGTACATAACGCATGGCATAGGCAATACCACACGATGCCAGCGTCGTACCGGCAGCCAGATGCTGCTCATCGGTAATGATGCTCTTACCCATTGAGTCGAACAACTTCACCACCTGTTCCGTATGTTGCGACTGAGTTGCAACACTAGGCACGATGAAGGTCATCGACTGCAACTGGGCGATGGCGATGTTGGGGATTACCAGGAACAGGGGAATCATCTTGCTGTCCTTGGCCATCCACTCCTTGATGCTCTCCGACTTGACGCCGGCAGCTACTACAACCAGTATCTGCTTGTCATAGTCGAGCACGTCTTTGATGCTTTTTAATACCTGTTCTACCAGCCACGGCTTGACAACGACACAGACAATGTCGGCGCCCTGGGCAGCCAACTGGTTGCTGGGTGTGGCGGTGATGCCCTTCTCGGCAAAACGGTCTCGGCAGATGCGCGAGGGATCGCTGATACAGATATCCTCATTCCGGATGGCGTCACCCTTGATGAGGCCATCGGCTATGGCGCCACCCATGGCACCAGCTCCTATGATACTTATTTTCATAATCGATTCAGTATTTGTGTGAGTTTCTTAATGAATGCGTCTGCGTCAGCCTTGGTGATGCAGAGGGGTGGCAGCAGGCGCAGAATGTTCTGACCGGCACAACCCGTAAAGCAGTGCTCCTCGTAGATGAGAGGCTGGCGCACATCCTTGTGGGGGATGTCGAGTTCGATGCCAATCATCAGGCCTCTGCCGCGAACTTCCTTGATATGCGGACTGTCGATGGCCTTCAACTGCTCCATCAGGTAGTCGCCTACCTCGCGGGCATTGTCCACCAGATGCTCTTCTTCGAAGATGTCGAGCACGGCGAGGGCTGCTGCACAGGCCAGATGGTTGCCGCCAAACGTGGTGCCCAGCTGTCCATAGACGGGCTGGAAATCTGGCGAGATGAGTACACCGCCCATGGGGAATCCGTTGGCGATACCCTTGGCCACGGTGATGATGTCGGGCTTGATGCCCAGCCATTGGTGGGCGAAGAACTTACCGCTGCGTCCGTAGCCGCATTGTATCTCGTCACAGATGAGTGTCGCACCGAAGCGCTTGCAGGCGTATTCCAACTTCTGGGCGAAGTCGGGAGTGGCCATCTGGATGCCTCCCACACCCTGGATGCACTCCAGGATGACGGCAGCAACGCCACCGCGTGACAGTTCGCGAATCCATGGCTCGATATCGTTCAGTGGCAGGAAGCGCACATGGTGGTTGTCGTTCAGCGGAGCTACAATCTTAGGATTGTTCGTCACTTCGACAGCCAGCGATGTACGGCCGTGAAATGATTTCTCGCACGACAGGATGCGGGTAGCCTGCGGATTCTTGAATGATGCCAGCTTAAGGGCATTCTCGTTGGCCTCGGCACCACTGTTGATGAGAAACAGCTGATAGTCCTCGTAGCCACTGATCTTGCCCAGTCGCTCGGCCAACTGCTGCTGCAACTTGTTAATCACCGAGTTGCTGTAGAACCCAATCTGCTGCAACTGTTCCGTCACCTTCTGGATATAGTGCGGATGCGAGTGTCCTACGGAGATGACGGCATGGCCGCCATACAGGTCCAGATATTCCTGACCTTTGTCGTCCCATACCTTACAGCCTTTGCCCTTCACAATATTCACGTCGAAGAGCGGATATACGTCGAATAACTTCATTTTACCTTATATATAAGAATAATTGGGTGCAAAGGTACACCAAATATCTGAAAACGCCAACAATCCAGCAGCTTTTTTGCAACTTTACACACTTCCTTGCATAAACATACATTAATTAGCAATTGTCTCTGCAAAGATAATAAAAATGTTGCGCATAACCAACTCTTTTCATAATAAAAGTTGTTTACGTGCAACATTTATATAATTGATTGTATGACAGTTATCTAGTACATATACTTGCAGATTTTATAATGTTGGATTTATTCGAAAACCAAAGAGGGACTGAAGATGAGTTGACCATCGTTGACGTATATCTCCATGGTTTTCATCGTTTTTGAATGGTATTTCCAGACATATTTTCCATTATCGTCAAAGTCGGCATAGATGTCATCGCTGTTGGAGTAGAAGTAACCGTCGAAGTTATAGGAGCCTATTCCTTCCAGTGTGATGACATAGCGCTTCATCAGTGCTGAGTAATAGATTTGCATCGTACCCGAGACGGAGAAGTCGGCATTGAAGTCCTTCAGGGTTGTCCAGGCTTTTTTCTGATATACGCTATCTGTTCTAAAACCGCTATCCTTGAGTACCTCCTGGAACCAGTCGTCGAAGGCATCAGCTTCGTTGACGAGGTCTCTGCCTGTTGACATGGCAGTGAGTGTGAACGTACCAGTGCCAGAAAGTATTTCCTTATTGAAGTTGCCCGACATCTTGAGGCCATTTTTCTCGTAGGAGAAGTTACCCCCGGCATCGAAAGTGAGCTTGCGGTCGGAGAAAAGGTCTACGATGCCATTGAAGATGCCGTAGATATCGCCATCAATCTGTCCTTTGGCCACCATCTCGAAACCTTTGTCATTGGGATATACCAGCGGGCCCCAGTTGTAGTAGTTGCCAGAAACATCTGGTATCGCAATCGTAGCCGTGATGGGCTTGATACTAATGTCCCAACTGTCTTCCATATCCAATACCTCGTTATTGGCCAGGTCGAAAGTGGCCTCGAAGTACTTGCCGTTCTCGACAATGCCTTCCACATCGATGTAGCCTATCAAAGACTCTTCGCTATCGACCACCTTTAGCTCGGGTTCGATTTTTTCAGCGCAGTAGGGATACATGCGGAACTGTATCATTCCCGTGCCGTCTTCCTTGATGACGCACTCCCAATTTTCAGGGTCTTTGATGGTTTCGGGCAGTTCGGAGAACTTTACCTTACATCCTGCAAATTTGCTCTTCTCGCCTTCTTTCACAGAGGTGTCCTTGAATTTCAGGCGAACCACCTTGTTCATCATAGTGGCATATTCTGTATAGACCTCATCATACTTCCTCTTGGCCTCGCAGAGCAGTTTGTTGTTGATATTGGCGATGACGCTCTTCAAGACACCCGAATAGATCTCTTCGGCGTGATTGTCGGAGAGCTTCCTTCGTTCTTTGTCACTAATCTCTACCCAGAAGGGCCACCAACCACGACAGTCGGACAGTGCCTCGTTGAAGCCGTCGATATCGCGCCAAGGCTGAGTGACGTAGTCTTCCACCAAGTCTTTAATCTTCTTGTATAAATCATCCGTCATGCTTGTCCTGTCGTAAAAAAGAGGATACAGCAGTTCGTACCATTTCCTGGCATTGCGGTAGCCATAGCCGTCCCAGTGGGGATATGAGGCATTTGGCCAGAAATAGTGGTCGTAAGCATTGGCATAGAGGGTAGTTGCCGTTTCGTGAACCTTAGTGGCAAACCAGTTGAGCTCGAAGTCGAGCACGGCAGCAGCCGTCATGCAGGCTGGAAATAGAAGATTGCCGCCAAAGAGTTTCTTTTCGAGGGCGGGTTTGATGCCTAATTCGAAGACAACTTTGGCTGCTGCTGCCTTCTTCTCCTCTTTATCACCTCTATAGATGGAGTTGCAGAACTGTACGACAGTCCATATCATACCCATCTTAGTGATCATTTTGTTGTATTTGGTGATGAGTGGCGCGTCAAAACCTCCCACCTCAATAGGGGTAACACCCACGCTCAGTCCGAGGCTGTACTTGGCAAAGGCGTCGTTGGCAAAGGCATCGAGGGTCGCGTAGGTGGCATCGGCGGCATCAGCAATTTTGATCAAGATATGTGATAATTCGTTGATATTGACATCAATATCCGGGTCAAAACCTTTGTAAACCAACTTGGCATTACGGGTCTGCTCGTTGGTAACGTCGAAGACTGCATAGGAGGAGAGGTGGTCGGAGATGATGACCATCTCGTTGCTCTCCTTGTCGAAATAGCTGAACACGGGCTCCCACTCGCCGGTCTCCTCGTTGAGATATGCTGCAAAGCAATCCCTGGTGACGGGAATACGGATTTCTACCACACCATTGAGGTCGTGGACACCCTCCATGTCAAAGTCATAGGCCTCCATGAAGTTCACACTGCCTTCTAAGCCCTCGGGGGTTGGAGGATTGTCGATGCGACTGACGGTCAGCGTCTTCTGGTCTTCTACCGCACTGGGACCGAACTCGATGCTGTAGTTCACCATGTTGACCGATGTTGTGTTTTCGTCCACCTCGAAGGTACTCTGTTCCTCTAATGGAGTCTTGGGCTCCGTGCCAACAACAGTCATCTGCTCTATCTGGTCGATGGGATACATCTGAGCCCTTGTGTTCTTATAGCCCACTTGTCGACCATATATGGACAAAAAGAGCACCTTATTATAGGCGTCTATATAGTCTTTCTCCCATCTCACAGCCTCTGTGTAGTCAACCCAGAAGAGATCGTGGGTGCCGTCTTTCTTTTGCACCTTTAACATGTATTGTGCCTGGACCGTACTATAGCTTATCAGTAGGGCCATGAGGAATAATAACTTCTTCATACGCTTTTTTACTTTTTGGTGTGAATCTTGAAAGAATGGTTGCCTGCCTTCACTACGATGAGGTCACTGGCTGGAATGGGGATGCTGACGTCGCCATGAGATGATGCCGAGGCAGTGGTCAAAAGCCTGCCGTCGAAACCATAGAGAGTCACCCTGGTTTGGGCTTCCAGTCCGCTGATACAGAGCTGGTCGCCTTCAGTCCTAATCACAACATTGTGCTGATCTGCCTTCGTGTCTTCAATACCCGTAGGTACATCATAGTGGGTGAAACGCATGGCAAAGTAATTATCAGAGATGACCTCTTCCTCGAAGACGTAACGGCTATTATCCGCCGTGATGAGTAGCGACTTGTCCTGATGGGTAATCACGGGTTGCGTGTCGAAAAGGATATAGAATTCTCTGGTGGTATAGTTGCCTGTTTCGTCGGGCATCCAAGCCATAATCCAGATGGCATTGTTGTCAGTGGCATAGTCGTAGTGCACTGGAGGCGTACCACCATCGGTGACATTCTCGTCCTCAACGATGTTCATGTCCTGCCATATGGGGGCTGCCTTGTAGGCTTCGCTGGCACCCACTGGCACGTGGACGTTGACCTTGTTCCACATGGATGTAGCGTTGCGATGGAACATGTTTTCCGTGATGGTCAATGGCTGTGAGCGGTAGAGGTAGAGGTCTTTCAGTTTGGCTGTATTCTCGAAGGCTCTGTCCGACAGACTGCTGACCGATGCGGGCAGCGTCAGTCGTACCAGGTTGTTGCCAAAAGCATGTTCGCGTATGGTGGTGACGGTGGACGGCACTCCGACAGACATGCGCTTGGTGGATTCGGTGAATCCGGGTAACAGGTTGGGACAGTGGATGAGTGTGCGACGTGCCCTGTCGTAGAGAATGCCCTGATAGGAGCTATACTTGGTATTCTCTTCATCGACGATATACTCTTCTACCTTTTCGCCAAATAGGGCATCCTTACCTATCCGCATCAAGTTTGCAGGGATTGTAATGGTCGATGCCTCGTGATTGTAAAAGGCTTTTTTGCCTATCTCCTTAAGGGTTGTGGCCATTTTGATTTCCTTCAGGGGATTATTTGCGAAAGCATAGTCGCCAATTTTCTCTACGCCTTCCTCCATGGTCACGGAATTGAGCTTATTATAGCCCCAAAAGGTACCTGGCCATACTTCCTTGATGCTTGATGGGATCACCAAATCTGTCAACTCCTGTCCAGCGACATAGAGCTTTGTCGTACCAGTGCGCAATGGCGTCCGATATTCTCCGTCCTCATCCGGATCGAAGTCTATCTTCAACCAAGCCTCAATGCTCGGTACGTTTATCCGTTCCAGACTGGTGTTATATATGTTACCATTACACTTAATGATGCTGCTGGGGAGTGTCACTTCTTTACCGCAAAAAACATTGCTACTAATTTCCACCATCGTCTCAGGCAATGTGACACTTGTGACATATTCGTCATCTTCATCATCGAAAAACGAGTAGATACCACCCTGACTACCGCTAAAAGCATATTCATCCACCTTCGTGACAGCGTAGGTTTTACCGTCCTTCTCTACTGTTGCTGGCACCACGACATCGCCATAGCCCATGCAAACAACGCCCGTACCTTCTGGCGTCACATTGATGAAAGCATTTCCTTCCTCAGCGGTGGCCAACGACGGACGAATGCCGATGGCAGCTTGCTGACCAGCACTGAAGTCTTGACCACGCGGGACCACGTTAGCCAGTTGATAAAAGCCGTTACCACTTCCGCTCCATCCAAAGTTGAAGTGGAAATAGCCGTCTTCAGCATAGCCGTCGCAGACAAAGGCATGACCATCCGTATTTGTGGCGCCTGCACCAGGATAACCATCCATTAGGAAGGGACGCCCCGCATCAAGCTCTGCCCGCATCCTGTCTTCGTTTCCACCGCAGTTGATAAACTGATAATCTGGACTGTAGCCGAAGTATTTCACCATACTTCTTATGGCTGTAAAAATATAGGCTCCCGTACCTCTTCCGTCAGGCAATTTTATAGGATCACAACTCACATGGCAGTCGTACATCAGTTTGGCTACGTTGTCAATCTCCTCCTCGGTTTCTGGCTCAGCGTTGCCCATGGCCTCCCAGTGATAGACCGACTCTCCGAAGTTTACGTAATTATTTCGTGTATATTGAAGATAGTAGTTCGTTAATGGCTCGTGGTTGCCAGCAGCCCATTGTTGATGTAGTTCCATCACGTCAATGCCTTCTGGTGCATCGACGAAAAAGTTCGTATGGTATCCACGCCCCCGGGCAGGATATTTCCAGTAACCCATCACTTGTGCCATAGCCGTCGGAACACACCCAACATAAAAATAATATGGGTCAACATATTTGGAATATTGATTCCAGGTAATCTTCAATAGCGGTTCAACGATGACGTTAGGCTGTGACTCAACTCTACGCATAGCGGCACGCTTCTTGGGCAGTGTAGGCATCTTAACGATTGTCTGGTAGTCACCTTCAGTGACTAATTTTGCAAAACTACCATCTGCCATTTCCACAAGGCCCTGAGCAGAGACCTCTGCAGCGCTCTTACGTTGTGGGTTAGAATGGCTATACGCCTCCAGCATGTCCTTGAGCTGGATAGGCGCACTTTCATAATCGAAACTGCCATTATCGCTCCAACCCAGTACAGGATGGTCAGCATTAGCATAGGCCGAAACGAGGACAAAGCCGTTCTCGTCGCCAAGATTCACCACATAAAGTGCTGCATCGCCACTTTTTTGTCGGGTGGTGTAGGCCACTCGCATCTTGTCAGTCTTAATAGCACGACGTGCTGATGATGACTGCCCAAAGAACTCAGCGGCTATCTGTTTCGCCTGCTCCTCACTGATGTTGTCTGCCCATAGTGATGTGACCATCACCAGGCCAAGAAGGGGTAGTAGTATCTTTTTCATTGTATTTGGGTTATTAATTAGCAATTATTTTCCGCAAAGATACGGAAAAGGAATGGTATATCGACTAACACTTTTCGCAATTCGACTAACAATTCATGAAGTATCAGTCAATTTCCCGTATTTCCTGCTGTTTTGGGGGTATTATGTGTCATGTGCCTGGTACTGAAGTGAACCCAGAAAGTTGGACACAACTTAAAGGTTCAAAATGAAAAAAGATTTTAGTTTAGAAGAAAAACTAGCAGCAATTAAATTGGTAGAGC
>CADCBH010000037.1 GCA_902799655.1 uncultured Bacteroidales bacterium
ACCCTGCAGAGGCAGATAGTAGTTCATCATTGAGAACATACCCTTCTTCATCTCACCACCGTACCAGGTGTTGATGATGCACTGCTCACGAGAAGTAGTATTGAAGGCTACGCAAGTCTCTGAGTTCAGACCCAGCTCCTTGTAGTTCTCAACCTTTGCCTTAGAAGCGTTATAAATTACAAAGTTAGGCTCGAAGCTCTCCAGTTCCTCAGCGGTGGGCTGGATGAACATGTTCTTGACGAAGTGAGCCTGCCAAGCAACTTCAACGATGAAACGAACGCGCAGACGGGTAGCCTCGTTGGCACCGCAGAAAGCGTCAACAACATACAAATCCTTGTTGCAGAGTTCCTTGATGGCAATCTCCTTCACCTTAGCCCATACTTCCTCAGACATGGGGTGGTTATCGTTCTTGTACTCCTCGGTGGTCCACCAAACCTTGTCCTGGCTCTGTGCATCCTTCACGATGTACTTGTCCTTAGGAGAACGACCAGTGTAGATACCTGTCATCACGTTGACAGCATTCAGTTCAGTGTTCTGGCCCTTGTCAAAACCAGTCAGGCCAGCCTTGGTCTCTTCCTCAAAGAGGAATTCATACGACGGATTGTGTGCAATCACCTTAGAACCGGTGATGCCATACTGTGTCAAATCTAACTTTGCCATAATACAATTCTTTATTTTAAGTTGTGAGTTTACTCCTACCTATTCTTTTAATCGGCTGCAAAGTTACGAAATAATTAGGAATTAGGAATTAGTATTTTTGATTATTTTACACTTGTTACTTTGTTTTTTGAGTTAAAGAATATGAAAATCGTATGCGTTGGATGCATTTGTAACGCTGACTTAGCAAAATTCCCAAAGAAATTGTTTATCTTTGCAGCACGTAAAATCCCGAAACTATGAAAGTAATCAATTTTTCCGAGCAGAATAGCGTGATGAACCACTTTATGGCAGAGTTACGTGACAAGAAGTACCAGCAGAACCGCCTGCTGTTCCGTAACAACATCAAGCGCATTGGTCAGCTGATGGCCTACGAATTGTCTAAAACGTTGTCGTATAAGCCCAAGACTGTCACCACACCGCTTGGTACTCTTGACATTCCCCTGACCAAGCAGGAGGATATTGTGTTAGCGACTGTTTTGCGTGCAGGGTTGCCGTTCCACGAGGGCTTCTTGAGCATGTTCGACAATGTGGACAATGGCTTCGTTTCTGCCTTCCGAATGTATATCAATCGCGAACATACCGAGGTGGGTATCCATACGGAGTATATTGCAGCTCAAAGTGCTAAGAATAAGACACTTGTCATTGTTGACCCGATGTTGGCAACGGGTGGTAGTCTGGCTGCTGCTATTGAGAGTTTGATGCAGGCCGGCAAACCTAAGAAAATCCACGTCTGCTGTGTGATTGCCGCCCCTGAGGGTATCGAGGTTGTCAAGCAGGCCTTACCAGAAGACAGCACGATCTGGTGTGCTGCTATCGACCAGGGAATGAACGAACACAAGTATATCGTTCCTGGTTTCGGCGATTGTGGAGACCTTTGCTATGGTGAGAAACTCCAGAGCTTCCGTAAGCAGGCTGAAAAGGAAAGATCTAAGAAGTAAACGACAGCCAATTAGTAGTCTTTCTCGTGGTGTTCGTTCATATATTCGCGTGGCGACATACCATACATCTTCTTGAAGACGGTAGAGAATGACGCTGCATTAGAGAATCCGCAAGCATACATCACTTCTGATACATTCATATCGGCCGACGCTAACAGGTTGGCCGCTTTTTTCATGCGGATATTGCGGATGAAGTCATGGGGTGTCTGACCGGTCAGCTCTTTCATCTTGCGATGCAGGTGGACACGGCTAATACCCACCTCGTCGGCTATGCGGTCAACGCTCAGGTCGGCATTGCCCAGATTATGGTTGATGACACTCATGACGCGCTCCAGCAGCTTTTCGTCGGGTGATTTCATCTTGACATCCTCTACCAGCTCCTCCAATTGGTCGTTGCGGCCGTATTTGAGCTGTAGCGTATGGTACATATGGATGAGGTTACCGATGGTACGGCGCAGGATGTCCATATTGAACGGTTTCACGATATAGGCATCAGCACCAGTCTCCAAACCTTCCAACTGGTCTTCCTCACGGCTCTTGGCTGTCAGCAGGATGACTGGAATATGGTTGGTGGTACTGTTCGACTTGATCTTCGAGCAGAGGGTATTTCCGTCCATCTCGGGCATCATCACATCAGAGATGACAAGAGCCGGCATATTCTTTAAAACGGCAGCCAGACCTTCCTTGCCATTGGCACAGCCAATAATGGTATAGTCGTCTTCCAGAGCGTTGGTGAGATAACCGCGTATCTCCTGGTCGTCTTCCACCACGACAATGGTTTGCCGCTTGCCGGTCTTGGGTAGCTCAACCTCCTTGTTTTCAGGCTCTTCCATAATTTCTTCAGTCGTGATGTCCTCGGTTGTCTCATTTTCCGGTGCGTCCGTCAGCATCTCTTCCTCTTTCAAGTGCTCATTACCAAGAGGAATAACCACCGTAAACTCACAGCCAGGTTCGTCAGAGATGTTACGAGCCTCAATGGTACCATGGTGCAGCTCTACCAAGGATCGTGTCAGATCAAGACCGATACCTGTACCGAAATGGCGGTCATTGACCGATGAGGGTGACTGATAGAAGCGCTCGAATATCCTGCCAAGTTTGTCTTCGGGTATCTTCTCTCCGTTATTATAGATAGAGATGGTGGCATCATGCTCGCTGTGCATCAGATGAATACGTATCTTTCCGCCTGGTGCGGTGAACTTAAAGGCATTCGACAGGATGTTCACAATAATCTTGTCGAAGTTGCCGCGGTCAATCCATGCCATCACACGGTCGTCTTCATGGTCAAAGCTGAAGTCGATACTCTTGCTCTTGGCTTGCTGGGCAAACATCGTGTAGATATCACTAATGAAAGTGACCAGATTGGTCTCTCTCATGTGCATCTGCATCTGTCCCTTGTCAATCTTTCTCAGGTCCATCATCTGGTTGACCAGGCCCAGAATACGCTCTGCATTGCGACGGATGGTTTCATAGATGCCCCTTCTGTGCGGGTCATCATCTTGTTTGATGAGTGAGAGTAGGGGGGTGACAATCAATGTCATTGGCGTGCGGATTTCATGACTGATATTCATGAAGAAGCGTAGCTTGGCATCTGCCATCTCCTCGGCATGGATATGCTCTTGCAGTCGCAGATTGTCTTGCTCCTTGCGCTTTCTGCGCTGGCGGTATGCCCAGAAGAGGGCAAGCACGATACATATATAAATAAGGTATGCCAATGGTGTCATATACCATGGCGCATGGATGATGACTTTAAAGCAGCGCTCTGGTGTGGGGACACCGTTTTGTTCGGCAACTACGCAGAAGTTGTAACTGCCTGGCGACATGTGGCTGAAGGTGATCTCGTTGACACCAGGCTGCATGCGTACCCACTCTTCGTTGTTGATGCGGTAGCGGTACACGATGTGCTCTGGATTGTCGTAGGTCAGCGTTGACAGCTGGATGGCAAAGGTGTTGTCGTTGCTGCTCAGTACAAAGCGGTCTGAGGCGATGACGGCTGTATCGGTGACCTGCCACAGTCCCGACATGGTACCACGACGGACAGGTTCTCCATTGACGGTAAAGGCTGTCAGTTTAACCTCTGCCTTCCATTCGCGCTCATTGATTTCTGAGGGATAGAACCATGTGACACCGGCCAATCCGCCAAAGACCAGGCAGCCGTCATCTGATACGCAAGACGCTCCGTCACTGAACTCGTTTGACTGCAGACCATTATCTACAAAGTAGTTGTTGGTCTTTCCGGTTTTGGGGTTCAGACAGCATAGGCCATGATCGGTAGATATCCAGATATTGCCATTCTTGTCTTGCTCTATTGAGGCGATACCATTGTCAGCCAGTCCGGTTTCGATGGCCATTCGCTTGATTTTCTTGGTTTTCTTGTTGTAGCAGAGCAGACCGTCATTGGTGCCGATATACAGCTGGTCACCAAATTCGCGTGCGATGCGTACGGCTGTACCATAGTTTAAACAGTTCTGTCCGAATACGCTCAGCCAGTTCTCGCTTTGGATGTCCATGGCGCAGACACCCATTGTCGTCGCCGCATAAACGCGCTTGCCATCTGGCGAAATAGACAGTTGGGGCAGATAGTTGTTGGTGATGCTGTTCACGGTTCGGTTTTCCGGGGCCTTTTCTTTTTGGGTATAGGCTTTCAGCGCACCAGTTTCAGGGTTAAGGCGTAAAAGTCCCGAGCCCATGGAGGCTATCCAGATGTCTCCCTGATGGTCGCATTCCAAGTCAAAGAAACTGTCGCTGGTGCCTTTAGGGAATTTTTGTGGGTGATAAGTCCATGTCTTCGGATCTATCCAACCACACCCTTCCTTATAAGTGCCTATCCATATACGACCTTGGCGGTCTTCGCATATAGCCAAGATAGTGGCGGGGAAACCCTCTTTGAAGTGCCGGATCAATTTCCCGTCTTCGGCTTTCAGATAGAGTCCGTCGCGATCGGTGCCAACCCATCGCAATTTCCTGGAATCGCATAAGACGCTGGTCACGCATGCTGTACCGATTGTATTACGGGAGCCGAGCTTAGCACCCATATAGCGGAAACCTGTGGTGTGTCCTGGCTGCATAAAGGTGCCTTTTTGCAATAGTCCCAGCCAGATATTGCCGTTCGAGTCTTCACAGATAGAATAGACCTTGGCTGAACTGAGATCCACCTCACGGCTATAGAAGGGGTTGTCAACCAATTCGCCGGTCTTCGGATTATAGATGGCTACACCCATACCATCGTAGCCCAAGAAGATATCGCCTTTCTGGCTGAGGTAGAGTGTCGAGATATGCTTATTGCCTGTCGCTTCAATATGTACGGGGGGTGTGTTTTCATCTAAGCGGAACATGCCATGGCTGGCAGTAGCTACATAGATAGCTCCCTCTCGGTCCTCACAGACATCCAATATGTCGTTTTTGAATTCTTCTTCTTGGAAATAGCGTTTTACCGTCTTGCCGTTCCATAGCCAAAGTCCCTGGGTGTCGCTGACAATCCACAGGCGTCTCAGGTGATCCTCCGTCATACGGTGCACGGTATTCAGGTTAGCGAGGGCTTCACCGATTTGGCGGGCCTCGTGACGACCTTTCATGCGTAGCAGTCCGTGTCCTGAAGTACCCACCAGCACTTCACCATTCTGACGTTCCAACAGACAGGTGATATAATTAGGACTGGCGACGCCGTTCAGGTCGTAAGTGATGACATTGCGGAAGCGCTGTCCGTCGTAGGTCTGCAAAGCACCATACATACCTATATAAAATAGGCCGTTACGGTCTTGCGTCATGCAGTTGACGTAGTTGCTCGCCATGCCGATATCTTGGCGCATCTCTTTCTTATAGATACGGAATTGATAGCCGTCATAACGGTTTAGGCCATTGCGTGTGGCTACCCAAATGAAACCATCATGATCCAGGAATATTTGTGTGGTAAAACTGCTCGACATCTGCTTGTCGGCATCAAATAGTTTTCCAGTCTGGGCATTAGCACAAAGGCTGTTCACAAGGCACAGTAGTGCGGTTAGAACTTTACGTATCATAGTTTGTTTTAAGTTACAAAAACCATGCAAAGATAGCACTTTTTGTTTAAACGGCCAAATAAATGTTACAAATAATAAAGTTGACGCAACACTTTTTCACGTCTATTAAAATAAAAGACAGTAATTTTGCAGCCCCAAACATTATAATGTGATTACTATGCCTAATGTAAAGTTTAAAATGTTGTCGGTTGGCCTCTCGTCCTTCTGCTTTCCCGGTGATGGACGTGACTGGTGGTCATCCGGCTAATGCTGCATTCATATTTTATCCTGCTTGTATATTAAGGTGTATAGGATGGTTGCCGCAGAACACCCTCTTAACCCGGCAAAAACATCGTTAAAGTAACAAAAAACAACGTAGAAATAGTAAATTTTAAGACTTGTTACAAAAAGCAAAGTCCATGTTACAAAATGCTAACGCGGTTTAATATAATTAATATATCTTTGCAGGCGTAAATATATTCTAACCTCGGTTTGAACTAACTTTTTTCAATTACACAATATGAATCAAATCTGACAAAATGAAGAATCTAAAGCAATTGATCAGAAAGGCTGTTTCAGCGATTCTCATGTTGATGGCATTCAGCACTACGTTGTCTGCCCAAAACAACATTCAGATCACGGGAACAGTCACGGATGCTAGCGAAGAACCATTGATTGGTGCCTCGGTAGTAGTAAAGGGACAATCTTCCCTGGGTACAGTTACTGACTTTGATGGTAATTTCGTCCTGAAAGTTCCATCGGAGTCTTCGGTTCTGGTGATTTCATATGTGGGTATGACCACTAAGGAAATCAAGGTCGGCAAGCAGCGCACGTTTAAAGTATCGCTCTCAGACGACACCCAGTTGGAAGAAGTTGTAGTGGTCGGCTACGGTCAGCAGAAGAAAGCGTCGGTCGTGGGTTCTATTACCCAGACCACAGGCGCAGTGTTGGAGCGTGCCGCAGGTATTTCGGATGTTGGTGCTGCCTTAGCAGGTAACCTTCCTGGTGTTGTCGCTGTTCAGGGTAACGGCCAACCTGGTGAGGAAGAGCCCGACATTGTTATTCGTAGTGCCAGTTCGTGGAACAACAGTGCTCCACTTATTCTGGTTGACGGTATTGAGCGTCCGATGAGTTCAGTAGACATCGCTTCCGTTCAGAGTATTTCTGTACTGAAAGATGCTTCGGCAACGGCTGTGTACGGTGTGAAGGGTGCTAACGGTGTTATCCTGATTACCACCAAGCGTGGTCAGGAGGGACGTGCTAAGATTCAGGCTGGTGCCAATGTTATTATGAAGATTCCTTCAAAACTTCCTGGCAAGTATGATTCTTATGATGCGTTAATGTATCGTAATCAGGCCATTGAGCATCAACTGCCATTGAGCCCGGGCTCTTGGGGTGATATCCGTTCACAGGAGTTTATCGACAATTTCCGCAATCAGACAACTTTAGAGCAGCGCGAGCGCTATCCGAACATCGACTGGCAGAAAGAGTTGTTCAAGGACTATTGTATGTCATACAATGCGAATGTCAATGTGAGTGGTGGCACCAAGTTCGTGAAGTACTTCGCCAGCATCGACTTCGTAAAGGAGGGTGACCTCTTTAAAATTATGAATAGCGGACGAGGCTATGAAGGCGGATTCGGTTATAACCGTATCAACGTTCGTTCAAATTTGGACTTCCAGATTACGAAGACAACCGTTCTGAAGGTGAATCTTGCCGGTTCTAACGGACAGCGCAAGCACCCGTTGGCAAACTCTGGTGACCTTTGGCAAGAGCAGCAGCGTTGGGCAGGTGCATATAATATTGCCCCCGACGTGTTTATGCCTCAGTACTCTGATGGTTCATGGGGATTCTATCCTTCAGGTACCAACATCTCTAACTCTGCTGAGAATATCGCATTGGCAGGTTATCAGACCGACGCTCAGACACGTATCAATACTGACTTCGTGCTCGACCAAGATTTGAGCTTTGTTACTAAGGGTCTGAACTTCCATGGTATGATTTCTTGGGACAATAACTTCGTCGAGGCAGGTCGTGGTGTCAATGACCTCTACAATGATGCTCAGCGTAAGTGGATTGATCCTTTGACAGGCGCTGTGACCTATAAGCAGTCGTACGAGTCAAATAACCAGTTTGACTTCCAGCAGCCTGTTAAGTGGACGACTCAGGCCGGTACTGTCAACAACTGGCAGACCACTCGTAACCTGACTTATCAACTTCAGCTTAACTGGGCCCGTAAGTTTGGTAAGCACGATATTAGCGCTATGGGTCTGTTCTCTCGTCAGGAGTATGCATATGGCTCTGAGATTCCTCATTACCGTGAAGACTGGGCTTTCCGTACTACCTATAATTATGATGGTCGTTATTTCTTTGAGTACAATGGCGCTTACAATGGCTCAGAGAAATTCTCAAAGGACAACCGCTTTGCCTTCTTTAATTCAGGTGCTATCGGTTGGTTGGCCAGTGAGGAGAAATTCTTTAAACCCATCAAGAAGTATGTCGATATGCTGAAGTTCCGTGCTTCTTACGGTGAGATTGGTGACGACAATGTCGGAGGCCGTTGGCTCTATGCAACACAGTGGGCTTTCGGTGGCAAGTCGAAGATGTACAATAGTGAAGAATCGTCATACGAGTGGTATCGTGAGGCCTCTCTTGGTAACATTGATGTACATTGGGAGAAAGTAAAGAAATGGAACTATGGTATCGACTTTGGTATTCTTGGCGGTCTGTTTACAGGTAGCCTCGATTTCTTCAACGATAAGCGTGTTGATATTCTGATTAATGGTAGTGAACGTGCTACACCATCATATTTCGGCGCCACTCCTCCTACTATTAATAAAGGTGAAGTGAAGACCCATGGTTATGAACTTACTCTTCGTTTCAACAAGGTGTTGAACAATAAGATGCGCTTCTGGGCTGACATGAATATGACACATGCTGTCAACGAAATTGTCGTCCGCGACGACCAGCCTTTATTGCCTTCTTATCGCAAACAGGCCGGTTATGCTATTGGCCAAGTTCATTCATACCTTGATGCTGGTTTTCTGAATACTTTTGATGATATTTACGGCGCTCCTCGTTTCGATGCCAGCGACAACCAGCGTCTGCCTGGTGATTACTATATCATCGACTTCAATGGTGACGGCGTTGTCGACACCAACGATAGTGCTCCTTATGGATATTCATCTATGCCTCAGAATACCTACAATGCTACGCTGGGATGGGAGTGGAAAGGATTCAGCTGCTTCGTTCAATTCTATGGTGTAACTAATGTTACCCGTGAGGTTACCATGACTAATTTCGGTAATAACATCGATGTCGTTTACGATCAGGGTAGCTGGTGGACAAAGGAGAACCCCAATGCAGATATGCCACCCTCTCGTTGGAATCTGCCTCAGGCTCCATATGTCAATGGCACGCGTTACTATTACGACGGTAGCTATATCCGTTTGAAAAATGCTGAGGTCGCATACACTTTCACTGGTCAGCCATGGATGAAGAAGGTTGGTCTTGAGAGTCTTCGACTCTATGTCAGTGGTAATAACTTGTGGCTCTGGACCCGTATGCCGGACGACCGCGAGAGCAACCTCGGTGGCTACTCAGGTGGCGGTGGAGCATATCCTACTGTACGTCGTATTAATTTCGGTATCAAGTTAGGTTTCTAAACGACATCAAGAAATGAAAAAGAATAATTTAATATATGGCATTATTGCTGCTGCTCTCGGCTTCGGCATGACTTCTTGCACCGACTATCTCGACAAGGAGCCTGATTCCACGGTAAATCCAGAGACAGCATTCAAGAATTTCCACAACTTTGAGGGTTTCGTGGAAGAAATTTACAATTGTATACCCGATAAAGAGAAGTGCTATTGGTGTACCACTTTCAACTGGGGTGAGGATGAAATTATGAATACGGGTGTCGGCGATAGCCACTTTACTCGTGATGTTGACTTGGGTAACTTCCGTAACTGGTACACTAATGGTCAGGAATGGCTGATGCGTTCGGGCAGTAATCCTACGAGCGATAATAAGTTTGATCACTCTTTGTGGCCACATGCATGGTATTGTATCCGTAAGTGTAATACTGGCCTTGCCAATCTTGACAACATGAAGGCGGCCACTAAGGAAGAGAAAGACCTTATTGCTGGTCAGTTGTATTTCTTCCGCGCATGGTGGTACGAAGAATTGATGCAATGGTTTGGCGGTCTCCCGTACGTTACAGAGCCTTTGACCGGCAATGGCGACCTTACCATGCCGCGTAAGACTTTTATGGAGTGTGCAGAGCTTGCAGCTGCCGATTTTCGCAAAGCTGCAGACCTCCTGCCCGTAGATTGGGAGACAACGATAGTTGGTCAGCAGACACCTGGAAAGAACGACCTTCGTATTAATAAGATTACGGCTCTTGGCTATCTGGGTAAGGTACAGTTGTGGGCAGCATCTCCTCTGATGAAGAATGGTGCACAGACTGGTGGTGCATTAAATGGCAAGACCTATGATTATAATACAGATTTGGCAAAAAAGGCTGCTGATGCATTCGCAGAGTTGCTGAAACTCGTAGAGGGTGGTTCTACTACAATTCAGTTGGCAGAGTTCGACTATAAGGATATTTATAATCATGAAAAGACCGGCAGTTCCACTACCTGTTTCTCCGACATTTTCTATACGACTGGTCAGGGTTGGAAGCAGCCAGGCACCTGTGAGGCTATCATGCGTGGCCCGTCGCCCGACTACAATGGTTCTAACTGGAATTTCACCAAGACTTGGGGTACCAAAATCGGCTCTCTTGTAGAGCACGATAACGTTATTCACCAGCCAACAGCTAACTATGTGAACTATGCTTATGGTATGGCTGACGGAACACCAGCCTACATCATTGAAAACGGAGAGCTCGTTCCTAATGATGCTTCTCATGGTGGTAAGTTTGACCCTGCTCATCCATTTAAGAATCGCGACCCACGTTTCTATCATGATATCATTTTTGATGGATTCAAGTACGTCAATACGACTATTAAGGACGATGACCCATTGAAGAACCAGAAGTTCTGCGGACTTTATACTAATGGTCAGACTCGTGATGAGGCTAATGCAAGCCGCACAGGTTACTATACCCAGAAATTAGTTCCTCATCAGGCAAATAAGTTCGATGGTATGTATAACTGGTCTGGCGCACTGCATGTTTATCTGCCTTACATGCGTCTGGCTGATATTTATCTGATGTATGCTGAAGCTTGTGCAGCAATGGGTAATACTTATACTCAGTACACTGCTGCCAATGGTTATGCAAAGTCTGCTGAGGAAGCTATCAATGTATTGCGCGACCGTGTTGGCGCAGGCCACATGGCAGCCGGTCTTGACAACCACAAGTTTATGGATGAGGTTCGTCGTGAACGTGCTTGTGAGTTGGCTTTCGAAGGCTTCCGCTTCAACGATTTGCAGCGTTGGCTTCTGTTAACTGAGGCTCCTTACACTGAGAAGTATTCTCAGGAGTTCTTCCGTAAGGATCCTGACTATGATTTCTCAAAGAAAGATCCAAAGGATGCTGAGGTTACCAATTGGTCAATGAAGCTTATCCGTAAGCGTTCGTTCTCACCAAAACACTACTGGTTCCCTTTGCCCGATGCCGATGTATATCTGTATCCTGAGTTTACACAGAATGAGGGTTGGAATTAATTGATTAAACGAATCGTATATTATGAAATATTACCATAATTATATCATACTTGCCGCCTTTGCAGCAGTTACGCTGCAGGTGTCTGCTCAGGAGCAAACAGACTCTGCCGCTTCAGAGCGGGTTGCTGTCGCTTTCGGTACCAAGGCTGCAAATGAGACACTTGGTGGTGTGTCGACCGTGAACATGAAGCAGCTCATGGAGAAAAACTATAACACCTATGCTGTAGACAATATGCAGGGCTACATTGGTGGTTTCAATGGAGCTTCTCTTTGGGGTTACACTGATTATTTGGTGCTGGTCGATGGTACACCACGCGATATTAATAATGTAAAACCTGACGAGATTGAGCAAATCTCTTTCCTTAAAGGCGCTCAGGCAGTTGTGCTCTATGGTAGCCGTGCAGCCAATGGAGTTGTGTTGGTAACCACTAAGCGTGGCCAGGAGTCTGCTCTTCATATTGACGTCCGCCTCAACACTGGTTGGGATGTTGCCAAGAGTTTTCCTGAGTATTTGAGCTCAGCAGAGTATATGACCTTGTACAACGAAGCTCGTCGAAACGATGGACTATCGGCTCTGTATACAGCCGAAGAAATCTATAATTATGGCAGTGGTAAGAATCCTTATCGCTACCCCAATGTAGACTTCTATTCAGATGAGTATATCAAGAAGACTCGTAATCGCAGTGAGGCTATTGCTGAGATCAGTGGTGGTGGCCACTTTGCCAAGTTCTATACCAACATAGGTTTCTATCGCACTGGTGACTATCTGAAATTTGGAGAAGCTAAGAATAACTATACCCAGCGTTTCAATGTACGTGGCAATGTAGATCTTCGTCTGAACGACATGATTTCAGCATACGTCAATACCAATATATCGTTTTACGATTCCAAGAGTCCTGTAGGCGACAACTATTGGCAAACTGCAACTACACTGCGTCCAAACCGTATCTCTCCGTTAATTCCTGTAAGCTATCTTGATGATAATGCTCTAGCTGCTAAAGAGATGCTTGCCACAACGGGTATCTATGACGGCTCGTTCTTGGCTGCTACACAGGCTGACCGTAACAATGTCTTCGCACAGTATTATGCAGCAGGCCGTAGTAAGTACACCAGCCGACAGTTCCAGTTTGATGCCGGTATCAACTTTGATCTTGGCTCACTGCTCAAAGGATTGTCACTGCATACTCAGTTCTCAGTTGACTATGCAACCTCTTATAGTACTTCTTTCAACGATGAGTATGCTACTTGGGCACCTACGTGGAGTAACTATAGTGGCGAGGACAAGATAGTTGCCTTGACAAAGTTCAATGAGGACAAGCACTCTGGTGTACAGAACGTTAGTGGTTCTACCTCTAATCAGGTGATGAACTTCAATGCCCACCTTGATTACATCAATACTTTTGCAGGCGTTCATAACGTAGATGCCAAGTTCGTTGTCAATGGCTTCCAGCTGACTAATTCTGGTCAGTACCATAAGCAGAGCAATGCTAACCTTGGTTTGCAGTTGTCTTACAACTACGATCATCGCTGGTTTGCTGACTTCTCAGCAGCTGTCGTTCACTCATCGAAATTGGCAAAGGGACACCGTGAAGCTTTCTCACCCTCGTTCTCATTGGGATGGAACCTTATGAAGGAGAAATTCATGCAGAATCAGGCTGTCTTTAACGACCTGATGCTGAGTGCTAGTTATAGCGTGCTGAATACTGACCTTGGTATCGACAACTATTACATGTATTCTGGCTACTATACTCAGGATGGCGCATGGTGGGGCTGGTTTGATGGACAGTCTATGCAATCGGTCAATGTAAAGCGTGGTTGGAATGAGGATCTGACCTTCATTAAGCGTAAGGAATTCTCTGTGAATCTGAAGACAGCTATGTTCGACCGCATGCTGACACTTGATGCATCGTTCTTCCACAGCAAGAAGGAGGGTGGTATCATCCGTGCAGACGGTTCTTTCCCCAGCTATTTCATGACTTACTATCCAGAAGCAACTTTCTTGCCTTATGTGAACTACAACGACGAGACTCGTACTGGTTTCGACTTCTCTATTAACTTCAAAAAGAAGTTTGGTGAGGTTGACTTCATGGCTGGTGTAAATGGTACCTATTATACAACCAAGGCTACCAAGCGCGATGATTTGAACTATATTGATGAGTATCAGCACCGTGAGGGTAAACCTTTGGATGCCATCTGGGGTTACGAGTGTCTGGGCTACTTCAATAAGGAAGACTTCAATTGGGATGCTGATGGCAACATTCAAGGCTTTGCTGATGGCGTACCCAATCAGTCAAAGTTGAGTGGCAATATCCGTCCTGGTGATCTGAAATATAAGGATCAGAACGGCGATGGTCTCGTTGACGAAAAAGACCAAGTTAATCTGGCAAAAGGCGGATGGTACGGTAATCCGTTCACCTTGGGTATTAACCTGACTGCTAAGTACAAGAACTTCACATTGTTCGTTCTTGGTACAGGTGGCTTTGGTGCTAAGGCTATCAAGGGTCAGCGTAATGGTAGTACTGATCCTTACTATTGGATTGCTGGTGAGAATAAGTATTCTGCAGTAGTTCGTGATCGTGTTCAATATGCATACGATGAAAATGGCAACTTTATTGGTCTTGCCAATCCTAATGCCGCATATCCCCGTCTGACCACTCAGAGCGGTGATAACAATAATACTACCTCTGATTTCTGGCTCTACTCAACCGATGCATTCCGTCTGGCTAAGGTTCAGCTGACCTACGATTTCCCACAACAGTGGTTCCACGGCACTATCATCAAGGGATTGTCTGCATACGTTAGCGGCAGCAATCTGCTGACCATCGCCAAGGAGCGTGAATTGCTAGAGTTGAATGTCGGCAGCGCACCTCAGTCGCGATTCTATAACTTAGGTGTAAAGGTATCATTCTAAATTTGTCATGACAATGAAAAAGATATTCTATATTTCAATATTAGTAGCATCGACTGTTCTCACCAGCTGCGATGATTTGTTCGAACCGGCTACCGAGAACCAGCGCCAGCTTGAGTCGATGTATAAGGAGCCTTCGTTTGCACAGGGAATCTTGGCAAATGCCTATATTTTGCTGCCTTATCAGACAGGCCCTCAGAGTGACTTGGCAACAGATGATGCCGTCACCAACAATTTGACAAGCAATTATCTCCGCATGGCTACAGGTTCGTGGGCTGCTGAGATGAATCCAATTGACCAGTGGCGCGACCGTTACAATGCAATCAACTATTGTAACATCATGCTGGCTAACTGCGACAAGGTAAAATGGGCTGAGTCTGACGTGCTCAATACACTGTACAATGACCACTTCAAGGGTGAGTCTTACGCTCTGCGCGCCTTGAACTATTTCTACCTCCTGCGTGCTCATGCTGGATATACCGATGACGGCAAGCTCATGGGTGTTCCCATCATTCTGACACCACAAGATGCCACGATGAGTAGCGACGAGTTCAATCGTCCTCGCGACACTTTCAAGGCTTGTATTGATCAAATCAATGCTGATTTGGATCTCGCGCTCAGTTTGCTGCAATACGAAGATGGCAGCATCAAGAACGAATCTGACGTCCCTGCCAAGTATGCCGCTATAGGTGCTACCATGGGTGACTATAACCGTGCCTTTGGTGACCACATGAGAGGAAAGATTAATGGTCGAATCGTCGAGGGCATCAAGGCTCAAGTAGCAGTGCTCGCAGCTAGTCCTGCATACGCTGAAGAGTCAGGCGTAACACCAGCTCAGGCTGCCGATTTAGTAGCTATCGCTTTGGATCGTATCAATGCTGTCGTTCCTGCTGGTGGTAATAAATGGTTTTCTGATCACACTACCATCGACAATCTCAAGGCCGGCCAGAATCCTGCTGAGATTCTATGGCGTGCTGGTCGTGGCGGTGAAAGCGAGCATGGACTCGAGGACGACAATTTCCCACCATCTATGTATGGTAAGGGACGTGTTAACCCCACTCAGAATTTGGTAGATGCCTTCCCAATGGCTAATGGTTACCCTATTAAGCATAATAAAAGTGGATACGATGCAAGCAACCCCTATGCAAACCGTGACCCACGTTTGGCAGATAATATCCTTTATAACGAAGGTAAAATGGGTAATACCACTGTTGTGACAGGCCTTTATGGTACCACTCGCGATGTTATCAATAAGGATAACGGTTGGTCAACCCGTACAGGCTACTATATGCGCAAGTGGCTTCGTAGCGATGTTAACCTGAACCCAAGTAGCGTGACCGGTAAGTATCACTATACACCACGTATCCGCTATACTGAGTTGTTCCTCGACTATGCAGAGATGGCTAACGAGGCTTGGGGACCAACAGGCACAGGCACTCACGCTTACTCTGCCTATAGCATTATCAAGGCTATTCGTCAGCGTGCTGGTGTAGGTGGAACAGACGATCCCTATCTGGAGGAGTGCGCAAACGATAATACAGGTGCTAAGATGCGTGAGTTGATTCGCAACGAGCGACGTTTGGAACTCTGCTTCGAGAACCATCGTTTCTTCGACCTCCGTCGCTGGAAGGTTGACCTCGCAAAACTCAACGAGACAGCCAGTGGTATGGAGATTGACAAGGATGCTAATGGCGACTTGACTTATACAGTATTACCCAACGTAGAGGTGCGCAATTACAAAGACTATATGTACTATGGACCTATCCCCTTCACCGAGATTCGCAAGTACGATGCTTTGAAGCAGAATCAGGGATGGTAAACTGACAATGTAAAATTCTAAAATTCAATGCGATTATGAAAAAAATAACATTATATACTTTCGGCGTTCTGATAGCAACGGCACTGATGACAGGCTGTAAGAATGGCGATAACGATTTCCCTTCCTACGAGAAAGGAGCGTCGGTATTCTTCGCTAACCAGACCCCTATTCGTACGTTGGTGATGGGCGAGGATACTTACGACACATCACTCGACAATGCTCATAAATGTCAGATTCAGGCCACAATGGGAGGCAGTCGTGACCCCCTGGACATTACGCTTAATATCGTTGTTGATGAGTCGTTGTGCAAAAACCTCTTCTTCGACCAGGCATATACAAAGCCAGTCCTGCCCATGCCAACCAAATACTACACGCTGTCTTCCAATAGTATGACATTTAATGGCTTCCGTGGCGCTATTGATGTTCAGTTCACTGATGACTTCTTTAAGGACGAAAAGGCTCTTGAGGCAAACTATGTTATTCCTGTTTACATCGCTAGTCAGTCGGGGGCAGCTCGTATTCTTGCCGGCGAAACCTGGCCTGATGTCGCTCTGCCTGCTCAGCGTACCAACGAGACGCTGTGGAAAGTGGCTCCTGAGGACTATACGTTGTATTGCGTGAAGTACATCTGCAAGTATGATGCTAAGTATCTGCGCTATGGAGTCGATGTTATTACGGATGGTGGTAACAGCAAGACAATCACCCGTGAGAAGAAGGCTGAGCCAAAGGACCAAGAGGTCAAGAGCGATATTAAGACACTTGGTTTGCATAAGATTCTGTATCCTGTATCAGTCGATGGTGGCAAGTACACTTGCGACTTGGAGGTAACCTTCAACGATAACGATGAGGTGACTTCAGTTGTTAGCCGAACAACTGGTGTTACTGTCAATAGCTTTGCGGGTTCTTATAAGGAGAAGAGCGAAAAGCAGGCATGGGGAGGTAAGGATCGCGATGGTCTCTATCTGGACTATAAGCTTACCTTCGCTAGCGGCGCAATTGTCGATACTCAGGATAAGTTGATTGTCCAGACTCGTGGTATTGTTAAGGAAGAGTTTACTCCATACTATAAAAACTAAGTGAACCTAATATTAATATAATCATATGAAACATTATAAGTTATTCATAATGGCAGCTGCCGCCTTGACGCTGGGCTCATGTGCCGACGATAAGTTTGAGCAGTTTCAGACAGCAGCTCCTGAGCATAGTGTCCAGTATGACTATCTGAACAGCTATGGTAGCCTGAAGAGCTATGTCAACCACAGCGACTACCCAGTCTTCCGACTGGGTGGCGCTATCGACGGTGCTGATTTCAATAAGCACGAACTGGTGTACTCGTTAGCTGTGAACAACTTCGAGGAGGTTGTTACAGGTAACACTTTCAAGTTGGCTTCAGTTGTCAACAAGAAGGGCATCTATGACTTCACTACGGTTGAAAATTTCGTAAAGAATGCCACAGATGCAGGCCTGTCTGTTTATGGTCATACCCTTTGTTGGCATGAGCAACAGCAGCCAGATTGGCTGAACACTTTGATTGCCGATCGTATTCCAGAAGGTAAGGGTGATGGCAAAGACTACATTTTTAAGAGCGATTTTGAAGATGGAACTCCAATTGGTGGTTGGGGTAACGATCATAAACGTTCTGTAAAGAGTGGTTCTTATGATGGTTCGAAATATATGGAAATCGAAACCGTCAAGGCTACCAATTCGTGGGAAGCACAGGGCGCAGTTGATTTTCCGTCAGCTCTTGAGCCAGGAACGAATTATACCCTTCATTTCTGGGCAAAGAGTTCTGCTCCCTATACACTTACAGCTAATTTTCAGAATCCTCAAAATTATGCTGGTGGTGGAAACTTCGCTCCATGTGAGTTGACAACAGAGTGGACAGAGTTTACTGTTGAAGCTACAGTCCAAGGTGAGAACATCAAGCGCTTCCTTTTTAACTATGGTAACTTTAAGGGAACTATTTGTATTGATGATATGAGTATCTATACTGCATCTGCTCCAACGGTTAAAATTCCGAAGCAAGTCGTAGAGTATACCTTTGACGATGATGTAAGAATTGGTGGTTGGGGTAATGGATCAACTCAAGGTATAGTCGATGGTGGTTATCAAGGAGGTAAATGCTGGAGGGTAATCAATCCTTCTTCAGTAAATTCATGGGAATGTCAGTCAGCTATTGATTTCGCCAATGCTTTGGAAGAAGGTCAGACTTATTTCCTGCATTTCTGGGCTAAGGCAAGTAAAGAAGGTGATGTTAATGCCGCTTATCAGAATCCTTCTAACTATTCTGGACGAGGCGATTATCCTAATTTCCATTTGACTACAGAATGGAAAGAATATACTCTTTCAACCTCTATTACAGGTGACAATTGTAAGCGTCTTTGTTTCAATTTGGGAAAACAGGATGGTGAAATCTATTTCGACAATATTGAGATTTATTATGAGGTAGAAGCCAATGGTATTCCTTTGACCGATGAAGAGAAGAAAGATACGCTGACATGGGCTATGGAAGGCTGGATTAAGGGCATGATGGAAGCTTGCGATGGCAAGGTGAAGGCCTGGGATGCTGTCAATGAGCCTATTGATGGTTGGGGCACAGCTGACGCTTCCGGTCTCCTGCCTCTGCAGCATGCAAATGCAGAAAATCCTGATGCTACCAAGTTCTATTGGCAGGACTATCTGGGTGATGAAGAGTATGTTCGTACTGTCATTAAACTGGCTCGCCTGTATGGTCCCGAAGACATAAAACTGTTCATCAATGACTATGCCTTAGAGGGATATGTTGTTAATGGCAAGTATGTCTATCGTCCTAAGCTCGAGAGCTTGATTAAGTGGATCGAGAAGTGGGAGTCTGATGGTGTTACCAAGATTGATGGTATCGGTACTCAGATGCACATTAACTGCTTTGAGGACGATGTAGAAAACCAGAAGATGATGGACGGTATTGTCGCTTCTTTCCAGAAGATGGCTGCAACAGACAAGTTCATCCGCGTCAGCGAGCTTGATATGGGCTACATCGATGCAGCAGGTAAAGCTGTTATGACAGATAAGATGACTGAGGAAGGTCACAAGAAGATGGCTGAGCTCTATAAGTTCGTCGTATCGAAGTATCTGGAGATTATCCCGAAGGAACAACAGTGGGGTGTTTGCGCTTGGGGCGTTACCGACCAAGATCCAAAGAGTGGCTGGCGTCCCGGTGAGCCTACTGGTCTCTGGGATCAGAACTACTACCGTAAGCATACCTATGCAGGTTTTGCCGATGGTCTTAAAAAAGCTACGGCTCAGTAAAAATATTACCCCTGAAGGTAATTTTTAGAACTTTACATGTGTGGGGGCCTGTATCTGTGAAGATGCAGGCTCCTTTTGGTACGCCCAGCATGGGCGTACGCTATAGGGTGCAAGTCCCGAACGAGCCCTGATAGTGGGAATCGTTAGCCAAGAGCAAGGGTGTCCGTGGCGACGCGG
>CADCBH010000038.1 GCA_902799655.1 uncultured Bacteroidales bacterium
TGGTGGCGAAGCTGCCGCTGCTGAGGAGAAGACTTCTTTCGACGTTGTTCTGAAGGAGGCCGGTGCTGCTAAGCTGCAGGTTGTAAAGGCTGTTAAGGAGGCTTGCGGTCTGGGTCTGAAGGAAGCTAAGGATCTCGTAGATGGTGCTCCTTCTACTCTGAAGGAGGGTCTGTCTAAGGACGAGGCTGAGAACCTGAAGAAGGCTATCGAAGAGGCTGGTGCCGTCGTTGAGCTGAAGTAATTCGGTACAACAATAATCATTATGGTTGGGAGCTCTCCAGTCGAGGGTTCCCGACCATTTTCTTGTCTTTTCTAGTCAAAACTAGTTTAACTAGTATGACTAGTGCAACTAGTTCCACTAGGAAACAATAACCCACATTATTAATATATGGCTTCAAAAGTAATAGATAACAGAGTAAACTTTGGCAGCGTCAAGAATCCGATGCCGTTTCCGGATTTTCTCGATGTGCAATTAAAGTCTCTTTCTCCAGTTAGACACTCCGCCTGAGGAACGCAAGAATGACGGTTTATATAAGGTGTTCGCAGAGAACTTCCCTATTACCGATACACGCAATAATTTCGTTCTTGAGTTCTTGGATTACTATATTGACCCGCCCCGTTACACCATTGATGAGTGTCTGGAGCGTGGCCTGACTTATAGCGTGCCCTTGAAGGCTAAGTTGAAACTCTATTGCACCGACCCTGATCATGAGGATTTCGGCACAGTTATTCAGGACGTGTTCCTCGGTCCTATTCCTTACATGACATCAAATGGTACCTTCGTTATCAATGGTGCCGAGCGTGTTGTGGTGTCACAGTTGCACCGTTCTCCTGGCGTATTCTTTGGCCAGAATGTGCATGCTAACGGTACCTTGCTCTATTCTGCCCGTATCATTCCTTTTAAGGGCTCATGGATTGAGTTTGCTACCGACATCAACAATGTCATGTACGCTTACATCGACCGTAAGAAGAAGTTGCCTGTTACAACCTTGTTGAGAGCCATCGGTTTCGAGAACGATAAGGATATTCTTCAGATCTTCGATCTTGCTGAGGAAGTTAAGGTTAATAAGAAGGCGCTGAAAGAGGTTATTGGCTGTAAGCTGGCAGCTCGTGTACTGAAGAGCTGGAATGAGGACTTTGTTGATGAGGATACAGGTGAAGTCGTTTCTATCGAGCGTAATGAGGTCATCATGGAGCGTGAGACTGAAATTACCGATGAAAACATGCTTGATATCTTAGAGAGCGGTGCCCAGACCATTCTGGTTCACAAAGATGAGTCGGTGGCTCAGGATTTCTCTATTATCTTTAACACCTTGCAGAAGGACCCATCAAACTCTGAGAAGGAGGCTGTGCTCTACATCTACCGTCAGTTACGTAATGCTGACCCTGCTGATGATGCCAGTGCCCGTGAGGTTATTCAGAACCTGTTCTTCTCGGATAAGCGTTATGATTTAGGCGATGTTGGTCGTTATCGTATCAACAAGAAACTTGGTCTTGACACAGACATGGATGTTCGTGTGCTGACTAAGGAAGATATTATTGAGATTATCAAGTATCTGATTCAGCTGATCAACTCTAAGGCTACTGTCGACGATATCGACCACCTGTCGAACCGTCGTGTACGTACCGTTGGTGAGCAGCTGTCTAATCAGTTTTCAATAGGTCTGGCCCGTATGAGCCGCACCATCCGTGAGCGCATGAACGTTCGCGATAATGAGGTGTTTACTCCTACCGACCTGATCAATGCCAAGACTATTTCGAGCGTCATCAACTCGTTCTTCGGCACTAACCCGCTGTCACAGTTTATGGACCAGACTAACCCGCTGGCTGAGGTCACTCACAAGCGTCGTCTCTCTGCCCTGGGTCCTGGCGGTCTGTCGCGTGAGCGTGCTGGTTTCGAGGTTCGTGACGTACACTATACACACTATGGACGCCTCTGCCCGATTGAGAGCCCTGAAGGTCCTAACATCGGTCTGATTTCTTCTCTGTGTGTCTATGCTAAGATTAATGAGCTTGGCTTTATCTCTACACCTTATCGTAAGGTGGAGAATGGTATTGCCAACCTTAATAACGACGATATCGTTTATCTGACTGCCGAAGAGGAAGAAGATCACGTTATCGGTCAGGGTAATGCCCCGTTGAATGATGACGGTACCTTCATCCGTCCTGTCGTTAAGTGCCGTCAGGATGCCGACTTCCCCGTTGTGCCTCCTACGCAGGTTGACTTGATGGACGTCTCTCCACAGCAGATCGCTTCTATCGCTGCTTCACTGATTCCTTTCTTGGAGCATGACGATGCTCACCGTGCGCTGATGGGTTCTAACATGATGCGCCAGGCTGTACCTCTGCTTCACAATGAGGCTCCTATTGTAGGTACTGGTATTGAGAAGCAGGTTTGTGAGGATTCTCGTACGATGATTACCGCTGAGGGAGAGGGTGTCGTTGACTATGTTGACGCTACCACTATCCGTATTCTTTATGACCGTACTGAGGATGAGGAGTTTGTCAGCTTCGAACCCGCTCTCAAGGAGTATCGTATTCCTAAGTTCCGTCGTACCAACCAGAACATGACCATCGACTTGCGTCCTATTTGTGACAAGGGTCAGCGTGTGAAGAAGGGCGATATTCTGACAGAGGGATATGCTACCGAGGATGGTGAGTTGGCTCTGGGTCGTAACTTGCTGGTGGCTTACATGCCTTGGAAGGGTTACAACTATGAGGATGCCATCGTGCTCAACGAGCGCATCGTTCGTGAGGACGTACTTACCTCTGTTCACGTTGATGAGTACTCTCTCGATGTTCGTGAGACCAAGCGTGGTGCTGAGGAGTTCACTGCTGATATCCCCAATGTCAGCGAAGAGGCTACCAAGGACCTTGACGAGAATGGTATCATTCGCGTTGGTGCCCGTGTCGAGCCAGGCGACATTCTGATTGGTAAGATTTCACCAAAGGGTGAGAGTGATCCCTCACCTGAAGAGAAGCTGCTTCGTGCTATCTTCGGTGACAAGGCTGGTGATGTGAAAGATTCTTCACTGAAGGCCAACCCGTCACTGACAGGTGTCATTATCGATAAGAAACTCTTTACCCGTGCCGTTAAGACTCGTCAGACCAAGCAGCAGGATAAGATCACGCTGGCTAAGATTGATGAGGAACATGAGGCAAAGATCGACGACTTGAAGGATATTCTGGTTGAGAAGTTGATGACTCTGACTAAGGGAAAGACCTCTCAGGGTGTAAAGGACTACACTGGCGCAGAGATTATCTCTAAGGGTAGCAAGTTCACGATGACCAACCTGAAGAACCTCGAGTATGGTGATATCCAGATTAGCAACTGGACTACTGATGAACACAAGAATGAACTCATCGGTAAGTTGATTATCAACTACATGAAGAAGTTCAAGCTGCTTGATGCTGAGATGAAGCGTAAGAAGTTTGCCATCACTATTGGTGACGAGCTGCCTTCAGGCATCCTGCAGATGGCTAAGGTCTATGTTGCCAAGAAGCGTAAGATCGGTGTTGGTGATAAACTGGCCGGTCGTCACGGTAACAAGGGTATCGTTTCTAAGGTTGTCCGCCAGGAAGATATGCCGTTCCTCGAGGATGGTCGTCCCGTCGACTTGGTACTCAACCCGCTGGGTGTGCCTTCTCGTATGAACCTCGGTCAGATTTTCGAGGCCATCCTCGGTGCCGCAGGTAAGAAACTGGGTGTGAAGTTTGCTACACCTATCTTTGATGGTGCCAAGCTTGAAGACCTTGCTGAGTGGACTGATAAAGCCGGTCTGCCTCGTCTCTGCTCTACTCACCTGTATGATGGTGAGACGGGTGAGAAGTTCGACCAGCCTGCTACCGTAGGTATCACCTACTTCCTCAAACTCGGTCACATGGTTGAGGACAAGATGCACGCCCGTTCTATTGGTCCGTACTCACTCATCACGCAGCAGCCTCTTGGCGGTAAGGCACAGTTTGGTGGCCAGCGTTTTGGTGAGATGGAGGTCTGGGCACTGGAGGCCTTTGGTGCCAGCCATGTGCTTCAGGAGATTCTGACCATCAAGTCAGATGATGTTGTAGGACGTGCCAAGGCTTATGAGGCCATTGTTAAGGGTGAGCCTATGCCTACTCCTGGTATTCCTGAGTCACTCAATGTGTTGCTGCATGAGTTGAAGGGTCTGGGTCTCAGCATCAAGATGGACTAAGTGAGGTATGAAGTTAAGTAGTTAAGAAGTAAAGAAGTTAAGATTAAATATGGCTTTCAAGAAAGATACAAAAGTAAAGAGTAACTTTACCAAGATAACCATCGGACTGGCTTCTCCTGAGGAGATCCTTGAGAACTCATATGGTGAGGTGACAAAGCCTGAGACCATCAACTATCGTACATACAAGCCTGAGCGTGATGGTTTGTTCTGCGAGCGTATCTTCGGTCCTACCAAGGATTACGAGTGTGCCTGCGGCAAGTACAAGCGCATCCGCTATAAGGGTATCGTCTGCGACCGTTGTGGTGTTGAGGTTACCGAGAAGAAAGTTCGTCGTGAGCGTACCGGTCATATCGAACTTGTGGTGCCTGTAGCTCACATCTGGTATTTCCGTTCTCTGCCCAACAAGATCGGTTATTTGCTCGGTCTGCCTACCAAAAAGCTCGATGCTATCATCTATTATGAGCGCTATGTCGTCATCCAGCCTGGTGTAATGGCTGGCAAGAAAGATGCTGAAGGCAATCCTGTTGTAGGTTCACAGATGTATGACCTGCTCTCTGAAGAGGAGTACAACGATATTGTTGACAACCAGATTTCTCCTGAGAACGAGTACCTCGACGATAGCGATCCCAATAAGTTTATCTGTAAGATGGGTGCAGAGGCTATCTATGACCTTTTGGTACGTCTTGATCTCGACTCACTGAGTTATGAGCTGCGTGACCGTGCTAATAGCGACTCGTCTATGCAGCGCAAGAACGAGGCTCTGAAGCGCCTGCAGGTAGTTGAGGCTTTCCGGGCATCAGTGGAGAAGGGCATCAACCGTCCCGAGTGGATGATTATGAAGATTATCCCCGTTACTCCTCCTGAGCTCCGTCCTCTCGTTCCTCTGGATGGTGGCCGTTTCGCTACTTCCGACCTGAACGACCTCTATCGTCGTGTCATCATTCGTAACAACCGTCTGAAGCGTCTGATGGAGATTCATGCTCCCGAGGTGATTCTCCGCAATGAGAAGCGTATGTTGCAGGAGGCTGTCGACTCTTTGTTCGACAACAGCCGCAAGTCTTCAGCTGTGAAGAGTGATTCTAACCGTCCTCTGAAGTCTCTGTCTGACTCTCTGAAGGGTAAGCAGGGCCGCTTCCGTCAGAACTTGCTCGGTAAGCGCGTTGACTATTCAGCCCGTTCGGTTATCGTCGTAGGTCCTGAATTGAAGATGGGTGAGTGCGGTCTGCCTAAGCTGATGGCCGCCGAGCTCTATAAGCCATTCATTATCCGCAAGCTCATCGAGCGTGGTATCGTGAAGACTGTGAAGTCGGCTAAGAAGATTGTCGACCGTCGTGAGCCCGTCATCTGGGATATTCTGGAGAATGTGATGAAGGGTCATCCCGTGCTCCTCAACCGTGCACCAACACTGCACCGTTTGGGTATTCAGGCTTTCCAGCCCAAGCTCATCGAGGGTAAGGCCATTCAGTTGCACCCACTGGCATGTACGGCATTCAACGCCGACTTTGACGGTGACCAGATGGCTGTCCACCTTCCCCTTTCCAATGAGGCCATCCTTGAGGCACAGATTCTGATGCTTCAGAGCCATAACATTCTGAACCCTGCCAATGGTGCTCCTATCACCGTTCCTTCACAGGATATGGTGCTTGGTCTGTACTATATCTCTAAGATTCGTCCAGGTGCCAAGGGTGAGGGACTGACTTTCTACGGTCCTGAGGAGGCTATCATCGCCCACAACGAGGGCAAGTGCGACCTGCATGCCCTGGTGAAGGTGATGGTTGACGATATCGTTGATGGCAAGCCCGTCAAGCACATGGTAGAAACTTCTGTTGGTCGTGTCATTGTGAATGGCATCATTCCTAAGGAGGTTGGATACGTCAATAAGATTGTGTCTAAGAAGAGCCTTCGTGATATCATTGCCGACGTTATCAAGAACGTAGGTTTTGCTGAGGCTTGTGAGTTCCTCGACGGTATCAAGAACCTTGGTTACCGCATGGCTTATGAGGCAGGTCTGTCGTTCAACCTCGATGATATCATCATTCCTGAGGCTAAGAAAGACCTTGTTGCCAAGGGTAATGCTGAGGTACAGCAGATTACCGAGAACTACAATATGGGTTTCATCACCGACAACGAGCGTTACAATCAGGTTATCGATACCTGGACACATATCAACAACGATCTTGGTAACGTGTTGATGAAGGAGATGACCGAGGCAGACCAGGGCTTCAATGCCGTATTCATGATGCTCGACTCTGGTGCTCGTGGTAGTAAGGACCAGATCCGTCAGCTCTCTGGTATGCGTGGTCTGATGGCCAAGCCCCAGAAAGCTGGTGCTGAGGGCGCTCAGATTATTGAGAACCCCATTCTGTCGAACTTCAAGGAAGGTATGTCGGTGCTTGAGTACTTTATCTCTACCCACGGTGCCCGTAAGGGTCTTGCCGATACCGCCATGAAGACGGCCGATGCCGGTTACCTGACTCGTCGTCTGGTTGACGTATCGCACGACGTGATTATCAATGAGGAAGACTGCGGTACGCTTCGCGGACTCGTCTGCACCGCTCTGAAGAACGGTGATGAGGTGATTTCTACCCTCTATGAGCGCATCCTCGGTCGTGTCTCTGTTCATGATATCATCCATCCTTCTACTGGTGAGCTTATCGTTGCAGCCGGTGAGGAGATTACCGAGCCGATTGCTCAGATCATCGAAGACTCTCCTATCGAGAGCGTCGAGATTCGTTCGGTGCTCACCTGTGAGTCTAAGCACGGCGTCTGCATGAAGTGTTATGGTCGTAACCTCGCAACCCGTAAGATGGTTCAGAAGGGTGAGGCTGTTGGTGTGATTGCCGCTCAGGCTATTGGTGAGCCGGGTACTCAGCTGACTCTGCGTACCTTCCACGCTGGTGGTGTCGCTGCCAACGCAGCTGCCAATGCTAGCATCGTAGCAAAGAATGATTCTAAGATTGAACTTGAAGAGGTTCGTACCGTACCGTTCGATGAGGATGGTCGAGAGTGCGAGATGGTAGTAAGCCGTCTGGGTGAACTCCGCTTCGTGGATGTCAACACCAATATCGTGCTGTCTACTGTTAACGTTCCCTATGGTTCTTCACTCTACTTTAAGAACGGTGATACCGTCAAGAAGGGAGATAAGATTGCCCAGTGGGATCCGTTCAACGCCGTCATCGTTACTGAGTACGCTGGTACGCTGAAGTTCCACGATGTTGTCGAGGGTATCACCTTCCGTGCTGAGACCGACGAAACCACAGGTCTTACTGAGAAGATTGTCACTGAGTCTAAGGACAAGTCTAAGGTGCCTACCTGTGACATCATCGATGCCAATGGCGACGTCATCGGTACCTATAACTTCCCTGTAGGTGGTCACGTAGTTGTTGAGGATGGCCAGACCGTTAAGACTGGTGAGACCCTCGTCAAGATTCCTCGTGCTGCTGCCAAGGGTGGCGATATCACCGGTGGTCTGCCCCGTGTCACTGAGCTCTTCGAGGCTCGTAACCCATCTAACCCCGCTATCGTATCCGAGATCGACGGTGAGGTCACCATGGGTAAGGTGAAACGTGGTAACCGCGAGATTGTCGTTACCTCTAAGACTGGCGAGCAGCGCAAATATCTTGTATCACTCTCGAAACAGATCCTGGTACAGGAGCATGATGCCGTACGCGCTGGTACACCGTTGTCTGATGGTGTCATCACACCTGCTGACATCCTTGCCATCAAGGGTCCCACGGCCGTACAGGAGTACATCGTCAACGAGGTACAGGATGTGTACCGCTTGCAGGGTGTGAAGATCAACGATAAGCACTTCGAGATTATCGTGCGTCAGATGATGCGTAAGGTACAGATCAACGATCCAGGTGATACCTCATTCCTTGAGCAGGAGATTGTCGATAAGCTCGACTTCGCTGAGGAGAACGATCGTATCTGGGGTAAGAAGGTCGTTACTGATGCTGGCGATTCTGAGAATATGCAGAAGGGTCAGATTGTGACCGCCCGCAAACTGCGCGACGAGAACTCAAGCCTGAAGCGTCGCGACCTCCGTCTCGTACAGGTTCGTGATGCTGTGCCCGCTACGTCTACTCAGATTCTGCAGGGTATCACCCGTGCAGCTCTGCAGACCAAGTCGTTCGTATCTGCTGCATCGTTCCAGGAGACTACCAAGGTGCTCAACGAGGCTGCTATCCGCGGTAAGGAAGACCACCTGATTGGTATGAAGGAGAATGTGATCTCTGGTCACTTGATTCCTGCCGGTACTGGTCTCCGCGAGTTCGAGAAGATTATCGTTGGCTCTAAGGAGGAGTACGAGCGCATGCAGGCTAACAAGAAGAATGTCCTTGACTTTGCCGAGGAGGCAGTTATGGAATAATGTAACATAAGAAATTAGGATGGGTGCGCACCTGCTTCAACGGGTGCGCATCTTCCTTTAAACACGTTTATGAAGAAACTCTATATTGAGACTTACGGCTGTCAGATGAATGTGGCCGACTCCGAGGTGGTGGCCTCTGTCATGCAGATGGCTGGCTACGAGACTACCGAGCAGCTTGACGAGGCCGATGCCGTATTCCTGAACACCTGTTCCGTCCGCGACAATGCCGAACAGAAAATCTACCATCGTCTGGATGCGTTGGATGCGATGCGTCGCAAGCGCCCACTCATTATCGGTGTGTTGGGATGTATGGCAGAGCGCGTGAAGGACGACTTGCTGGAGAATCATCATTGCGACCTTGTTGCAGGTCCTGACGCCTATCTCTCACTGCCCGACCTGATTGCTCAGGCTGAGACGGGCCATAAGGCTATCAATATCGACCTGTCTACCACAGAGACCTATCGCGACGTGGTGCCCCAGCGTCTGCATGGTGCCCGCATTGGCGGCTTCGTCAGTATCATGCGTGGCTGTAACAACTTTTGTCACTACTGCATCGTGCCCTATACGCGAGGTCGTGAGCGCTCGCGTGATGTCGAGAGCATCCTCCGTGAGGTGCGCGACCTGCGCGACCGTGGTTTCAAGGAGGTGACGCTGCTGGGACAGAATGTGAATTCCTATAAGGCGCATGGCGTCAATGAGAACAATGAGCCCTATGAGACGGATTTCCCAGCTCTTCTGCGTCGGGTTGCTGAGGAAGCTCCTGAGATGCGTGTGCGCTTCACGACGTCACACCCCAAGGATATGAGCGATGAGACGTTGCGTGTCATTGCCGAGGTACCCAATGTCTGCAAGCATATCCACCTGCCTGTGCAGAGCGGTTCTGACCGTATCTTGAAGTTGATGAACCGCAAGTACACCCGTGAGTGGTATCTTGACCGTGTGGCAGCCATTCGTCGCATCGTCCCCGATTGTGGCCTGTCTACCGACATCTTTGTGGGTTACCATTCCGAGACCGAGGAAGACCATCAGCTGTCGCTCTCGCTGATGCGTGAGGTAGGCTATGATTCCGCCTTTATGTTCAAGTATTCTGAGCGTCCGGGTACTTACGCCTCAAAACATCTCCCAGACGATGTCCCCGAGGAGGAGAAGATACGTCGTCTGAATGAGCTTATTGCCCTGCAGACAGAGATCTCTGCCCAGCAGAACAAGAAGGACGAGGGTAGGGAGTTTGACGTGCTTCTGGAGAGCTTCTCCAAGCGTAGCCGCGAGCAACTGATGGGACGTACCGAACAGAACAAGGCGGTTGTTGTCAATAAGGGCAATCACCATATTGGTGAGACTGTCCGTGTCCGTATCACGGGCTCCACTAGTGCCACACTGTTGGGTGAGATTATTTAGTCTTATTTAAATCTAGGACTTTCAAATAACAAATCTAGGATTTATCATCGATAAATCCTAGATTCGTTTATGGTATAACGGCACTTCGTCCGTTATCAGATAGCAAGGTCTTTCTGACGCCAAAAACGATAGGTGATATCCTCGAACTGACCATCCGGGCGCTGACGATAGAGACGCTGGTTGGTCGTTGGCGACTTGAGACTGCCCAAATGCTTGATGTACGGGCCGAGTTTGATGTAATCGAAATCGGCCTTGTTGACTGCCGACGAGATGCGTAGGCGTCCGCTGTACCATGCCACCTTGAATTCGGGGTGTACTTCGTGGATGTATTGTGCCAACTGGTTGACGGCTACGGGATCGCCATCACCGCCCATGAATGACAGGCAGGTGATGTCGGTTCCGTATTTCTCTATGAAGGCGTCGATGGCGTCGGTATCCAGGGGAAGCCCTATGTCCTCCCAAAGGTAATGGCTGTGACAGCCCGGACAGTGACAAGGGCAGTTGGAAATGTTGATGGCCAATGTCACTTCGTCGGGTATCTCCTGAAAAACAACTCCTGTGTTTACGTATTTAAGCATTTTTTATTCTGCGTGTGCATAGTAACGGCGTGAAGCTTCTTCCTGACGAGCCTGCGAGAAGTTGCTGACACGCTTCAGATAGCCGATGATGCGAGTCATGTAGTCCACGTTCTTCGAGTGGCAGTGCGGGCACTCCTTGAGGTAGCGCTTGTCGATATGTCCACAGTCGTTACATACCGTATTGGGGATGTTGAATGTGAAGTAGTTACAGCCCTCTTTGGCAGCCACCTTCAGCAGATGCAGGTATTGCTCCTTTGAAAGGTGCTCGTCAAGATTCATGTGCAGGGCAGAGCCACCGGTGAGATGCTCGATATAGGGAGCACCATGCAGTTTGAACTTGTCGATTACTGAGAGTGAGTCGTCCTCAACAACATAGAAATAGCTGTTATAGCAGTCACGGGGTACGAAGTAGCCGTCCTCGCGGTCCCACTTGGCGTGCTTGACACCGACATTCTCGGCAGGAATCATCTCGCAGTTGAACATCACGTCCTTCGTGCGGTACTGCTTGTTGTACTTCTCGATAAGTCCAAGGATGCTCTGTACGAATTTCTTGTAGTCATCGTTAGGCGTAATCTTCAGACCCATGAACTCGGCAGCCTCTACGAGACCGTTGATACCGATGGTGAGGTACTGGCGACCGATATTGATATAGCCGGCGTCGAACAGTGGCAGCATGCCGTGCTCCTGCAGCTCTTTCAGATTCTCGTTGTAGGCCAGCTGTACCTTGTGGCAAAGGTCGATGACGCTGCCCAGATATTCCAGATAATCCATCTTGTGGTTGACGGCATACTGGACACAACGGTTGAGGTTGATGGTGAGCACTGACTTCGAACCTGTCGAAACACCACCAGCACCCAGTGTGTAGCTGAAACCATTGTCCGTAATCTCGTTGCGCAGGCGGCAGCAAGAGCTGAGTGAGTCTGCATTATCGCTCATATAGGTGAAGAATGAGTGGCCCTCAGAATACATCTCTGCGGTGAACTCGCCCCATTCCTTATCCTTCGGATTGCCGTCCTCATCGACCAACAGAGCCATCGTCTCTACGGGGAAGGTCAGCAGGGTCTTGGTGCGCTCCTGGTTAAACCACTTCATGAAACGCTTCTGCAGCCAAGAAAGACCGTCCCAGTCGGGCTGTGAACCATCGGGGAAGTAGAACTCGCCGAAGATGCTCTCGAAATAGTAGCGGTCGTAGTAAGCCACGTTCCAGAACACAGCCTGGTAGTTGCGGGCACCTGTGGGTTGGTTCAGCGAGTACACAATCTGTTCGAAGTAGTCAGTGATGACCTTGTCGATGGTGCGCTTCTTCAGTGACAGGTCTGCCTGCTGGTCGGGATGCTGCCAGTAGTCCTTGCCATACTCGTTGCCGATGAAGTAGTTCATGTACATCAGGAACTCGGGGGTGGCACAGGCACCAGCGAGCATAGAGCTGACCATGAATACCATGTTGATGAAACCACCAGCAAACGACTTCAGGTTGGTCGGTGCGGTAGAGTTGCCGCCGATAGCGGTCGTGCCACCGATGAGCCAGGGGTACATCGTGATAGATGCACAGTAGTTAGCCAATGAGGTCTCGTCGTTCTTATATATAAAATGGTGTGTCAGCAGGTCGATATAGCGATCGGCCAGTTCCTTGTCGTACATCTTCTTGATGCGCTCGGTCAGCAGACGGCGGTTCAGACGGATGAAGTTTGACTTGGGCAACTCGCCAATCAGCGTGGCAATGTTCTTGTGCTCGACGTTCGCATTGGCGTCGAACTTCGAACTGGTAGCAGCATTGGCCGACTCCATATAGTCAGACAGGAACTGCAACTTAGCCAGCGTCTCACGGTCTTCCGTGTGCTGCTGACGATAGAGCATGAACGACTTAGCCACCTTGTAGAAGCCCTCGCGCATCAGCGCCTCCTCTACTTGGTTCTGAATGTCCTCAACAGTGATATCGTCCTTGATATCCAGGTGGCTGAGGATCTTGGATATTGTACCTAAGTCAGCAGGTACGTCCACACTCTCGAACGCCTTAACGATTGCGTTCATGATTTTGTCAAGCGAAAACGAGTCTTTCGATCCGTCACGTTTCGTAATGGTAAAATTCTTAATTTCCATTGTTATGCCTTATATTCCTTTAGTTATTGCTCTCAAATCTTTTTGGTTAAAGCTGTCATCTTTGACCTTTGCTTTGTTAGGAAAGTTTTCCGTTTTGGACAACTTTTCTAAATTTAGTTTGCCAAAAGTTTCCCGTTTTGGTTAACTCTTAGCGAGTGCAAAGATACAAAATATTACCAAATGAACCATCAAAAATACAGAGAAATATTTGCAAAAAATAGTTAAGGCGGCTCTTTCTCCTTATTTAATAAGATTTTAGAGTTATTCTTTGGCTGTTTCACATAAAAGCAGTACCTTTGCAGGCTGAAAATATAAAAAAGAGATTTATGAACTACCTTGATAGAAACGAATTCAATTTTGAACCAAGCCAGAAGGTGGTAGATGCCATCAAAGGCTTTGATCCCAAGGACCTGTGTTTTTATACCCGTATTTATGATCAGGGAAAGAAGAGTGTCATCAGTGTCAAACTGAGTGAGATATATCACGTACCCGAGGAGCAGGTGCTGCTGACCTATGGTGGTGAGGATATGCTGAAGAATGCCATCCACTACTTCCTGTCTCTCAATAGCCAGGAGGGTGCCAAGGAGCCCAACACCAAGATTCTGATTCCTGAGTTCTCATGGTGGTATTACAATCGTGTAGCCTCTGAGTGTGGTGGTACCTTCGAGATGTATCCCTTGCACGAAATGGAGGACACCTTCGCCTATGATATCGACGAGGTGATCGAATATACCAACCGCGTTCATCCCCGCATGTTACTGTTGGCATCACCCAACAACCCGACGGGTAACGGACTGACTCCTGAGGAGACTGGTCGTATCATGGAGAATATCCCTTCAGATACCATCGTCCTCATCGATGAGGCTTATGCCAGCTTCATCAGCACTGATACCGATTATATCGCTCCCTTGGTGAACAAATATTCCAACCTTATTATCTCGCGCACGCTGTCTAAGTTCTATGGACTGCCTGGCCTGCGTTGTGGTTTCGGATTCATTGGCAAGGGTCACGACCAATTCCTGAGCTACGTCAACAAGTATCTGGGCTATAACCGCTTCTCAGAGGCTGTGGCACTGGCTGCTCTTGACAGCGACGAGCACTACCGCCGTGTTGCTGACGACATGCAGTGGGGTCGCGAGCTCTACAAGAAGGAACTGGGCAACTTGCCTGGCTTCAAGGTGTACAAGTCGGTAGCTAACTTCATCCTGATCAAGTATCCTATCGCTATCAAGGAATCTCTGATGGAAGCCCTCAAACTGGAGGACTACAAGATCAAGTTCATGGGCGACAAGGGCTTGGAGGAGTGCCTTCGTATTACGCTGGGCCGCAAGGAGCAGACGCAGTTTGTGTGCGATACGATTAAGAAGTGTTACGAAGCATACAAGAAATGACTGAAGGATTTAAAGCAACCCTAAAATCATCAGAGACGGAAGACTGGCTTGACCTCCATGTCATCCGTCCTTTCTGTTATTATTGTGCGCTGGCTTTCAACCGCTTCGACATTCACCCCAATACAGTGACAATCTGGTCGATGATTATTGGTGCCGCCAGTGCTTTCTTCTTCGCCTGTGGCAGTTTCTACTATGGTGGGACATGCGGCTTGGTGATGAACATCATTGCCATCGCCTTGCTCATGGTAGCCGACATCTTCGACTGTACTGATGGCCAGCTGGCCCGTATGTCAGGCAAGAAAAGCCGTCTGGGACGTATCCTCGATGGTGTGGCAGGCTTCGCTTGGTTTATCCCCATCTATCATGCGCTGGTGTACCGTTTCTACCTGCACCATGACATTGAGTTCGGATGGCTGGGTATTGAGAATACCCCTGAGAATACGTTGATAGCCACTGCCGTCGTCTATGCCCTTGGCCTGATTTCCGGCATTGCCGGTCTGGCAGGTCAGCAGCGCTTGGCCGACTACTATATTCAGGTTCACCTCTTCTTCCTGAAAGGCGAGAAAGGTTCTGAACTTGACAACTCGCAGCGCCAGCAGGAGATATATGACCAGATGACACCCGAGAAGAACAGTGCCGTTGAGCGCTACTTCCAAAAGTCGTATATCGACTATACGAAGAAGCAGGAGGGTGCGACACCTCAGTTCCAGCGCCTGATGCGCAAGCTGCGCGAAAAGTTCGGTACTGCCGACCAGATTCCTGAGCAGGTGCGTAAGGCTTTCCATGATGCATCGTTGCCCGTTATCTTCTGGAACGGACTGCTGACGTTCAACTTCCGTTCGTTCTGGCTGTTCCTGTTCTGTCTGCTCGACGTTCCTGCGATGAATTTTGTATGGGAAATAGTAGGCATGGGACTGCTGTACTGTTACGTCAACCACCGCCACGAGGCGTTCTGCAAAAAGATTGCTGATGGTTTGGACTAAGCAACGACTGAACAACCTCTTCTTCTTCCTGGGTTGTGCAGCATGCGTGATCATGCTGTTCACCTTTGACGTTAGTTTCGTCGAGCTGTGGGAACATATTTGCCATGCGGGTTACTGGTTGATACCCATCCTCGGTATCTGGATCGTCGTCTATGGGCTCAACGCCTTTGCGTGGAAGGCCATCATCGAGGGTAATATCGGCGGACCGGCTCCCATCAGCTTTTGGCGTATTTTCAGATTGACCGTTACGGGCTATGCGCTCAACTACGCCACACCAGTAGGTGGACTGGGCGGTGAGCCTTATCGTATTATGGAACTGTCGAAGGATATCGACAAGCAGCATGCCACCTCGTCAGTCATCCTGTATGCTATGATGCACTTCTTCGCCCACTTCTGGTTCTGGTTTATCAGCATCTTCATCTATCTGGCCTTGGTGCTGGTAGGTGACATGCCTATGACCACGGCCATCGGAACCGTATTGGGTGTTATCATCCTGTTCTGTCTGTTAGCTTTCTATATTTTCTCGCGAGGCTATCGTCACGGACTGGTGGTCTATGTGCTGGGACTGATTGGTAAGATTCCCTTCTTGAAAGGGTGGAGTCGTCGCTTCCGTGGCAACCACGCCGAGGCACTCCGCAATATCGACGCCCAGATATCTGCCCTCTATTCACAGGACACCAAGGCTTTCTATACCAGTCTGGTGCTGGAATACAGCTCCCGCATGGTACAGAGTCTGGAGGTCATGTTCATGCTCCTGCTCTTTGGCATCGACAATGGTGGCGGACTGGACGGCATGGTATTGACCTATCTGCATTCCGTGCTTATCGTGGCGTTTACGACCCTGTTTGCCAACCTCATCGGATTCCTGCCTATGCAGATTGGTGTGCAGGAGGGCGGCTTTGTGCTGAGTATAGCAGCCCTGGGACTCTCCGCAGCCCTTGGCATCTTTGTCAGCATCATCTGCCGTGTTCGTGAAATCATCTGGATCGCCATCGGTATGGCGCTGATGAAAATGAAAGAATAATAATTATGCATTATGCATTATTAATTGTGCATTAAAAATATGATTGGAGTAATACTTGCTGCCGGAATGGCAAAGCGACTGCGCCCACTGACTGACGCATGTCCGAAGTGTTTGTTGAAGATAGGTGAGCGCACCCTGTTGCAACGTACTGTCGATGCCATGCTGGCTGCCGACATCAACGAACTGGTGGTGGTCACAGGTTATCGTGCTGAGATGATTCGCGAGTTCCTGACCAAACAGTACCCCTCGCTGAACATCCACTTTATCCATAATGCCGACTACGAGCACAACAACAACATCTTCTCGCTGTGGATGACGCGCCCCTATACTGAGGGCAAGGACTTCCTGCTGTCCGACAGCGACATCCTCTTCGATCCCCAGCTGATACGTGCTGTGTTGGCCGCCGATGGCAATGCGCTGGCACTGAACCGTCATGAGTGTGGCGAGGAGGAAATCAAGGTCATCGTCGATAGCGACAATCGTATCATGGAACTCAGCAAGACGTGTTCCATCGAGCAAGCCATTGGCGAGAGTGTAGGCTTCGAGAAGATGACGGCCAGCTATAGCATAGCGCTCTTCATGGAGTTGGAACAGATGATTGAGCGCGAGGGGCTCATCGATGTCTTCTATGAGCGTGCCTTCGAACGCCTCATTCCTCAGGGTCACACCTTCCGCATTGTCGATACGACAGCGTTCTTCTCTATCGAACTGGATACCCCCGAGGATTTTGAAAATGCCAAGCAGCTCATACCTGCCGAGCTCTACTAAGCATTCACTTTTCGTTTCAGATAATCTGCAAAGATGCGTGCTGCGCTCTCCACTTTGGCGGCGCAGGGACGCGTCTTATAGTATTCGGCGGTACGTGGTGACGCTACGTAGCTATTGAGCGCTTTTTCGTGGCCCTTGAGGCCTAAGATCTCTGCGCAGATAATGCTGCCGTTGGCCTGGCGCGATTGCTCCAGCAGTTCCTGCACCACCTTGTAGCATGCCGACTTGCCTTCACGGTCACTTCCCTCAGTCTGTCCACAGTCCAAGCCGACCAATATCACCAGTGCGGATACAGCACCGCACATCATCCTCATCCGACCCACGCCGCCACCAAAACCAGCAGCCACCTTCAGCGCCAGCGTATGGTCCAGTCCGTAAAGGTCGGCAAAGGCGGCCAACACACTCTGGCAACAACCATAACCCTGCATAAAGTTATCTACAGCTTTGTCCACGCGTTCGTCTAATTCCTGCTCACTGAGCATCATTCTTCTTTCGTCTTTCATCATTGTTCTTTTTGCAATATTCACATGGCAAAGTTACGACTTATCTGAGAAAACAACAAATAAACCCGCAAATTCTTAGTTAATTGTTCTTAAATAATGACGAATATTGAATAATCGATTATGAATTGTCAAAAAGCCTTAGTAACTTTGCAGAGATAGACAAATACTTATTAGATTTTATTTATCTTTAGTTTTATATTTTAAGTATGATTTATTCAAAGGAAGTAGAAAACATGTGTAGCGTCTGCAAAGGTGCCTACCATGGTCCTGCACCCATTCCCGAGGAGGGCAAATGGATTCAGGCGTTATACCCACGGTATTGGTTGGTGCGCTCCTCAGCAGGGAGCCTGCAAGCTGAGTCTCAACGTGAAGGATGGTGTCATTCAGGAGGCTTTGGTTGAGACCATCGGTTGCACTGGTATGACTCACTCAGCAGCTATGGCCAGCGAGATTCTTCCTGGTAAGACTATTCTCGAGGCTTTGAACACCGACCTCGTATGCGATGCTATCAACACCGCTATGCGCGAGTTGTTCCTGCAGATTGTCTATGGTCGCACACAGAGCGCTTTCTCTGAGGGCGGTCTGGCTATCGGTGCTGGTCTGGAAGACCTCGGTAAGGGTCTCCGCTCACAGACTGGTACACTCTATGGCACTGTTGCCAAGGGTACCCGTTACCTCGAGCTCACCGAGGGTTACATCACCAAGATGTATCTCGATGCCAACAACGAGGTTTGCGGTTACGAGTACGTACACCTGGGCAAGATGATGGAAGCCATCAAGAACGGTATGGATGCCAATGAGGCTATGAAGAAGAACACCGGTTCCTATGGTCGTACGACCGAGGATCAGGGTGCAGTAAAGGCTATTGACCCACGTAAAGAATAAAGGAGGATACGACTATGATTAGAAAAGTACAGTTTGAGAGTCAGGAGCGCCGTATCAACC
>CADCBH010000039.1 GCA_902799655.1 uncultured Bacteroidales bacterium
TTGTTCCACATGGTGAGGATACGGCCATTATGACCACCAAAGAGGCCACCACCTGTAGCACCATAGATACAGAGATAGCGGTCTCCTATCTTCAACATGTCGGGCGCAGCACCACCGCCAGGACGGTCGGCACCACTATGCCATGACCAGCCGTCATCAGAGATGATACCTCCCCCACCCGTTCCGAAGGTGTACCACTTACCGTCACACTCAGCAAGTGTCGAGGGGTCGTGGATATAGGGGGCTCCCACTTGCGCCATGACGGGGCTCCATGAGAAATAAGAGATGATCAATGATAAAAATATAATCAGTCGTTTCATTACTATTGTCGTTATTTCGTTATACCGTTATTCCATTATTTCGAGAATAATGTTACCTCGTAGTTAGTTACTGGTTTACCCTGCTCGTCTACAAAACGTGCACAGAGATCACTCAGGCCAGGACCGTTGACTAGTGCAAAGCGCAGGATATTACGCCCCTTCTTCAGTATCAGACGCTGTGATACACAATCGTCTTCCACCATACGGCGGTCACCGTCCAGCGTCAGCACCTGCTCGCCATTCAGCCACCACATGGATGCACCGTTTGAACCAATGGCCAGACGTACACCGTCCATCTCCTCGGAGCAGTCGATTACGGTCACACCCCAGAAGAGGGAATTGTAAGGCTGACAGCCGTATGCCTCGGCAAAGCGGAACACCTTGACATTATAACTCTCACTCTCGACAGCATGCCAGCGTAGCGTCTGCTTAACCTCTTTGGTTTGAGCAGGTCCCATCTGCATTCTCGTATCTTTCGGACCTCCAGCCAATGCAATTCCTGTAGCCGTCACCTTCTCACCGTCACGAGGCAGTTTCTTATCATCAAACTGTCCCTTGAAATAAGTCTTTGTGAGGTTCTCATTCATATAGCTGTCTGTCAGGATGGTATTTGAGCGGACATTATAGTCGATGGGCTCCAGCAACATCCAACGGCGAATAAAGCCGTTCGCATCCGGCTGTGTAGCTGCAGCATTGGCAGCAACAGAGCGGAAATAGCTATGGCGATTCTTAAACTGGACCCAGTTGATGCTAACCTCTGCATCGCCCTCACAGGTGACACACAAGTCGGTGACACCCTTCGGTACATATTCCAAATTGACGGTCTGTGTGAGCCACTGCCCCGACTGGTCACGACGGAACTGCCCCATCTGAGTAATCACATTCATGGGCACACGGGCAATCACCTTACCCTTGGCGTTCTTCTCACGGATACAGAACTCAGTATTACCGCCAGCTTTGGCATTCACTACGAGGTAGGCGTCGATAATAGGGTTGAAGTCCACATCGGCATAGCACAGCCAACTGCCTTTGGCAGGAAGAGTAGCCTGGAAGCCACGGAATGTGTTGATGGTATCTATCAGTGCTGTCGTCACATCACTGCTGGCTGTACTATAACGGTCTATCTCTATCTTCTCGGTAGCTTTGTTGATGCCGACGCCACGCATGGTCTGCTTAACCTCCTGAATGGTACCATCGGCATTGAAGAACAACTTCTCGATACAAGCAGAACGACGCTTGTCGTCACGTGGCGAGAAGTAGTTATGGTGATAGAACAAATACCACTGCCCCTTATAGTTGACAATGCTATGATGGTTGGTCCAACAACCATTAGGCTGCTCAGCCATTATCAAACCCTTATATTCATAAGGGCCCATTGGGTTCTTACTCATCGCATAAGCGAGGACCTCAGTCTTCTCACGAACATACGGATAAGTCAGATAGTAGTTACCATTATACTCAAAGGCAAACGGTCCTTCAGCCTGTCGGCTGGGCAGTCCTTTGAGGCAATTGACGCCCATCATCTCAAACTCTCGGTCACCCCATTTGACTTTCTCCTTCGGCGTATCATCAGCCAGTTCTTTCATGTTGGGTTTCAACTTGGCACAACGTCCAGGTCCCCAAAAGATATAAGCATTGCCATCAGAGGCCTGCAGAACACAGGGATCAATGCCACTGATGCCCTTGATGGGCTCTGGTTCACATACAAACGGGCCTTCAGGACGATCGGCAATAGCCACACCAATACCAAAACCCCTACCATCTTTAGGAGCTGAAGGGAAATAGAAATAATACTTCCCGTTTCTCTCGACACAATCGGGTGCCCACATCGAGTAGGAATTCGGCTTCACCCAGGGCACTTTATTCTGAGTAACAATCACGCCATGGTCTGTCCAGTCAGTCAGGTTCTCTGAGGAGAATACATGATAGTCCTCCATACAGAACCAGTCCTGCCGCTGACCTTCGGGCGGCAGGATATCATGCGACGGATAAAGATACACCTTATTATTAAATACACGCGCAGCAGGATCGGCGGTATACTGGTCGCGAATAATAGGGTTCTGTGCTTGCACAGCAGAAGCTGCCAAGCACAGATAAATAGTTGATAATAATGTCTTCATTCTTCACTCTTCACTTAATCACTTGAAAAGCAGTGGAGCCATCTCCTTCAGACTGCGACGCCATGTCAGGAACTCATGGGCAGTACCCTCTGAGATAAAGCCGTGGGCATTGAAACCAGCAGCCTTCAGGGATTCTACGCTCTTATTGATTCCAGCAGGATTCTCCTTAGAGCCACAGCTCTCGAAGATGACACGTACAGCCTTCGGATCCTTAATCTCCTCGGGTGCATACTGACCACCACTAAGCAGTCCCCAATAGCCGAAGACCTCGGGACGACGCAGGGTGATGAGTTTGGTTTCTATACCACCCATTGACAGACCGGCCATAGCACGGTTCCACTTGTCGGCCTTGGTGAGGTAGTTGGCATCAATATGAGGAATCAGTTCGTCAATGAGAAGTGTTTCAAACTCCTTAGCGGTAAACTGTCCAATAGTACCGAACTTGATATCGTTGGTCAGGCCATAGGCCATGACAACGATGAAAGGCTTAATCTTACCCTCGGCAATCATGTTATCCATGATGATGCCGGTCTTACCCTGTACGGGCCAGCTCGTCTCATTCTCACCCCATCCGTGCTGCAGATAGAGGACAGGATAGCGCTGCTGTTCGAGCTTGCCATTCTTACCCTTGACGAGTTTGCCATAGCCATTAGGCAGATAGACATTGGCGGTCTGCATCTTGCCAGTGCTCTCAGACCAGAAAGTAACCTGCTGGATATTTCCATGAGGAATGTCTTTGCGATAAGCATAGAAATCCTGGTCGGGGGCCGGAATCTCGATACCACTCTCCCAACGGCAGCTGCCAAAGTAGTTATGTGTGCCGGGGTCGTTGAATACGCCGCCATCGATGGTCAGGTGATAGTAGTGGAAACCAGGATCCATCGGACCTTCTGTGGTTCCTACCCATACACCGTCCTTGTCCTTGCGCAGTACCGTACCGCCACGGCCGCCCAGACCGAGACTGACAATGACCGACTTGGCATCGGGAGCCTCTACACGGAAGCGGGCATAGCCCTCACTGTTGACCATCGGATACTGCTGTCCAGGCTGGTTCATAGGATTGGGAACAAAGTCCTCCTTGGGCTGCACATTATCAAGGGCAGTGTTGAAGTTCTTGATGGCATAGTAAGCCTGCTTGGGCTTGTAGTTCTCATCGAAAGGTAGTGGATGGTTGTTGACACCCAGCCATGAGTCGCGATCACCAAGGTTCCAGAAGGTGACACAGTCGATGACATCCTTATGCTTACGGAAAATCTTGAAGATACGGCTGTACTGGTCGGTCAGCAGGGTATTCATATAACCAGCAACAGGCTTGTTCTCACCGCGAGAGAAGCGCAGCTGACCACCCATCTCGGTATTCATACGGATGTCGAGCTCAGTGACATGAATATGCTTCACCAGCTGAGAGTACTTGGTGATAGCTGCATCGATATCCTCCTCAGAAGGACCATAGACATTATAGTGCCCCTGCATACCGATACCATGAATGGGTACACCAGCATCCTGCATCTTCTTGACCATGTCGTAGATGCGGTCACGCTTGCCAGGGTCGCACTCGTTATAGTCGTTATAGAACAGCAGCGCATTGGGGTCAGCCTCATGGGCAAACTCGAAAGCCTTGGCAATAAACTCATCACCGCAAAGCTTATAGTGACGGCTCTGACGATAAGGGTTACCCGGTGTAAACTTACCATTAGCGAATGAAGGACGAGGATTATCCTCAATAGCCTCGTTCACCACGTCCCAGCAGTAAACGACATCCTTATAGCGGTTGATCACCGTATGGATATGCTCACGCAGACGCTCATAGAAGACCTCCTTCTTGACTTCCCTACCCTTCTTGTCGGTGAACATCCAGTCGGCAAACTGAGAGTGCCAGCACAAGCAGTGGCCACGCAGTTTGATACCATTCTGTCGGCAGAAGTTAGCAATCTTGTCGGCCTTTTCAAAATCCCATACGCCCTCCTTAGGATGCAGCATACCGGGTTTCATGTCGTTCTCAGCTGTGACGCTACAGAATTCGGCCTTCACCAGATTAATCTGGTCAGCATCAGTGACGTTACGCTGATTCAGTGCAACACCAATCATAAAGTAGTCCTTGTAGGCATCCTTCAACTTCACGGTGGGATTTGGATCAACAGGTGCACCCCATTGTGCCCAAGAACTCAGACAATTCATGGCCATCATGACGGCCAAAACAGTTTTCAAAGTCTGTTTCATTTAGTGATAATTAAGTTAGTTAATAGTTCCGATTATTTACGCTTGCAAAGATACAAAAAGAAAGTAACACCGGCAATTGCTGGTGTTACAAACTCTTTGGCTGATGTATCATGAACGGACTATCCGTTCCTTATTGTTAAAAGCGGACGGTCTGTGCGCTGCCGTCATAACGGACGGTCTGCTGTTGACCATCAGGCAATACGATGGTAAACTGGCGGTTCTGCAGCATGCCCGGATAGTGACCTTGGCGGTCACCAATGGTCAGCATGCGACTCTTATCATTCCAGCTAAACTGGATGACACTATACACACCCTTCTCATAGTTGTAGCTGTCGCCTTCGTCCTCATAGAGCAAGAAAATGCCATTCGCACCAGGATAGACACGCAGCTCCAAATGGTCCCAAGCCTTCTCACCCACATACTGCATCTCAGGGCCCAACGGCAGGATACTACCAGCACGTACGAACATCGGCACCCGGTCAAGCATCGTCTCAAGGGTGAGGTTCCGTCCGCCCTTGTATGCCTTGTTGGTCCAGAAATCATACCACGTAGCACCCTTCGGCAGGTACTTTGTGATGGTCTTCGTTGCCGTCCAGTCAACACTTCTTACCTCATCCTTCTGACCTCTTACATCGTTTCGGTCCCACCCTGTCATGGCATCCGTGCGGATGATTTTTTCTTCCGTATATTGCGGATGAACGATGGGTGCAGCAAGGATACTACGGCCAAACATGAACTCGTCAGTCATGTTCCACACCTTCTTGTCGCTGGCGAAGTCTGCAAACAATGGACGCATATAGCTGTCGTTATTGCTAGTCACCTGCCAAGCGGTGCTGTATAGATAAGGCAGCAGACGATAGCGCAGACGAATCATCTTCTCGATGGCATCATACACCGGTTCTCCTTTCTTGCCAAACTGCCAGATCTCACGAGGAGCATCAGCACCATGACTGCGGAACACAGGACAAAATAGTCCATACTGCATCCAACGGACATAGAGTTCCTGATACTGTGGATTGAGGGGTGCCGAGGCGGGACCAAGGGTATTGTAGGCATTACAGAAGAAACCGCCGATATCTGTATTGAAGTTGGGATTGCCCGTCAGTGAGTAGCTGAGTCCGGCAGGCACCTGCTTACGCAGCATGTCCCACGAAGAGTTCACATCACCACTCCACATATTCGAACCGTAGTGTTGCTGACCGGCAAATGACGAGCGCGTCATGATGAAGACGCGTTTATCAACCCCCTTCCGACCTCCCCGAGGGGAGGAGTCTTCCCCCTCGGGGGATAAGAGGGGGGTTCTTCTCTGCGCCTGATAGATGCCACGCACCGTTTCCAGTGGGAAAGCATTACGCTGTGAGCGCCATGTACCGCCATAGACAGGATGAGCGTAGTCACTCTCTCTGGGATTGAAGAAGTCTGGGTCGGTAGAGTCCATCCACCAGGCGTCACATCCATAGTCGTAGAGCGTCTTCAGGTATTTCCAATAGATAGCACGGGCCTCAGGACTGAAAGCATCATACACCTTTACACCCGACGGATAGTCCTTGCGTGGTGGCCAGATATGCGACAGACCACTCTGTGGCCACGTCTCGAAAGGCAACAGTAGATTCTTCTCTGCCAATTCACGGTACTGCTGCGTCTGTGGTCCGAAACTTGCCCAGATACTAATCATGAAGTGAGCGTGCTTGGCATGCACGTTCTTGATCATCTGAGGACCATTGACAAAGTCCTCTGACAGGAAGTCCATGGCATTCCAAAGATAGTTAGAACCCCAATACTGCCAGTCCTGAATGATACCGTCCAGCGGCACCTGCAAAGCACGATATTGATCAACGATGCTCACTGTCTCTGCGGCTGTCTTATAGCGCTCCTTCGACTGCCAGTAGCCGTAGGTCCACAGCGGGAACATTGGAACATCACCTGTCAGGTGGCGCATCTGAGCAATGACGCCATCGGCACTCCTGCCATACATGAAGTAGTAGTCTATGCCTTGGCCGGCCTCAGAGGTAAACGACATCCCCTCGGCATTGTCCTCAAACATCGTCGGCGAATAGTTCTCCCAATAGAGTCCCCAGCCCTTGATGCTCTGCAACACGTTCTGGAAATCCTCCAGGTTCGACTGCTCCATGCGTTTCTTCTCGCCCCTGCGGTTCATCTTGCCGTTCTGGATGGTTCCCAAACCATAGATGGCCTCGTCTTTGTCGAGGAAGAAGCTCTGACTGACTTCGAACTCACCTGTGTTCTTACGCACCATACTGATGCCCTTTTCCTTCAGGAGCACCTTACCCTTATTCGTCATAAAGACCAGGGTCTGCGTCTCAGGTTCCAGTTTCACCGTCAGCTCGCTGCTCTTCCATGTGTTGCCCGTATGTGTGACAAGCACCTGTTCAGGTTTTGCAATCACCACAAGCGACTTCGTGGGCTGCTCTTTGACGACATGTACGATACTTGGTGTGAAGAACTCCACCTTCACATCCTGCGCCCAGCAGACTGTTGTCAACAGCATGGCGGCGATTGTTATCAGACTCTTTCTCATCATATCTTCAACGTATAGGTTTTTCCAGGAGTAGTATCAATATCATATTCATAGACCGTTGGCAATGATTTTTGCTCCAGCTTTTTCAGTTCAGGAGAATGTAAAGGCTGCTTGATAGAAGCAGGAGCAAAGAGCGCATTAGGGCAGTTGCCCTTGGCAGGGCGTAGTCCCTTTCCCTTCAATGGTACATACGAGCGCAGACGCAGCGTACCGCCAATGGTACTACGGATGCTCGCCGAGCGAAGCTCTCCTTCACGCCATTCCTCGTCAACCACAAAACCGCCACGCGCCCTCAGTCCTTTGACGCAACCCTGTTTCCACTCGTCTGGCAGGGCTGGCAACAGATGTACAGCACCGTCGTGGCTCTGCAACAACATCTCACAGATGCCCGCTGCGCTTCCGAAGTTACCGTCAATCTGGAAAGGCGGATGAGCATCGAACAAGTTGGGATAGGTACGTCCATCAGGATATTCCTTGATATGTCGGTCGTCGGGAAGGATGCGCAACATGTTCTTGATAATCTGGAAAGCATGGTTACCATCAAGCATACGCGCCCAAAAATTAATCTTCCAACCAAGGCTCCAACCCGTAGCCTGATCACCGCGTTGCTTCAAGGTGGTGGCAGCAGCCTGATACAGGTCGGGATGGGTAAAGGGTGATATCTGGTTGGAAGGATAGAGTCCATAGAGGTGTGACACATGACGGTGTTCGTCTTTAGGATCATCGCCATCCCATAACCACTCCTGCAACTGACCATACTTACCAATCTGCATGGGAGGAAGCTTGGAGATGGCTGATGTAAGATGTAAGATGTAAGAGCTGTCCTTTTCTAGGATTTTTGCGGCAGCGATGGTCTGGCTTAGCACGTCGAAAACAATCTGGTTGTCCATAGTAGAGCCGGCGGTCACTGTAGTATGCTTACCCACAGGTCCATGCTCCGGTGATACGGTGGGTGCCGTCACCAGCCATCCATAGGTAGGATGCGGCTGCAGGTAGTCCAACAGAAAGTCGGCTGCTCCCTTCATCACAGGATAGTATCGTTCAAGCAACTGCTTGTCTCCAGTAAAGAGATATTGTTGCCAGATATGTGTCGTCAGCCATGCGCCCCCAGTGGGAAACATACCCCATGTTGTACCGTCAATAGGTCCGGCCACACGCCAAAGGTCGGTATTGTGGTGAGCCACCCAGCCACGGCAACCATACATCACCTCAGCCGTCTTCCTACCTGTCTCACTCAAATCACGAATCATCGACAGCAAAGGTTCTTGGTTCTCCACGAGGTTACCCACCAACGACGGCCAGTAGTTCATCTCCGCATTGATATTGATGGTATATTTCGAGTCCCATGCGGGATAGACCTTATCATTCCACATCCCTTGCAAGTTGGCAGCTTGTCCGCCAGGCTGCGAAGAAGAGATGAGCAGATAGCGACCATACTGCATCATCAGGGCAACAAGCCCCAGGTCACTGCCATCAAAGGCCGCCAGCCGCTGGTCGGTAGGCAACGCTGCAGCCCCCACTCCCGCAGGTTTTCCTGCCGCCACTACTCCCGCAGGTTTTCCTGCGGGTTCTAACGTTAGGCTCACCCTATCATACTGCTCCTTGTAAGCCTGCTCATGGCGCTTCAGCAACTGCTTATAAGGCTTTCCCTTAACAGCTGCCAGTGTCTCATTATTCTTCTTCACCGGGTTGCCAGTGATATCCTTGTAGTTAACGAAGTTAGTGGCAGCAGTGATATACAGCATAACGGTGGTGGCATCAGCTACCATCAACTTATCAGCACCACGTTCCACCTTGCCATCAGCTTCTACCATGATGCGACATTCAGCCTTCAAACCGGCCTTGATACCCTCGTGCTCCACACCATCAACAACAGCAGCAAGCTCATTGGCTTCACCACTGATGCCCTCGTGTTTGGAAACAGTAAAAACACTGGCCTGCAACGGACTGTCAAACGTCACATCAAACGACAGCGCGCCCTTCTTGCTGGCTGTCAGTCGGACGATGACCACATGGTCGGCCAGCGAAGCAAAGACGGTACGTTCATACTTCACACCATTACAGGTATAGCTGGTGGTATTCAATGCCGTACCGATATTCAATTCACGACGATAGTCCGTGACATCCTTGTGACCTAACGATAGCTTCACACTACCCACTGGCAGGAAACGCATGCCGTGAGGGCCACGGAAGAAATATTGGTCGATAATCTTGTGGGCAGCCTCTTCCTTACCAGCAAAGATACTATCGCGCACCTCTTGCAGATGCGCTTTGGCTGCCGGACTATTATTGTCATGGGGCGAGCCGCTCCAAAACGTTTCCTCATTGAGTTGTAGTTCCTCGACATCAGTACCGCCATAGACCATAGCCCCCAGTTGAGAATTCCCAACAGGCAAAGCTTCCAGCCATTGGCTGGCAGGCTTGTCATACCACAAACAGTACTGTTGTGCCATGTTAGGCAGTGTCAGGACCAACGTCAGAACAGAAAATATTTGTCGTTTCATATCGTTATTTGATGTGGATGGTCATACGTTTCAAATCCTTGTCAGCAGAGCTGTTGCCATACAGCAACTCATAGGAACCGGGCTTCACACGCATCGTGTTCGTCTCAGCATCCCAGAACTCAAAGCTCTCGCGATTGAGGCGTATCGTCTCGGCTTTCCCCTCCCCTGCTTTCAGCGTCACACGCTGGAAAGCGCGTAACGTCTTCAGCGGACCATCGGCATCCTGCAAGTTACGGATATAGAGCTGTACGATCTCCGTACCGTCGCGCTTGCCGGTATTCTTTACGGGAACGGTGATGGCAACAGAATTGCCATCCACAGAACTGGTGGCCTCACCAATTTCAAACGATGTATAGCTCAATCCATAGCCGAAAGGATAGAGGGCATCGCTGAAGTAGCGGTAGGTGCGTCCCTTCATCGAGTAGTCCTCGTAGTCGGGCAGTTGACCGTCATTCTTATAGAAGGTGACAGGGAGCTTGCCGCTGGGATTCACATCACCGAAGAGCACATCAGCCACAGCCGTGCCACCCTCCTGACCAGGATACCACGCCTGGACAATGACGTCGCATGAGACTGTCTCAGGCGTCAAAGCGATAGCCGAACCCGAGCAGTTGACAAAGATGACCTGTTTGCCTGCGGCTTTCAGCGCCTTCAGGAATTCACGCTGTACCTTAGGCAGCTCGATGCTAGTTCGGTCACCGCCCTTGAAACCCTCGATATTGACGGGCATCTCTTCACCTTCCAAACTAGGAGCGATACCACCCACAAAGATAACCTTGCTGATACCTTTTAACTGGCCAATGGTCTGTTCATAGTCGATAGGCAACTCACGGGCGATGTTGATCTTCATGCCGGCACCCCAGGTCTTGACGGTCTGGAAGCGCACTTCAATCTGGAATTTCTCACCAGCCTTTGCCTGCAAGACAGTACGGGTGGGCGTAGAACGCCAGATGCGGTGAAAAGCCTTGCGCTCGCCGTTGACCAACACCTCGAACTCTCCCGTACCTTCCACGTTCAGCACATACTCACCGGCTTCTTTCGGAGCGAAGGTGGTCTCGTACTTGGCAGAGAAGTCCTCGATAGGCAGGTTGGCTGCAAAGACATGCATGCCATTGGTCGTGACTGCCAGTGGTTTGGTATAATATTCTGTAGTAAAAGGCTTTCCTATCATATCCGTATTGGTCCAGAAAGTACCCCTTAGGCCCTTCTTACCGTCAGGTGCCATACACTCTGTGGCCATATGACACTCCATCACCTTGTCATAGGTCAGGTCGCAACCCGGCGCATAAAATATCTTCTTCTGCTTGGCCTTGATGCCATCCAGAATAGTAACGGTATGATTCGGCGTACCATTGTAGTTACCCCACATCATAGGTTCATTATGAGCGTTGGGACCGATGACGGCGATTTTCTCTGCATTCTTCTTCAGCGGCAGAATGTTATCTTTGTTCTGTAACAGAACGATGGTCTGGCGCGCCATATCCAGGGAAATCTTTGCCGACTCCTTGGTGCTCATGGCTGAATAAGGAATCTTCGACCACTCCACGAGTGACGGATCATCCATCTCACCCAGGTCGAAACGGCCCTCCAGCAGACGGACAACATGCTTGTCAACCTCTGCCTCAGTGATCAGACCACGACGGACAGCCTCGGGGATGCTGCGGTAGGCATAACCATAGCCACACTCCACATCAGTACCTGCCAGCGTAGCCTTGGCAGAAGCAGTAACAGGTGATGATGAACTCTTATGAGACTCATAGAAGTCACTAATGGCACCACAGTCGCTGACCACCAGGTATTTGAAGCCCCACTCGTCGCGCAGAATCGTTTGCAACAGACGGTTAGAGCCACAGCAGGGGTCATCGTCCAGACGCTGGTAGGCACACATCACCTCTCGGACGTCACTCTTCGTCACCAAGTGTTTGAAAGCTGGCATATAGGTTTCCCAGAAGTCACGTACTGGTACATTGGTGAGATTGGCCGAGTGGCGGGTATATTCAGGACCGCTATGTACGGCATAGTGTTTGGCACACGCCCACAATTTGCGATACTTATGCTGGCCGGTTTCCCCAGTCAGCGGATCACCCTGCAAACCACGCACCACGGCATCACCCATAACAGAAGTCAGATAGGGATCCTCACCGTAGGTTTCCTGTCCCCTGCCCCATCGTGGGTCACGGAAGATGTTCACATTGGGTGTCCATACTGAGAGGCTGCGCATCTTCATGTCCTCACCCTTCAGGTCGTAAAGGCGATGATTATACTGTGCACGGAACTCCGTAGAAGCCACATCGAAACACTTGTACAACAATTCTGGATTGAACGACGACGCCATTGCCACCGGTTCTGGGAACACAGTGACATTACCCATATTGGCTGCGCCATGCAGGGCTTCACTCCACCAAAAGAACTTCTTGATACCCAAGCGAGGGATGGCAGGACTCTCGTCCAACATCAGCATCGCCTTCTCCTCTAAAGTCAGACGACTACACAGGTCAATGGCACGTTCCTTAGCCGACAAGTTCGGATTTTGGTATGGTAGCTGCTGTGCCATGGCTGTCAAGCCACATGCAACAGTAAGCATGATGAATAGTTTACGCATAGCTATTTTCATTTATTTACGGGTTACAGGACTTTCGTTACCAAACAGATATTGCGGCTGATAGCCACCAAAGTCAACAACGATTTTCTCGAAGACGATGCCCGGATGGCGTGGTACGATGGTCAACTCATGAACATCCTTTTTGCTGACGGGCAGTGTGACGGTCTTCTCCACGATACGACGAGCCACAGCAGGATAGAACTCAGAATACATATACGGCTGACGGTCAACCAGCGTCTTGTTGAAGTTCACCACCTGCGCCTCTGAGCCGTCGAGGCTGACACTATACTCATGGCCGCCGACATTCAAGTAATCCAGCGTGGATTTAACCACTACATGCACCGTGACCTGAGCAGGAGCGTTGGCAGGCAGCGCGAAACGATAGGTCAGCGAGGCGCCATCAACAGGTTTGGTATAAGGTGTCAGTGCTACGGCACTACGAGTACGGCCATAGTCGGGATAGATGCTCCACTCCGTACCGTCGGCAGCCTTGCTGCTAAAGAAATGCTCAGCTTCCATAGCCACATAGCCGTTAGCGGCGGTAAAGGTATATCCACCCGTAGCTGACGCAACGGGCACGGTGACTGTATGCGGCAGCATATCCTTGGGGAAGTCGTCGTTCCAACTGCGATAGCCGATATGCTTCTGGGTCATCATACCATCCCACTTGCCACCTGCCAGCACATTGTTATAGTCGTGGCAGAGCAGGGAGTCGCGGCGGAAACAATCCTTCACGCACTCCGCCCACTTGTTAGCATCAGGTAACCCAGCACTCGCAAGATACTGATTCATGGCCTGTGCATAGTACATGTCATAGAGGTTCGCCATGGCCTGCACAGGGAACAGCACCGACTGATAATAAGCATCACGGGCTGCCTCAGGAATTTCCGGCAATATGCGGAGTGCCTCACGCTCCAGACGGGCATAGTCATCAGCCACCTGTTTCCATTCACCAGTAGCGACATTATAAGTCTGAGCATCCAACATCTCAGGAGTGACACGTGCCATATACTGGCAGTTGCGGTTGTAGATGTCAGCCACCTCCTTGGCAATACTGCATCCCAAAACCCTGCGGAAAAAGCGGGTGGTATGGCGAGTGATATCCTGCTGAGTAAACTCCTTCGGATTCCATGCCATGTCCATAAACAGCTGGATGGGATACTCCATGGGTTTCAGATCACCCACATTCAGTATCCACATACGCTGAATGCCATGGTCATAGGCCAGCGACAGCTGCTCAAACATCTGCTGGGTCTGGGTAACATTCAGCCACTTGGTATTACGGGGAGCACCGACATAGTCAACATGGTAGTACAGGCCCCAGCCACCGGGGTGCTTGCGCTCCTGGGCATTGGGCACGCGGCGCACATTGCCCCAGTTGTCATCACACAACAGCATGATGACATCGTCGGGCACACGCATGCCGGCATCATAATAATCGAGCACCTCCTTATACAGGGCCCATACCTGGGTAGTCTTGTTAGCAGGTTTGCCTGTTACCTGCTTGATAATCTTACGCTGGTTCTCCACAATGCGCTGCAGCAACTTGGTGTCGGCTTCAGCACTCATAGCTTCGTCACCGTCGCCTCGCATACCGATGGTCACCATATCCTCGGTACCCTTCATGCGCTCGATACCTTCACGGAAGAACTGGTCCAGCTTTGCTTGATTCTTCTGGTAGTTCCATGGGCCCCATTCGCCACGCTTGCGGGCATACTCCTGATGGTTGCGGGCCATGGGCTCGTGATGAGAGGTTCCCATGATAACGCCCATCTCGTCGGCGGTCTTCGAGTTCTCCGGGTCGTCGGCATAGAATGCCCAGCCCCACATAGCAGGCCACAGCATGTTACCCTTCAGTCGCAGGATGAGCTCAAAGACCTTGGCATAGAAGCGGTGATCGCCATAGCCTGTGCCGAAGGTGTTCTTCACCCATGAAGTCAGACAGGGAGCCTCGTCATTAAGGAACAAACCACGGAATTCTACGGCAGGCTCGCCATCAGTATAGCTACCGGGCATGATGACCACCTCGTCACGGTGCTTGATGGGTACATCCATCCACCAGTACCAAGGTGACACCCCCATCTGCTGGCTAAGCTCATAGATACCATAGACCGTACCACGACGGTCACTACCGGCAATGACCAGCTGTCCGTCAATGGTAGTGATGACATACTTCTCGCGCTTACCCTTCAGGTCTGCCAGCTTACCGCTCTTCACCCATTGGTCAATCTGCTTGTTACAGCCTACTGTACCGATGAGGATGGTAGGGTTATCGCTTTTGATGGGGGCAAACCCCATCACACTCGTGATGTCCTGCTGCAGATTAGCGGCAGCTATCTGTACGGCCTTCGGCTCCTGATCACTATAACCGATGGTAGCACCTTTCAGCGACAATGCGCCCGTCTGTTGTTTAAAGAACACAAAGCGCTCAGTGGCATTCATGGGCAGAATAGCCATGAACGCCACTATAGTCAAAAGAATCGTTTGGGAATGTCTCATTCGTAATTTGTAATTCGTAATTCGTAATTTGTAATTCGTAATTCGTTTCTTATTTCTTGAATAGATGAGGAATAAACTCATGGAGTCCACGACGCCAGGTCAGGAACTCATGACCAGTACCCTCAGAGACAGAGCTGTCGACCTTGATGCCAAGACCACGCAGACCGTCAACAATAGGCTGGCTCTTGATAAAGTCCTCAGAACCCCAATTCATATAGAAATAGTGAATCTTCTTGTTGAACTCGTCAGCATTGGCAAAGACACCATTGTAGGCGGTCTTCACGTCGAGGCCGAAAATAGCACCACTGAAAGTACCCATCCAAGCGAACTTATCGAGATTCTGCAACACGATATCGAAGGTCTGGTGACCACCCCAAGAAAGACCGGCCATAGCACGGTTCTCACGGTCGCTCTTCGTACGGAAGTTGGCGTCGATATAAGGAATCAGGTCGTTGAGCAGTACGGGATAGAACGAAGCGCCATACTCGCTGCGTCCCTGCTGGTTAGAGCCACCACCGGCAAAGTTGAAGGGAGCCTTGATATCGCCACTCTCCATGACAACAATCATAGGAACAGCCTCACCCTTGGCAATGGCATTGTCCATGATGTGCTGCATCTTACCCTGCAGCATCCAGCTGGTCTCACCCTCACCCATACCGTGTTGCAGGTAGAGCACGGGGTATTTCTTCTTGCCCTTCTCATATTCAGCAGGGGTATATACCAAGGCATGGCGCCATTCACCATTCTTTGAGTGCTCACTCCAGTAATAGATGCTGCGCACCTGACCATGGGCGATACCCTGCTGTGGACGGTAGTAGTCGCCCTCAGGACCTTCAGGAACCTCCAGACCGCCTGCCTCACGGTTGCAACCGAAGTAGGTCTCGCTGGCGGGGTCGATGAAGTTCACACCGTCGATATTCATGAAATAGTAGTGGAACCCGACGGGCAGCGGATCAGTAACGGCCATGAAGCCACCCTTGCCGTCTGGCTCCATCGTGTACTTCTTGCTGCAGATGTCAACAATAACTTTGCGAGCCTGAGGAGCCTGAATGCGAAAATAGGCACGGCGCTCCTTGTCAATCTTCGGGAACTCGTTGCCAGGAATGGCATTCTCTACGGTCACAGCATCGGCAGGTACCTCAATCTTCTTGGGCATCTCGATATAGGGACGCTTGGGCTCAAAGCCTAAGTGGCGGGCAACAGCCTCAGCATAGCGGCAACCCAGCTCACGATAGCCGGCAGCGTCGAAGTGCAGGCGGTCAGGACCGTTCGTGCAGTCATCCGACGAGATGACCTGAGCAGTATGCAGTGTCTTGGGCAGTTCATCAATCTGCTTCTTACAGCCGATACAAACACCCTGTCCATTTGCCTGTACGATATTACCGGCATAGAGGTTCACCTCCTCGGGCTTCAGCCGCAGGTCACTGCACAGATTATCATACACCTGCTTCACCATACCAGCCCACTTGGGGTCGCCGGTATTGGTCTCGCCCTGATGCATCAGAATGCCTTTGATGACACCGTCCTTCTGGGCTTTCTTAGCCAGCGTCACCAAACGTTTATAGGGATTGTTGTCGTAGGCAGCAAGCATACCTTTCATCCAGCCTGGAGCCTTCTTCTCAGCATACTCCTTGATGCTGTCGGTCAGGAAACCCTTGATATCGATACCACCGATAGCCACATGGATGACACCAATCTTGATATTCTCAGGCAGCGAGGCCACCATCGTACGACCGAACCAGTCGGCAGGGGTCAGGCCCGTATTGGGACGACAGAGAGGCGGGATGGCTTCATACCATTCACCCATCTTACGGGCAGGAAGTTTATCGGTAGCGGGATAGTCCACAGCAGGCATCCACAGGAATCGTGGTCCAGGACTCTTCAAATCCTGAGCCTCAGGTTTAGCGGCACCCTCCATGTTTGATTGTCCGAAACATAGGAAGATATAAAAATTTGGATCAACAGCTGCACGGGTCCATGCGAAAGGCAGGGCCGTCAGTACGAAAGTCAGCAGAAAAAACTTTTTCATTGTCGTTATCTATTTATAGTCTATAATTCTGACTATACTGCGCCCCCTATTGTTTCACAAACTTTCGTATTTGTAACTTAGGTTGCGAATTAGAAAAAAAAATCACTATCTGAGTTGTTGTGCTTCAAAAGGAATCCTCTCTGGACTTTCCAGTTTCCTTCCCATCTCACGGGCATTCACTTCAACAGGTCGGACGGTGAAATCGGGGGTGTTATAGGAATACATCAGTCGATGATAATACTCTTTGGGGTTACGCTGTGGCAGCAGGAAAGGTTTTGTTGCTCTTCCTTTTTCATCCATTGATGAAAAATAGACACGGGTGTACAGCCCATCCTCTCTGCGACTGGTAAAGAGAAACCAATGACTGTTGGTATTCCAGTTGTGCAGACTCTCCGACCTCGCGCTGTTCACTTCATCCATCGCCCGGCTTTCTCCTGTTTTCAGGTCAAGCAAATAAAGGTCTGCCTCAGGATGCCACACAGAGAAATAGCCATAGTCCAATTGGGCATACATCAGATATCTTCCATCGTATGACGGACGAGGCCACGAGAGACTTTTTCCCGTGATCCTTGCATTGACGAGCGTATCCACCTGATTGCCAATTTTACCTGTAGTCTCGTCAAAAGACACACGACACAGGCTGTACTTTACCTTATCATATTCCTCAGGATACTTTTTGGTGGGAGTGGTAATAAAATAGAGGTACTTTCCATCAGGAGAGAAAACAGGCACGTTTTCCATCCAGTCTTTCTTCATCAACAGCGTATCCATGATGGCAACATGATTCTGAGTGTCATAGACAAATACATCGGAAGCGGTATCATACACCTCTATTCGTTTATTATTACCCATATGGAAAATCTGCGCAGTCTTGTTCGTCGAGAAGGCGCAATATCTCCCACTAGGATGCCAGTAAGGATAAACCATCGAACCACCCAAACTGTCGTTACGGGCCTGCAACACCTCGTTGATTCCCTGGTGATGGATAACAGTAGCTCCATGAGCACCTCTCACATGGAACACATACAGGTCTGGATTGGTACGATTCTGTGTATGACAGTTCAAGCAATTACCATGAATCTGCGAGTTCTCCATCATCGACATCTCCTCGAAATCTGAAAGATTACGCTGATAGAGTCCCATATGACTGTAAAGCATATAGCTGGGCGGAATGCGACGATAAGTGATGCCCCATTCCTCCAATGGATAAGGACTCACATCTATTGTAAAATCACGATATTGATACCATTGTCCATCTTTCTGGGCATAAACAGAGACCATCAGCTGACTGCCCTTGTTCTTTTCCAACAACTGATGCCAATCATCAATATCAAAGTCGGCAAAAGAACCATTGGCATGCAAATTTCCACCCTTCTTTCCTTTTATCTCGACATCAATATTCGTAAAGTCATCATCAGCCATCGAGAAGTTCAGTGGGGCTATTCCCACAGGTATGGTCACTCCGATGTAGTCCGGATAGATGGCAGGCAATTGATCTATCGTCTGGGCATGTTCTGGGCGAGAGTTACAAGCTAACAACACCCATGCCAGCAACACCAAACTTACTATATGTGATAATAACTGTCTCATGCCTCTGCCTGTTATATAAACAACTCATCATCCGTCTCCTTGTATATCTGCTGCATGGGCCCATATTTAGGATGGTCTTTGATGGTTTCCGGATGCATTACCAATTCCTTCATCATCTGCGCCCAACGACGATAAAAGAGCGTTTCCTCTAAGATAGAGATATATTTCAGCGCCACTTCGTATTGTCCTGTTATCATAGCTGTTTCCGTCAAACGACAAAGTGCCCTACCACTCTTATTGAAGTTCGAGGCACTCTCCATCGCCTCGAAAATGGCTCGCTGAGAGAAATTCACGAATCCCATATGGAAGAATAAATCACTCATCATCATTGCAGATGTTGCACTGGTCAGGGCCTTATAGGGCTGATAAAGACTGGATTTCAATTCTTCAGGACTAATCTGATTCTTATAAAATTTAGCAAGATAGATAATATGTTGACAAGCTTTTGCCTTGGGCTCCTCCCTATTTGCTTTCTCTAAAACCTTGTCCCATGCCAGTTTACGCTGCAGATAGTCATACTCTATCATTTCCAACGTACCTATCTTATCACACTGAATCGACCTGTAGTCAATACCTTTTACCAAATTCTCCAAAGAATAAGGAACAAAATAGGAACTGACAAACATACACACAGCCAACAATAACGCCATTGCAACGCTTTCCATCGCAACCAATACCTTATTAAAAGGCTGATGTAACCAACGCAGATGATAGACAGCCACTAACAAGATAACCGGACCTACCAACCAATAGCCAATCAGCATTAGGAAAAGCGAGCCAAGCAGACTTGCGTTTTTATTCTTAGACAACAGCAACATCAACAACAAGGTCAGCAACACAGCTACAGGAAGTGTCATCGAGGTGTCCATGTCGCACATCAAATACCATAACACAATTGCTGGCAGAAGAGAAATAGGGAATAGTATTTTCTCACTAACAGAAGGAATACTACGACGAAGCAATATCCAAAAGAGCCATAACACGGCTGATAATACGACTGCAAGGATAGCAGCTCCTGTCGTTTCAAACATGAAATATTGTACCAGGAAATCCCCTATATATCGTGCAAAACCTCCAGGCACTGCCAATCGCCCTGCAAAATAGTCACTATTCCACAAAAACAACTGAAGCGCTTCACGTTCTACGATGAGTGCAGGGCGAACGAACAGCCAAAAACAGAAAGCCGAAACTCCAAATAAAGCTGTCAGTGCTATTTGCAACTTATTCTTCATCTTTCCCTCTTTTTGCATATTCATCAGAAGTCTCTGAAATCATTCTTTGCCTTCTTCACTGCCATACATTCCATCTCGATAAGCCATGTTGGACGACAGACAGGAGCCAAAGTGAAGTGTGTCCACTCTATCCGAGCCCCAATCTTATCTATATTTTTTGATTGATAAACAATCATAACGATTTTGCGAGCACAAAATTACGAATAATTCCCTATCGCACCAAATTTTCCCATATAAAATGTAACATTCCAAATGTAACACGGATTTTAGATGGTGTTTCAAAGTCAAATAGTGGTTACATTTTTGTATGGTTCTATATATATTAATGTGTAATTTTGCAGCACGAAATCGAAACATTATCAAAACGAAATGAAAAGAAACATTATCACTTGGCTGATGCTACTCGGTTGCATCACCATTTGGGCTCAAGGAGTAAAGCCGTTGCCTACACTACATGTTGAAGGTCGCTGGTTGGTGGAGGATACGCCAAACATGTACTTTAATGGATGGCGATGGGGTTCCCCTTGGGATGCAAACTCAACCAATTACGATGATGCTGGAGTACCAAAATGCTTAGCCTACTTCGAAAAACTCTTCGATGGCATGGAAAGAGCTAAATGCAATGTTTTCCGTTTGCACATGGATCCTGCTTGGACAAACCTGAATGCACCATCTGGTACTGGCGAGAATGTTATCACCTACTTTAATGAAAACCGTTATCGCAAATATCTGGTGAGTCTATATCTGGAACTGGCCAAAAAGGCTATGAACCATGGACTATACGTTGTGGTTCGTCCTCCTGGTGTATGTCCCCAGAATTTGAAAGTTGGCGATGATTATCAAAACTACTTGCTGAAAGTATGGGATATTTTTTCCCAGAACAGCTATGTCAAAGAGCATTTTGGACAAATCAGCATAGAATTAGCAAATGAACCTATCAGCATAAAGAATGCATCTAATGAGGATGATGTAAAAGCAATGCACGACTATTTCCAGCCTATTGTCAACAAGATCCGTGAAAATGGGTTTACTGGTATTATCTGGGTTCCTGGAACTGGCTATCAGTCTAATTATCGCAATTATAAGACACATCCCATTACGGGTGACAATATCGGTTATGCTGTGCATGATTATCCTGGATGGTATAATAGCAGTGATGATAATCCTGATCCAAATAACAAAATAGCGAACTTCCACGATGCAGTACCTGTAGTGGATACGAACCCGATATTCATTACGGAGGTGGACTGGAGTCCTATCAAGGAACCTAAAGAGCAAGACACGAATGCTGATGGTTCGCTTAGGTATAATGAGATGGGACAACCAGTCTGGAAGAACCTCGGAACATGGGCAACAGGCTCTACATCGAAATGGGGCAAGGCTTTCAAAGCCGCTCTTGACTATTTTGGAAACATCTCAATGACACTGACACACCCTCACGACTTCTTTGATTTGGATGCTTTAATAGATCAGAATCAAATAGCACCAGCCTTCAACGGAAATTCCGAGGCATGCGCTAAGACTTGTATGGATTGGTATGCAGTTTATTATAATGTGAACTGGCCTCATGCTGATGATGAAGCAGAAACAGGTCCTGCCTATACCATACAAAGCATTTCAGCTGCTACTGGCGACATCGAGATAGAAGAAGGTGCCAACGTGCTGATCTCACTAAAGGCCAACTATGCTGACGGTCATACCCAGGAAATCTGCGATCAGGCAACTTATGCCTTTGACAACTCCGCTATTGCCAGTGCCAACAATGGCTATATCAAAGGACAGACACCTGGTTCCACCAAGGTAACAGCCACCTATACTGGCAAAAATGGACAACAGTACCAAACAACCTTTAATGTGACTGTTAATGCTCGAGATTTCTTCTCGTTCAAACAGAGTGATGTAATTTCCATCTGGGACAATTGCACCTATAACGAAAGCACACGTGCCTTTACGATGGCTGCCTACGGACAAATCGGATGGAAATATCCAGAAGGCATTGACATTTCAGGCTACAAATACTTAGTTGTAAAGCTCAAGCAAGCCCAGAATATTGGTGCAGAAATCCGAATCTTCCCCGTTAACACTATATGGAATGCCAATGAGCATATCAAAGCTCTCTCAGGCACTATGACAGTTGTCAAACTTAGTGAGGTTAATATCGATTTATCGAAAGTGTATATCATCGACTTCTGGTCAAGAGGCGGAACAATATATGTTGAGGATGTCTATTTGACCAATAACGACGACTACAGTAAGCAGACCACTAGCATCAACACCATCCAGCGTGAATTAGAGAATGACGCTGTATATAACCTTCAGGGTGTCAAAGTTGGTCAATGGTCAATGGTCAATGGTCAATTAAAGTCCGGCATCTATATCATCGGAGGTAAAAAAGTGGTTGTGAGATAACATTCACTATTGTAATAGATAAAAAAGAGCGGAATGCCAACGATAATTAGGCATTTCGCTCTTTTTTCGAAAATGTATCAAAAACTATACCTAATAAATTCAATTATACAAATTCTATAATAGAAATTCTATAATTCAACATAATATTTGTGATTCAGTTCTACAAAAACCATAAAAACTCTCACTCAGTCTGCGTCGGACTTTTCATGTCATTGTTTAGGTTATCGTTTTCGTTATGGTTAAGGTACAAATGTTTTTTAGGTTCGTAGAACCGATGTTTTTGCTTTTTGATGTTTGCAACAACGAAGTTATGGGATAAGGGTTATGGCTTAGGCTTAAGAACTCGTTCTTAAAGACAAAGGCATAGCACTTAGCACACAAGCTCTGAAAGAGCGACAAACATCAAAAAGGGTTTTTCTTGTTTTTTTTCGATATCAGTACTTGATCTTAAAATAGTCGAGTAAGGCTTTGTACTGATTCTGAGCCGTTAGGCAGGTGTCTGTCAGGAATCCGTTTACATGGCCCCACTCACGCAAGCCACGATAATAAAACAGCTTGAGTTCATCAGTAATGATGAAGGGTACAACACCATTAGCCAGACATTCCTTAAACATTAATAGGCGGCCTACGCGACCATTACCATCCTGAAAAGGATGTATCTGTTCAAAACGCACATGGAAATCGATAATGTCTTCTATCGTCTTTTGTTTTCTGTGATGATAGTCGCTAATCAAAGCCTTCATCTGACGATGTACATCTTTGGGAGGACATGTATCCTGTCCGCCAACTTCATTGGCCAAACGTTTATAATCGCCTACAACAAACCAGTCTTTACGGCTGTCCGACGTGCCCGTTTTCAAGAGAAGATGAAGTTGCTTAGCAAAGGACTCCGTCACTGGCACATCCGCATGGTCAATGATGTAGTCTATGCAACGGAAATGATTAACTGTCTCAACAATGTCATCCACATTGATGGTCTGATCAGTCATCCCGATGGTATTTGTCTCAAAGATATATCGTGTCTGATCATGAGTCAGACGGCTACCTTCGATATGGTTAGAGTTGTAGGTCATATCAATTTGTGTTCGATGGTAGATGCCCCCTTTTAGCTGTGAAGCTTTTTGTTCACGAAGCATAGTCAACAAGGGTGACAGTTTCTTCTTGGTAGCTCCGCGTTGAGGCAAAACGGCATCTTCAGGGATGTTCCAAGTCTTTCCCACGAGAAAAGCGCCTTCAATCTTACCACAAGCACAATAGTTACGTACTGTACGTTCTGAAATACCGAGCATTGCTGCGGCTACTTTTAGATTACCATTAGAGGTTACGAGCGCCTTTTTGATACTCATACGCTCTGCCTCTTCCGTAGTAAACTCATCAGGTATATCTACTGCTTCTTCATGTTCATTACAGACATGTGCAGACTCCGCTTCACCCATGAGGATATGCTTGGCGTTCTCGTAGTCCTCTTTGGAGATGATAGCAGACTGAGAACCGGGTGTTGTCTTATACCATCCTTCGTCCACCCTCTCTATGATTACACCTTTTATGCTTAGCATGAACCGATTGCCTATTTTGCTAATTGAAGATATTTGGTCCGTCGAGACAATCATCTCTTCAATCGTAGGTTTGTTATTGCCGAGCAAATCTTTCGGCTGCACATTTGTGAATTTAATAAACTTTGCCATAATTCTATTGTTTTTTGTTTTCTAATATCCATGCCATCACTCCGACAATAGTAGCAGCGATGATGCATAGCCATATAAACATTTCTTCCGTCATAATGCCTCTACTAATACTATCTCTTTCAGTGACCCTTTGAGAGCCATGCGAGCTGCTTCTTCTGCTCCATCAATGCAGAGAGACCAATTACTACGATAAACTTTCTGTTTGTTTTTGTTGTCGATGTAGTGAA
>CADCBH010000040.1:0-16843 GCA_902799655.1 uncultured Bacteroidales bacterium
TTCGGTAATCTTACCCTCGTGGATAGAACCAACGGTGTACTTCTCCTCGAAGACATCCCAAGGATTCTCCTCGAGCTGCTTGTGACCGAGAGAAAGACGACGGTTCTCCTTGTCGATGTCGAGAACGACAACGTCGATCTCTGCACCAACCTGTGTGAACTCAGAAGGATGCTTAACCTTCTTGGTCCAGCTGAGGTCGCTGATGTGAATCAGACCATCAACACCCTCCTCGAGCTCAACGAATACACCGAAGTTGGTGAAGTTGCGAACGCGAGCGGTGTGCTTGCTGCCAACAGGATACTTAACCTCGATAGCCTCCCAAGGATCTTCCTTCAGCTGTTTGATACCGAGTGACATCTTGCGCTCGTCGCGGTCGAGAGTCAGGATAACTGCCTCGATCTCGTCGCCAACCTTCAGGAACTCCTGAGCTGAACGCAGGTGCTGGCTCCAAGAGGAGTGAGCTGCTTCAGACCAAGAGCGATGCGCTTCTTCTCTTCATCGAAGTCGAGGATAACAACGTTGATCTTCTGGTCGAGCTCGACAACCTTGTGGGGATCGTCTACGCGGCCCCAAGAGAGGTCGGTGATGTGAATCAGTCCGTCTACACCGCCAAGGTCGACGAATACACCGTAAGAAGTGATGTTCTTCACAACACCCTCGAGGATCTGACCCTTCTCCAGCTTGCCGATGATCTCCTGCTTCTGGGCCTCGAGCTCAGCCTCGATAAGAGCCTTGTGAGAAACAACGACATTGCGGAACTCCTGATTGATCTTCACAACCTTGAACTCCATCGTCTTGCCTACGAACTGGTCGTAGTCACGTATGGGATGAACGTCGATCTGGCTACCGGGCAGGAAGGCCTCGATACCAAATACATCAACAATCATACCGCCCTTAGTGCGGCACTTGATGTAGCCCTGAATAATCTCCTGAGCCTCGAGAGCTGCGTTGACACGCTCCCAGCTCTTAGACATGCGGGCTTTCTTGTGAGACAGTACGAGCTGACCCTTCTTGTCCTCTGCGTTCTCAACGTACACCTCTACAGTGTCACCGGCCTTCAGGTCGGGATTGTAGCGGAATTCGCTGGCAGGAATGATACCGTCGCTCTTGTAGCCGATGTTAACGACTACTTCTTTCTTGTCGACGCTGATGACGGTACCGTCGACAACCTGATGCTCGCTGACCTTGTTCAGCGTCTCATCATAAGCCTTGTCGAGCTCTTCCTTGCTGACGTTGGCGGCTGTGCCATTCTCAAACTGATCCCAGTCGAAGTCCTGTAATGGCTGGACGTTCTTTGTTAATTCTGACATAATAATAAATAATGTGTTGCCCGATCTCGCGATGGGGCGGGGCCTGAACAGACGTTTACCAGACCATCTTTTAAAGGGTTAATAATGATAGGCACCGACGCCTGTTCCGGCACCTACTCGCCCTTTTGGGCAAAAAGCGGGTGCAAAGGTACGAAGAATAGTTGAGAGTTGAGGGTGGAGGGTGAAGAGTAGAGAAAGATTTATGGTTTTTTAACTTCTGTTCTGCCCTTCTTGCGCTTTTTGATGCCGAAAAGGTCGTTTAATCCATTGAAATCTTTCTTCATGATGATACCAAGACCTTGGGTGTTGAGCGACGACTTGGTGAAGTAGCGGTCGTTGGTTTGGTTGTACACCTTGAAGGCCAGATTGCCGTTGGGCAACAGGAGGTAGCGGATGTCGAAGTCGCCAATGAACGAGGGGGTAGCCGTAGCAGTCGAGGTAGACTTGTTCTTGGAGGTTCCGTCACGATAACCGAACTGGCCGTTGATGAGCAGTCGGTTGTTAAAGAGGCGGCCATTGATGATGCCTTCGTATTCGGCATTGTTCCATCCCTCGTCACCCGTCGAGATATTGGCGCCAAAGCTCCAGTTGTTGCTCTTGATGACGCGGTTGAGCATCGTGTTCAGCTGGCTGCTGATGGTGCCTGAGAGCAGGCTGTTCATAGCCAGTGAGGTCTTGCTGCGACCTGCGTTGTCTTCGTCGTCAGCAGCATTGTTGGCTCCCTGCGGATAGAAGCGTCCTACTGCCAGCAGGTAGATGACCTGTTGGTTCATCTCCTCATCGCTGTTGATGATGGAGCGCAGCATCTGCTTTTCGTCTGAGTTGACGTTAGGTATGTCGAGGTCGAACTCGATGATGGGCGCACGGGGTTGTCCGCTGATATTCATCAGACAGTTGACACGTACCGTATTCGAGAAACTCTCGCCAACGTTCAGGTCGGAGAGCGATACACCATTGACGGTATGCTGGGCCTGCATGTTGAGGATGGCATCGTAGGGGTCTCCGCCAAACATGACGGTACCGCCCTCCTTGAAGATGAAGTTCTTCTTGATAATATTCTGTATGGTGATGCCGTAGGTACCTTCGCTGATACGATAGGTTCCGAAGAGCTGGAAACCGCCTTTGTTGTGGAAGTTGGTCTGCAGGTCGCCACTACCCCTGACGGTGATATAGTCGTCAGTATTGGCATCCATCAGCAAACGGACGGTAGCATTGGGGTTGGCATTGATCTTCAGGTTCATCCGGATGTCGGTACGTACCTCATTGGGAGTTTCTGTAACAGGTTCTTCCTCTTCCTCTCTAACCAGCGTGGCACGATGGCGCCTGGCATTCTCCTGCTTCGAACCCCACTCAATGAATTCCTGGTCGGTGATGACGTCGGGGGAGGCGGCATTATAGACGAATACCGTACCTCGCTGAGGTGTAACGTCGGCCTCTATGTTCAGGCTGTTCTCGCGCCCGTGGATGCCTACCGAACCATTGGCGAATACCGTGCCGTAGAAGGTGTCGTTGCCGAAGCTCCTGAAATCATAGGCCAACAGGTTGTTTGCCTTCAGATAGATATCGTAGGTCATATTGGTAAGATCCTGATGGTGGATGCCGCCTGTCATGACTCCTTTATTACCATAGATGTCGTAAACGATGCAGTTGACGAAATCGATGGCATTGCGGGTGAGCTTGAGTGTGTCATTGCGCATCTCGTAGGTACAGTTCAGTGTACTGACGTGTGCCTTGCCGTTGAGTACCAGCTCGCCATAGAGATTGAGGGCGTCCAATGGTCCTGCCAGTTTGATGGTGCCGTTGCCATAGCCATCGATATGGTCGATGAATGTTGATGTAAATGACTGGGCAAAATCCAGACTTGTGCCCTCAGCCTTGATATCGAGATCGATATAGTTTTGCTTCGGTGAGACGTAGCCGTTGATATAGGTTTTTACATCGAGCGTGTCTTCTGCAAGTGCTTCTATGTCAATTTGTTCCTTTTCTTTGTTCCAGTTAACCTTCGCGTCGAGTTCTCCGATTCGTCCGTGCTCGAATTTGAAGTCGTTCACCTTCAGTCTTGCATCGGCTTCCAACTCGCCGAATACACCTCGTAGCGTACCGCCACCAGTAGCCAGACCACTGAAACTGACGGCATCGAAGTCGACGAGATCCAGTAAATAGTCAACGTCTATGTCGCGCATATTGACGGTAAGGGAGTCGTTGTGGCTTTCTGAGGCTGTACCGTCTATTCTGAGAAACTGCTGGTTGCGACGGATAGAGAATCCATTGATGTCGATATGCTTGTCGCTATAGGTGATGGAGGCGGGTAGAATCTCCCAGTCGGTGTTCATGACGGTCATCTTAGATGACGCTACATCGATAAAGATGTTTTGCTTGCCATTGAATGTATCCTCGAAAATGGCCTTCGTAGTCAGTTTGCCGTAACTGCGTAATTCTTCATGGTCATCCCATGCAAGTGTCGTAGCCAGTTGGTTGTTATGGGCGCTGCCAGTTATTTGCAGGTCGAGATTGTAGCCACCCTCCTTGTGCTGGGTGAGGCGCACGTCATACTGTAGTGTGCTGATAGGCGAGAGGATGCTGATGTGACCGTTGTCGTAGCGATTGTTATTGTAAAAGAACTGCGGGAAGTCGCAGTCGATGAGTATCTGCTGGCGGTCGTCGTTGATCATGCCATTCAGCGTGAGAGGCTTGGCCAGGTAGAGGGGCACGCGGAGCAGTCGCTGTATCCAGTCGGACTTGCGGATGTTGGCTTTGATGGAGAAGTTGTTGTGCGTTTCAGCCATCGCTTTGGTACCTATCAGGGTGGGGACGCGTGAGGCCAGGAAGTTGGTGAAGCTCTTTGGTAGTGTCTTGTAGTCGAAAACACCGCGGATGTCGGCATCGCCGAAGTCGCTGGTCATCGTCACATAGTGGATGTCCCTGTCATAGCCTGACTCGATGTGGAGGTTCTCCAAGTCGTAAGATACGTTATGGCCCTGCATGGAGAAGTCGGTGATATCGAGTGTTCCTACGGCATCGTTGATGTCGCTGGCCATGAAATCTGCCTTGATATCGCCGAAGAAACGTGCCTCGCCCCATTTGTCAGAGAGGTTGATGGCCTTGGGCGAGAGGTTGGCAAAGGTTGTTTCCAGCTTCACGTTGTGTTGTTTGTTGACCTTGATGACGCTGCCTTCCATCACCAGTCCGATGTTGGCGTCGTCGATGCTGGCACGCCCGTGAATGTCGTCATTGCTATAGAGTCCGTCAAGGTCGATGTTCTGGTAGCTGTAGCCCATGTATTCAAACTTGTGGACAATGCCGTCGGCCTTGATCATGAGGGGCTTCTCGGGAGGGAGCTGTCCGCTCAGGTCGATGTCGGTGGAGAGAATGCCGAACTGCTCGTCGTCAAGCACTTTCTTCAGGTTGAAGTCCTTCGTGTCGATATGCCCGTTGAACTGTTGCTTGTCGTCAATGGTCAGCTGCATGTTCACACTGCCCGCATCGGTGTGTAGTTGGTTGCGGGTGTCGATGTTGTCGAGACCGCTTCCCCGGGCATAGCCTCGCATGTGGATGCTGCCCATACGGACAACCTCGTCGGGCACTTGCAGACGTTGTCCTTGCAGGTTCTCGGAGATGAATGTCATGGCCTTAGCCGATAGGGCAAGGTCGTTGATGTTAGCATGCCATGAGGGTTTGCTGCGCAGATTCCTGAGCCATCCGCCTATGTTGATGCCGATATCGCCCGTCGTCGAACTGATGGTCAGCTCGGGCACCTCAATGCTTTCTCCCTCGCCTCGGAAAGTGCTGCCCAGCGACAGTGTGCTTTGGAAGGTCTTGAGTGAAGGCAACAGGCACGAGAGGTCAGAGAGGGTGATGGCCGAGGGCTTGATGCTTCCCTTGTATTTCAAGGTAGGCAGCACGAAGTGGTCGCCACGGAAACGGTATTTGGCCTCAATATCGCCCAACTGGAAATTGGTGCCTGGCATGCGAAGCATAAAGTCCTTGAGAACGCTCTGGTGACGACCGCCCATAAAGTGCATTGACAGGCGCTTGATGTCAAGACCCGACTGTTCCTTGAACGACATACGTTTGATATTGACGTTCAGCGAGTCTTCACGCAGCACTTTCAGGATGATGTGCGAACTTAAATCAGACACATACAGGTGGTTGGGATTCAGCTTGCCTGCCGTTTGTGGCAGGTCATAGCGGTCATACTTGATGCTGGTGTGGCGAATGATGAGCGAGTTGATGCGCAGGTCGAGTGGGGCAGAAGCCGTCGTGTCTCTCGAAGCCAGCGAATCGAGCACAAACTGGAAGTTGGGCTGGCTCAGCGAGTCGCGCTGGTAGAGTAAGGCGTTGACGCCGAAGAGCTGAGCGGTAGATATCGAAATCTTACCGTCAGCCAGTGGCAGCAGATCGATGCGTGCCGAGATACGCCCAGCTGAAAGCATGTCGTTGCCTTGTTTGTCGCGAATACCTACTTCGTAGAGTGTCAGGTGGCTCAGCATGCCGTATTTGACACGTCCAATGGTGACACTTGTACCCAGTTTCTCAGCCAGAATGCCTGCCGCACGCTGTCCCATGTACTCCTGAATGGCAGGAATACTGAAGGTGAATATGATGAGTAGGTACAGGACGAGTACCGACCATATTACGATGTTGAGTATGTGCTTAAGTATCTTCAAACTGACAAACGGAGATAGCAAAAATTTTCGTTCTGCGCTTTCTTGGCTACAAAATTACATCAAAAAGTTGTGAAGTAGGAATATTTCGCAAGCTTTTTTTCTTTCATGTGCCATTTTTTTATTAATTTTGCACCATTCATTGAGAGAAAACTATTCAAAACATCATTAGTTATATTCATGGCAAATGTAATCAAGTTACACAAAGGCTTGGACATTCACCTGCAAGGCAAGGCCGAGGAAACGCTGATTCAGTTGAAGTCTAACGGACAGTATGCGCTGGTACCTGACGACTTTGAGGGCGTTACTCCTAAGGTCGTTGTCAGGGAAGGTGATACTGTCAAGGCCGGGGATGCCTTGTTTGTCAACAAGCTGTATCCCGAAGTGAAGTTTGCCTCCCCCGTCAGCGGCAAGGTTTGCGAGGTGGCGCGTGGCGAACGAAGAAAAGTACTCTATGTGAAGGTGCAGGCCGATGCCACGCAGCAGTACATAGACTTTGGTGTGAAGGCTGTCGCAGAGATGAGCGGTCAGCAGGTGATTGATGCATTACTCGATGCTGGTATCTTCGGTTATATCAATCAGTTGCCTTACGCTGTTTCTACCAATCCTTCAGTTATGCCGAAGGCTATCTTTATCTCTGCATTGCGTGACAAGCCCCTGGCTTGCAACTTCGAATTTGAGGTGAAAGGCGAGGAACAGAACTTCCAGACAGGTCTCACTGCTCTGTCGAAGATTGCCAAGACTTACTTGGGTTGTGGCGTTCACTCCAGCTTCGAAAACTACCGCGATGTAGAGATCAACGTGTTTAGTGGCAAGTGCCCCGCAGGTAATGTAGGCGTGCAGGTCAACCACATCGATCCCGTCAACAAGGGTGAGGTGGTTTGGACTATCGGTGACCCCACCGTCGTGCTGTTCATCGGTCGTCTGCTGAATACCGGCAAGATTGATCTGCGCCGTCGCGTAGCCCTTTGCGGCAGTGAGGTGAAGAGTCCTGCTTATGTCGACATGCTGGTGGGCGAAGAGCTCTCTACATTGCTTTCCAATAGCTACGATGCCGAGAAGAATGTTCGCATCATCAACGGCAATGTACTGACGGGTCGTCCTACTACCAAGAATGGATTCTTGGGTGCTCATACTTCTGAGATTACCGTTATCCCAGAGGGCAACGAAGCCAATGAGATGCTGGGATGGATTATGCCGCGTTTCAAGCAGTTTTCTGTTAACCGCAGCTATTTCTCATGGCTCTGTGGCAAGAAGAAGTATGCGCTTGATGCCCGTATCAAGGGCGGTGAGCGCCACATGATTATGAGTGGTGAGTACGACAAGGTGCTGCCGATGGATATCTATGGTGAGTATCTCATCAAGGCCATCATCTCTGGCGACATCGATCGTCAAGAGGCTCTGGGTATCTACGAGGTGGCTCCTGAGGACTTCGCTCTGGCAGAGTTCGTCGACTCGTCAAAACTGGAGTTGCAGCGCATCGTGCGTGAAGGTCTGAACATTTTACGTAAAGAAAACGCATAACACTATGAGCTTTTTAAGAAATTACCTCAATAAAATCAAGCCGAACTTCGAGGAGGGTGGCAAGCTGCATGCTTTCCGTTCGGTGTTCGACGGCTTTGAGACCTTCCTTTACGTGCCCAACGACACGGCAAAGGCTGGTGGCGTGAACATTCACGACGCCATCGACTCGAAGCGCATCATGAGTATGGTGGTAATCGCCCTGATGCCCGCCATGCTGTTTGGTATGTACAATATCGGCTATCAGAACTATCTTGCTGCTGGTACGCTGGCAACGGCATCGTTCTGCGATATCTTCATCTACGGTTTCCTGGCTGTGCTGCCCAAGATTCTGGTCAGCTACATCGTCGGTCTTGGCATCGAGTTTGCCTGGGCACAGTGGAAGGGCGAGGAAATTCAGGAAGGTTATCTCGTATCGGGTATCATCATCCCGCTGATTATTCCTATTGGCTGTCCGCTGTGGATGCTGGCGCTGGCCTGTGCCTTCTCCGTTATCTTCTGTAAAGAGATCTTCGGTGGCACGGGTATGAACATCTTCAACCCCGCCATCGCAGCCCGTATGTTCCTGTTCTTCGCTTATCCTTCGAAGATGACGGGTGATCAGGTCTGGGTGGCTCAGGAGAGCATCTTCGGATTTGGTAACGACCTGCCCGACGGCTTCACAGCTGCTACTCCACTTGGTCAGATTGGTCAGGGCATCACTCCCGATACTTCTATCTGCGACATGATTTTCGGTTTTATTCCCGGTTCTATCGGTGAGACCAGTGTTATCGCCATCGCCATCGGCGCTGTCATCCTGCTGTGGTCGGGCATCGCCTCTTGGCGTACCATGCTGAGCGTGTTTGTGGGCGGTGCTGCTCTGGCATTGCTTTTCGAACAGACCGGTCAGTCGATGACTTGGTGGCATCATTTTGTGATGGGCGGCTTTGCCTTTGGTGCTGTGTTTATGGCTACCGACCCAGTATCCTCTTGTCGCACGACGACGGGCCAGTACATCTATGGCTTCCTCATCGGTGCGATGGCTGTCATCATTCGTGTGATGAATGCCGGCTATCCTGAGGGTATGATGCTTGCCATCTTCTTTGGTAATATGTTTGCTCCTACGATTGACCACTTCGTGGTGGCTCGTAACATTTCGAAACGTTTGAAGAGAGGAGGTACCAAATGAAACTGAATACAAACTCTAACGCGTACATTATTATATATAGCGCGGTACTCGTGGTCATCGTGGCCTTCTTGCTGGCATTCGTCTATCAGGCATTGAAACCCATGCAGGATGCTAACGTTGAACTCGACGTAAAGAAACAGATTCTCTATTCGCTCAACATCCGTGACCTGGACGGTGCTGCCGCTGAGGCCAAGTATGCCGAGCTTATTGAGGATACGATGGATTTTGCAGGCCAGAAGATTCTGATGGCTGAAGTCAACGAAGAGCCTATCATGATTTTTGAAATGAAGGGTATGGGACTCTGGGGCGGTATCAGCGGTTATATGTCTGCTCGCCTTGATCCAGAGAAGGGTTGCTTCGTGGTCTATGGTGCATACTTTAACCATGAGAGCGAGACAGCCGGTCTTGGTGCCGAGATTAAGGACTCGCAGGCTTGGCAGGAGAAATTCATTGGCAAGCGCATTATCGGTAAGGATGAGAAAGGCAAAGACAAAGTGGTACTCTCTATTGTGAAGAAAGTGGAAGATCCGGAGACACAGGTTGACTGTGTGACGGGTGCCACACTGACCTCTAATGGCGTTGACGAGATGATCAAGCGTACCTTTGGCATCTGGACCGGTGAGTACAATCTTGACATTGACAAATGGGAAATGGAGAAGTTGATGATCAAGAGTTTCTTGGGTAAGGATTCTGTTAGTGATGCTGAACTTGAGAAGATGTTGAAAGTAAGAAAAGTAAAGGAGGAGAAATAAGTTATGGCATTATTCAGTAAACAAAATAAGGAGGTTTTTACTAACCCGTTGAACCTCGACCATCCCATTCTGGGACAGGTGCTGGGTATTTGCTCAGCTTTGGCTGTGACTTCGCAGCTGAAGCCTGCCATCGTGATGGGTCTCGCTGTGACGGTCATTACCGCCTTTGCGAATGTGATTATCTCGATTATCCGCAACACCATTCCTAACCGCATCCGCATCGTGGTTCAGCTGGTGGTTGTGGCTGCACTGGTAACTATCGTTTCGCAGATACTGAAGGCTTTCGCCTACGACGTCAGCGTTCAGCTCTCTGTGTATGTTGGTCTGATTATCACCAACTGTATCCTGATGGGACGCTTGGAGGCGTTCGCCATGCAGAACAAGCCTTGGCCTTCGTTCCTTGATGGTGTAGGTAATGGTCTGGGCTACGCTATGATTCTGGTTATCGTCGGTGCCGTTCGTGAGCTCTTAGGTCGCGGTTCGCTGCTTGGTTTCCAGATTATCCCGGATGCCTGCTACGACTTCGGCTATGTGAACAACGGTATGATGACGATGCCTGCTATGGCGCTGATTCTCGTTGGCTGTGTGATTTGGGTACATCGTGCATATTTTTATAAGGAGAAGTAAGTTATGGAACACGCAATATCATTACTGTTCAGGTCCATCTTTGTGGACAATATGATTTTCGCCTTCTTCCTCGGCATGTGTTCCTACCTTGCTGTGTCGAACTGGGCCCCGACTGCCTCGTTGATGGTGTCGACCTGAGCTACCTGTCGTTTATCCTCTTCATCGCAGTGATTGCCGGTATGGTGCAGTTGGTAGAGATGACTGTCGAGAAGTACTCGCCCTCGCTCTATGCTGCTCTGGGTATCTTCCTGCCGCTGATTGCCGTGAACTGCGCCATCATGGGTGCCTCGCTGTTCATGCAGCAGCGCATCCTTATGGATCCCTCTAACTCGCAGGCCATCACCTCTATCTTCGATGCTATTGTCTATGGCTTCGGATCGGGTCTTGGTTGGACGCTGGCCATTGTGGCTATGGGTGCCATCCGCGAGAAGATGCAGTATTCGGATGTTCCCAAGCCCCTGCAGGGCCTCGGCATCGTGTTTATCACTGTAGGCCTCATGGCTATGGCGATGATGTGTTTCTCTGGACTGAACATATAAAATAGTAGAATTGAAAAATTGATATTATGGCTCAGTTTATAGCATATAGTATAGGAGTATTCCTCCTGGTAATCATCCTGCTGGTGATTATCCTGCTCGTAGCGAAGAAGTATCTCTCTCCTTCGGGCAATGTGAATATCGAGATCAATGGCGACCGTACCATCAATGTTCCTCAGGGCAACAACCTGATGGCTACGCTCAACCAGAACGGCATCTTCCTGCCTTCTGCCTGTGGTGGTAAGGCCTCGTGCGGACAGTGTAAGGTGCAGGTGCTTGAGGGTGGGGGCGAGATCCTCGACTCTGAGAAACCTCACTTTACCCGTAAGCAGATTAAGGACCACTGGCGTCTCGGCTGTCAGTGCAAGGTGAAGGGCGACCTCAAAATCCATGTCGACGAGTCGATTCTCGGCGTCAAGGAGTATGAGTGTACCGTCATCAGCAACAAGAACGTGGCTACATTCATCAAGGAGTTCAAGGTGCAGCTGCCTGCTGGTGCCCACATGGACTTCCTGCCTGGCTCTTATGCCCAGATCAAGATTCCCAAGTTCGACTGCATCGACTACGATCAGGACTTCGATAAGACACTTATCGGCGAGGAGTACCTGCCATCGTGGGTTAAGTTCAAGATGTTCGATTTGAAGTGTAAGAACCCCGAGGACACCATCCGTGCCTATTCGATGGCCAACTATCCTGCTGAGGGTGATGTCTTCATGCTTACCGTTCGTATCGCTACGCCACCATTCAAGGCCGACAAGAGCGGCTTCATGGATGTCAACCCGGGTATCGCTTCGTCGTATATCTTCTCGTTGAAGCCTGGCGACAAGGTAATTATGAGTGGTCCGTTTGGCGACTTCCATCCTCACTTCGACACAAAGAAGGAGATGATCTGGGTTGGTGGTGGTGCCGGTATGGCTCCGCTGCGCGCTCAGATTATGCACATGACCAAGACCCTGCAGACCAAGGATCGCGAGATGCACTACTTCTATGGTGCCCGTGCACTCAACGAGGTGTTCTATCTCGACGATTTCCTCGGACTGGAGAAGGAGTTCCCCAACTTCCACTTCCATCTGGCACTCGACCGTCCAGATCCCGCTGCCGATGCCGCTGGTGTGAAGTATACTCCGGGTTTCGTTCATCAGGTAATGCTTAACACTTATCTGAAAGACCACGAGGCTCCCGAGGATATCGAGTACTACATGTGCGGTCCTGGCCCGATGTCAAAGGCTGTTGTCTCTATGCTTGACTCACTGGGTGTCGATCCCGAGAGCATCATGTACGACAACTTCGGCGGATAATCAGCGATGAGACATCTCATCTCTTGCATACTCATCCCTCTTGTACTGACCCTCCTCATTGCGTGTGGTCAGCGCAAGAGGGATGCCGTTTACTACGAACAGATGGTGGACAGCATTCGCAGAGCTGAGCAGGTCAAGGAGATACAGCGACAGTCCGGCACTTACGACGATCCCGTCATAGCCTTCTTCGATACTCTCCAATTGCGCCCATTGCCCTTGCAGTCGGAGCGTTCGCAATTCGAGAAGATAGGCCATTTCAGTCGTATCCCCAGCATCGTGGCCTCACGTCTGGGCTATCCCGTAGGAACACCTATCAAGGCCCTCCTGCTGCCCAAGAGTCATGGAAACCATGTGCTTCTCGTCACCGAACAGCAAGACTCGCTCAATAGTCGTCTCTATCTCTATACTTTCGATGCTGACTATCAGCCTATCGACCACCTCTGCCTCTATGAGGAACTCGATGAAGACCAAACTGAGGACTTTGGTAAGCTCTATATGGACTACTACGTTACCAGTGAATACGACATCAGCCTTCTGCGCTATTACGAGTCGTATAACCGTTCCAAGCGCGAGCACCGTCAGTCGCGTCGCTATCTCCTCAACGCCAATGGCTTTTTCGAAGAGCAAGTCATCGAGATTGAGGACTAACGCTAATTATTCGGCTGATACATAATAAAGGGTCTCTCCAATCAGGAGAAACCCTTTGTTTTTGGTTTGTCTTTAGAGCAAGGTTACAGCCCTAACTTCTTGCGGATATCCTTGGGGATGGCGTTCTTGTTGATGAGGAAGTCCATGGTGTTGGCGGCGATGAAGGTCTTGGTCATATACCAGATGCCTTTGTAGTCGCCACTCTCACCCCATGAGTTCTTCACCATGTAGTACTCCTTGCCGTTCTGGTCCTTGGCAACACCGTAGATGAGCATGCCGTGGTCATCGGTGAGCTCCCAGTTGTCGAAGCGCTCCTGGCGCAGTTCTTGAGTAGCTACAATCTCGGGGACGGTGCAGCCCAGTGAGTCGATGATGTCGCGCTTCTTGGCGGGAGCAAGCTTGAGCCATTTGGCCATATCGCTGCCGCGCAGGCTCTGAGCTGCCTTGCTGTCAATAGCGTAGGCGAGGCCCTTGCGGGTGAATCCGTCTTCAGAGACATCGCCGCCCCATGCTACGGTATAACCCTTGTCGATGGCGTTGTCGATGACGCGCATCATCTCGTCCATCGGCAGGTTGTACGACTGTGGGAAGCGCCAGTTGTCCTGTACCTCTACAGCAAAGGTGGTGTAGAAGGGATGGTGGGTGTAGCTGGTGATGCTGACATAGTCGTCGAGGTTGATGCCCAGCGAAGCCATGAAGCTCTTTGGAGTGTACTTCTTGCCTTCATAGGTGAACTCTTCGGGACATTTGCCGAGGTAGGCGTCGAGGATGCCCTGCAGACCGACCTTCCACTGGTTGGAGATTTTCTTGGCGTCGCTTTTGGCGATAGCTGCCACGTAGGGCTCCAACAGTTTGAAGAATTCATTGAAGTTGTTCAGTGAGTCACCATAGAGTGAGCCGGGGAATGGCATGATGCCCTGTGGAATAATACCGTGGGTTTTCATGGTAGCCAGCACGTCCTCAGCAGAACCGCCCTGTGCAAACTGGCAGTCACCATGGTAGCGTACTACCTGAATGGCGCGCTCCATATAGGTCTTGTTGGCAACGAACGACTCGTCGAGATCGTAGGTTTTGCCAGTAGCCTTCAGGATTTCAGCCTCGAAGAAGGAGATGGTAGAGTAGTCCCAGCACGTGCCCGAACGGTTCTGATCTTTAATGCTGGTGATGGGGTTCTCCTTGATAATTGTAAATACGGGCTTGTTGCTCTTGACAGAGTCTTTCTTCTCCTCTGCCTGTGCGCCGAGTGCTACAATAGCCAGCAGCGCAAGTGTCATTAGTTTTTTCATGTTGTTGTTTATTTTTTTTCTAATTATTATTATGGGCCTGGTGGGGCTAATGAGCCTAATGGGTTTGGGCCATGAAGGCTTCGAGCTCGTCAATGTGGTAGGGGATGCGCTCGTCGCCCAGGAAACGGCAACCGTCCTTGGTAATCAAGACGTCATCTTCGATGCGAATGCCGCCGAAGTCCTTGTAGGTTTCCAGCATGTCGTAGTTGAGGAAATCCTTACAATGCCCCTTGGCACGCCACTCGTCGATGAGGGCGGGGATGAAGTAGATGCCGGGCTCGTCGGTGACGACAAAGCCTTCCTCAAGGCGGCGTCCCATGCGCAGACAATTGGTGCCGAACTGTTCGAGGTTGGGACGTGTCTCGTCGTCGAAGCCCACATAGATTTGTCCAAGACCCTCCATGTCGTGTACATCCATACCCATCATGTGACCCAATCCGTGGGGCAGGAACATCGCATGTGCACCAGCACGTACAGCCTCGTCAGTGTCGCCCTTCATCAAAGCAAGTTCCTTCAGACGCTCAGTCATCATGCGGCATACGGCGAAATGCACATCCATGTATTTCACGCCAGGCTTGGCAACCTCCAATACGTAGTCGTGGCAGGCCTCTACAATCGAGTAAATCTCACGCTGACGCTGAGTGAACTTGCCGCTGACAGGCATGGTGCGCGTGTGGTCGGAACAGTAGTCGTCGAGCTCGCAACCAGCATCGCAGAGTGCCAAACGACCAGCCTCCAACTTAGCTGATGAGGGACAGCCATGCATAATCTCTCCATGCTGGGTAAAGATGGTAGCAAAACTCGTGCCGCTGGCTAGTGAACGAGCGATACCATCAACCTGCCCGCCAATGAAACGCTCTGTCACATCAGGCTTAATGAGCAACTGGGCAGTGGTATGCATGGCGTAGCCGACATTACATGCACGATCGATGGCGGCAATCTCCTGAGGCTCCTTCGTGGCACGCATATCGACCACAGCCTTGATGAGCTTCAGCGAGGCTGCCTCCTTCTGCTTGGAAGGATGGATGTCCAGCAGATTCATGATCTGAATCTTGGTGTCGAAACGATATGGTGGGAGGAAATGAATGTTTTTACGCAGTGATTGACGGTTTCCTGTTTTTTTGCAAATGACATTTCCTAAGGCGGACATGGGGCCTGTATGTGCAATGCCAACCTCGAAGGCAAGCATCTTGACTGATGGGGTGAAGCCCATCCATACAATATCCTCCACATCGATATCATCACCCAACAACCATTCTTCGTCGTTGTCGATATCAATGACACCTACCAGTCCGTCGCGGTGCTGTCCGAAAAAGTAAAGGAATGATGAGTCCTGACGCATCGGCGCATAGCAGTTGGCAGGATAGTTGTAGGGTGCCTCGTTATTACCGAAAAGCACGATGATACCCTCACCAACCTTCTTTTTCAGTTCGGCGCGTCTGCGAATATATGTCTCTTTATCAAACATAAAATGCGATATTTATTAAATTTCCATGCAAAGATAATAAAAAAAGGTCACGGAATGTGCGTATTACACGGATTTTAACTAATTTTGTAGGCGAAAAGCTATAAAATGAATACTAACGACACCATGAATATCGCTGTTTATACCCTCACCTCCGAGCTACACGACGAGCACGCTGTGGCTGCTGTCACCAAAGAGTTTCTTATCAACCTGGGTTTCGACCATGAGCTCAGAGGCGCCGACTATGACGATTACGGCACTCATTCGCTCGACCTGATCTATGTGCGTACTGGAGGTACGGAGGGTATCTTCCGCCGTCTGCTGCCTCAGTTGCAGCAGCAATCATCGCGCCCCTTCTTCCTGCTCACTTCGGGCAAGAGCAACTCGCTGGCAGCATCGCTCGAAATCCTGTCTTATCTGCGTCAGCAGAAGCTGAACGGTGAGGTGATTCATGGCAGCGAAACCTATATTCGCCATCGTGTGGAATTGTTGGCAAGAGTGGGAGAGATACGTCGCCAACTGCAAGGCGCTCGTCTGGGCGTTGTCGGAGCACCGTCGGACTGGCTCATCTCCAGTTATGCTGACTACCAGATTGTGGCTCGGCGGTTGGGTGTCAAACTGGTTGACGTGCCCATCGAGGAGCTCATTGATATCATTGGCCAGACTCCTCTCCACGAGACTACGGAGAGCAGTCCGTCGGCAGCTATCCGTGCATCGTTGCCTGGTGCCCAACAGATTTACGAAGCGCTGAAGAAGGTGGTGGCTCAGCATCATCTCAACGGTCTCACTCTACGCTGCTTCGACCTGTTGACTGCTGTCAGGAATACCGGTTGTCTGGCTCTTGCTAAACTCAATAGCGAAGGTGTCGTTGCCGGTTGTGAGGGCGATGTGCCTACGCTGTTGTCGATGATGCTGGCACAGGCGATGACAGGTGTGTCGGGTTTTCAGGCCAATCCTTCGCGCATCAATCCCGAAACTGGTGAACTGCTCTTTGCTCATTGTACCATCCCGTTGAATATGGTGGAGCGCTATGAGTTCGATACCCATTTTGAGTCGGGCATCGGTGTAGGTATCCGAGGATATATGAAGGAGGGCCCTGTCACCCTGTTCAAGGTGGCGGGTGACCTTTCTCGCTGTTTTATTGCCGAAGGACAGCTGGTGAGAAACCAAGCACAGGCCGATCTTTGTCGTACACAACAGATCATCCAGCTCGACGATAAACGACTGGCATCCTATTTCCTCACCGAACCTATCGGCAACCACCACGTCATCATACCTGGACACGTTGGAGAGGCGCTTGGTGCTCTTTTTGCCGAGATTAACTATATATAATATAAGGTGTAAGGGCAGGATAGGGCGCCAAAACAATGTTTTTTTGAAAAAAACGCCTAAAAAGTTTTGGCAGTTCCGAAAAAAGTATTACCTTTGCATCCGCAATCGAGAGAGATGCCTTCCAAAGTGGAAGAAATTGCGGAAATAGCTCAGTTGGTAGAGCACAACCTTGCCAAGGTTGGGGTCGCGGGTCCGAGTCCCGTTTTCCGCTCAACATGTTGAACAAAAAAGAGCAT
>CADCBH010000040.1:16864-44648 GCA_902799655.1 uncultured Bacteroidales bacterium
ATGGAGAGGTGGCGGAATTGGTAGACGCGCTACTTTGAGGGGGTAGTGTCAATTGCGACGTGGGAGTTCGAGTCTCCTCCTCTTCACCATCAGTTTTTAAACACTTAATGCGGAAATAGCTCAGTTGGTAGAGCACAACCTTGCCAAGGTTGGGGTCGCGGGTCCGAGTCCCGTTTTCCGCTCTTCATTTGATTTTATTTGAAAAACAACCACTTTCTAAATGAATCTATACTTACGCTATTTTGATAAAGAAATATTGGTTACGAAGGTTGATGATGCTATCGCTTTCTTGGCCGATATCGATGATATTGGTATGAATCCCGTGCTTGAGAAAGACATCCGCGATTATGCCGCCAGTGATGTTTTGTATCCTAAGCGCTACAAGATTCGTCCTCGAGTTTATTTTATCATTATCAAGACCGAGGCTGCCAACATGCAGGATTTTAAGGAGAAGAAAGCTGTTCATCCCGATGGTTCTTCCGCTTCGAAGGCCGTCTCTCCTGCTGTGATGAAGCTCAACGAGGAGCGTTTCGGTTGGTATGAGGGTACGATTGACTTCAAGCGCGTACAGATGGTGCCTGGTACGGGTAAGTTCCAGTATCGTGACTGCCATTTCGTAGCCAATGTGAAAGCTAATTCAGGACTTGACTGCTACAATCGCATCGTTGATCATCTGCTGCAGCGTGTTGATAGCCGCAGTCAGTTCCCATCAGCCAAAGGCAAGAACTTCAAGTTCCAGTTCCTTGGTACGGTGAAAGAGTAATACTTATTTTTTTAGAAGCGTGTTGCAATTATGAATAAAGTGATGCTGATAGGCAATGTGGGTATTGATCCCGAGATACGCTATGTAGAACAAGGCGTGGCTGTGGCCCGTGTTCGTCTGGCTACTACCGAGCGTGGCTATACCCTGCCTAATGGCACACAGGTTCCCGACCGTACCGACTGGCACACCGTATTGTTGTGGCGCAAGTTGGCTGAGATTGTCGAGAAATATGTGCATAAGGGCGACAAACTGTATATTGAAGGCCGCATCCGTTATACTTCCTACGATGATAAGCAGGGGCAGCGCCGCTATACTACGGAGATATGGGCAGACAATATGGAGCTGCTGACTCCGCGTCCTGTAGCTGCTCAGGAACCTGACATGCCGGCCAACGAGTAATCCATGGACTATTTTCTAGAAATATTCAATGAGGTCACGGTGACCTCTCCATCTATAGGAGCCATTGTTGCTGGCTTGTTAGCTTGTGTGTTACTGTTTGTTTCTGGCTTTGCCTCGGGTTCCGAGATAGCCTTCTTCTCATTGTCACCCTCCGACCTTAACGAACTCGACGAGGAGAAGAATGAAGAAGACCAGCAGATCGCCATGCTGCGTCAGGAGTCAGAGCGCACGCTGGCCACCATCCTCATCACCAATAATCTAGTTAACGTGACCATTATCATGCTCTTCAGCTACTTCTTCAGTCATACCGTTAACTTCGGTAATGCTTGGTGGTTGGAATTCCTGTTGATGACTGTTGTGCTGACTTTCCTATTGCTGCTCTTTGGTGAAATCATGCCGAAGGTCTTTGCCAGTAAGTTCCCGCTGCGATTCTGTCGCGGTGCCGTGGGAGGTATCCTGTTCTGCCGTAAGTTGTTCTATCCCTTTGCCACCATCGTGATGACTTCCGGACGACTGGCTGACAAGGTTGGACTAAAGGAGAGTCATGCGCTCAGCGTGGATGATTTGGAGCAGGCTCTTGAGTTGACTGACAAGGAGGATATCAAGGAAGAACAGCGCATGCTGGAGGGTATCGTCCGTTTTGGCGACGAGACTGCCAAGGAGATTATGACATCTCGTCAGGATGTTGTCGATCTCGACTTGAAGTCCACCTTCCAAGAGGTACTGCAATGTGTGGTAGAAAACAACTATTCACGTATCCCCGTCTATCAGGACAATAGCGACAATATCCGAGGCATTCTTTATATCAAGGATCTCTTGCCCCATCTGTCCAAGGGTAGTGCCTTCCGCTGGCAGTCGCTCATCCGTCCGCCATATTTCGTACCTGAGACCAAGAAGATTGACGACTTGCTGCGCGAGTTCCAAGAGAATAAGGTGCACATCGCCATTGTCGTCGATGAATTTGGAGGCACCAGCGGTATCGTTACCTTAGAGGATATCCTTGAGGAAATTGTGGGTGAAATCAACGACGAGTACGACGAGGACGAGAAGAACTATACCCGCATCAACAGCAATACCTTCGTCTTTGAAGGCAAGACGCTGTTGGCCGACTTCTATAAGATTCTGAAGCTCGACGACGAGATTTTCGAAGAGGTAGAAGGTGATGCCGATTCCTTGGCAGGTCTGCTACTCGAAATCAAGGGCGAGTTCCCCAAACTCCATGAGAAGATAGAGTATAAGAACTTCACGTTTGAAGTGATGGAGATGGAGGAACGCCGCATCTCAAAAATCAAGGTGGTTGTTCATGACTACCAGCCTAGCTCCGACCAGCCCACAGCGTAGTACCAGCTCATCTTCTTGATGTTCTCATTATGCTTGAAAGAACTGTTGTCGTATTTCGTCAATGGGAAGAACATGCTGACTCCACCATAATTCTCAGAGGTTACTGTGAAGTCCTTGTATGTCTTGTCGCTTTTTTGCTCCAGGTACTGCGCATGCCAGAATGTGCTCATCTTACTATAGACAACTGCTTGGTCAAAGGCTGCACGCCACGTCCCGTAGGCTTCCGTCATGTTGGCATTGGTCAGTCCCCATAGAATGATATCGTTCATGTCGTAGAATGCCTTCTCATTCTTCAGATATTTAACGGTCCATCCGTCGTTTTCTACAACCCCAAAGTAGTAGATATGTCCCTGCCCGAAATCATCCTTCGGCACATTGGCGGTTACTGTAGGCAGTATATTGCGGGTAGCCTGAGCCAGCGCTTCAAGCTGGCTGGTCATGATGGTCGAAATTGGCAGATGACCACCCTTCGGGTCCACCTGACTGTTGTAGAGATCGCAGACACTCTTGTACATCTGCACGTCGTTGCGTAGATACATCGCCGGCACAATCTTCTCGTAGTCAGCACCATTTCCTGAAATCTCAGCCGGTGAGGCAATCAGATAGTCGGCATTGTTTCGCAACTCATAGGCCGTCTCGATGCTCTGCATGTTGCAGCAGTCGCTGAAGATAAACTTCCACTTGATGCCCAGCGAACTGAACACCTTGCGCATCGACGGGATGTTAATCCATTTGCCATTGACAACGGTCTGGTTCTGACCGTTGTCCACGCCATAGGCTCGCCGCGGCATTCCATAGATGCTGTTCTGGACAGAGTCCTGTATAATCCAGCCGCTGGCATGTCCCCACAATACCAGACCATAGCTTTCGCTGGCAGGACATAGCTGGATGCATCGTTTGAGCACCTCCTCCATATTGTCGGGGTCAGAGCAGAGGAAATCCCTCTCGTATTCATATAATCGCTGCTCGCCCTCTTGCGTGATTTTGACAATATAGGGCTTTTCTGCTGCATCGGCCTTATCGACAAAGAGAATCAGGTTGTCGCGGCTGTTGAGTTGTTTGGCACCTTTTATCATCTCGTTGATGTCGCTCTGAGCATAGAGCGACAGATTGTTCTCTGCCGCCATATAGACTATAACGGTTCGATTGGGGATGTTGTCTTCTGGTGAGTCGTCCTTGCTGCACGATGTCCATATCACGAGCGAGGCTAATATTATCAAAATAGGTCTCATTTGCTTTCAATTTTGCTTGCAAAAGTACTAAGAACGAATCATATTTCCAAGTTTTAATGGAAAAAAGTTACAAAATGTTTGGTGGTTTCGGGAGAAATACTTACTTTTGCAGCCGAATTCAATAAAACGAGATGACAATGAAGAGTCTGAACCTGATTAGCAACCTTATTATTATTCGACTGCGTAAGAGTAGCCGGAAGTGATGGGTATGCAGGTGTTGACCATAGAATATTAAACATTCAAACGATACAGAGCCTTTCTCACTTCCGGGTGTAGAGAGGCTTTTTTCGTTCTAGTTAAATAATGATCGAAACATCGAAATAACGACATAAAAGACTAAAAAAAGATGAGTGACAGATTGTTTATTTTCGACACGACGCTTCGCGACGGTGAACAGGTACCAGGTTGCCAGTTGAATACCGTTGAGAAGATTCAGGTAGCCAAGGCCCTGGAGCAGTTGGGTGTCGACGTGATTGAAGCAGGATTTCCTATTTCGAGCCCTGGCGATTTCAATTCCGTGATTGAGATTTCAAAGGCTGTGACGTGGCCTACTATTTGTGCCCTGACGCGTGCTGTAGAGCGTGACATTGAAGTGGCCTTCGACGCCTTGAAGTATGCCAAGCACAAGCGCATCCACACGGGAATCGGCACCAGCGACGAACACATCAAGTACAAGTTCAACTCCACCCGCGAGGAGATTCTGGAGCGTGCTGTAGCAGCCACGAAATATGCCAAGCGCTTTGTGGATGATGTCGAGTTCTACTGCGAGGATGCTGGCCGTACGGACAACGAGTATCTGGCCCGTGTCGTTGAGGCCGTCATCAAGGCCGGTGCCACAGTGGTTAATATCCCCGATACCACCGGCTACTGTCTGCCACAGGAGTATTTCGAGAAAATCAAATATCTGAAGGAGCATGTCGACGGTATCGACAATGCCATCATTTCCACCCATTGTCACAACGACCTCGGTATGGCTACAGCCAACACTTTCAACGGTGTGATGGCAGGTGCCCGTCAGGTGGAGGTGACGATCAACGGTATCGGTGAACGTGCAGGCAATACGTCGCTCGAAGAGATTGCCATGATTCTGAAGTGCCACAAGTCGCTGGGCATCGATACCAATATCAATACCACGAAGATTTATCCGACGAGCCGTATGGTGTCGAGTCTGATGAATATGCCTGTGCAGCCCAACAAGGCCATTGTGGGCCGTAATGCCTTTGCCCACTCCAGCGGCATCCATCAGGATGGAGTGCTGAAGAATGTGCAGACCTACGAGATTATGGACCCGAAGGATGTCGGCATCGACGACAACAGCATCGTGCTGACAGCTCGTAGCGGACGTGCTGCTCTGAAGCATCGTCTGCATGTGAATGGTGTCGATTTGTCGGAAGAGAAGCTCGACAAGATCTACGAGAAGTTCCTGATACTTGCCGACCAGAAGAAAGAGGTGTCCGATGCCGATGCCCTGATGCTGGCTGGTGCCGATACTGCCGATACCCATGCCGTCCGTTTGGACTTCTTGCAGGTCACCACTGGTAAGGGTGTGAAGAGCGTTGCCTCTATCGGTCTTGATATCAGCGGTCAGAAGTTTGAGGCTGCAGCCTCGGGCAATGGTCCTGTCGATGCTGCCATCAAGGCGTTGAAGAAGATTATCATGAAACAGATGACGCTGAAGGAATTTACCATTCAGGCCATCTCGAAGGGTTCCGACGATGTGGGTAAGGTTCACATGCAGGTGGAGTACAACGGTTCGCTGTACTACGGCTTTGGTGCCAATACTGATATTGTGACTGCTTCAGTAGAAGCATATATCGACTGTATCAACAAATTTAAGCAGGAGAGCTGATGAATACTTTATTTGACAAAATATGGGACCGACACGTCGTGCAAGTGGTGGACGACGGACCCACCCAGTTGTATATCGACCGCTTGTATTGTCACGAAGTGACATCACCTCAGGCTTTCGATGGTATGCGAGCCCGTGGACTGAAGTGTTTCCGTCCGGATCATATCTATTGCATGCCCGACCACAATACCCCCACGCACGATCAGGACAAGCCCATCGCCGACCCTGTTTCTGCCAAACAAGTTGACACATTGGCCAGGAATGCTGCCGAGTTCGGACTCACGCACTACGGCATGATGTCGAAGGATAATGGTATCATCCACGTCGTTGGTCCAGAGAAGGGTTTGAGCCTGCCAGGTATGACGATTGTCTGTGGCGACTCCCATACCTCCACGCATGGCGCTATGGGTGCTGTGGCCTTCGGTATCGGCACCTCAGAGGTTGAGATGGTGATGGCTTCACAATGCGTGCTGCAACAGAAACCCAAGTCGATGCGTATCAGCATCAACGGACAGCTGGGTAAGGGTGTTACCGCCAAGGATGTAGCCCTCTATCTGATGTCGAAACTCACGACGAGTGGCGCCACTGGCTATTTCGTTGAGTATGCGGGTGAGGTAGTCCGAAGCCTCTCGATGGAGGGTCGTCTGACGCTCTGCAACCTGTCGATAGAGATGGGTGCCCGTGGCGGTTTCATCGCTCCCGACGAGGTGACTTTCGAATATGTTAAAGGTAAGGAATATGCCCCCAAGGGTGAAGAGTGGGAGAGAGCCGTTGCCTATTGGAAGACCCTGAAGAGTGGCGACGATGCCGTCTTCGACAAGGAACTGGTCTTTGATGCCAAGGATATCGAGCCTCGCATCACCTACGGCACCAATCCCGGTATGGGTATCGGCATTACGGAAGCCATTCCCGCAGAGGGAGGCGTTGGTTTCGAGAAAGCCTTGCAGTATATGGGATTCAAGGCTGGCGAGAAACTGTTGGGCAAGAAGATAGACTACGTTTTCCTAGGTGCTTGCACCAATGGCCGCATTGAGGATTTCCGTGCTTTTTCATCGATTGTAAAAGGTAAGAAAAAAGCCGACAATATTGTAGCTTGGCTAGTGCCTGGTTCATGGACTGTTCGCCAACAGATCGAGGACGAAGGATTAGACAAGGTGCTGGCTGATGCCGGCTTCGAAATCCGTCAGCCTGGCTGTTCGGCCTGTCTGGCTATGAACGACGATAAGGTACCTGCCGGCAAGTATGCCGTCAGCACTTCCAACCGTAACTTCGAGGGGCGTCAGGGACCCGGTTCGCGCACCATTCTCTGCTCACCTTTGGTAGCTGCCGCAGCAGCCGTAACAGGAGTCATCACCGATCCAAGGACATTATTATGAAACAGAAATTTGACGTTATCACATCGACCTGCGTTCCTCTGCCGTTAGAGAACGTAGATACCGACCAGATTATACCTGCCCGTTTCCTCAAGGCCACGACCCGCGAGGAACAGTTTTTCGGCGACAACCTCTTTCGCGACTGGCGCTATAATGCCGACGGCAGCGTGAACAAGGACTTCGTCCTCAACAACCCCCAATACAAGGGCTGCATCCTTGTGGCTGGCAAGAACTTCGGTTCGGGCTCGTCGCGCGAACATGCTGCCTGGGCCATTGCCGGCTACGGCTTCCGCGTGGTCATCAGTTCGTTCTTTGCGGATATCCACAAGAACAACGAGTTGAACAATTTCGTGTTGCCCGTGCAGGTGTCAGAGGTGTTCTTGTCTGAATTGTTCCAGACCATTCAAGACAATCCTGATGCTCAGGTAGAGGTGGATCTTCCTCATCAGACGGTCACCAACAAGACCACAGGACGTTCGGAGCATTTTGATATCAACGGCTATAAGAAGCATTGTCTGATGAACGGTCTCGACGACATTGACTTCCTGGTAGAAAACCAATCAAAAACAGAAGCATGGGAACAGCTCAACAAATAAATTCCTATCGTCGCATCGTACCTTTTGTCGAGATTATGGACTCGACGCTGCGCGACGGTGAACAGACCAATGGTGTGAGCTTCCTGCCTCACGAGAAACTTGTGATGGCTCGTAAGCTGCTGCACGACGTGAATGTTGATCGCATCGAAATAGCCTCGGCACGTGTGTCGGAGGGCGAGAAGGAGGCGGTGACGATGATTTGTCGCTACGCACAGCAGATAGACCGACTGGATAGCGTCGAGGTGTTGGGTTTTGTGGATGACGGACAGAGTGTTGACTGGATAGCCAGTTGTGGTGGAAAAGTCATCAACCTCTTGGCCAAGGGCTCTCTGAAACATTGCACGCATCAGTTGCACAAAACCCCTGAAGAGCATATTGCTGATATTCTGAAAGAACTTGACAATGCTGCCAACAAAGGCTTTACTGTCAACCTCTATCTGGAGGACTGGTCGAACGGCATGAAGGATTCGCCCGATTATGTCTTTCAGTTGATGGATGCGCTGGTGGAAACAGAAATCAAACGCTTCATGCTGCCCGATACCTTGGGTGTGATGAATCCCCTGCAGGTGATTGAGTATTTCCGCAAGATGATGAAGCGCTATCCTGATGTTCATTTCGACTTCCACGCCCACAACGACTACGACTTGGCGGTGTCCAACTCGCTGGCTGCTGTGCTGAGTGGTGCCAAGGGCATCCACGTGACGGTGAATGGGCTGGGGGAGCGCTGTGGCAATGCCCCGTTGGCTTCTGTTCAGGCCATCCTGAAAGACCAGTTCCACGCCAAGACCAATATCATCGAGAGTCAGTTGAACGACATCTCACGAATGGTCGAGAGTTTCAGCGGCATTGCCGTAGCTCCCAATCAGCCCATCGTTGGTGAGAATGTGTTTACGCAGGTTGCTGGCGTTCATGCTGATGGTGACTCGAAGGACAAACTCTATTACAACGAGCTGATGCCCGAGCGCTTCGGGCGTAAGCGTGAATATGCGTTAGGCAAGCAGAGCGGCAAGGCCAACATCCTAAAGAACCTCGAGGAACTAGGCCTCGACCTCACACCCGATCAGACACGTCGCGTCACGCAACGCATCATCGAACTGGGCGACAAGAAGGAGATTGTCACGCAGGAAGACCTGCCCTATATCGTGAGCGACGTCCTCAAGCACGATGGTTCTGAGGATCGTGTCAAGCTGTTAAGCTACGTGGTATCGACAGCCTACGGTCTGCGCCCTGGTGCCAACCTGAAAGTGGAGATCAATGGTCAGCAGTATGAGGCCAGTGCCGTCGGTGATGGTCAGTACGACGCTTTCGTCAAGGCCCTGCGCTATATCTACAAGAAGTACCTCAACCGCACATTCCCCATTCTGGCCAACTATCAGGTGACGATTCCGCCCGGTGGCCGTACCGATGCCTTGGTACAGGCCGTCATCTCGTGGCACTATCGCGACGGCATCCTGCGCACCCGAGGTCTTGATGCCGACCAGACCGAAGCAGCCATTAAGGCCACGTTCAAGATGCTTAACATCGTCGAGAAGAATCTCTAAAAATACTTAATAGGTGAGGATTCTCATTTCTTTTTATTACCTTTGCAAACAAAATAGGAACAAAATAAACTAGAATAGTATGAAACTGAAAATTGCCGTTCTTCCGGGCGACGGTATCGGACCGGAGATTATGAAGCAGGGAATAGCTGTGTTGGATGCCATTGCCAAGAAGTGTGGCCACCAGTTCGAGTATGAGGAAGCCCTTGTCGGAGCAACTGCCATCGAGGCCGTTGGCGACCCTTATCCCGATGCTACCCACGATATCTGTATGCGTGCTGATGCCGTGTTCTTTGCTGCTGTCGGCGACTTGAAATACGACAATAATCCCACGCTGAAGATACGTCCTGAGACGGGTCTGCTAGCTATGCGCAAGAAGCTGGGCCTCTATGCCAATGTGCGTCCTGTGGCTACCTTCGACTGCTTGCTCCACAAGTCTCCCCTCAAGGATGAACTGCTTCGCGGAGCCGACTTCATCGTCCTTCGTGAGCTCACGGGCGGCATGTATTTCGGTGAGAAATATCAGGACAATGACAAGGCCTACGATACCGATATCTATACCCGTCCTGAGATCGAGCGTATCCTTAAGTTAGCCTTCGAGATGGCGATGGGGCGTCGCAAGCACCTCACCGTAGTCGACAAGGCCAATGTGCTGGCGTCGAGCCGTTTGTGGCGTCAGATTGCCAAGGAGATGGAGCCGCAGTATCCCGAGGTCACCACCGACTATATGTTCATCGACAATGCCTCGATGCGTGTGCTCACCGAGCCCCGCTTCTTCGATGTCATCGTCACTGAGAACACCTTTGGTGACATTCTGACCGACGAGACCTCCTGCATCACGGGGTCTATGGGTCTGCAGCCCTCCAGCTCGCTCGGCGAGCATACGCCGCTCTTCGAACCCGTTCACGGCTCGTGGCCGCAGGCTCAGGGACAGAATATTGCCAATCCGTTGGCTCAGATTCTCTCGGCAGCGATGCTGCTGGAGCATTTCGGGCTGATACGTGAGGGCGCCCTTGTCCGCGAGGCTGTCACCGCGTCGCTCGATGCCAATGTGCGCACACCGGAAATCCAAGTAGAAGGTGGCAAAAAATATGGTACCACAGAAGTCGGTCAATGGATTGTAGATTATATCGAAAAGGCCTGATGGCCTTGTTGGTTGCGGTTTTGCCGCAACTACCAGCCCAGGCCCAAATGGCGAACACTCAGACACCTGAGAATTGGCGCGACTCCCTAAGCGTGCTCAACAGTCAGATTAAGCTGTCGGCATGGAACACCGACCTCCATCTGCGTAAGGCTGCTGTCAACCTCGAACTCCAGCAGTGGCAGTATGCCATTGACGAGTATGGACTCATCCTGCAGCACGAGGCACAGAATCCTGCCGCACTCTTCTACCGTGCCTATGCCAACACCCATCTGCGCCGTTACGACATGGCGCGTCGCGACTACGAGGAACTGCTCCAGATATTTCCGCGACATGCCGAGGCACGCCTCTCGCTGGCCTATGTGCTACAGCTGATGGGGCGCAAGACTGATGCCCTCGACCACCTCAATACGCTCATCGAGCAGAATCCCGACTCTGCCGTCGCCTATGCTTCGAGGGCTGCCCTCGAGCGCGAGATGAAGCAGTACGAGGCCTCGCTCTACGACTGGCAGCAGGCCATCAACCGCGACCCCAAGAACATCGGCTATCTCGCCTCGAAGGTCGATCTCCTCGTCTTTCTCAACCGCCGCAAGGATGCCCTCCGCGAGTTCGACGCCGCCAAGCGCCGAGGCATTCCCCCAGGTGTTATCAACAAGTTGAAGCATGAATTCTGAACAACCCACTTTTCGCACCCGATTAGCCTCGGTATGGGCTATGCTGACGACGGTATGGAAGTCTCTCTCCGTCAAGCGCCAGTTTGTCCTCGTCTTCTTTGCCGTCGTTCTGCTCATGGCAGGCGGGCGCCACATCTATCTCTCAGCGACAGTACCCGATGAGCCCGTTGAGGATCTGGTGGCGCAGCCGGTACCTACCGTAGTTGCCGCCACGCAGAAGCATCGCATCCTCAGCGTGCCCAACTATCAGGCGGCTTTCCCCGACAGCCAGAGCGTACAGATTGTTGCCGCCAACAAGTGGGGTGTGCGCCCCGTGAAGAATCGTGAGGATGCCGAGGCCCGCAAGAAAGAACTCGTCTATGTCGGCGAGAGTCCCTACTATCATGTCGATCCCCTCCACAGCTCCATTCCCTATCTTGTGCCCCGTGCCGCCCTGCTGCTGCAAGATATCGGACAGGCCTTTTACGACAGCCTCTATATGAAGGGCGTGCCCATCAACCAGCTCATCGTCACCAGCGTGATGCGCTCGATGGAAGACGTCAGGAAGCTGCAGCGCCACAACGGCAATGCCACCGACAACTCGTGCCACCTCTACGGCACCACCTTCGACATCTGTTACAACCGCTACCATGCCGTTGACCGTGAGGTGCGCAACGACACCCTCAAGTGGGTGCTCTCCGAGGTTCTCCGCGACATTCGCCGCGACAATCGAGCCTATATCAAGTACGAAGTCAAGCAGGGCTGCTTCCACATGACTGTCAGGTAATGAAATAATCAAACCCTCGATTTGCTGACACGGGGATGCCCCCTGTCAGGAGTTAATCCTCGTTCATGTCCAGAATTCCTTTTCGTCCGTCTGTTCCATGTCACCCAGGCATTTCGGACAAGTATGCTTATCCCATATCTTGATATTGTTGCTGCCGCAATTCAAGCATAGACGGCCGACCTCGCTACGGTAGGATGGTGCCACGTCGGCAATAATACCGCCCACCACGATATTCTGTATCGAGTGGCAGTCAGGGCACGACATGGCGGTTATCTCCTGACGAAACAGGCCACGGCCTTCATAGACCTCTGCCTCGTAGCCGCACTGCTTACAGCGGTATTTCAGTTTCCATGCCATGACTCTATTATTTTCTACGGTGCAAATTTACGAAAAAAGCAGGAGATTCAGTCATCTTCCCCCTTTTTTTTGTTTAAACAAAGACCGCTCAGGAATCTAATCCCAAAACGCCACACTTTGTACCTTTAGGTCAAAGAAATCAAACCAGCTTCGTGATGACACCTATCACCACATCCTCGGTATATACCGTACCGTGCTTCATGATGTGCTCCGCCATGTCCGCCAGGCTCAGTGTGCCGCGATAGATAATCTTGCCGTAGGTCTTCATCACCTGCTGGCGCTGCTCGTTCTTCTTGCCTACCAGCACCTTGCGTTCGTACTTTTTGTTTGGCTTTTGTGTTGTTTGCGCCGTCGTGAGAGTTTAGGCTTTTCTCTTCGAGTAATCAGACTTAACTCTGCAGGCGATAAGACTTTTCTCTCTCAGCAATCAGTCTTCCCTCATTTCGACAATGCAAAGTTACTAAATAAAAAGAGATAAAACAAATAAATCGTGTAAAGAATTCGGAAAAGATTTTATTGCTATTCTATTAGACGTATTGGATTCAGATTTCAGATTTCAGTTTTTAAAACGAGGGGGTAGGTAGATAGCGGGCAACCTGTTTATAGATTTTATAATTATTATAATAATTATAAAATTAATATATTATAATATATAATATCTTTTATATTTATTTTCTTATCCCGTTCCTCATGTGGGGGTGCCAAAATAAAAACTGAAATCTGAAATCTGAAATCCGAGGTGCAATGTGTGTGTTGTAGGAAGACATATCATTAATAGTTAAAAAAGTAAGCTTATTATTTGTTATTATCAATGATTTTTATTACTTTTGCATTCGCTACTATAGCCTACGATATGATGAAGTTGGTAAGACATATTCGTCAAGAAAGAAATTGGGGTTCACTTCATTCTCTTACGAAGGTCAGAGTGTGGCTTCGCAATCCGACTGATCTATATCTTTGCTGCCGTTACTAAAAAGAAAACAAGTAAAATCAATTTTTATATGAAAGATAAACTATTAAGTTTATTTGCCCTGCTGCTGACAATGGTGCAGGGAGTATGGGCCGACGACAAAGCTGACTACGGCGTGCTCAACGGCGAGTTCAGCGTCAGCGCCGTTAAGAAGGTGCATTTTTCACGGGGCAACTTGAGGGCGTTCTACAATTCGTCAGAATCATGGGAATGGTACTTCTCCACGAATCAGTGGGACTACGTGGGTTACGCTGATGGCAGCACACTCATCAACGGCAACGGCACATTATCATCGGTCAGCCATTCCGTTGATCTTTTCTGCTGGAGCACCAACGCCACCTATTACGGCATCCACAACTCGAAGGAAAATGGCATCTATAACGGCTCCTTCAAGGACTGGGGTACGAATGCTATCATCAACGGCGGTAACAAGACCAACATTTGGTACACGCCGAGCCAGGACGAATGGACGTACTTGCTGAACACGCGCAGCGGCAGCACCATAGGTGCCACCGCGAATGCCCGCTACACCTACGCCACCATCAATACCGACGGCACGAGTGAGAATGGCATGATACTATTTCCCGACGGCGTGACGTTTGAGACAAGCGAAGCCACCACATGGGGCACAATCAACAACAATAGTAATTGGACCACCAAGTGCACCACAGACCAGTGGGCCGCCCTCGAGGCCAAAGGCTGCGTCTTCCTGCCTACTGCGGGATGGCGTAGAGGCACAGATGAAGGAGGCGGAGCCGAAGACCGTGGACGCTATTGGTTGGCAACATCAAAGGGAGAGGGAGGCGACAGTGCCTACAGCATCTTCTTCGGAACAGCCAGCACAACTGCTGCCAACGACTACTACCGCCGTTTCGGTCGCTCCGTCCGTCTCGTGATAGAATCCCACACCATCACCTACAACGCCAACGGCGGAGAGGGGTCGGTGGATGTACTGCCGAAATACACGGGGCTGGACCGCATGCTCTCCGACGGCACGGGACTCAGCCGCGAGGGTTACATCTTCGACGGATGGGCAACGTCTTCAGACGGAGATGTTGTTTATGCAGCAGGAGCTACTTACTCAGCTGATGCTGCTATTACTCTCTATGCTCATTGGACACCTGTGTACAACGTCACCCGGGACGCCACGATGAGTGCAGATTGGCTCATCAGTTCTACCTCAGCCGTTGCAGGCGCCACTGTCACGGCAACCTTCAACAGCGGCTCACGCCACGTGAAGAGTGTGACCTACAGACCGGCAGGAACCATCGGCGGCCAGTTTACCATCAATGGCTCCGGCGACAAGGTGTATTTCTCCAAAGGCAATCTGCAGTATATCGGCAGCGCTGCTACGCCTTACTGGAAGTTTGCCGACAACCAGTGGGACTATCTTGGCACCTCGACAGGTCAGAACAGTTCTGCCACGAATGTTGACCGCGACCTCTTCGGTTGGGGTACGAAAACAGACCCGTACAAGACTTCAGACGTAAACACCAGCTACTCGTGGAACGAATGGGGCGAGAACGCCATCACCAACGGTGGCAACAGAATCAACAGCGGATGGCGCACACTGGAAAGCACAGAGTGGGCGTATCTTTGGAACAGCCGCGACAATGCAGCCAACCTCCGTACGTTGGCAACCGTCAATAATGTGACGGGGCTTATTCTTATGCCAGACGGATGGACTGCTAGTGGCGTTGCATTGACTGTCACTACCGCTAATTACACGACGAACAATATCAACTCTACAGACTGGAACACGTTAGAGCTGCAAGGTTGCGTCTTCCTGCCTGCGGAAGGTTACCGTCATGGCACGGAAATAATTGATGCTGGGTCGTATGGAGCCTATTGGTCATCTACATCTACAAGCAGTGTTAAGGCTACCTCTATGGATTTCAGCAGTTCGACAGTAGAGGCGTACAACACCAATCGCTCCACAGGTTGCTCCGTCCGCCTTGTGAAGGCAGTATCGTCTTTAGAACTGACGCCCAACGCAGAAAAGACCGTGTGGACGCTCGCCTCCATGCCTGCCTACGATATTGAACTGTCGGCAGAGTACTACGATGAGGTGACGCTAACCGACGGCGAAGCCATCACAGCTCTGAACACTTATACCGGACAAGAAATCTGGGTGAACTACACTCGTTCCTTCACCGCCGACAAGGCTTCGACCGTGTGCCTGCCATTCGCATACACAAAGAAGACTGGTGACGGCTCGTTTTACGCATTCAGCGGCATCGAAAAAGTGGGCAGCGAGTACATAGCCACGATGACCGAACCCGGTACCTCTACCTTGACCGCCAACACGCCCTACCTATATAAGGCTGAAACAACAGGTGTTACTGACTTCAGCGGTACCTATACTCTCCCTGCTGCAATTACTGCAGGCACAACTACCAGCGGCGACTGGAAGTTCGTAGGTACTTACACTACTCAGTCATGGGATGCTGCTCCTACTGGATTCTACGGTTTCTCCGCACAGGCTGCCAACGACGGTATCACTCAGGGTGAATTCGTAAAGGTTGGTGCTTACGTTCGCGTGAAGCCAATGCGCTGCTACCTGAAGTATAAGGATGGAACGGCGGATTACTCAGCTGCTCGCAGCTTCTCTGGCGTTCCAAATACACTAAGCGAACCCCTGCCCGAGAAAATCACGGTGCGCTTAATTGATGCTAATGGCGAAGTGACTGGCATCGGCTCTCTGAATACTCAGACTGGCGAGGTAAGCTTCGACAGCAAGACTTGGTACACGCTCGACGGCGTACGCCTCAATGCCCAGCCCACCCAAAAAGGCATCTATGTGAACAACGGTAAAAAGGTAGTAGTCAAATAACGCAGAGAGGACACAACTATGATTAAGAAAGAATATCAAAAGCCCACGGTGTCCGTGGTAAAGATACTGCATCAGACACAGATTCTCGCCGGCAGCGGCCCCAAGACGCTGCAAGGTTTAGGACCTTATAACTATGAAGAACTGGAATAATAAACAAATCTGAAACGCTAGGGACACTCCCGTTACTGATATGCCCGAATACTTCGGACCAGCCAGTTTCCACGAAAACGACTACTCGTTCTTCTACAAGAACCTTCAGGAGAACGTAGCGAAGCGCGTTGCGGCTTATAAGGCGAAGTAACCCATTTTAAAGAAGAAAACAGGAAGCGGAATTGAAAATAATTCGAAATTTATTTTGCATTTCGCTCAGTTTGCAGTACCTTTGCAGAATAAAGATTTCAAAATACTATTGACAAGATATGAAAAAGAAGATTAAGTTTAGCCTTGTCTATCGTGACATGTGGCAGTCATCGGGTAAGTTCCAGCCCCGCAAAGACCAGTTGGAACGTATCGCTCCCGCCATTATTGATATGGGATGCTTTGCCCGTGTGGAAACCAATGGTGGTGCCTTTGAGCAGGTGAACCTCATGGCTGGTGAGAATCCTAACCTGGCCGTGCGTGCTTTCTGTAAGCCCTTCAACGAGGTGGGTATCCAGACCCACATGCTGGATCGTGGCTTGAACGCATTGCGCATGTATCCCGTGCCCGACGATGTGCGCGAGCTGATGTATAAGGTGAAGAAGGCTCAGGGTGTGGATATTCCCCGCATCTTCTGTGGTCTGAACGATACGCGCAATATCATTCCCTCTATCAAGTGGGCCAAGGCTGCCGGCATGATTCCACAGGCTACGCTGTGTATCACTACCAGTCCTGTGCATACTGTAGAGTACTACTCGAAGATTGCCGACGAGGTGATTGCCGCTGGTGCCGAGGAAATCTGTCTGAAGGATATGGCTGGTATCGGACAGCCCGCCCTGCTGGGTGCGCTGACGAAGGCTATCAAGACCAAGCACCCCGATATCATCATCCAGTATCACGGACACTCAGGTCCCGGTCTCTCGATGGCCTCTATTCTGGAGGTCTGCAACAACGGTGCCGACATCATCGATACCGCTATCGAGCCGCTGAGCTGGGGTAAGGTGCATCCCGATATCATCTCTGTGCAGTCGATGCTGAAGAACGAGGGCTTCGAGGTGGCTGATATTAATATGAATGCGTATATGCAGGCTCGCAGTCTGACGCAGGAGTTCATCGACGACTGGTTGGGCTACTTCATCAATCCCGCCAACAAGCATATGTCGTCATTGCTGCTCGGCAGTGGTCTGCCTGGTGGCATGATGGGTTCGATGATGGCTGACCTCGGTCCTATCCAGAGCATGATCAACAAGCTGCGCGAGAAGAAGGGCGAGGCCACACTCTCGATGGACGACATGCTGGTGAAGCTGTTCAACGAGGTGGAATATGTATGGCCGAAGGTGGGTTATCCCCCATTGGTGACACCGTTCTCGCAGTACACGAAGAACATTGCCCTCATGAACCTGCTGACGATAGAGCAGGGCAAGGGTCGCTACGTTATGATGGACGATGCCATCTGGGGCATGATCCTGGGCAAGAGCGGCAAGGTGCCCGGCACCATCGATCCCGAGTTTGTCGAGCTGGCCAAGAAGCAGAACCGCGAATTCACCGATGCTGATCCTCATACCCTCATCCCCAATGCCCTCGACGGCTTCAAGAAGGAGATGGACGAGAATGGCTGGGACTACGGACAGGACAACGAAGAGCTGTTTGAGTTGGCTATGCACCCCGAGCAGTATCGTCCGTTCAAGAGCGGTCAGGCCAAGAAGCAGTTGCTGGCCGACATCCAGAAGGCCAAGGACGCCAAGCTGGGTTCTAAGCTGAGTCCCGCTGAGCTGGCAGCCTTCAAGCATGCCAAGGCCGATGCACTGACAGCTCCTATTGCCGGACAGGTGTATTACGAGTTCTCAGGCGAGGGTGCCTGCGAGCCTTGTCTGGAGCCGTTTATCGGTCAGAAGTACAAGGAGGGCGACACCTTCTGCTATATCCAGGCTCCTTGGGGCGAGATCGTGCCCATTCCCGCAGCTATTGGCGGTAAGCTCGTCGAGGTGGCTGCCAAGCAGGGCGCCAAGGTGCGCAAGGGCGACAACCTGGGATGGATTGAGAGAGAGGGTTAACGGTTAATGGTTAACGGTTAATGGTTATGGATTATCAGGCCATTATTGACAAGTATTACCCTACGGACAATGAGCTTCGTAGACTACTGATAAAGCACAGTCGGCAAGTGGCCGACCGTGCTTTAGCTATTTGTAGGAAGCATCGTGAGTTGCCTGTCGATATGCAGTTTCTGGAGGAGGCAGCTATGTTGCATGACATCGGTATCTACCAGTGTGATGCCCCCAGCATCCATTGTCACGGCACGGAGCCCTACATCAAGCATGGCCCCATCGGCGGCGACCTGTTGAGGGCTGAGGGATTCCCTCGCCATGCCCGAGTGGCTGAACGGCATACAGGAACGGGTCTGCCAGGCTTTGAGCCCGAGACGCTGGAGGAGCAGGTGGTGTGCTATGCTGACAAGTTTTATTCCAAGTCGAATCCCGACCATGTGCGCAGTGTGCTAGAAACGGCTCAGTCGTTAGAGAAATTCGGACATGCAGGTGTCGAGAAGTTCCTCGCTTGGGCCAAGAAATTTGAGTGAAAGCTTGAAAATAACGTTAAAAAATAGCAAGGCGGCAGCAAATTCTTCATTCTTCGCTCTTCTCTCTACACTTATTTTTGTACCTTTGCAGCCGTGAGAAGAAAAACGCTCATATTTCTGCTGCTTTTCGTCATCATTTTTGTGGTGGCGGAAGTACCAAAGTTGCGCTTTCCCCAACAGGATGAAGTGCGCGATTCTGTGTCTGTTGACTCGACGCAGAAACTTCGTCCGGATACTGCCAACATGGACTCGTTGCAGAAGGCCGTATGGCTGCGCAACAAGGCCATCGACGACTCGCTGGCTGCCGACTCTGCCAACCGCCAGCGCAAGAATGGCATTGATGCTCCTGTGGAATATTCGGCAGAAGACTCTATGACCTATGAGGGTGAAACGGGTATCGCACACCTCTATGGCAGTTCACATGTAAAGTATGAAAATATGGATCTGGAGAGTGACCAGATCTTCATGTCCCTCGACTCCAGTCTGGTACACGCCACGGGTTCGGCAGACAGTACCGGTGCAAAATACGGTACACCTATCTTCAAGATGGGCAACGATACCTATGAGACGGACACGATGGCCTTTAACTTCAAGACCAAGCGAGGACTCATCAACAATGCCTACACCCAGCAGGACGAGGGCTATATGACCTCGGAGATCTCCAAGCGTAACGAGACTGGCGAGATGTATCTCTATCATGGACGCTACACCACCTGTGACCAGCCGCATCCCGACTTCTACTTCGCTATGTCGCGTGCCAAAGTGCGTCCGGGCAAGGATGTGGTATTCGGACCGACCTATCTCGTCGTGGCCGATGTGCCGTTGCCTTTTGCCATTCCCTATGGTTTCTTCCCCTTCACGAAGAGCTATTCGTCGGGATTCATCATGCCGACCTATGGTGACGAGACTTCCCGTGGCTTCTATCTGCGCGATGGCGGCTACTATTTCGCCATCAACGACAAGATGGACCTGAAGCTCATCGGAGAGATCTATACCAAGGGCTCATGGGGTATCTCGGCAGCGTCGAACTATCGTAAGCGCTACCGCTATAACGGCAGCTTCCTGATGAGCTATCAGAACTCGGTGACAGGCGACAAGAACATGCCTGACTATTCGAAGACGACCAGCTTCAAGCTGCAATGGCAGCACAGTCAGGACGCCAAGGCCAATCCCTACCGCTCACTGCGTGCCAGCGTCAACTTCGCTACCACCAACTACGAGAGCAACAACCTGAACTCGATGTACAACCCGCAGTCGATGACCCAATCGACGCGTACCAGTTCGGTATCGTGGAGCACGGGATTCTCAAGTATCGGCATGCAGATCAGCAGTACGGTGAACCTCAGTCAGAACATGCGCGACTCAACCATCTCGATGACGCTGCCCGACCTGAACGTCTCTATCTCTCGCTTCTATCCCTTCAAGCGCAAGAAAGCGGTGGGCAAGGAGCGCTGGTACGAGAAGATCTCGATGAGCTATACGGGACGACTGAGCAACTCGATTGATACCAAGGAGAGCAAGCTGATGAAGTCGAGTCTGACCAAGGACTGGCGCAACGGTATCCAGCATACCATTCCCATCAGCGGTAGCTTCACGCTGTTCAACTTCCTGAACCTGAGTCCCTCTATCAACATTACCGACCGCATGTACACCCAGAAGTACAAGCGCTCGTGGGACCAGGACAAGCAGAAGGAGGTCATCGACACGCTGCAGGGCTTCTATAACGTGTATAACTGGAACATGTCGATGTCGCTGTCCACTAAGCTCTATGGCTTCTATGTGCCCAACCGCAAAATCTTCGGAGAGAAGATCCAGGCTGTGCGTCACGTGTTCACACCAACTGTCAACTTCAACTATGCGCCTGACTTCAGTGCCTCGCGCTATGGCTATTGGGACACCTATCAGAAGACAGACGCCAAGGGTAATGTCTCGACGGTGGAGTACAACCAGTATCAGGGAACACTCTATGGCGGTCCTGGTAAGGGTAAGACGGGAAGCGTCTCGATGGATATTTCCAACAATATCGAGCTGAAATACAAGAATAGGGACGACTCAATCGTCAAGATGAGCATCATCGACGAACTGGGTGCCAGCATGTCGTATAACTTTGCCGCTGATGTGCGCCCCTGGAGTGACCTTTCGACACGCCTGCGCCTGAAGCTCTCGAAGAGTTACACATTCAACATGAATGCCGTCTTCGCCACTTACGCCTATGAGGCTGACTCTGTTGGTGCCCGTCCTTATATCGGTACCCGAACGGAGTATAGCAAGGGTCGCTTCGGACGATTCCAGGGTATGTCGCAGAACCTCTCCTATACCTTGAACAACGAGAAGGTGGCCAACTTCTTCAAGTGGCTGCGTGGCGAGAGGGTGAAGAAGAAGGACGACAAGGACAAGAACAAGAAAGACGAAGACTATGATACTGGCGTCGATACCAATATCGACAAGAATATGGAGGCTGGCAAGCATGGCGCCCGCAAGAAGGATGCAGGTTTGGCAGAGACCGACGAAGACGGCTATATGGCCTTCTCAATGCCTTGGTCCATCAGCTTCGGCTATGGTATCACCATGCGTGAGAATACTGCTGGCTCGTTTAACTACGACACCATGCGCTATCCGTACAAGTTTACGCAGAACCTCAACTTCAGCGGTAACATCCGACTCTCTGACGGATGGAATATCTCGTTCTCGTCGGGTTACGACTTTGATGCCAAGAAGCTGTCAATGACGACAGCATCACTCTCGCGCGACCTGCATTGCTTTAATATGTCGTGTCAAGTGGTGCTCTCGCCTTATACGAGTTATAACTTCTCCTTCCGATGCAATGCTGCCACGCTTACCGATGCATTAAAGTACGATAAGCGCAGCAGCTATACGAATTCCGTACAATGGTATTAGGCCAACAAAGCCTTGAGTGAATCCTCTTCTCCTACTACCCAGATGATGTCGCCTTCCTGGAAACGGCGTGTAGCGGGGAATGCGGAGAGGTTTTCCTTGCCTTCCTCCAAGCCTACCACCATACAGTTGTAAGTGCTGCGGATGCCACTCTCCTGCAACGTCTTTCCGACGAAAGGACTCTCAGGACCGATAATCAGTTGGCGCAGCTTCATCTCGCGTTTCTCCATCTCAGGATCTTCGCCCAGACGCTCATTCTCAATGGCTTCCTGGAACTTGACCAGCTGGTCGTCGCTACCGATGACCTGCAAACGGTCGCTGGGGAAGATGAGATAGTTGCCGTTGGGGATATTGAGGCGATGACCGCCACGCATAATACTGCTGACATGAACACCATAGCGGCGTCCCAGATTGAGCTGGCTGAGCGTTTGTCCCATCCATTGCGAGTCGATAGGAATGTCAAACTCGGCAATATGAATATCGCGGTCGAGCAGCTTGCCCTCGTAGAGTGGGCGCTTCTTGCCATGAACCTGTGCCTCGATGTCGCGTGAGCGCAGATTGTTGACAAACAGGCGTTCCAGCAGGATGCTACGGCGCTTGATACCCCTCGAGACAATCATCAGGGCTACTGCTACGACGCCCAAGGTAATCATCAGCGCATTGCTGAAACGACCCAGGTAGTTGCAGATATAGAAGATAAAGCTGACGGCGATAATCACGCGAACCAAAATGGTGAAAAGCAGGGGCAGACGGTTGCGATTGCTTTCCCTCCAGAGTGCCTTCCACTCTTCCGAACGGTTCTTCTTCATCACCATAGCACGTAGGAAAGGGGAGATGAACAAAACGGTCAGCACGCCAGTAATAGCGTTAGCATACCAGTGGAGCTCCCATCCTGGCAGCATCTTCTGGGCGATGGGCAGCACGAAAGTGAACATCAGGGCGACGGTGGCCGATGACAAGATGCTATACACAATCGTGTTGAGTGCCATCTGAGTCAGCAGGTGTTTCCATAGGCTCTTCTCCTGCGAGTCGGGATGGCTCATCGTCAGATGGTTGAGCGAGCTGATAATGCGTGAGGGCAGGCGCTGTTCCAAAGCCGAATAGGCCGGTGTGGCCAGACGAATCATATAAGGCGTCAGGAAGGTGGTAATCACCGAGACGGCTACGACGACAGGGTAGAGGAAGTCGCTGATCACACCCAGCGAGAGACCTAGTGAGGCGATGATAAACGAGAACTCACCAATCTGTGCCATTGAAAAGCCGCAACGCATAGCCGACTTCAGACTTTCGCCACCCAGCATGAATGAGAACGAGCCGAAGAGGGCTTGTCCGACCAGGATGGTGAGCACCAAGAGGATGATGGGCCAACGGTAATTGATAAGGATGTCAGGATCGACCAGCATGCCTACTGATACAAAGAAGATGGCACCGAAGAGGTTCTTGACAGGTTCTACGAGCTTCTCAATGCGTTCAGCCTCTACCGTTTCAGCCAGAATGCTACCCATGATAAAGGCACCAAAAGCCGACGAGAAACCCACCTTGGTGGAGAATACCGCCATTGCACAGCAGAGTCCCAAGGATACCACCAGCAATACCTCACTATTGATGAGGCGACGCACGGAGCGTAGGAAGATGGGGATGGCAAAAATGCCCACCACAAGCCATAATACAAGGAAGAAACCTATCTTGACCACTGAACCCAACATCTGACTGCTGTCGGGATTGTTGCCACTGGCTATCGCACTCAGCATCACCATCATCACAATGGCCAGAATATCTTCCAATATCAGCACCGACATCACCAAGCCTGCAAACTGCTGTTGACGCAGTCCCAGATCGTCGAAAGCCTTATAGATAATCGTGGTTGAGGACATGGCAAGCATACCACCCAGGAAGATACAGTCCATCTTCGACCAACCGAAGGCATGACCCACGCAGACGCCCAGCATCGACATGGAGAAAATGATTGTAATCGTCGAGATGAAGGGCGAGGCGCCCATCTTCAGAATCTTCTTGAATGAGAAGTCGAGACCCAGCGAGAACAATAGGAACATCACGCCGATGTCTGCCCAGAGGTGGACATTCTCGCTGTCGGCCACAGAAGCCGTATAGGGCATGTGGGGCGACACCAGGAAGCCCGCAACGATATAACCCAATACCAGCGGTTGTTTGAGTCGCTTGAATATCAGGGTGACGATACCTGCCACGATGAGCATCAGTGCCAGGTCGTGTATCATGGCGGGGAGTTCAGTCATTATAGCCTGCTGTGAGTTCGCAAATCTTCACGATGACCTGCATGGCTTTCTCCATAGACTGGATAGGCACGAATTCGTAGGGGCCGTGGAAGTTGATGCCACCTGCGAAGATATTGGGGCAGGGGAGTCCTTTGAACGAAAGCTGGGCACCATCGGTACCACCACGAATGGGCTTCACCTTGGGGGCGACACCACACTCCTGCATGGCGTGTAACACGATGTCGATGACGTGCATCTGAGGATCAATCTTCTCCTTCATATTATAATATTGATCCTTCACCTCAGCAATAACAGTACCTTCACCATATCTTTCATTCATCTTCTCTACGCAGTTGATAATGAAACGCTTACGGTCTTCGAAGCGCTCTCTGTCGTGGTCGCGTATGATGTATGAAAGTGTGGCATTCTCTACATTGCCCTGCAGACCAATCAGATGATAGAAACCCTGATAACCCTCTGTGGTCTCGGGAGTCTCGTCCTCAGGCAACAGCTTGGCAAACTCAGCAGCCAGAGCGTTGGCATTGATCATCTTGCCCTTGGCATAGCCCGGATGTACGCTGACACCCTTGATGCGTATCTTGGCTGAGGCTGCATTGAAGTTCTCAAACTCCAGTTCACCCACATCACCGCCATCCATCGTGTAGGCCCATTCGCAACCGAACTTCTCGACATCAAAATGGTGGGCACCCATGCCTATCTCCTCGTCGGGATTGAAGGCAATACGTATCTTGCCGTGCTTGATGTCCTTGTGTTCCTGCAGATAGACCATCGCCTGTACGATTTCAGCGATACCGGCCTTGTCGTCAGCACCCAATAGTGTGGTACCATCGGTAACAATCAGGTCTTCGCCTTCGTGCTGCAACAGCTCTGGGAACTTCTTCGGACTCATAATGATACCCTCCGACAGCAGGATATCGTTGCCGTCGTAGTTCTTCACAATCTGAGGCTTGATATTGGCACCTGAACAGTCGGGGCTGGTGTCGTAGTGTGAGATAAAGCCGATGGTGGGGACATCATTCTTGGTATTGGCCTTCAGCGTGGCATAGATGTAGCCCTGGTCGTCCATCTCTACATCGTCCAGACCTTCATGCTCCAACTCTTTTTTCAGATACTCGGCAAATACCAGTTGTTTGGCGGTACTTGGCACACTCTCGCTGTCTTCTGCGGATTGCGTGTCATACTTCGTATAGTTCAGAAATCTCTCAGTAATATCCATAATTCTTGATTTGATTCTATATATCGCTACAAAGGTACAACAAAAATCTGAAATAGACAAGATTCTCTGAAATAAATCCTGCCTGCCTCAAAATATCGTTGTAACTGATTTAGTCGAGATCGACAACGGTGATGCCTGCTCCGCCAAACTGGACGTGCTCGTCTTTGGCCTTTTTGACATTGGGAACAGTGGCGAGATACTGGCGAATCAGCTGACGCAGTATGCCCGTTCCTGTACCATGAAGGATGCGGACACGCGACATACCGATGAGGATAGCATCGTCGATGAAGTGCATCACGGTATCGATGGCTTCGTCACCACGCATGCCTCTCACGTCGAGGTCTTGGTGGAAATTGTGCTGGCGGTCTTCCATCGTGGCACGCGTCATGTGCGAAGTCTGGATGGCCAGATGGGCATGCTTGTCAGCAGAATTCTGGGGAGCCTCTTTGGGCTTGTCAGTCCTTTCCAGTTGCTCCAATTTCACTTTCGAGCGCAGATCACCAAACACGACGCTGGCCTGTTTGCCTTGGATGCTTTCAATCTTACCAATGCTGTTGGTGCCCTTGATGCGTACGTTGTCACCTATCGCCAATGGACGGTTCTCAGGATGCAGGTTCTCACGGGCACGGGCAGCCAGCTTCTCTGCAGCTGCCTGTTCGTTTTTACCCTTTTCCTGTTTCCGCTGGGCTTTACGGGCCTTGCGCTCTTCCATCTGGCGCAGTTTCTTGGCAAAGTCCTCCTCGCTCATCAGACCACGGGTGTCGTCGTTGACCACCTGTTCGCGGAATTCCTGCAACTCTTCGCGGATTTCGCGGGTGCGCTCCTTTTCCGCCTGGGCTTCCTTGATCTCGCGGATGGCATTCTCAATCTTGCGATTGGCCTCGTTGAGCAGTTCATTAGCCTGTTCCTTAGCACGTCGGAGAATGGCCTTTCGCTCGCGTTCTATCTCTTCCAGATTGGTCTCATAGCGCTGGATATGTCCCTCCAGCGACTTCTCGTGCTGGTGAATCGTCTGTCGCTTGCCTTCCCAATAGCGCTTGTCGCGAACGATGTCCTGTAGGTATTTATCGCTCTGGATATAGTCGGAACCCACAATCTCTGAGGCGTCATTGATAACCTCCTCGGGGATGCCTGTCTTGCGTGCTATCTCAATGGCAAACGAGCTTCCTGGTTGTCCGATGCTGAGCTGGAAAAGCGCCTGCATCTGGTGACGGTCATAGAGCATCGCCCCATTGATGACACCCTCGTGGTCTTCGGCAAAATGCTTCAGATTCTGATAGTGGGTGGTGATGACGCCAAAAGCTTTCTTCTGCCAGAACTGCTTCAGGACGGCTTCGGCAATGGCTCCGCCAATGGTAGGCTCCGTACCTCCGCCAAACTCGTCAATCAGCAACAGTGTATCGCGATCAGCCTGTCGCATCATATTCTTCATGTTGAGCAGGTGGCTCGAATAGGTGGACAGATCATCGGCTATCGACTGTTCGTCGCCGATATCTATCATGATATGACGGAAGATACCGCAGGTAGAGCGCTCGCTGACGGGTATGGGCAGTCCGCATTGCAACATATATTGCAGCAAGCCTACCGTTTTCAGACATACCGACTTACCGCCCGCATTCGGACCCGAGATGATGAGTAGTCGCTTCTCTTGAGTGAGTGTGATGTCTAAGGGTACGGCATTCTTCCCTTGATGGGCCAGTGAACGCTGGAGGAGAGGATGAATGGCACGAATCCAGTCGATATATGGCTCGTCTTTGACGATAGGTTCTACGCTGTGTGTCTCTTCTGCCAATGTCACCTTTGCCTGTATCAGGTCGATCTTTGCCAGGAAATGGTAGCTGTCGAGCACTTCTTGCACGTGGGGACGCAGTTCGTCGCTGAATACCGTGAGAATGCGGATAATCTCACGACGCTCGGCAGCCTCCAGCTCGCGTACCTTGTTGTTGGCTTCAACCACCTCAGCAGGTTCGATGAAGACAGTTTTTCCAGTGGCCGACTCGTCATGCACGATACCTTTGATACGACGCTTCAAACCAGGTGCCACAGGTATCATCAATCGACCGTCACGCAATGTGGGAGCAACATCCTGAGCCACCAGTCCGTCGCGCTGGGCGCTATGTAGAATGGTATAGAGCGTGCGCGAGATAGAGCCAGCCGTCTGTTCCATATCGTGGCGGATACCCGCCAGCGTCATAGATGCTGAATCCTTGATTTTCCCGAATTTGTCGAGGATGGAGTCTATGCGACGAATCATCGCGGGAAAGGTCTGAACACCATCGGCCAAACGACTTAAAGCAGGGTAGGGAAGCTGGGAAGTAGATGTCTCATCATCCTCACGCTCCTTGTTCAGGAAGTCCACTATCTTTCCGATGGTCTCCAACGAGCGACGCAGGTCGTAGAGCTCGTCTTCCTCCAAATGGGTGTTCTCCATCCGGATACGTGCCACACCTTCGCGGACATCAAAGAAATAGTTGAGCTCAGGTTTCTCATTGTCTTCGAGAAGCCTGCGGAACTCCCTGACCTGCATGAGCAGTTCGTTCACCATAGCGGCATCAGCAGAGAAGGCCAGTTCATCGACCTGCTCCTTGCCCAATGTAGAGAGACAATGCCCTTTCAGCAAATGTCGTATTTCGTCAAATCCTATCTTCGATTCGTAGTTCTTCGGATAAATCATGCCACAAAGGTAGTGCAAAATGCGTAAAACACCAAATATTTTATAAAAAGTTGCCTTAAAATTTGCAGAATTCAAAAAATAGCATTAATTTTGCACCCGCTTTCAAGCAAATCCCCACTGGAGAGATGGTAGAGTGGTCGATTACAGTAGTCTTGAAAACTACCGTACCGAGAGGTACCGGGGGTTCGAATCCCTCTCT
>CADCBH010000041.1 GCA_902799655.1 uncultured Bacteroidales bacterium
TACAAAGCTGTACCCCACCGTACAGAAGATGCTGGATAAGTTGGCTAAGAACAACATCATCCACAAGAACAAGGCTGCCAACATCAAGTCAAGTCTGTGTGCTCACATCAGCCAGTTGTAAGCATTAGACAAGACCGAAAAGCATAAAAAGTCGCAAGCAATTCTGTTTGCGGCTTTTTTGTTGCAAAAAATTGTAGTTTTTTTGTAGTTTTTTAGCATTAAAAGCATAGCTTTTCTCGCCATTTTTTTGTAACTTTGCATCCAAATTGCAAAAATAGGACAATGACAGAAGAACAACTGAATCAAGAACAGAATTATTCCGCGAGTAACATTCAGGTACTCGAGGGTCTGGAGGCTGTGCGTAAGCGCCCAGCCATGTATATCGGAGACATCAGTGAAAAAGGTCTCCACCACTTAGTCAACGAAACCGTCGACAACTCTATCGATGAGGCGATGGCAGGCTACTGCACGCACATCGAGGTAACCATCAATGAAGACGGTTCTATTACCGTACAGGACAATGGTCGTGGTATCCCTGTTGACGAGCACGAGAAGATGCACAAGTCGGCCCTTGAGGTCGTTATGACTGTGCTGCACGCTGGTGGTAAGTTCGACAAGGGCTCATACAAGGTGTCTGGTGGTCTGCACGGTGTGGGTGTGAGCTGTGTGAACGCCCTTTCTACCCACATGTTGTCGCAGGTATTCCGCAACGGACATATCTACCAGCAGGAGTACGAAAAGGGCAAGCCCCTCTACGACGTGAAGATTGTTGGCGATACCGATCTGACAGGTACCCGTCAGCAGTTCTGGCCTGATGGCAGCATCTTTACGACTACTGAGTACAAGTACGATATCATCGCCAAGCGTATGCGCGAGCTGGCCTACCTGAATGCCGGTATCACCATCACGCTGAAGGACATGCGTCCTGACGAGGAGGGCAACCTCAAGGAAGAGGTATTCCACGCCAAGGAAGGTCTGAAGGAGTTTGTGCGCTACGTGGACCGTCACCGCACCCACCTCTTCGACGACGTCATCTATCTGAAGACCGAGAAGCAGGGTGTACCCATTGAGGTCGCTGTGATGTACAATACCGACTACTCTGAGAACATCCACTCTTACGTTAACAATATCAACACCATCGAGGGTGGTACCCATCTGCAGGGCTTCCGTATGGCACTGACCCGTACGCTGAAGAAGTATGCCGACGAGGATCCCAATATCTCCAAGCAGATTGAGAAAGCCAAGATTGAGCTGGCTGGTGACGACTTCCGCGAGGGTCTGACTGCCGTTATCTCTATCAAGGTGGCCGAGCCTCAGTTTGAAGGTCAGACCAAGACCAAGCTGGGTAACTCAGAAGTCGCCGGTGCCGTTCAGCAGGCTGTTGGTGAGGCACTGACCAACTATCTGGAGGAGCACCCCAAGGAGGCCAAGCAAATCTGTGAGAAGGTGGTGCTGGCTGCTACAGCCCGTATCGCTGCCCGCAAGGCCCGTGAGAGCGTACAGCGCAAGAACCCGATGACGGGTGGCGGTCTGCCTGGTAAGCTGGCTGACTGTTCAGAGAAAGACCCCAAGGTTTGTGAGATCTTCCTTGTCGAGGGTGACTCCGCCGGTGGTTCTGCCAAGCAGGGCCGTGACCGCCATTTCCAGGCCATCCTGCCCTTGCGTGGTAAGATTCTGAACGTCGAGAAGGTTCAGTGGCACCGCGTCTTCGAGGCCGAGTCCGTCATGAACATCATCCAGTCGATTGGTGTCCGCTTCGGTGTTGACGGTGAAGGCGACCGCGAGGCTAACATCGACAAGCTGCGCTACGACAAGATCATCATCATGACCGATGCCGACGTCGATGGTTCACACATCGACACCCTTATCATGACGCTCTTCTACCGCTTCATGCCACAGGTGATCCAGGGTGGTCACCTCTACATCGCAACTCCCCCACTCTACAAGTGCACCTATAAGAAGTTCTCTGAGTACTGCTATACCGAGCAGCAGCGTCAGGCCTTCATCGACAAGTATGTAGCTGGTGACGAGAACGCTACAGCCCTGCACACGCAGCGCTACAAAGGTCTTGGTGAGATGAACCCAGAGCAGTTGTGGGAGACTACTATGAATCCTGAGAACCGTCTCTTGAAGCAGGTGACTATCGAGAATGCTGCTGAGGCTGACGAGATCTTCTCTATGCTCATGGGTGACGACGTAGAGCCTCGTCGTGTCTTCATCGAGAAGAACGCCACCTACGCCAACATCGACGCATAACACACACCTTATATTAATATATTATGGAAACAACATTGGTACTATTGAAGCCCAGCTGCGTACAGCGCCAGCTCATGGGTGAAGTCATCGGACGCTTCGAGCGCCGTGGCCTGCGCATCTCAGGTATGAAGATGATGCAACTGAGTGATGAGATTCTGCGTGAGCACTATGCCCACCTGGCAGACAAGCCCTTCTTCCCCTCTCTGCAGGCATCGATGCAGGCCTCTCCTGTCATCGCTATGGCTATCAGCGGTGTGGATGCAGTGAAGGTAGTACGCCAGATGTGTGGTGTCACCAACGGACGCGAGGCAGCTCCCGGCACCATCCGTGGCGACCTGTCGATGAGCAACCAGCAGAACATCGTACACGCCTCTGACTCCGTTGAGAATGCAGCCATCGAGTTGCGCCGCTTCTTCCGCGACGAGGAGATCTTCGACTATCAGAGCGGAGCCTTTGCCTACATCTACGGCGCTGGCGAGTGCAAATAGTCACCCGACCTGAAATAGCACTAAATCAGTAGCCACTACAACAAATCAGTGGCCATTCTGACATTTTCTACGAAAAAAGTAAAGTTTTGCTTTCTTTTTTTCGTAGATTTTCTTTATATTTGCAGAGTCATTCTGAATCAGATTACCATAACATAATAACTAAAAGCGTATGAAACACGACTACACTTTATTCCGTAAAAGCCGCTGGCTATGGCTACTGACGCTGCTCATGCTCGTGCCGATAGGCAGCTGGGCGCAGAACGACACAGACTACGAGCTGGTGATAGAGATGCGTGACGGCAAAAAACACTTTACTCCCATCAATGACAACTATCCCATTCTGGAAACGTTGTGGGTACAGATAGAAGGAGTAAGTGTTCCCTGTTTAAGGATTCACGCAGACGATTCGGACGATTGGATAGAAATTGAGAATTACAAGATTGCTCAAATGTACACTCAAGTGGCCACTTCCGTGATTATTAAAGCCAATAGTTATACTATTACGGAAGGAGACCCTATTCCATCGTTTGAGTATACAACAGAGGGAGTAGAACTGATTGGCACGCCTGAGTTGACTTGTGAAGCGACTTCCGAATCGGCTCCAGGAGATTATCCTATCGTGGTTAGTCGAGGAACGGTAACAAACGAAAACGTACAGTTTGTGAATGGTACTTTGACTATTTTGTCGAGTACCCCCCCAATAACTTCTATTTCAGTCATTGCAAATGACTGTACTATGGAATATGGTGATCAAGTACCAGTATTAACGTATAAAGTGGAAGGTGGATCGATAGAGGGTGCACCTGAACTAACCTGCGATGCAACCTCAACATCTATTGCGGGTACCTATCCAATAAGTATTAGTGCAGGTAGTATAACGACAAGCGATATTCAGTTTATTCCAGGCACATTGACTATCAATAAAGCTCCACTTACTATTAAGGGAAAGAGTTATACTATTGGACAGTACGAAGATCTACCTGAAGATTATGAGATGGAGTACTCTGGTTTCAAGAACGATGATACCCCTTCCATACTCTCCAATCAACCTCACACAGAAGCAATTGACGAAACTCGTTGGGTTCAACTTTCCAATAGTTCGACAGCAGGAGAGTTTGCCATAAAAGTTTATGGGTCTGATGACTTTAGGTATGATGTAACCTGTGTTGATGGTAAACTGACCATTACAGAAGCTCCAGCCGTTACGCTTACAGCCAAGAATTATACCATAAAATATCGTGATACAACTCCAACGTTGGAATATACTATTGAAGGTGGCAAGATTTATGGTGAGCCAAATATTTATATCCAAGGCTATTATGATGGAGCTGATGCGGGTGTTTATGATATTGTTCTCGAACGCAATACCATACTCAACGAAAAGCTGACACTGGTTAATGGCCAATTGACAGTAAAGAAAGTGCCTCTGACCATTACTGCAAAGAGTTATACCATAACCCAAGGTGAGTGGCTGCCTACATTTGAATGTGATTATGAAGGATTCTTGGAGGGCGATACACAATTCAATTCTTTATGGCCGTGGCCAACGCTTACGACCACTGCCACTTCAGAAAGTCCTGCAGGTGTATATCCGATACAGGTATCTGGTGCAGAATCGAGAAACTATGAGCTAACTTATGTAAATGGAACTCTCACTATTTTAGACCCTACCGCTATTATAAAACTGTTGACAACTAACGAGCCTTTCGACATCTATACATCTGCAGGTACGTTATATGTTAGGAATGCCAGCTCAATTGATAGCTTGCCAAAGGGCATCTATATCCTTAAACTTCAGAATGGTAAAACCTTTAAACTGACACGCAAATGAAACGGATCATTCTTTCGCTCGTCATGGCAATCTTCGCAATGACGAACATACAGGCCCAACAGATTACCATCAACAAAACGGGTGGTGAGAAGATACAGTGGAACCTTCACGACAAAATACAGGTTAAGAAAGGTGCTGACGGCAAACCAGTGTGGGTATTCGACAATACGACAGTCTTAATGCCTCAGACGACTATCAGCGACATCTCCTCCATCAAGGTCTATACCAAGGAGGAGACTGAAGCGATGGTGCGCCAGGCGCTCATCGATTTCTACAATGCGATGGATGGTCCCAACTGGACGAACAAAGAGAACTGGCTGAGTGACAAGCCCGTCAATGAGTGGTATGGTGTCTCAACAGAGAATGGCTGGGTCAGTGTCTTAAGACTCAATGTGAACAATCTGAAAGGCGCCTTGCCCGATTGTATTCTGAACATGGGCCCGATCAGAGAAATCGAGCTGGGAGGCAACCAGATTACTGGCATTCCAGATTGGTTTACCTCTATTTATAGCTTACGCAATGTATCTTTCGGCAATATGGGACTGAACACACTGCCAGAGTCACTGTTTAAGCTTCCATTAATCAATACTGCTCTACTGCGTTATAACAATTTCAGCGGTGCCATCCCTGAGATCGTCACAAGGATGATGGATAATCCTATCATTAGCGGTATGCATATTAATCTGGGCTATAACAAGTTCACGTCGATACCTGATGCTGTCAAGAACCATCCGCGTTTCTGCGATTTCTGGCCCGGATTTCTGTCGAGCAACCCCTTCACCACACCAATCAAGGATGCTAACGACAACTTCACTATCACTATCCCTGCTCCTGTGTTCTCGACAAAAGATATCTACGGAAAGACCTTCAATACTGGTGAGATCTACAAAAAGAACAAGTATACATTGCTGATTAAGTGGTGTGCCTATATGGATCTGACACTTATGAACAATATCTGTCTGGCCTATAATCAGCTGAAGAGCAATGTCGACGGAGAGGGCTTGGGCGTTATTGCCCTATACTATCACGATGAACAGGAGAATGGCGAACTTGACCGATTTATGACCAGTAAGGGCATCACCAACGATAGCTGGTACAACTCGAAGTATGATGTATGGACTAATGATTACTATGAAATGCTGGGCTATGGAATGCCTCTAGCCTATCACCTCGTAGACCAGCAAGGCCATATCGTCTACAGCACGCTCATCGATGCTGAAGGTCGTGGCACAGATGATGACAACTATGACCATACCTACGAGACTAAGTTGCTACCAAGACTGGAGAGCTTGTTCAACCAACAGTTACAACTCTACACTTCTACAGACTTCTCGAAGGATGGTGTTGTCACCCAGTTGCAAGAAGCCTCTGTTGGCGAGGGTGTTGACATCGTCTTTGTTGGCGAGGGTTTTGTGGATAAGGATATGGAGCCCAATGGTGCCTTCGACCAGAAGATGCAGGAGGCTATGGAGCAGTTCTTTGCTATTGAGCCATATACCTCACTGCGCAACCGCTTCAACGTCTATGCCGTTAAGGCCGTGTCGAAGAATGAAGAGTTCATTGGTGGCGCAGAACATGCCATCGACGAAGATGTCAGCAAGGCACTGGAGTATGCTCAGAATGTAGGTGCACTAAAGGCTAATGCGCCTATGCGCGTCAATGTCGTTTACAAGAATAACAGTGGTGGCCGTAGCTATTGTATCATGATGGAAGACAGGTCATACGTCTGCTTCGCCATGAGTGGTGCCTCACCAGTTCTCAACCACGAAGCAGGTGGTCATGGTGTAGGCTTACTCTTCGACGAGTATGTAGAACCAGGCTACGAAGAGGCAACACTACCTGAAAGTCAGAAGGTTGAGTTGTATGATAACTGGCAGAAAGGATACGGCTTGAATGTCGACTTCCACGACACTCCTGCTCAAGTGAAGTGGGCTCACTTCATCAACGACACACGCTATGCTGGCGAGAATCTGGGTGCCTATGAGGGTAGCTGGACCTATGGTCTTGGTGCCTATCGTCCGACCCAGAATAGTATCATGCGCGAGAGTGAAGCTGGTCTTACCTTCAATGCGCCATCACGTGAAGCCATCTATAAGCAGGTTATGCAAGACTCAGAGGGTACAAGTTGGACATACGACTATGAGACCTTCGTAGCCTTTGATGAGGCAGGTCGCACAGAGTTTGTCAACTCGCTCAGCAGCAGTGCCCGTCAGAAAGCGCCCAAGAAGGGTGTGAAGAAGCAGCAGCAATACCAGACTGCTCCTCCCGTATTCATCAAGGGTACTTGGCGCGATGCTTTGAAGAAGAAATAGAGAAACGACGTTTCTCTGATAGTAAAACGACGTCTTGCTAGTAGCGAGACGTCGTTTTGCTTCTTGCAAGCAGCCCGCTCGCTTCTTTCAAGCGATGGGCTTGCATTATCCTATTGGACGGCACGGATGCAGCGACCACTGAAGCGATTGCTGGAGAGGTTGCCATAGTGCACCTCGACATTGGAGAAATCAAATTCCAGGCACCATGCTTTATTTGGATTTGCTGAATAGACTGTTGATGTCCAGTAGATGCCGTTGATAGCACGGAACTGTACATGATCATAAAAGCGGAAACCTGTGATAGGGAAGAAAATTGATTTGCCCGTCTTCTTACTGGTGACCTTATAGCCGTTGATGCCATCCTGAGTAATCCATTCCCATTTGCAGTTGTTTGGATTGATCAGCTCTTCATACTCATCTACGGTAGGCATGCGCCAGTCGCCACCCAGATTGGCGCGAGCAGCATCGTCCACGAGAGCCAGCTGACCCTTTCTGTCTGTCGTGGAATACTTAGTGAGAAACTGCGTATCGCCTCTGCTCCACGCATAGGTTTTCCAAGAGTAGTAATCCTTGGGCTTCGTCTCGCCCCATGCAAAGTATGTACCAAAGCCCGAGGCTTTCTTGGCACCTACATTCATGTTGGCCCATTTTACACTCAGTCCCATATCAACAGCCTCCACTTCATCAGCCGAATTGGCCTTTTCATCGCCTGTAGCACCCTTTGCATAGCCGTTCGTTCCAAGGAACATGACGGCAAACATCATCAGAAAAATCTTCTTCATTTTTTCGTTTATTCAGTTTTATGGTACAAATGTAGTGATATTTTTTGAAAGCACAAAACGTTAGACGTGATTTATTTTACAAATCACTTGGTGGTTCGGATAATTATTTATATCTTTGCAGAAACTAACAAAAGATATCGCTTTATGACATTTACAAAGAAGGCCAACGAGATATTCAATCAGGCCATCCGCGACTACCACTTGAAGGACCATGTAGATACGCCTATCAATAATCCTTACGAGCGTGGCAGCATCGATTTCAATCTTTATCTGAAGTGCTGGATCGATACTGTACAGTGGCATCTGGAGGATATCATCCGCGATCCGCATATCAACCCCGCAGAAGCACTGGGACTGAAGCGTCGTATCGACCGTTCGAACCAGGACCGTACGGATCTGGTTGAGGAGATTGACACCTACTTCCGCAAGAAGTATGCTGACGTTAAGGTGAAGGATGATGCCCGTCTGAATACAGAGAGTCCTGCCTGGGCTATTGACCGCCTGAGCATTCTGGCACTGAAGATATGGCACATGAAGGAGCAGACAGAGCGCAAGGATGCCGATGCCGAACATATCGAGCGTTGCAAGGCCAAGCTCGACGTGCTGCTGGAGCAACAGGTGGATCTGTCGACAGCCATCGACCAGCTGTTGGAGGACATCGAGGCTGGTAGCAAGTATATGAAGGTATATCGCCAGATGAAGATGTACAACGATCCGGCAACTAACCCCATACTGTACAAGAAGTGAAGAAGGAACACATACTTGTCATTCGCTTCTCAGCGATGGGCGACGTGGCCATGACGGTTCCCGTAGTCTATTCGCTGGCTCATCAGTATCCCGATGTGCGTATCACTGTGCTGAGCAGGGCTTTCGCACGTCCGTTCTTTGAGGACTTGGCACCGAATGTGGGCTTCATGTCTGCCGACCTGAAGAACGAGTATCGCGGCATCAGAGGCCTCAACGCCCTCTATCGCCGACTGGCTGCCAAGCAGTTTACTGCCGTAGCCGACCTGCACAACGTATTGCGTTCAAACTACCTGCGCATGCGCTTCAACATCGGACACTACCGTGTAGAACACATCAACAAACACCGCAAGGGGCGTCGTCGCATCACGTCGGCCACCAAGAAACAGCTGGTGCAGCAGCCCACCTCCTTCCAGAACTATATCGACGTCTTCGAGAAACTGGGGTTCCCTGTAAAGGTTCAGTTCACCAGCATCTTCCCTGAAGGTGGTGGCGACCTCAGCCAGCTACCAGAGAGCTTGCGCACCAAGAGTGCCACAGAACAGTGGATTGGCATCGCTCCTTTTGCTGCCCATCAGGGTAAAACCTACCCTCCCCGACTGATGCACCAGGTGATAGAACAGCTCATAGCAAAATATCCCTCAGCACGCATCTTCCTCTTTGGCAGAGGAGAGCAGGAGGAGGAATATTTCACCCAGTGGAGCGAACAGCATAAGGCCTGTGTCTATACGGGTAAACATCTCGATTCGCTCACCCAGGAACTCATCCTCATCAGTCACCTTGACGTGATGGTGTCAATGGACTCATCGAATATGCACCTGGCTTCGCTGACGGGTACACCCGTTGTCAGCATCTGGGGCGCCACCCATCCTTATGCAGGATTCATGGGATGGGGACAGACAGAGGAGAATGCCGTACAGATTGCCCTTGAATGCCGTCCGTGCAGCATCTTCGGACAGAAGCCCTGTATGCGTGGCGACTATGCCTGTATGCAGAATATAGCACCAAAAACTATCGTCGAGAAAGTGGAGCACATTCTTTCTAAACAATAATAATCATTAAACTCGAAAGCTTATGAAAAAGTACATTTGCGAGACATGCGGTTATGTGTATGACCCCGAAGTAGGCGATCCCGATAGCGGCATCGCAGCAGGCACTGCCTTTGAAGACATCCCTGAAGACTGGGTATGCCCCATCTGTGGCGTAGGCAAGGACGACTTCTCGCCCGAGGAGTAAGCGCTTACAGCTTGATTTTCTTGACGACGTTGCCGTCGTAAGTCTTAATGGTCAGACACACGCTGTCTGGCCTATTTTTTTCGGGCAGCAGAATACACACATAGCGACGATTGGTGTAATACTCGGGAGCCTCACCCTGTTCATGGAGCAGACGGTAGTAGGCCGTTGTTGTCTGGTCACCGTTCTGCATCAGCGTATCACAAATCAGTCCCAGTGAATGGATGCCCTCCTTGCCATCGTCCAAGCGGCCATTGCGCAACAAGAGTCCCATATTGATATACTTGCCATTGCGCGTCAGCCAGATGCTCTCCACACCAACAGGATCCTGAGGCTGGCGCTTGTACTCTTTGGCATCGTGGGGAATCATAGTGGGCAGGGAACCCAAAGCAGAGACGCTTGCCTTGCCACTATTCTCCTTCTTATAATATAAGTACGCGCGATAGACGGTATCGGCAGTCTCTATCCATGAGGCAGAGAGCGGTGTAGCAATCTGATACTGTTCACCCTCGTCAGTCAGGAATGAGACACCTTGCTTCTCGCCATTGATGGTCAACTCGGCAAAGTCAGCCTGTAACAGCGAATAGCGTCCCTCTCCCTTATCATAGCTGTCGGTTTCACAAGCCATCAGGAGAGGCATGCATAACAGGGCTACATACAGAGCCACTTTAGAAGCGGTAGCCAATCTTACTCTCTTCACTTTTCACTCTTCACTTTAAGGTAGTTTCTCACTGGGTTTGCATACATCGTCAGCAGACGCTCGCGCAAGAAGGCCTCGTCCTTGTCAGGAATCTGAATCTTGGCCATCTGTCCCTGCAGATACTTCTCAAAGCGCTGCTTGTCAGCCTCCGTATAGTGGCTGGCATGACTATTGGTACCCTCCAGTTCATCGAGTGCAAGGTAGTTGCAAGGATAGAGACGATAGCCAGCATGTATCTCGCTATCGATGCGCTTGCTGAGCTCTGCGAAGAACTCGTTGCGAGGCAGTCCGTTGAGCTCGTTGAGCCACTGGTTGATAGGCGTACCGCAATGGTAATGCACACGTCCCTTATAGCCGAAGATGCCCGTCTTCATATTGTCCAGGTCATCCTGCTTACTCTTCTTAAAGGCCGGGTTGTCGCGTTTCTGCTGGAACTCCTGAGCCTTCAGATAGTCGCAGGGGTCGAATTCGTAACTGATGGTCAGCGGACAGATGTTCAGCTCTTGAAGTTCACCACCCATCGCCAGCATCTTCAGTACGGCATCCTGTGTATGGTCGCTGGAGTCCTTGGCGCGTCCCTCGCGCTGAGCAATCCAGATATTCTCCTTCTTCTGCGTCACGGCATAGTGGATGTAGCTGCTCATCAACTGCGAAGAGCGCATCATCTCGTGGGCCGTCAGTCCGCGACGTACGGTGAACGCCTTGTTCATACGTACCAGACGCTTGATCCAGGGATAGATAAGCAAGTTATCACCGATACCAATCTCCACTGTTGTGGGATAGTTGGCATCGACCAGCAACACATCGAGGAAGGCAGAGTCAAGCACAATATCACGATGGTTGCTCAAGAAAATGTAGCGTAGCGACTTGTCTGCAGGCAAGAGCGTATCATCGAACGAGCAACCATCAGTATGTTTACGGATAATCCATTTGACGACAGGCTTCATGAAGCGCTTCTGAAAGTCGAGCGGTGTCTTGACACCCGTAAAGGCCAGACGCAACAGTCCATTGCGCAGACCTTTCGGTAACCAAGGGGCAAAGCCTTTCAATATCGTGCTAAACTGGCGGTCGTTGAGCAAGTCCTCAAACGCCTGCTTCATCTCCTCCGGCTCATACGGCCTTATCTCGTCAAACTCTCCTATTTCCATTTTATTCAATTCTTGCTGGTTCAGACCCCTGTAGCCCCCTAACTTAGGGGGCATAAGTTAAAATTGGTTCTCTACGATGTCGGTCAGCACATCCTTCATCTCAAGGCCGGCAGCCTTAACCTGCTGAGGAATGAAGCTGGTAGGTGTCATGCCTGGTGTGGTGTTCACCTCAAGCATCGAGATCTTGCCCTCCTTCGAGATGATATAGTCAATACGGATGATACCATTGCAGTGGAGAATGTCGTAGATGTGACTGGTAATCTCGCGCACACGGCGGGTGACCTCTTCAGAGAGACGGGCGGGAGTGATTTCCTGCACCTGACCATTATACTTGGCATCGTAGTCGAAGAACTCGTTGCTTGTCACCACCTCTGTGGCAGGCAGCACCACCGACTTCTCATGGGTCTTATAGACACCAATGGAAATCTCGGTACCTTCCAAGTACTGTTCCACCATAATCTCAGGACTCTCAAGCATCGCCTTTCGAATGGCAGGAGCCAACTGGTCCTTGTTCTTCACCTTCGACACACCAAACGACGAACCGTCTGCTGCAGGCTTCACGAAGCAAGGCATACCGATGCGACGCTCAATCTCATCATCGCTTACCAACTCTTCATAGCCCTGACGGATCAGCAGCGAGTCTGCCACAGACACGCCATAGCCACGCAGATACTGGTTGAGCACGAACTTGTCGAAGGTCATGGCCTCAACCAGTACGCCACTGGTAGAGTAAGGCAGTCCGATGAGGTCGAAATATCCCTGCAGGAGACCATTCTCACCCGGTGTGCCATGAATGGTGATATAGGCGTAATCGAAGAGTTTGGCCTTGCCATCCTCCACAAAAGAGAAATCATTACGGTCGATGCGTGCCGACAGTCCGCCAGGCAGTTCTACATGCCAGTCCTGGCCTTTGATATCGACAATATACACGTTATAACGTTCCTTGTCGAAGAAGGAATACAGACCTTGCGCTGAGCGCAGTGACACATCGTGTTCAGAAGAGTCGCCACCACAGACGATGGCAATGTTGCGTTTGAGTTGTTTCATATTGTTATTTTTTCGATATTTCGATTCTTCGATGTTTCGAGATTACGAGATTACGAGATCTCGATGTTTCGAGTATAATTGCGCCATTTTTCGATCAGGGCCTTCATGTCATCGGCCAGCTCGCTGGTGAAGTCCATCTGCTCATGAGTGACGGGATGGACAAAGCCCAGCGTCTTGGCATGCAGGGCCTGACGGCCACACAGTTTAAAGCAGTTCTGGATATATGCTTTATAGCTGGCTGTACGTTCTCCGCGCAGAATCTCCATGCCCCCATAGCGCTCGTCAGCAAACAGCGGGTGACCGATATGCTTCATGTGAGCACGTATCTGATGGGTGCGCCCCGTCTCCAACCGACATTCCACCAGTGTGGTATAGCCATAGCGCTCCAATACACGGTAGTGGGTGACGGCGGTTTTTCCGATATCGCCTCCTGCTGGGAAGACAGCCATGCGCTGGCGATCCTTAGGGTCACGCCCGATATTACCCTCGATGCGTCCCGTATCTTCTGTGAAGTTACCCCACACCAGTGCGATATAGCTGCGATGAGTGTCGTGATTGAAAAACTGTGCGCCCAACTCCGTCTTGGCATCGGGCGTCTTAGCCACCACCAGCAAACCACTGGTATCTTTATCGATACGATGTACCAAACCCACGCTGGGGTCGTTAGGATCGTAAGTGGGCAGCTCACGCAGATGCCATGCAATGGCATTGACCAGCGTGCCGTGAAAGTTGCCCACACCAGGATGAACCACCAGTCCGGCAGGCTTGTTGATAACCATCAGCTGGTCATCCTCATAGACCACATCGAGGGGGATATCTTCAGCTTCTATCGTGGTATCGTAGTGCGGGCGGTCGAGCATCAGCGTAATCACATCACCTGGACGCACTTTGTAGTTGCTCTTGACAGAAGTGCCGTTGACTTGTATGAAACCTGCATCGGCAGCCTTCTGGATGCGGTTGCGCGACGAGTGCTGGATATGCTCCGACATATACTTGTCGATGCGCACAGGCTCCTGCCCGCGATCTACTTCCATGCGCAGGTGCTCATACAACTCAATATCATCCAGTTCTTCCGTCATATCGGGCATTATCTATCAAGGTTCTTTCACCTCTTCAAAATCATCTACCTCACCATTGCCAGCCTCCGCATCCTCAGCGTCCACCACATCCACATCATCCAAGTCCTCAAAGGTACCCTTGCCGACAACCAGTGTCAGCGGGTGATCAATGGATATGCGGTCGCCATTCGATACACGGCGTCCCTTACAGAGAATGCCATAGACCCAGTCTCTCTCGCCATCAACCATCTTGGGAGTCTCCAGTTTGAAACCCATAGCCGTCAGTCGGGCAGTGGCTTCGCGCACACTGGAGTTATCGATGATGTCGGGCAGTGCGAAAGCAGGCGAAGAGGGAGAGTTGACTGTCACGTAGATGACATGACCTCGCTTGACCTTCTGGCCGCGTCCGGGAGTTTGCAAAAGGATACTGTTGGCAGCCATCACCTTGTTATAACCTGAGTCGCTCACTTCAATCTCGAGTCCCAGAGCCTGCAACTTATCAGCGGCCTCCTCACAATCCACGCCTATCAAGTCAGGCACCTCGATGCCCTCTCCATGATGCGTATAGTAGTCCAGGCCAAAGGTGACACCCAAACATATCAGCACGATAACCAGCAGCATCGCCAGGAGGTTGATCACCACAAAACGGGTGAATACACGCTTCAGGAATTCCTTTATTTTTTCGTTCATCTACACACTTTTGCTAATTTATCGCAAAAGTACAAAGAATTATTGACACAACAAAAAAATTGGGTATATTTCTTTGAATACACCCAATTCCTTATCGCTGACTTATCAGGATTTACTTTCCGTGATGCTCGTCTGATACAGTTAACTTCTTACGGCCCTTAGCGCGGCGAGAAGCCAGTACGCGACGACCATTCTTAGTTGCCATGCGCTCGCGGAAACCATGCTTGTTCACGCGGCGACGGTTGTGCGGCTGAAATGTTCTTTTCATTGTTTTATCTTAATTTATTGTTATTATTCGTCAATTCGGGCTGCAAAATTACGCAATATTTTCGAATTACGCAAGTTTTTCTCAAAAAATTATGAATTATGAATTAAGAATTAAGAATTATTTCGTACCTTTGCACCCGCAAAAGCGATAATAACATTATTTATATAGCATTTTTATGATTAACTCACAAGACATCAAAAAGGGAACCGCCATCCGCATGGATGGTGCCATCTGGGTTTGCATCGACTTCCAGCACCGTAAGCCCGGTAAGGGAAACACCATCATGAACATCAAGATGAAGAACGTCACCGACGGTCGCGTACTTGAGCGCCGCTACAACATCGGTGAGAAGCTTGAGGACGTTGTCATCGAGCACCGCGACTACCAGTACCTCTATGAGGATCAGGAAGGCCGCATCTTCATGAATCAGGAGACTTTCGAGCAGATTCCCATTATGCCCGTTAAGACTATCCTCCGCGTTACCCACTCTGAGCCCGGCATCAAGGGCGACACCGCTACCAACACCCTGAAGCCCGCTACTCTGGAGACTGGTGTTGAGGTACGTGTTCCCCTGTTCATCAACGAGGGCGACCTCATCCAGGTTGACACCCGCGACGGTTCATACCTGGCTCGCGCCAAGGAGTAATCCAATTGATCATTGACAATTGAAATATTCTATTATCGTCCCTGTTTACAATCGTCCCGATGAGGTCGATGAGTTGCTTGAGAGCCTTTGCTCCCAAACACGGAAAGACTTCGAGGTAATCATTGTAGAGGACGGTTCACAGAAACCTTGCAAGGATGTTTGCGACAAGTACGCAGACATCCTTGATTTGCATTATTACCTGAAAGAGAACAGTGGTCCCGGGCAAAGTCGCAACTATGGCGTAGAGCGTGCCAATGGTGAATACGTCCTGATTCTCGATAGCGATGTCGTTTTACCTAATGGCTATCTGGAAGCAGTGGACTCCACACTCCACACTCCTCAATGTGTAGCTTTCGGAGGTCCTGATGCTGCCCATCCTTCGTTCACACCTGTACAAAAGGCTATCTCCTACTCCATGACCTCGTTCTTCACCACTGGTGGTATCCGAGGTGGAAAGGCCAAGCTCGACAAGTTCTACCCCCGTTCGTTCAACATGGGTATCCGTCGTGATATCTATCAGCAGTTGGGAGGTTTCACCAAGATGCGCTTTGGTGAGGATATCGATTTTTCCTATCGCATCGTAGAAGCAGGCTATATGCCCCGTCTGTTTCCTGATGCCTGGGTGTGGCACAAGCGTCGTACGGATTTCCGCAAGTTCTTCCGCCAGGTATATAACAGCGGCATTGCCCGCATCAACCTGGAGAAGCGCCATCCTGGTACTATGAAGCTCGTCCACCTGCTGCCCATGGTATTCACACTGGGTGTCATCGGCTGTCTGCTACTGGCGCCATTCTGCTATGGACTGACCCTTCTGCCCCTTTTGCTCTACTGCCTGCTGATTCTCATAGACTCATCGCTGAAGAACAAAAGTCTGTGGGTCGGCCTGCTCAGCATTCCTGCTGCCTTCGTCCAACTGATGGGCTACGGCTTTGGCTTCCTCGAATCGTGGTGGAAGCGTTGTGTGCTGAAGCAGGACGAGTTTACAGCCTTCGAGAAGAATTTCTACAAATAAGCATTATTCCCAAACGGCATAATACCAGGCAAATTTCTTGATGTTTGCCTGATAGGTGGCATAAGGTGTCACCTTATCGTCTTTTTTCTGAGCCTGAGGGATATACATCGACACACCACTCTGACGATCTTGAGTCACAGTGAAGTTATCACCATAGAAGGTATCCCACTTGAAGGCAGTGTACCAATGAGCAGAGTACGTCTTTTTAATAATGGCCTTGTCAAAAGCCGCCTTCCATATTTGATAATCGGCTGCAGGCGCTTTGGCACGTATGAAGTCACCAGCATCATACAGGATATTGTTTTCTGGATAATAGTAGGCGCGCTGACTATTATAGAAATAATAGATGAGACCTGTCAAGTCGGCATATTCTGTAGTCTGCTGACGCTTGATAGCCTGCAGGACGGTACGTGTAGCCTTGGCCAGAGGTTCCATCTCACTCATCTTGACCACCGTCAGTGGCTGATCAAGATTCTTATCGGGGCCATTCTTCTGGGCATAATAGGCGTCAACAATCTTTGAGGCGAAATTATCACGGTCGAACAAAGCGGGTACCATCGTATTGTAGGGTGCACCGTAGTCGGGAATCTCAGCAGGCGAACCGATGATATAGTCTGCCACAGAGCGCAACTCATAGAGCGACTCTAGACACATAAACATACAGCAGTCAGCAAAGACGAACTTCATGTGAGGCAGCGTCTTCAGCACACGGGTCAGCGTCGGGATATTCATCCATTTGCCCTCGTTGCTGGTGGGACTATTGAGACCATTATCGACACCATAAGCACGGGTGTAAGCAATCGTATCGTTGGTAATCAACCACCCTGTGCTATGTCCCCAAAGCAACAGTCCGTAGTCTTGCGTGGCAGGATAACGGCGTACGGCATACTTCAGCACATCCTCCATAATCTGCGGGTCACTGGCAAATTCATTCTTATCACTGATACCCATGTCGCGCAGACTCACTGAGTCGGTCACCTGACCGTTCTGGAGACGAGCCATCCAAGGCAGTTCGCTGGCTTTGCTCTTGTCCACATAAACCAGCAGGCAGTCGTCTTTAGCAAGCTTCTTTGAACCTTCCTTCATTTCCTCCAGATTGCCATTCACTTTAGCCGACAAGGTATTCTCGCCCGACATATAGACAATCACCGTGCGCCCAGTAGGTTGTGGAAGAAAGCCAGGGCCATTATCATCTTTACTACAGGACACCAGAGCGCCCAACACACAAAGGGTATATAATAATTTCTTCATTACTGATTTGTTAATGCGGGTGCAAAAATACATAAAAAAAGCCGGAGGAGCAAATCTTCCGGCTCTTTTTTTTTACCACCAACCACCGCTTTTCTGACAACTAAAAGAAAGGCCCCTGATTTCTGTCCGAAACCAAGGGCCTTTCTATGTTTATAATGTGTGGTTAATGGTGATTATTTGATTTTCTTTCCTTCGGCGATGATGTAATTCACCATCTTCTCCATATCTTCCTTCTTCATGGTCGGTGACTTAGCCTCGAGGGTCTCTTTCTGGAACTGTTTGATGGCTTCTTCGATGATTTGATCAATCTTTCCAGGATTTGCG
>CADCBH010000042.1 GCA_902799655.1 uncultured Bacteroidales bacterium
TATATAATTATATAATGCGTTTATTTTCAGGGATTTACAAACATTTGAATTAGATAGAAATCGATAGGATTTAACGCTTTGTTGTCCGGGTACCCCAACAGATTTAAAGACTACTTAGGAAACCCTAAGTAGTTTTTTTGTGGCAAAATTTGGAAGTTTCAGAATTATTTTCTACCTTTGTAGCCAATATAGAACAGGTTTGTTACGCTGCCAATGAACCTCATAAGATTTATTACTAGAAACCTGTCTCTTAGAATTAGTCTAATTGTAGTTTATGGGTTGTCACTGCTGACGATAACGTTAGTAGCCATCTTCCATTTTGCACATAACGCACTGAAAGAAGAGGCGGTCAGCAATGCCCAGCAGACACTCGACGGCACTGTACAACAGATTGACAACATATTGCTCAACGTAGAGCAGTCGGCTGGCAATATCTATTTTGAGCTCATCAGGCATAAGGATCAGCCAGAGATGATGTACACCTATTGCAGGGAACTGATAGCAAGCAATCGCTATATCGTAGGCTGTGCCATCGCCTTCAAGCCCGACTACTTCCCTGGCCGCCATCTCTTTATGGCCTATGTACGCCGTCAGGGCTATAGCCTTGACAACGATGTCTCATCAGTGTTGGTTACCCAAGAGACGTTTACCAACAAACCTTATACCGAGCAGCGCTGGTACACGGAGCCCATGAAGAGTGGGCGCCCCGGATGGATAGACCCTCTCAAGAACGAGGAGGCTGAGGGCGAAGCACTGGTGACATTCTGCCTGCCGATTCTTGACAAAGACAGGAATAGCATTGGTGTCTTGGCTGCAGATATACCTCTGGAATTGCTGTCCGACATCATTCTCGCTGTCAAGCCCTCGAAGCATGGCTATGCCACCATGCTCGGACGCAACGGCTCATATATTGTACACCCCGACAAGGAGAAGCTGACGCGACTGACGGTATTCGAACAGGCCAACCAAGATGGCAACCGCTCTATACAGGAGGCTGCCGAAGCGATGGTCAGCGGTAAGGAGGGCGAGAACACGTTCATGATGGATGGTCAGGAATGGCACGTCTTCTATCAGCCGTTCAAGCGGACGGTAGTACCTGGCCGCACCATGGAGAAATTGTCATGGAGCGTGGGCGTCATCTATCCGCTCGACGACATCTATGGCGAATACAACCAGCTGTTCCGTTACCTGCTGGCAGCAGCCATCGTTGCCCTCGTGATACTGTTTGCACTCTGCTGGCTCATCATCAGGCGCCAGCTCAAGCCGCTGGAGATGCTGACACAGTCAGCGCAACGCATTGCCAATGGCCATTACAACGAGCCACTGCCCGACACGCGACGCGACGATGAGATAGGACTCCTGCAGAAGAACTTCAACAAGGTACAGCAGTCGCTGACCGACTATATCAGTCAACAAAAGAAACTCAACAAGACCCTCATGGAGCGAGGCGAGGTGCTGAAGACGGCATACAGCAATGTACAGAAGTCTGACCACATCAAGACCTCTTTCCTGCATTTCATGACCAATCAGATGATTGAGCCGTCAAAGGCGCTCTACGAGAGTGTTACCACACTCTGCGACCACTACGACACCATGAGTATGGAGGAGATCAACCACGAGACGGAAATCATCACTCAGCAATCGACAACCATCGTCGAGCTGACCGACCAGTTGCTGATCGCAGCTGAAGGTGCTACAGGAAAGGAGGGCAGCTATGAGTAGGATATCACGCAGTCTCACGGATAAGCTGACTATCGGAGTAGTGGCAGTAGCCCTCTCCATATACATCGTGACGGCAAGCATCCTGTTCCTCAGGTCGCGCTACCTGATATACAAAGAGGCCGAACAGCATGCCAACAGCGTGATGAACACCGCCCTTCAGCAGGTTCGAAACCACATGAATCTGGTAGAGACAGCAGCCAATGCCAACGCCTGGCTGGCGGAAAAGCATTTCGAGCCCGACTCGCTGATGGACGTGGCGCGTCGCATCGTGTGGTTGAATCGCAACACCTACGCATGTACCATCGCTGTCGAGCCTCATACCTTCAAGGACTATGGGCGCTACTTCTCAGTATATTCAGAAATCCAGGGCGACTCCATTGACGTGTATCGCGAAGAGCCATACGAGTACTTCGATGAGATGTGGTATAAGTTGCCTGTTGAGTCGGGCATGAGCTGCTGGGTTAACCTCTATTATGTAAACAACAAGGGTCAAACCGACCTCGACCGTACGCTGGCCATCTATAGTCGTCCCATCCGCCAGCAAGGCAAGACAGTAGGTGTCGTCTCGACAGCGCTGTCATTCCGCAAGATGGCTGAACTCATCTATAGCGTCGACTACCCCTACCCCGATGCCTATTTCGTGATATTGGGCAGTAAGGGTGAATACCTGCTGCATCCCGATACCACGAAGCTCTTCAAGAAAACGGTGTTTACTGAACAGACGCTGAGCGACAATGCCAAGCTGATAGCCCTGGGCCATGAGATGACAGCAGGCAAGACAGGAACTGCCGAGCTCACCATCGAGCGTCGCAAGTGCCACGTCTGCTTCAAGCCCATTCCAGGCACCGACTGGAGTCTGGCACTGGTTAGCCCCACCAATGCCGTGCTGAAGAACTACCACCGCATGGCCATGCTCGTTGTCCTCTTCGACATCCTGGCCCTGTTGCTCATCATCATCCTGGCCCGATGGGGCGTCCATCGTGCCCTTGCTCCCATAGGCAACTTGCTCGAGATGACTAGGCACATGGTCGACAGTCAGTACGACGAGACCATACCACAGACCACGCGTCAGGATGCCGTAGGCCGGTTGCAGAACAGCTTTGCCACCATGCAGCAGTCTATCAAGGCTCGTATCGACGACATCCGTTCCACTACCGACGAGATCAAGCATCGCAACATAGAACTGGCAGAAACCACCAAGCTGGCGGAGGAGGCCCTGAAGCGCAAGACCATCTTCGTACAAAACGTGATGCACCAGATTCGCACCCCGCTGAACATCATCCAAGGCTTCTCGCAAGTGCTCAATAACGAGATACAGAAAGGCGCAGACGGTCAAGAGGTCAAACTGCTCAATAAGGAAGAATTCAGCGACATCGCTACGAGAATGAGGTACAACGTGAGCCATCTCGGCCGTATGATTCTGATGATGTACGACAGTTCCCAAGCAGCCACCTCAACAGAGTCCGTGATAGAGAAAAACGACCTTGTATCCTGCAACAAAGTAGCCAGAGAGGCGGTAGAACACACGCAGCAGCATTTCCCCAACATCACCGTTGCGTTAAACACCGAGCTGTCCGACGACGTGAAGATACAGACCAACTGCTGGTTCCTGATGCTGACCATCCGCGAGCTGCTCTACAACGCTGCCAAGTTCAGCGATGGCAAGCAGATTACCTTCACCATTACTAAGACCGAGCGTTCCGTGCTCTTCATCGTCGAGGACATCGGTCCCGGCATCCCCCTCAGCTACCAGCAGAAGATGTACGAGTTCTTCTCCAAGGAGGATGACCTCTCAGAAGGTCTTGGCCTCGGACTCCCTCTGGCCAGGCGCCACGCTATCAACCTTGGTGGCGACTTGACACTCGACAGCAGCTACACCCAAGGCTGCCGCTTCGTGGTGACGATGCCAGCATCATGATGCTGCAAAAAAAGAAGAACGATCAGAAAAAAACTAAAAACACTATAGATATGACACATTTACCACGACTGATTATGACATGCCTCAGCATGTTGCTACTGAGTAGTACAGCTGCCTGGGCTGACGATTTCATCGTAGAGCGAGCCGTTGGACTGGCTCAGATGGACTCATGGGCAGACATCAGCCGCTTCCAGTGGCAGGAAATCGATCATGGCATCCAGGACAACAAGGAGGAGATGGAGGCCCTCATCAATCTGTTCTACGACCCTGCCCCCAAGGATACCGTGGGTTTCTACAACCAGATATACCAGGCGCGCGACAACCAGTATATCGTGCTCAGACTGGACAAGGCCAAGGGCAAGCGTCCGTTCTATGTCAAGGTGACTGTCACCCAAAGTGCGGCAAACACCTCGCGGAGCACGACGAAGCTCTATACTGCTGAGAACTACGTCTATATCATGCCCCCTATTGGTGAGACACAACTGGAGGTGAAGATATGGCCACAGGGCGAAGGCGAAGAGACTGCCAAGAGCTATACCTTCAATGGCCACAGTTATGGCTCACTGTCAGTGCGTTCGGTGATGCTCGACAAGAGCCGCATCGTACCAGGCGACTACGACCTGCAGCTGATACACTACGACTCAAAGACGGAAAAGAGCGACACCTCCTACATCTGCGATCTGCAGCCCGACAAGCTCTATACCTTCTACACCTACGACAAGGGCGACCTTGTCGAGGCCTACCTCATGGCAGACCACTTCAAACGCATCAAGCTGCAGACCGATTCGTGGGCCAGGGATGTGGTAACCCACGTCAGCGACAACTCCGTGACAGTGATGACTGGTCCGAAGATGCCGTACCGCCAGCATAAACGCCTGGATGCTCCCAACCCCACCTATCTCGACTCGCGCCTCTTCTCGCATCACGACACGCTGTGGGTGAATCTCTACCTCGACAACATCCCATCACACGATGCTAACGGGCTGACGATGAACGCCGTACTGGCAGACTTCGACAACAACCCCACGGGCGACCATCTGCTGACGTGGGGCAAAGACCCGCTCACCCAACGCCTGTACATACTCACCGATGGTGAGCCGTGCACCATCGAGTGCTATCGTGACGGCTATCTGCCCAAGCTCACCATGTATCCTGGTTCCTACGACCACATGACGGGTGTCATCAGCGGACAGTCGGAAGAGGTGGATATCTATCTGGAGCCTCTCGCCGCCCCCATCACCTCGCCAACGGCGACATCAGCAGTGCTCTCCACACTGACGCCCAGCCTCGACTGTCGAGGCAATTACTATGTCTCCAGTATTCAAGAGGCAGACATCCTGCCCTTCATGCTCAACGAGTACATACCCTATGATGAGTATGGCTCGCACAAGGACACCATGAAGATAGCCAACGGCATGATGCTCGAGAGCTATGTCAAGCTGAAGGTGGCTGTCGTAGCTCCCTATAATGCCCAGAATACTGGTGTGGTAACCTTGAAGAAGGCAGAGACTGCCGAGGAGAATGCCATTCTGAAAGAGAGCCTGGATGGCAAATCAACTGGTATCTATAGCAGTTTCTTCGACTACAGCTACTGGGCAAGCGATTTCGACCTGCGCGAATACCTTGCCCCCAACACGTTTGGACGTCCTGCCATTGCTTTCGACGGGACGATAGTCAGACAGCTCCCCATCCTTGCCAACGTCTTTATAGATACGGAGGAGATGAAGCGCGAGACGACAGATGCTCTCAAAGAGGAATTCAATGGAAATGAAGCAACAGATGAAGGCAATAAGTGGATATCAGCCGTTGACCCCAATGGCAACACAGGCTTCAATGCCCGAGTTCCATTAGTAATGCCTTTCTACACACGTGTAGTCTTGGATCTTGATTTCTTCAGAGCGAAGAAACTGTCTCTCTCAGTTGCCTTTGGTGCTGGCTTTTTCCAAGATTTCATCAAAGGTCAGAACAATTTTGACGATGAATATTGGAAAAAGATGAAGGTCACTGTGGGCAATTCGGATATGAACGGAACGGGTGAAGCCATCGACTTGTCAAATGCATTCAATGACATAGACAAAGATGAAGACAGTAAGATCTTTGAACCCTCCATCACTGCTGAAGCCTGGGCCGAAGCATACGTAAAGCTCAGTGTTCCCTACTTGGATTTAATCACAGGTAAAGGGAGAACTTGGAAACAATGGACTCTGGGACTCAGCTTTATTGACGAGATAGGCGTCCGCGGTCAACTGAGTGCAGGAATATCAGCTCGTTTCGACTTAACTCAACTGTTTACCGGCTTAGCTGCCAATTATAGTAACTGTCCTCCATTTTTATCGGACTTGGCGGGTTATTACAGCAAGGTTGGAGGCAATTTCCTGAAAGAACTATTTGGTGTGCAGCTGACAGGTGGTATTGGTCTCTCAGTCAATGCCAACTTAGGCATCTTCTCGTTTAAAAACGAGTCTCAAGATTTTGCCCCATGGAAGACGCACATCATAGGATTAAGGCTCTTTGGACAGGCATACGCCAATTTGCAGTTGAAGGTTAAAGTGAATTTGATGAGCTTTGCCTCAGTTGACGCGGGCATTTCGGGGGGAGCAGGCATCAACTTTAAATATGCTGGTGGATCTCGCCTCGACTTCAGAAGAAAGTTCTCAGGCAGTGCATACAGCTGGTATGCTGGATTTGGTGTTTATTGCAAGATCAAGGCATTGGGATGGAGCAAGTATTACCCACGCGAATTGGGGCGCCTCGAACCTCAGCAGCGTCTTATCGTGCCAAAGAACTACGAGAATCCTTTCTCTAAGAACTTCACTAAATACCTCAGCGGCCTGGATGACCCCGATGAGAAGAAGTCCGTCAGCCATAGAGCATTCGGCAACGCCAAGACCTCACTGCCTGGCACATTCATGACTGACCTCGTTGACTTCGGCCAACCCGTGAAGTTCATCGCTGGTGGTGACAGCATCATCTATCAGGGTGCTTACGAGAATCCTAACGACTACTGCGTAGAAGTGGCGTCAACAGGTGCTCCCATCTACCTCTCTGACTATCGCCTGGGTGGTTGCACAGGCTACGATGCAGCCTCTGTCCCTGGTACCGACCTCGTCGTACTGGAGCAGGCCACAGGTCAGATATCACAAGAGGACTTAGAGGACAGCCTGAAACTGGACAAGACTGTCAATCGGGCCAGTCGCGTCTATAGCGTCTATTACACCAAGAAGCATGCTGGCACCAAGTGGTACAGGCCCAAACCCATATACAGCTCTACTGAGACAACCTCCTTCCAACCGCGCGTAGCAGTGGCAGACAACGGCACTGGCGTGGCCATCTGGCAGGAAGGCCTTATCGACAAGGGCAGCTGGGTCAGCGCCAACGACACCGTACAGTTGTCAGACCTTGTCATGACGGGTCATCTGATGCTGTCGCGCTTTGATGGCAACGAGACCTGGTCGGCACCCGTTCCGCTCATGGCGGTAAATGGCAGTTGCACTCTCAAGGACTACTCTGTCACCTACGATGGCTCAACGGCATTCATCATAGCCCGTAAGGTAACGGGTGAGAACAGCTACGAGAACATCTGCATGACAGTAGATGCTGCCAATCATATCACGACGCTCCCGCTGGATCATAGCAGCGAACTGATGCGCATCCGTCGAGTGGACAATCACAACTTGCTGGCATGGGTAGCACCTACCGACTCGTCTGAGCTTTCTTCCTGTTTCTACGTGAAGAGCTATGGCATGGATGGCAAGCCAGACAACGCTATCAATACCATGCTGATACTGAACAAGACCAAGGTAGAGGAATTCCGCATCGTCCCCGATTTGCAGGCAAAGTCGATGAATAATGTCGCCCTGCTGTGGAAAGAGCGTTCTTTATCCAACGACAGCACGACGACGCAGCTGATGGCCTCGCGCCTGGTACCTCAGCAGGATGGCAGCTTTGGCCTCGGCACTCCGATTACCACCGTGCGGCTCTCCGATGCCAACACCATCTATGGCTTCGATGGCTATATGACTGACGAGAAGATGCAGGTATGCTATATCGCAGTAGATAGCTTGGGCTATTCGCAGCTGAACAAGACGGCAGCCTACTTTGGCAATGCCTTCAGCTACACAGTAGCGTTCGACACAGACAACAACCAGGCCTTCCAGTGCGACAAGGACGAAATCACGCTGCTCATCACTGTCAACAACCATGGCACCTCCACCATCAACGAGTGCGTGCTGACAATAGCCAATCAGCAGTATCCCCTCGACATGACGATACCTGCAGGCACCTCCGCCCAGCAGCGCGTTGTCATACCATATAAAATAGGTACAGGCGTGAACACCACGCTCAACGTCAAGTACGACGACGTGCTGGGCATACAGGAGAAGAGCTATGCACGCTATCTGGCACGCAAGCGCGATCGACTCAACGGACGCCGCGCAGCCACGCTCACTGCTGAAGAGAAGGCAGAGGATGCCACCTACGAGAAGCATACCGCCATGTTCTTCCCCTATCGTCCGCGACTGGAGTGCTTCGTCGTTGCCCAGCGTGTCGATAAGAATGGCGACAACTACATCACCATCTGCGTGCGCAACCACACCCGTCGCAGCCTCGTAGGCGATTTTGCCATCATCGTCGGACTCAAGGAGCACCCCTACAGCTCGTTTGCCTACAAGGGTACAGGCCAGTCTGACTACGAGACGAAGATGCTGTTCAGCAATGCGGCAGACATGCGAGAGGGCGACAGCTATATGAAGGAGTATGGCAGCTACCGTGCTGGCTATGTCACCATCAAGGTGAGCGGCGTCAGCGAGAAGAAGGACATGTATGTCGGAGGCACACTGATCTACAAGGAGCCCAACACGGGTCTCTATATCCGTCTCATCCCACAGACCTACTCGGGCAGCGACAACTGTGGCGTGGTAACGCTCTATCCCACATCCGAGGCTGCAGCAGTCGAGAAGGTCTATAACAACGACGACGCCCAATCCCACCTGCACGTCAGCCATCAGGCTGGTCAGCTGGTGGTGACAGGAGCCAAGGCTGGTCAGCAGGTCCGTCTCTATGAGGCCAGCGGTGTCATCATCGCCCGCTGCCAGGCAGACCAGAACGGTCGCGCCACCTTCACCGCTCCATCCATCAGTGGTGTAGGTCTTGTCTCGTCAGACAAAGAGACTGTCAAGTTCGTTTATTAAACAATGACAATAGAATAAAAACAAGGAAAGACAATATGAATAGGACACTATTGGCTATTGGCTGTTGGCTGTTGGCTGCCACGACCAGTCTGGCACAGAGCGCCCCAGCGCCCTGGGATGGATCAATATCTACGTCACTACAAACGAATGGTAACACCATCTTCATCTATACGCCTGCCGACCTGGCTGCCATTCATTCCCTATGGGATAAATTCCCCCATGATGGTCACCATTACTATGAGGGTTGCACCATCAAGTTGATGAACGACCTCGACATGAACGGTCAGAATGGCCATAATTTTCAGGCTTTAACCATAGGATGGTCAGACGGCAATAGGTTTGGAGGTGTCTTCGACGGACAGGGACACACCATCAAGAATCTGTGGATTGAAGGGGAAGTAGATGGTCGCGCACTTTTCGGATGGATATGCGGCGGCGACATCCTGAATCTTAAATTAGAGAACCCCATCGTCCGTGCAGGCGATGACAATGAGAATGGCTATGTCGCTGCACTTTGTGCGAGAATGGAGAACCACAGCCTTATATCCCACTGTGCAGTCATAGGTGGCAGTGTAAAGGGTTGGAATATCAATGACGATGACTGTATAGGAGCCATCTGCGGATGGGCAGACAAGGACAAGAACCTGATAGAATACTGCTATAGCAATACCGATGTATATGGCCACAAACAGGTGGGCGGCATCGTGGGTAAAATAGTAAAAAACGACGGTGACGACAATACACCCGTTCGTCACTGCTACTACACAGGGACCATCCACCATGGCGGCGATGAATACTTCGCTGCCATTGCTGGTGAGCGCTACGGCAATCCTCTGCTCAACAACTTCTATCTGAATCGCAATGACGGGGTGAGAGGCACTGGCAACCAATCGAGTCATGATAGTGGCAGCAGCGACGATCCGAATGCAGCCCCCAGAACAGACGCAGAGCTCAAGGCTCCCCTGCTCTTTGGTACAGACAATACGGAATGGATATACCCCCACAACGGCTACCCTGAGCTGAAGGTCTTCTTCAAATACAAGGAGAACGACACCTTCTACGAAAAGAGTGTCGGATACATGGACAGCAATGCTTCCAAGGCCGTGCCAGGCTATCTGAAAATAGTCAGCAACGCGAGCAGCCCCTACACCGTAGAGCTGATCAGCATACTGCCAGGAGCAGCGGGTAGCAACTTCACGCTGAAAGGCGACTGCCAACCCTATTTCAGCAGCCAGCAGCTGCGCATGGTGACGCTCCCGTCGAACGCCTTCCAGAGCATGGGCTCGGTAAGCACCGTCACGCTGCCTGCCACGCTCACCACCATAGCCGCTCCACAGCGCCACCAGGTGCAGAATGGTTTCGCACTATATGGCAACGGCACAGGCTGTATCATCAAGGATGGCGGACTCTACGACCTGTCACAGCATCTGTTCATTACAGCACCAAAGTCGCGCCAGACGCTCACCATCTACCAGCAGTATGCCAACAGCATTGCCGACTATGCCTTCGAGAATATGAGCGCGCTGTCCAAACTCTATATCGACACCTATGTACCTGCTGGGACGGTCGTTGACAACAACACCCACAAGCCACCCCTCATCACGCTCAGCGGCACCAAAGCCAGCACCTTCAGTGGCTGTTCCACAGACCTCGACATCTACGTCAAGGACGGCACCACCCAAGAACTCTTCGTGGGTCAGCAGGGTCCCGGTTCCCCAGGCAATGGCTACAGCAATGCTACTGGGTGGAAAGACTTCTATAGCGACTATCAAGACGTAGTCAACCACCTCCACAGCTACTTCCCCGTCAAGCGCAATGCTGGCGGCATGTCCACACTGATGTTAGGCTATCCCGTCGAACTGCCAGCAGGCGTCAAGGCCTGGTGGGCTCACTCCATCAGCGGTGGCAACATCCGTATGGAACGGCTCGCCACTCAGATAGTGCCCGCCCTGACACCCGTACTGCTCACCTACGAAGGCACTGAACAGCTCAACCTCTCACGCTACGAGGGTGCCAACCCTGGCACTGCCAACGACTACGAGAACAACCGCTTCAAGGGCAGCATAGACCCTGGTGGTCACACCATAACGGGCTCTGAGCTCATGAGCAATTTCTTCACATTAGGGCGCCCTCATGACGACACCAGCTACGACAATCTGGGCTTCTACCAGTACCACCCCACCAACAACATCCTACCCTCTTACGTGGCGTGGATAGCCAGCAGCGACATCCCCAGCGGCGCCCGTTGGGAGCTGTCGTTCGACGATGACGATGTCACTGCCTTGAAAGACATCGCCCCCTCTCTCTCTCAAGAAGAACAGCCTTGGTACGACCTGCAGGGTCGCAAGATTTCAGAGGGTCCGAAGCCCACTGCCAAAGGCCTCTATATCGTCAATGGACGTAAAGTTGTCATCAAGTAAAAAAAACGTTGCCCGACTATGAAGAAGAAGAGATATATCAGTCCCACGAGTACCGTTATCGCCATCCCCCACATGGCGTTTCTCTACAGCTCCACCACGTCCATATTTGTACCTTATGATGCAGGCGACCAGACTGACGAGGCCCTATAGGCGCCGATGCCGTAGCCTGCTGGGTCACCGTCGATCCTGGCATGGCAAACACACACCCACTAATCGGCCCGTTGAACACTTGGCAGTTGGAGCCTGCGGCAAAGTGGTTGTGAATCTCCAATACCTGTATCAATTTCACTTTCTTCATCGCTTCGACTCCCCACATTCTACACGTTTCACATACTCACTTGCCAGAATACCAACGGCAGCCAGAATAATAAAAAGAATAAATGCACCTTCCATAATCATATTGTTTTTGGTTAAACTTCGAATTACGAGTGCAAAGTAAAACAGGGGGTGTCTCAAAAGTCGAGACACCCCTCTGGATTTTAATATCTTTTAAGATTTTTGGTAATCATTTGCCGCATTTTCTCGCGCAGTTCGGGCGGCTGGAGCACTTCGATGCCGTCACTGTGCGAGAGCAGCTCACCCAGGAAATCGGCAGTGGGACGGATGTCGAGCGAAAAGTCGGCGTAATGTTCCGTACAGGCTATCTCGCGCTGCGAATGGTGCAGGGGCAGCGTGCGCAGGTAGTTGGGCGTCTTGTCGTAGGCACGCAGGACGACATGGGCCATTGGCGTATGGTCTGTCAGCACACCGAAGTACTCCGAGAAATACTCCTGCGGAGAGAAGTCGGCAGGCATCTCGAAGGGCACATCTGTCAACTCCACCATCGTCATGCGGTCCAGGGCATAGAGACGCATCTGGTCCTCGTCATTGAGCGCCAGCAGATACCAGCGCTGATGAAACAGCTTCAGCGCGTAGGGACATACCATCCTCTCGTAGCCCTCAGCCTGGAATTTCTGATAGCCTATGCGCAGGCGGCGGTTGGTGTGTATGGCACGGATGATGGTATTGAGATACTGTTCGCCGGCAGGTGCACTCTCCAGCACCAGACGCTCCTTCACGGCGGCACTGTCGGCCAGCACGCCATGCACGGTGAGTGTAGAGAAGAGCCAGCGCTCGATGCTATCGTCGCTGAGCACCTCCTTGTTGCTGATGTAGTACTTATACGTCGTGGGCTCGCAGTCGATGATAATGCCAAACATATCCTGAATGGCGTCGCGATGACGGTAGAACGATGCGCGCGGCAAGGGGGTGCCGTCGGTCACGCCGTCCTCCTGCCACTTCTGGTTCAGTTCCTCGAGCGTCAGCTTATGATAGGCCCTGAGCGTATTGATAATCCAGATGTACTGGTGAAATATCTGAGCTGGTTTCATGATTGCGAAGGTATTGTCATTTAGTGGGCTTATTGGGCTTATTGGGTTGATTGGGCTCTTGCCCATTAACCCCATTATCCCCATATCGCCCACCAGGCCCATATCGCCCATCAGGCCCATATCGCCCATTATCCCCATATCTCCCATGCCCCTCATACGGAATCTTCCCATAGACCCCATTCTTCTTCTGCCAGTCCTTCCGCGCCTGATACATCTCCTCCTTGATGCCGCCCTTCTCCAGGAAGTCGCGCTTCTTCCACTCGATAAGCCCTCGGATAAGGATGTCGCATTGATGGATAAGGGTGATGGCGATGTTGGCGATGGTCTCGTCGGAGCGCTCCTTGATCTTCTCCCTAAAGACAGCAGAGTCGAGGTGAGCCTTGCAGAATGCACGCGTCTGGACGCACCGTGGATCGTTATACGCCCATTGCTCCAGCCCACGCACGCGCAGGTAGTCCTCGTAGTCGAGCAAGAGCTCATGCAGCGAAGCCCTGTTCACGTTCGTCAGCTTCAGCTCCATCTCCCGCGACGTGATGCCGTCGATGTTTCCCTCAGCAAGGTTCTGCTTGCCCGATCGTGCCGCCTGCACCATCTGGTCGATGGTACGGTCGCCCACCTTCAGAAACGTATTGGCAAAGTAGTACGTCACGTCGTAGATGCACTCCGCCTTCTGGAACGCCTTCAACGTCCGGTAGTTGTTGTCCTGCCTCAGAAAATCCTTATCTTCATCCATAAATCTTTCGATTTTCAATTTGCATTGCAAAATTACAAAAATCCCCGCTCATTTTAGCAATGACCGGGAAGGTATTTGTGTTAAGGATTCTAAAGAGTAGGCTTTGTCCATTAGGGCCATTAGGGCCATTAGGCCCCATTAGGGCCCCATTTGGGCCCATTACCCCATATCGCCCATTATCCCCATATCGCCCATATCGCCCATTAACCCCAAGGAATCAAGGACCCATCCCCGCGATTATTCTGTTATTTTAAGATAAATCAAAGCACATTATTCGATTTTGGTCGAGACTTTCTGGGATATAATCGATTCTGCCCATTTTGAGATTTTGTCATATTAATTATTTGTTGTACCTTTGTGCGTTATTGATAATTCATTTTCTGGTTATCACGTTTAAGATCTATATTAGTAGATTAGATTATCTTTTAAAAAAAGTGCTCTTCGTGAGAAGGGTGCTTTTTTTGTTATAGAAAATCCAGAGCCCCCAATTCAACAAAAACAAGGGTCTGTCATATTTTTGGGTTAGTGAATCTGAATGCAAAGATAAGAACTATTTCGATAATCACCAAAAGTATTTCTTACTTTCTTATTTCTTACTTCTTACTTTTTCCCAAAATTTTTGGGTATAGAAACGACATTTGGAACGGGAAATAGCAGTAGAGAGAATGATTATTGTTTAATTGTTAATTAATTTAATACTTATATATAATATATATATTATATATAAGTATTTTGTCTTCCTTGCAATTTTAAAATCATCAAAAAGTAAGAAAGTAAGAAGTAAGAAAATAAGTTTCCTGGCTCCTAGTGCACACTACCCTCTCACATCGCTTGCTCGAAGCAAACGGGGCGTTTACTCGAAGCTCGCGGCCCTTCTGCTCGAAGCAAGCGAGGGGTGGTGGAATTTCTTGCAAAATTAGGGCGATAATTGGGGTTCAAAAAAGTCGGATTTTGGGGGATTAATTTGGAGAGTGGCGATAAATATATTAATTTTGTAACCGCTTAGAAGATGTTAAGCGCGCAACATTGGACGGGCAAGAAAGAACTAAATTAACTCATTAGTGTCCACTAAATAAAATTAAGAGTCAATTGACCATCATCAGCAACATATTCAGGTTCCTTGGTAAAGAGTTCCTTAATAGGAGTCTTATCCA
>CADCBH010000043.1 GCA_902799655.1 uncultured Bacteroidales bacterium
TGCTCCTGGTAAGGCTTCTAACGCTGGTGGTGTATCAGTTTCTGGTCTTGAGATGTCACAGAACTCTGAGCGTCTGAGCTGGACTGCTAAGGAGGTTGACGACTATCTGAAGCGCATCATGAACGACATTCACGAGAACTGCGTGAAGTACGGTACTCAGGCTGATGGCTACATCAACTACGTGAAGGGTGCTAACGTAGCCGGCTTCATGAAGGTTGCTAGCGCTATGATGGCTCAGGGCATTGTATAATCATCGTGTAAGTTCGACAAATATCTATGATAAAAAATGGACTGCCCTTTTGGTTAGTCCATTTTTTTATTGTAATTTTGCAGGCAAATTCTAAATTCAAGATATTATGCTTACACTGAAACTCATTACTGAGGAAACTGACCGCGTCATTCGCGGCTTGGAAAAGAAACATTTCAAGGGTGCCCGTGAGGCTATCGACGAAGTATTGGCTGTCGACAAGAAGCGCCGTGAGGCCCAGCAGCAGCTCGACAAGAATCTGAGCGAGGCCAAGAAAATGGCAGCACAGATTGGTGGTCTGATGAAAGAAGGCAAAAAGGAGGAAGCTGAAGCCATCAAGGCTCAGGTCGCCCAGATGAAGGATACCAACAAACAGCTGGAGGAGACGATGAACCAGTCTCAGGAGGAGATGACCCGTCTGCTCTGCCAGATTCCTAATATTCCTTACGACGAGGTTCCCGAGGGTGCCGCAGCTGAGGACAACCGTGTGGTGAAGTCGAACCTCAAGGAGTGTACTGCTGAGGATACCGTTGGCAACTGGAATGTCAACCCCTCGCTGGGCATCGCCAATCCCCTGCCCCATTGGGAGCTTGCCAAGAAGTACAACCTCATCGATTTCGACCTGGGTGTGAAGATTACTGGTGCTGGTTTCCCCGTATATATCGGTAAGGGCGCACAATTACAGCGTGCCCTCATCAATTTCTTCCTCGCTGAGGCTGCCAAGAGCGGCTATACCGAAATTATGCCTCCTACAGTGGTCAATGCTGCCTCAGGTTATGGTACTGGTCAGCTGCCCGATAAGGAGGGACAGATGTATCACTGCGAGGTCGATGACTTCTATCTGATTCCTACTGCTGAGGTTCCCGTTACCAACATCTATCGAGACGTTATCCTCGACGAGAAAGACCTGCCTATCAAGAACTGCGCCTATACGGAGTGTTTCCGTCGTGAGGCTGGCAGCTATGGCAAAGATGTACGTGGTCTGAACCGTCTGCATGAGTTCTCGAAGATTGAGATTGTGCGCATCGACAAGCCCGAGCATTCTAAGGAGAGCCACAAAGAGATGCTGGCCCATGTTGAGGGTCTGCTCAAGAAATTGGAACTTCCCTATCGCATTCTGCTGCTTTGTGGTGGTGACCAGAGCTTCACCTCTGCCATCTGCTACGACTTCGAGGTTTACTCAGAGGCTCAGGGACGCTGGCTCGAGGTATCATCAGTATCTAATTTCGACACCTATCAGGCCAATCGCCTGAAGTGCCGTTATCGCAATGCCGATACCAAGAAGACTGAGCTCTGTCACACACTCAACGGCTCAGCTCTTGCTCTGCCTCGTATCGTTGCTGCTCTGCTGGAGAACAACCAGACTGGGAATGGCATCAAGATTCCTGCTGCCCTCGTGCCTTATACAGGGTTCGACATCATCGATTAAAAACACAACAAACAAATACTTATGAATAAAATTGTCAGAAAAGAACAATTCTCGGAGAAGGTCTTTCTCTTTGAAATCGAGGCACCTCTGATTGCCAAGAGCCGTAAGGCAGGCAACTTCGTTATCGTGCGCGTTGACAAGAAAGGTGAGCGTATGCCACTGACTATTGCTGGTGCAGACATCGAACGGGGTACCATCACACTGGTGGTGCAGATGGTTGGTCTCTCATCGAAGAAACTTTGTGCGCTGAACGCTGGTGACTTCGTGGCCGACGTCGTTGGTCCGTTGGGCAACCCGACGCGTATCGAGAACTATGGTACTGTGGTGTGTGCTGGCGGTGGACTTGGCGTAGCTCCCATGCTTCCCATTATCCAGGCGCTGAAGGCAAAGGGCAACCGTGTGCTGTCAGTGATGGCTGGTCGCTCGAAAGACCTGATTATTCTGGAGGACAAGGTTCGCGAGAGCTCTGACGAGGTTATCATCATGACCGATGACGGCTCTTATGGTGAGAAAGGCGTTGTGACTGTAGGTATCGAGAAGTTCATCGAGCAGGAACACGTCGACCAGATCTTTGCCATAGGTCCTCCCATCATGATGAAGTTCTCTAATCTGACTGCCCAGAAGCATGGCATTCCCTGTGAGGTATCCCTGAACACCATTATGGTGGACGGTACGGGTATGTGTGGTGCCTGCCGACTGACCATTGGTGGCAAGACGAAGTTTGTCTGCATCGACGGTCCTGAGTTCGACGGTGCCTTGGTAGATTGGGACGAGATGTTCAAGCGCATGAACACCTTCAAGCGCGAAGAACAGGAAGAGCTGGCCCACTACGAGGAACACCTGGTGGGTGCCACCACTCCCGAAGTATCAGTTTCTGACCAAACTACCGACGTCGTGATGGACAGCGATCCCACCAACGACTCTATCGAGGTACTGACCGACCGTGATGCTGAGTGGCGTAAGGAGTTGCGTGCTTCGATGAAGCCCAAGGAGCGTACAGCCATCGAACGTGTGAAGATGCCTGAGCTCGACCCCGTATATCGTGCTACCACTCGCACGGAGGAGGTGAACATCGGTCTGACCAAGGAAATGGCCATGACTGAGGCTAAGCGCTGTCTCGACTGCGCCAAACCCAGTTGTGTGGAAGGCTGTCCCGTCAATATCAATATTCCGTCGTTCGTCAAGAACATTGAGCGCGGCCAATTCCTGGCTGCTGCCAAGGTATTGAAAAACACCTCTGCCCTCCCCGCCGTCTGCGGACGTGTCTGTCCTCAGGAGAAACAGTGCGAGAGCAAGTGTATCCACTTGAAGATGAACGAGCCCGCTGTAGCTATCGGCTATCTGGAGCGTTTCGCTGCCGACTTCGAGCGCGAAAGTGGCAATATCTCTCTGCCAGAGATTGCCCCCGCCAACGGCATCAAGATTGCCGTCGTGGGTTCAGGTCCTGCAGGTCTGTCATTTGCTGGTGATATGGTGAAGAAGGGTTACGACGTGTATGTCTTCGAAGCCCTCCACGAGATTGGCGGTGTGTTGAAATATGGTATTCCTGAGTTCCGTCTGCCCAACAAGATTGTTGATGTGGAAATCGAGAACCTCGCCAAAATGGGTGTTCACTTCCAGACTGACGTTATCGTTGGTAAGACTATCAGCGTTGAACAACTTGAGGCTCAAGGCTTTAAGGGTATCTTCGTAGGTTCTGGTGCTGGTCTGCCTAACTTCATGAACATTCCTGGTGAGAACGCCATCAACATCATGTCGTCTAACGAGTATCTGACTCGTGTGAACCTGATGGATGCTGCCAATCCGACTACCGATACGCCTATCAACCTGGGCAAGAAAGTGCTTGTTGTGGGTGGTGGCAACACCGCTATGGACTCTTGTCGTACAGCCAAGCGTCTGGGTGCTGAGGTGACGCTCGTCTATCGTCGTTCCGAGCAGGAGATGCCAGCCCGTCTGGAAGAGGTAAAGCATGCCAAGGAAGAAGGCATCAACTTCCTGACATTGCACAACCCCATCGAGTATCTGGCTGACGAGCAGGGTGCTGTCAAGGCTGCCATTCTCCAGGTAATGGAGCTGGGCGAGCCCGATGCCTCTGGTCGCCGCTCACCAGTACCCGTTGAAGGTAAGACGGTGACACTCGATGTCGATCAGGTAGTCGTGGCTATAGGTGTATCACCCAACCCGCTGGTACCGAAGTCTATCCAAGGTCTGGAACTGGGTCGTAAGAACACCATCGTCGTCAACGAAGGCATGCAGTCGGCACGCAGTGAGATTTTCGCTGGTGGCGACATTGTGCGCGGTGGCGCTACAGTTATTCTGGCAATGGGTGACGGTCGTCGTGCTGCCCAGCATATGGACGAATACCTCCAATCAAAATAATGTGCCTTGAGGTTACGCCTCAAGGATAATATTATGAACGGACTATATACCATCATATTGCTCATACTGAGCAACGTCTTCATGACGTTGGCTTGGTATGGGCATTTAAAACTCCAGGAGAACGGCATTTCCAACCACTGGCCCCTCATTGCTGTCATAGCCTTCTCGTGGGGCATCGCCTTCTTCGAGTACTGTTGTCAGGTACCAGCCAACCGTCTTGGTTTCGTTGAGAATGGTGGTCCCTTTAACCTCATACAGCTGAAGGTGATACAGGAGTGTATATCGCTGGCAGTATTCTGCATCATAGCCAACATCATGTTCCAAGGCACCCATCTGCATTGGAACCACATCCTGGCTTTCCTGCTGATTATCTGTGCCGTTTATCTGGTATTTATGGACAAATGACACTTGAAGAGAAACTTTGGCGCTCATTCAATAAGGCGCTCGGACAATTCCAACTGATCGACGAGGACGATAAAATCCTCGTCGGTTTGTCTGGTGGCAAGGACTCGCTCTGTCTGTTGGAATTCCTGGCGCGTCGCCAGAAGATTCTCAAACCCCACTTTACTGTTGAGGCCATCCACGTTCGCATGGAAAACATCCGCTACGAAAGCGACACAACCTATCTGCAGCACTTCTGCGACCATTTGGGTATCCCCCTCCACATCATTACCACCAGCTTCCCCACCCTTCCTTCCGACGCAGCCCCCACCGCCACTACTCCCGACGGCTCTCCGTCGGGCGCATCTCCGTCTAGTTCCAAGAAGCCCGCCTGTTTTCTCTGCTCCTGGCAGCGTCGCAAACAGCTCTTCAACCTCGCCCAGGAACTGGGATGTACGAAGATTGCCCTGGGCCATCATCAGGATGACATCATCCATACGGCACTGATGAACCTCACCTTCCAAGGTCACTTTTCAACCATGCCCGTCAAGCTTAAAATGCGGAAGATGCCGCTGACCATCATCCGTCCGCTGTGTCTCTGCCAAGAGAGCGATATACGAGCCTATGCCGAACAGCAGCACTATGAGAAACAGATCATGTTGTGTCCCCATGAGCGCGATACCAACCGCACCACCGCCCAAGCACTCTTCAACCACATACAACAACTCAACACCGAAGCGCGCTACTCTTTATGGCATGCGCTCGAAAGCAGCGGAACACTCATAGAGTCTTAAATATCCTTAATTGTCAAGTATCTTTTGTACATTATCTGTACTTTTTTCGTATCTTTGCGTATTATATGAAACTCACTTTTGCCGATGAAGATACGACTTATCGTTGCCATTTTGATTGCGCTGCTTACGATTCCTGCTCAGGCACAACGCAGGAAATCACAGCGTATTAAAATTTCTCCAGAAGAGCAGAAACGCTTGGAGAAGATAGAGCGTATGAAGGCGGCAACAGAGAAAGTAATGATTATCGACAGTATTGTCGTCGACAAGAACCACTTCATCAATCATTATAATCTTAGTCCGGAGACGGGTAGCATCAAGGATGGCGACGATTTCTTCCACGTTCCTCAGAACGATGGTTTCTTCGTCTATCTCAACGAAATCGGCAACAAGTGCTATTTCTCGAAAGCAGAGACTGATTCGACCAGCAACCTCTACTATACCGAGGCTGCCAATATGGAGTGGTCGGAGCCCTCACCGCTTGCAGGCATCAACGATGAGCAACAGTTCAAGCGCGTGAACTATCCCTACATGATGGGCGACGGTTCCACATTCTACTTTGCTGCGACAGGTGATGAGGAAGGACTGGGTGGCTACGACATCTATATGACCACCTACGACGAAGAGGAGAACCGCTTTCTGCGTCCCGTGAATATCGGAATGCCCTTCAACTCTGAAGCCAACGACTATCTCTACATCATCGACGAATATGCCAATCTAGGCTGGTTTGCCACTGATCGCAACCAACCAGAAGGCAAGGTATGCATCTACGTCTTCGTGCCCTCGCCTACCCGCAAGACCTACAGCACCGATGAGTATGAGCCTGAGGAGATTACAGCCTTTGCCAATATCAGCAGCATCTCCGACACATGGTTCGACGAGGAGATATACAGCCTGGCCATTCAACGCCTGGAGGAAGTGAGGAAGCAGAAACCTCAGCAGCAAATCGAAAACATCCGATTCGTCATCAACGACGATATCACCTATACCCAGCTCTCCGACTTCAAGTTGCCTGAGAACGTGCTCCGCTATCAGCAGCTCACCACGCTCAGGAAGCGACAGGTCACCATCAACGAGTCGCTCAACAAGAACCGCGAGGCCTATGCTATTGCCAGCAAGGCGGCACGCAAGGAGCTGACCAATGAGATTCTCGCTTACGAACAGGAGATACTCATGCTACATCAAGAGACACATAATCTGGAAAAGGCTATCAGAAATGCCGAAAACACATTTCTAACTAAAAACAAATAATACTATGGCAAAAAAACATTTTCCTGAATCAGAGCTTATCATCAATGGTGACGGCTCATGTTTCCACCTCCACTTGAAGCCCGAATTCCTTGCAGACAAAGTGATTCTCGTAGGTGACCCCGCACGAGTCAATACTGTTGCTGCACATTTCGACAGCATCGAGCACGAAGTGTCGAGTCGTGAGTTCCACACCATCACTGGTATGTACAAAGGTAAGCGCATCACTGCACAGAGTCACGGTATCGGCTGCGACAACATCGACATCGTAGTCAACGAGCTCGATACACTGGCCAACATCGACTACAACACTCGTGAGGAGAAACCAGAGCATCGCGCACTGACGATGGTACGTATCGGCACCTGTGGCGGTCTGCAGCCCTTTACGCCCACTGGCTCGTTTATCGCCTCAGTGAAGAGTATCGGCTTCGACGGCCTGCTCAACTTCTATGCAGGACGCAACGATGTCTGCGACCTCAAGATGGAGGAAGTTTTCAAGAAACACATGGACTGGAACCCCATCAAGGGTGCTCCCTATGTAGCCGTAGCTGATCGCGAGCTCATCGATCGCATCGCTGCTGACGACATGGTGAAGGGCTACACCGTTGCATGTGGTGGATTCTATGGTCCTCAGGGACGCCAGCTGCGCGCTGCCGTAGGCGATCCCGAACAGAACAAGAAGATCGAGGCCTTCGAGTATGAGGGCATGAAGATCTGTAACTTCGAAATGGAGTCTTCTGCTCTCGCTGGTCTCGCAGCACTGCTGGGTCACCACGCCATGACCTGCTGTATGGTCATCGCCAACCGCTATGCCCAGAAGATGAACACCGACTACAAGAGCTCGATCGACACCATTATCCAAAAGGTTCTCGACCGCATCTAAATGAACGATACTATCTGCGCTATAGCTACCGCCACAGGCGGAGCATTAGGAATCATAAGAATCTCTGGAGAGCAGTCTCTGGAGATTCTTTCTCGCATATTCTCCAAGAATATCACCCACGCTAAGCCCAACACCATCCACTACGGCCATATCATCGATAAGTCTTCAACCATCATCGACGAAGTACTAGTCAGCGTATTCCGTGCACCGCATTCATATACAGGCGAAGAGTCGGCAGAAATATCCTGTCACGGCTCACGCTATATATTAAATAAGGTATTAGAATTGCTCATCCAGAACGGTTGCCGAATGGCAGAACCTGGCGAGTACACCATGCGAGCCTACCTGAACGGTAAAATGGACCTCTCGCAGGCAGAAGCTGTAGCCGATCTGATTGCCGCAACCAACAAGGCCACCCACCAAACAGCCATGAGTCAGCTACGAGGAGGCATCTCTACTGAGCTCTCTCGACTGCGCGAACAACTGCTCAAACTCACCTCACTCCTGGAGCTCGAACTCGACTTCTCCGACCACGAAGATCTCGAATTTGCAGATCGTAGTGAGTTAAAAGAACTTGCTAAAAATATTGACACTAAAGTCAAACAATTAGCCAAGAGCTTTGAGACGGGACAAGCCATCAAGCAAGGCATCCCCGTGGCTATTGTAGGTAAGACCAATGTCGGCAAATCCACCCTACTTAACCGTCTGCTGAACGATGACCGGGCCATCGTGTCAGACATACACGGTACAACACGCGACACCATCGAAGACACCATCGACCTTCAGGGCGTCACCTTCCGCTTTATCGACACAGCTGGCATCCGCCAGACCTCCGACCAGGTCGAACAGATAGGTATTGAGCGTACCTATGCTGCTATCGACAAGGCTCGCATCGTCATTTGGTTGATTGACGAAGAACCATCGCAGGAAGAATTAAGCAAAATGCAGTTACTTGCTGATAATAAACAACTTATCATCGTAAGAAACAAGATTGACAAAGCCGAAAACAAATCATTTACATTAGTTAAAATTCCTTTAATCGAAATTTCCGCCAAGCATGGCGATCACATCACCGACTTAGAGCGAGCCATCTATGAGGCTGCTGACATTCCCACCCTCAATGCCACTGATGTCATCGTTACCAACGCCCGTCACTACGATGCGCTCACCCGTGCCCATGCCCATCTTCAGCGCGTCCTCGAAGGTCTGGGAGCCACCACTCTTCACTTCTCCAATCTCACTCCTCACTCCACACTCCTCACTCCTCCAGACCTGGTCGCAGAAGACCTTCGTCTCACTCTCGACACCCTTGCCGAGATTACTGGTGGTGAGATTACTCCCAACGAAGTATTAGGAAATATCTTTAAAAATTTCTGCGTAGGAAAATAAACATTCCTCAGACATTTATTGGATGGCTGGGAGCACTCACTCTGTCTTCATGACTAGCGTCCATTCTTTTCCGTCATGTATTTCCAATAGCGGCGCGGCATATCCTGCAACTGTTTACGCGGATTCATACGCTCCTTGATGCAGATGGCCTTAAAGTACGTACGCCAGAGGTCTTGGAACAGCTGGTCGTTGTCGCTGAGCACGTCGGCATTGAGTTTTCCGTTCGATAAGTCGAAGGGCACAGCGGCTTCATCCTCAAACGTCACGCGGATAACGGTTTTCCCGTCATAGTAATAGCCGTAGTGCCGTTTCGCATCGTATATTAGCCACGGCTGGTCGTTGAAGCGGTCCTGAAAGTGGTCGGTGATGATGGGTAGTACGTTATGGTCTGGTGAGACAACGCCCAGATACGTGCCGTCCTTTGCCTTCTGGAAGCGTATAAACTGCTTCATCCTCAGTTGCTCGTGCAGTACACGACGAGCGATGTTCGTCACAGCGAGCACATCAGCATCAGCAAAGTTACGCGATATATCGCCCTGACGGAACACTTTGCATATATACTGGAACAACGGCGTGTTCAGTTCGCTCAGTTCTGACAGCCAACTGACGGAAATCAGTCGCAGGGCCTCACGCGTCAGCTTCTTCTCCAATCCCGCCCACACCCGTCGCGCCTTCTCTTCGTCTGACGTCACGTGATAAGTATGGTCACAAAACAACGGCAGCGCATCGCCCTCCGCCAGCAACTGCTCTGGTTGCTCCTTCAAAAGGAATGCGTCGAACACCGCCGTCAGCAGTCCATCCATCGTTCCGTCAAACACATATACCGTCATTCTCCAAAATCCAGTTTCAGTTGCATTTCTTCTGCTGCCCGTTTCTGCTGTGCTTTCGAGATAAGCAGAGGACGCAGGCGTTCAGGACGCAGTTCATTGATGCCGATGATGGGCTGCGAGAATTGCGAGGTAAGTTCATTGCAGGTAATGAAGTACTTCGCCTTCTTCATCACCACGCCCATCTTCTTCAAGTCGAATGACGTGAGGCGATTGAAGCGACGTGAGTTGACGATGAGCCAGGCGGACTTGGTGCCGAGTCCTGGCACGCGCAGCAAATGTTCGTAGTCGGCAGTATTGATGTCCACAGGAAAGTACTCTGGATGCCGCAAGGCCCATGCCAGTTTAGGATCTACCTCCAGATCAAGGTTCGCGTGCATGTCGTCGACAATTTCATCGACCTTAAAGTGATAGAACCGCAGCAGCCAGTCGGCCTGATACAGTCGGTTCTCGCGCACTAAGGGCGGCTGCTTGAGAATGGGCAGTCGTGGGTCGTAGGTATTCACGCTCACGTAGCCAGAATAATACACGCGACGCATCGTAGGCTGACCATAGAGCATCGACGACATCGTGAGGATGTCCTTGTCTGTCTCCTTTGTCGCTCCCACAATCATCTGCGTGGATTGGCCTGCAGGCACGAAGCGTGGCGCATAGCGGTACTTCTTGCGATCTTCCTTGTTCTCCAACACACCCTGTTGGATGAGTTTCATGGGTTGGAACACGCTCTTGTGATCCTTCTCAGGGGCGAGGAGTTTCAGCGACTCCTCCTTGGGAATCTCAATGTTCACGCTCATACGATCAGCATAGCGACCTGCCTCGTTGAGCAGTTCCTGCGAACAGCCAGGGATGCTCTTCAGGTGGATATAGCCGTTGAAACGATGAACCAGACGCAGGTCGCGGGCAATGGCAGTCAGTCGCTCCATCGTATAGTCTGGATTGCGCACCACGCCACTCGAAAGGAACAGTCCCTCGATATAGTTCCTGCGATAGAACTCCATCGTAATCTCCTCCAACTCAGAAACGGAGAGCGTCGCCCGTTTGATATCGTTGCTTCTGCGATTGATGCAGTAGGCGCAGTCGTACATGCAGTAGTTTGTCAGCATCACCTTCAATAGCGAGATGCAGCGCCCATCGTCAGCAAACGAGTGGCAGATGCCCACGCCACCAACTGTCGAGCCCACCATACCCTGCTTACCTTTGCGCACAGTGCCACTCGACGAGCACGATACGTCGTACTTCGCCGACTCTGCGAGTATCCGCAGCTTTTCCATTGTCTGTTCTGTCAGCATATCGGGTGCAAAGATAAGACGAGGCTGTCTCAAAAGTCGGTACACCTCCAATTATTTAACATTCTTTATAACTCAAACATTCCCCAAATATACATACCTGATGCCCTCTTCCTCAGCTATCTGCTTGGCTGCTTTCAGCGTCGCAATGGGCGTAGGAGACGTATCCTGCATCTTATAACGAGGGAAGAAACGACTGAAATGCAAGGGAGCCTCAGCGAGACCATTACTAGCGAGCCAGGAACACATCTGACGAATCATATCCATATCATCGTTAACGCCAGGGATGACAAGATTGGTGATTTCCACCCACACGTCAGCCCGTTTCATAGCGAGGATGGTGTCGAGAACAGGCTGCAGATGACCTCCACTTACCTTCATATAGATATCATCGCTGAACGACTTGAGGTCGACGTTGGCAGCATCGAGATATGGCAACAGGTCGGCCAGCGGTTCCTGACAGACGTAGCCCGCTGTCACGAGGATGTTCCAAAGTCCTGCTTTGTGAGCCAGTCGTGCACAATCGATGATATATTCCAGATAGGTCAGCGGCTCAGTATAGGTGTAGGCGATGCCAGGACAATGGTGTTTCAGGCAGAGCGCGACAACATCCTCAGGCGACAACTCGTAATGATTGACATCTGAGGGCGACACCTGCGAAATCTCGTGATTCTGGCAGTTCAGACAACGGAAGTTGCAGCCCATACAGGCCAGCGACAGACACGTTGTGCCAGGATGAAAATGGTACAGCGGTTTCTTCTCGATGGGATCGATGGCCAGCGAACACGGTTTGCCATACACCTCGCTTATGAGCATGCCGTCCTGATTCCTTCTACTACGACAAATACCCGTCTTGCCCTCGGCAATGCGACAATGGTGCGGACAGAGCATACACTCCACCCGTCCGTCATCCAATCGCTTATAATACCTGCATTCCATCAAAATACTATCGCTTCGTAAACGTAGAGCTCAGCCTCGCGCCAGCCGTCCCAACCCAGTCCGGCTTTGTCCTGCGAACAATGTCCCACGAACTCTTCTTTGGTCCAGTTCACCTCGTCAGCCACCTGTGGCAGGAACGTGCCACTGCGGTAGCCCTTCTTGATGTAGATGCCATGACGATGCAATTCAAACTCGTCCAGACTCTGTATGCGACGCATCGGTGTGAGCACAGAAATCTCAATATCGAGGTCAGCCAATTCATCGCGAGTGACTGGTATGAACCGTGGGTCTTCAAAGGCTGCTGCTCGCGCCATCTCAGCCACTATTTCGTGCAACGGATAGTCCTCGCCAAAATGTCCGATACAACCACGTAGATGTCCGTGCTTGTGCAGCGAAACAAAAGCACCGCATTTAGAGGTGAGAGGTGAGAGGTCAGAGGTAAGAGTTGGCTGCGCGATAGGTTTGCCGTCAAGGGAGTCCTTGATGCTCTGCAGGGCTATTTCTTTCAGCGCCTTCTTGTCAGCATCAGTAAGGATGAAACTCGCGTTGTCCTTACGCAGGATGGCAAACGAGTGATAGCCCACCACACGGCTATGGTCGTGATTGTCGATGTCGCCCGAGTTCTGGTACATCAGGTGCTTCACCTCGTACTGACTGTCGAGCATCAGCATCAGCGTGATGATAGCAAACTCGCCACAAGCACTCGTATGCAGATTGCGCATCCCACTACGTGCATTGGCATTGATGGTTGCAATAAAGGCCTCCACGTCGCCCGTTTCGATGGCCTTGCCCGTTTTGGCATCCACCTCGCAGGCATCCTCATACGTTGGATAGTGCGAGAAGTCGCTGCTAATCACAAAGAGGTTCTCGTCTGTAAAATACGGTTTCAGCGCCTCTGCCATTCGCTTCAGCTTATCGTAATCATTCGTCGAAATAACGATGGACACAATGGGCGGCACCTCTTGAGTGAAGAATCTTTGCAAGAACGGCAACTGCACTTCCAGACAATGCTCCCTGTCATGCGCCTCTGGCCTGTAGCTGAACACAGCATCCGTTCCGTTTGTGGTCAGTTTAATCGCTGTTTCGTGGTCCACCTTCACATTGCCCAACGGTGTGGCATACCATTCCGCCTCCGTGTTCACCGATGCTCCGTCGAGCCATTCGTGGTGACTCGGTCCTAACAGGAATATCCGCTTATACTGCTTCTTCGCATCTATCGCCATATACGCCGATGCCGCCACATTGCCTGAGAAATAATACCCTGCATGAGGCACTATCAATGCTGCCACATGATCGTACTTCGCGTCGTTACGATGCAGCGCGAGCAGGCTATCCACCTCCTCACTCAGTTCCCTGGCATCACCTGTATAGAATCGGTTCGCCTGTGTTGCCGGCCTCACCGAGGGAGCCTGCGTCTGTCCCTTACATCCGTTTGTCATCATCGTTGTCATTAGGATTAGTATGATTGTCTTGATGCTCATGCTACTTAATCAGCTTCTCAATCTGTTTCTCCGTAGCCTCAGGCAATAACTGACGGAGATGCGCCTTCATCCGCTCGAACGACTCCTGAGGCGTACGCTCGCATCGACACATTTCGCGACCCAGTAGCGTCTCAGGTATCGTGAGCAATGACCAGCCCCAACCATATTCACGTCCGTGCTTGTCAGTAGGATACACGAAGTCCTCCGTCACGATGCGACAGGCCATCTGCAGGCGCGTCACGTAGCTATCAAACTTGCTCCGCATCTTAGGACCGTCGAAGCCACAGGCAGCCCGCAGTTCACGCGTTATCAGACTGCCGTGCTCTGCCAGTGTCAGCAGGATAGTCTCCTCAATGCTGCCCTCCGCAGGCACAGGTCTCGAAGCACGACGATAGTTGCAAAGGTCGGGCCACCACTCCTTGCTGATAAAGCCCGCCTTACCAGCAAAGAACTTGCCATATACGCAACTACCCTCCGTGACGATAGGTCCCTTCCACTTCCACAGTGGCCAGTCCCAACCGCCATCGTCGAACACCACATAGCGATTGTCCTCATCGACCACATCCTCAGCCGAGTAGCCTCTGATGCCACTATCCAGCAGTGGCAGGAATCCTACCTCCTGAATGAAGTCCATCAACTCAGGACAGTTGTGTATCTCCAAGTTCCTCATTTACATTCTTAGTTAGTGATATATACCGACTGCAAATTTAATCAAAATAACAGCACCATCCAAATTTCGAAATAGAAAACATGATGACGATTCGATATTACAAGTTTTTTTTCTGAAAATTGCCACTAATGTTCGAATTAATTAGTATCTTTGCAGCATATATTCATCATTTAACCTATTTTTGCCAATTTTCTTGGGGAACTTCTATCTTATTCTCCTAATTCTTTAATAATCGCCTCGATCTTCTGATTCAACACTCCTCCCTCCTCCCTCCTCACTCCACTTTCGGGTCGTTTGTAACGTACTTTCGATCCGTTCCGACGTCATCTACGGGTCGTAGATGCGATACTTTACCCCCCTAAACCATCATCGGAACGGGTCGTAGATGACGTTGGTTTGTCATTGATAAATCTAGGACTTGTGGCCTTTAAATCCTAGACTTCTTCTGATTATAACCATGTCATATTGCGACAAAAAAGAGACTGATTCTAGAGCATTGTCCGAAATCGAGGCGATTGTCGCAACAAGAAGACGAAGAAATCATGGATTTTCTTGGTTTCTGACGTAAAAGCCCGTACCTTTGCATCAGATTCATAATTAATGAGTTAAGTTAGTAGTTTTTTCATAAGATTCTTTTAGTTTGTAATTTGGTTAGTGAATCATAAAGGCCCGCAGAGATGCGAGCCTTTATGATGTAGTAGATGGCAGTCATTGTACCAGTCCCTGATGTCAGATGTTGAGGAAAGAGCGGAAATCGAAGAGGCCCAGCAATGTTGTTTTGTTTGGGACATCAATGTCCTTAACATATCGCAACTTAAAATCTTTCAACGAGTTACCCTTACATAAAAAGTAACCATTATGTTCCAACTCCCCCATCTTTCCTCTTCCCTCTTCCAGCAGACATCAATTATGTATAGCAGGTACCAGTCCCTATGTCACGCGTGGAGATTAGAATGACGCCACTCCCCAAGGCTGTATTCCTTCTGTTTCTTAAACATCCTGAGGGGATTATGTTCAGTTACCTTCCTGATTTCCGTGAAGAGCTCATGGAAATTTACAGAAAATTGAAAGGTCCATTTTTAAACGAAGCCTCTGCCCGTCAGAGCATCGAGGACGTCACTAATCCGCTAAGTAACTCTATCAATGAGAAGTGCTCTCGCATACGCGAGGCTTTCGTTAGCCAATTCGATGACCATCTTGCACGATTCTATTACATTGATGGTCAACGGGGAGAACCAAAGAAGATTGCTCTGCCTCGTACTTTAGTGAAATGGGAATAGCTACAAGGATTTCCTGCCATCCAGACTCCTTGAGCTCTTTCATTTCAACAAGCGAAACACTCACCTGTCCCAGTGTCTCCTGAAATCTGACATACTGAAGATATTAGAATCTGTTACGGTTGGATGAATACTGGTGTACCTTTCGCATTTTCCGAATTAAGTTCAATAAGTCTTTCAATGAGATGGTGCTCCACTAAGAATGTCAAATCCATTTCAAGAGGTGTGATGCTGAATGTCATGTAACTCTTTCGTGGCTTTTTATTTGGATAGTCCATAGCCAAGAGTTCCTCTTTGCCCATCTCCTTGTTGCCTACAATCTTATATGCAGAAAGTTTGTTAGGTTTGCCAAGTTCATATAAAACAAGCAACGAGGTACTATCAAAGAGTTCTCGATTTGTTTCCATAGAACCTTTGGTATCCCCTAACCTTATGGTATAAATGTTATTGGTATGAATCCAATCTTTGTATTTCTTCCCCTTATAACACCCAATAAGAATAGTTTTGTCACCTCCAAAGAAATCGCAAATACTTTGGTCGAATCCTTCCCACTTATAGCATTCAAACGATTCTGCTGCCATTAAGGGTTCAAAGTCATCATCTTCGGAATATATCGTATCTGTTTTTATTTTTTCAGTTTTTATAATCTCCATTGACTGTATACCCAGAACCTTGCGATATGCCTCTATCTCGTATTTATGTTCGTCTTCAAGTTCAAATATGCGATTCTCTTCAATCTCTCGCATTTGCTTTTCAATAAAATCAAAATCTATTTTACCTTCTACAGTAACAGGTAAGAGGATTTTGTCTTTTTTCATTTTATCTTTTGTCCACTTATAAGTGTACCCATAACCTTTACCTTTCTTAATAAACGGAGCCAAAAAGTAGAGCGCGATGAGTTCATTCATAGGGAACTTAGGATATAATACATTTACGTCATCAGAGGCCCAGAATGGTTCTCTTTGATAGAAAGCTTCACCTACAGAACCATTATAGGTAACCGTGATAGTGCCAGCTGGATGGATATGCCCGACATTACCAATTCTTGCTGTTAGCCCATTGTTAGCAGATGTTGCACCGATGAAGTTGATAAATCCAGGAATCATATTTGCCTTTGTTAAGCGCTTACCTTTCTGAATCGTAAAGAGATCTCCTATCTTAAAACTTTTATATCCGCCCTCGGGTTCCTTCCTTGCCTTATGAGGCCTACATACAAGTCCTATACCCTTCCCACACTCTTGCTTGATAACTTCTGATACTCGCCATGACAAATAGTTCTTCACAACCTTTTGGAAATCCTCTTCTGTTGGTATGGTCTCTATCTTTTTGTGCTGTCCATAAGTCCAATCGTTGCCCTTAAGTGTTATATAGTCTTCGATGTATGAGCTACTATAGTATTTAAGGTTCTCGCTATTAACACCTCTGCCATATTTCACTAGGTTCACTATTTCTGTGTAACGCCCTCGTGCATCACCAGTATCACGCAAATTAACACTTTGGCTAGAGTGACGGCGGTTCATTCGTGAGTAGCCATCATCGGAGAAATCAATGAATTTCACAACAGATTTCTTACTGTGCGGCGTACCCACCTCAAATACATAGATGGCAGTTTGTACATCTGATTTACCGATAAAAAGATCTGCCGGCATCTTAATGGATGCCACAAGTGTATTTTTTTTCAGAATATCTTTGGTATATGGTAATCCCTTTCCACTGCCTGCATTCTCTTGAATAAGGATAGCTGCCATGCCTTTGCACGTCATCATCTCTAACGCTCTCTTTACAAACACGAATCCTTTGCCAGAAGCAGAGTAAGGCGGGTTTAATAGGAATACGTCAGCAGGAAAAGGCTTGCCCTTCAATTCGCCCTGTTCATAGTTACCGTTGAATTCTGTTAAAGAGTTACCATGAATAATATTGGCAGAACCATCTTTCATCAGAATCATATTAAGTACTGCCAACAAATAAATATCTGCCAGTTTCTCAATGCCGAGTAACTGTTCTGTTTTAATACGCAAAATCTTTTCTTCCTTTTCTTTTGGGTCTGTAATCATTTCATTGGCATTGGCAATCATCAAATGCATAGCGGAAATGAGAAATCCAGCGGAACCGGTCGCAAAGTCCCATACATATGAATCTTTATTCACCTGACAGAGCTTTGCCATCAATTCAGTAACGGAACGTGGTGTAAGTACTACATCATTTTTATCTCCGTCAGGAACGGCGACCCAGGCATTTAACACATTAAACAGCCTGCCTGTAAAATCAAGATTATGCAGTTCACCTGTCAGGAATGGGATAATGTCAGCTTTGATGTCACGATACAATGTTTTGAGTTTGCTTTCTCCATTGGTTGGCTTTTCAAGTTTTGAGTTGATGAACACAACATTCAGAATGTCAACTATCATCTCAATTTTTTCAGATGGAAGGCTCTTATCTTTCAGATAAGACTTGATTCTACTCATAATGACAACGCCATCGTTATTATCAGAATCTGTATCACCACGTAACTCTTCCTCCTGTAACGGATGTACTTTGAATGTTCCATCATCATTCTTTACTCCAAGTCCAGCCATAATCAAGCCTGTTACAAGCTGTACACGTTGGTTTACCACAATTCGCAGTTCGTCCTGCATCTTTTGGTTTAGTTCCTTAAGCTTGCTCTCAATATCATCCTCTAAGTTGGATTTCTGCTGTTCTATTTCCTCTTCGGTAAGGTCAATATTGGCAAGTTGCTTCAACAATGTCTGCTGATACTTCTTTCGCAGGAAAGACAGGTCGCAATACCGCCCTATCTCTTTGGGTACGAAAAGATTCTTTCGTGAAAGATACCATGCGCTGACTTCATAGATAATTACATCAGTTTCGTCTTTATATCCATTCACTCCTATGGCAAGCACTTCTTTGTAGGTCGTATGACGAACGATGGCATTAGCATAGTGGACAGCTCCATTGACAGCATACTTAGCGATATTCGTAAAGTTCGGCTCACCTTTTTTTGTCACATTGTCAGGCAATCCTGTTTCTTCATTGAGCTTGATGAGCGCATCTTTCATCCCCTTTACCTCTATCATGACGGGAATATCACCATCTGCTGTTGGAATGATGCATTTAATATCAGGATAATTGGGACCTTTACCACCTTTTTTAGAAGGAGCTGTTTTAAGGGCTTTCTCTATTTGTGCATTGATAAAATCGTTTTTAGCGTAGAGTTTGATTCCTTTCAGTTGTTCTTTCGCCCATTGCTCTACGATTTCTTCTATACTATGCGTCTGTTTGTTTGCCATATTATTGAAATTCTATATATTTTCTTTCTCTTTCCTAATCTCATCCAGTACTTTGCCGTTATACGAGAAATACTTGGCACCTTGATAAGCACCAGAGATGTTTCGATGTTCTTCTGGCATGAAAGTGCCGATGAATAATATATGTGAACTCCTGCCGATCTTCACCCAATCCTCGCGAAAGCTGGGGTTCTTGCAAGTATGCAAGCGACCAGAGGTCGATAGGGTCTGTATGTAAACGTAGCCAGGTTCTTTGTTGCTCATATATTTATCCTCTTTTTATATGATCATAGTAAGTTATTCTTCTTTATCCTTTTGATAGTGCTCACGGGCAATGGCTATCGCTTTACGAAGTTTTTCAGAAAGTAATTGCTTGTCAGGCAACTTCGTGTAATACTGCGCCACTTTAATAGGACTTTCTTCGTCAAGCATCAGATACTCTATGTGCTCCGTGTTGCCTTCTGAGCAAAGTATCAAACCTATAGGTGATTCTTCCCAAGGCTTACGGTCGTTCTGATTCAGATATCTCAGGTATAAGCGCATTTGGCCCTCGTACTCAGGTTTGAACTTCCCAAGTTTTAAGTCGATTGCCACCAGTCTGCGAAGTTCACGATGGAAGAATAGCAAATCGATATAATAATCTACAGCATCAACAGTGATGCGCTTCTGACGCTTAACGAATGTAAAGTCTGAACCAAGTTCTGACAGGAACTCCTCTACTTGGCTTAGGATAGCATTTTCCAAGTCCTTTTCAGAAAACACATCAGGAAGCCCAAGAATATCGAGGAAGTAGCTGCTACGGAATACCATGTCAGGCAGTAATTGGTTCTTCTCTTTCGACTCCTCCAGTTCCTTCTTGATGACCTCCTCTGGCTTGCGGCTGAGTGCTGTTTGCAGATAAAGTTGCTTGTCTATCTTCTCATCTAGGGTACGTGTGTCCCAATGTTCTGAACTACACATTTGGGCATAGAACTGTCGCTCAAGAGGGTCTTTTATATACATTAGACTTTTTAGATGCGTCCATGTTAATTGTCTCTGCGTTGCAGAGATAATGTCCTCCTCGGAAAAAGTCTCCGCGCTGCGGAGACAATGCCTCAAGGTCTTCTCACTCCATCCGCTTCCATAGCGTTCTGTCAGTTTTGAAGAGAGGTTCCTAATCACCTGCTTACCATATTCTGCACGCTGATTAAAGAGTACATCTTCCTTTATACGCTTACCAACATACCAATTTGTCAGGCAGGCTTCTGTGTTCACATACGTTGCAATCCTGCCACGCGTACCATCAATAATCTGGCACACATCATCGTATAGTTGAGTTTCTTGCCTGGGTTCTATATATTGAATTTCGTTCATCTCTTGTTGCTCATATTTGTCTTAATAAGGATTTTGCCTAAGGATTGTCTCTTGACATACCTACCGCCACCCTACTCTCAGGGACTCATACCGTAGTAAGGGTGGTTTACGACCATTGGCAGTAATTGACTACAAAGATACTAAATTATTTGTTAACTTGGAAACAAATCATCAAAAAAAGTGACCATGAGGCCACTTAGGGGTGTGTTTTCCTGTCTTTATCCTTCTTACCCATACTCTACCCAAGCTCTAGGCTGCTTGTAGCCATACTCAAAGCTGCAGTATGAGTATGGCTAGAGTATGGCTAGAGTATGGCTAAACTA
>CADCBH010000044.1 GCA_902799655.1 uncultured Bacteroidales bacterium
GCATTCATAACTAAAAAAGATCTTATTCTGCTGCAAAGTTAAACATTATTTCCGAATAAACAAATAAATACGAAATAAAAAGAATAAAATCGACAAGAACTAGTGAGACAGGTGATGTATGATGGATGATGTATGATGTATGAGGGAAGATGGATGATGGAAGATGGATGATGGATGATTATGAAGGCTGCGATTGAGCGAGAGCAATGCTAAGCTTGCTTAAGCATTGCCGAGCGTGAGCAGGCTCGACCGGCAGGTCATGGAAGAAGGCTGCGATTTTCCTGCTTCGCACACATTCTTAATTACTTTTGGCTATATATGAGCAGTACTTACTAAGCAGATTTGATAAAGGGAGGTCTCCTTTCTTGAATCGCTCCGCATCTAGTTTCAACAATCTTTCACTCACAGGTTTCTTTCCCTTGAATATGGCTTTTAGATACGGAATGCCATTCTCCTCGGTAATACTTACTTCAGTAAAGAACTGCGAAAGGTCTTCTGCATCATAGACGATGGAATAACTGGGGCGCTTTGCCCCAGGAATGTCTTCTATGAGTATGTTCTTATCGACAAGATCCTGTATGTCGCGTATGGCGGTGTCCTTCGAACATTTCGCCAAGGTTGCCCATGTCTTGGATGTTATCTTTGCCTCGTAGCTGTCAAGAAACAAATTGAGCATCTGCGTTTGCCTTTCTGTCATCGGAACAGACGATGCCTTCTGCCAGAAGAAACTCTTGTTCAAGATGGTAGTGACGATGACATCTGCCTCGTCAAGTGCTTCCACCAACTTCTGCATGTACCACACTAACCACTCTGTAATGTCACCATCGCCATGCTGCATGCGCTCTAGGATGTCGTAATAGTGATTTTTGTCCTTGTTTATCTGTGATGAGACATTGTAGAAACGGAACTCGCTCTTTTCTCCACGTGCCAGAAGCATGTCGGAAAGGATGCGAGCCAAACGGCCATTGCCATCCTCAAAGGGATGAATACTCACAAACCAGAAATGTGCTATGGCAGATCGGATCACGCTGCTTACTGGCTCATCCTTGTCGAACCATGTGAGGAACTTTTGCATCTCTTCTTCTACACGATCTGGAGATGGCGCGATATAATGAATCTTCTCACGTCCGAACATTCCGCTGACAATATGCTCCTCGTTTGTTCGGTACTGACCTATTTCTATCTGGCTTCCTTCGCTATAACCCGAAGGAAAGAAAGCGGATTGCCAGGCGCACAGTTTTTCTTTGCTAAGAGGCTGATTATAATTTTGTACAGCTTCCACCATAACACCCACAACAGAATCAATATAGTGTGAAGGAGCACTATATTTCACGTTATCTATGCCCAGCCTTCTGGCAATTGAAGAACGTACCTGATCCATGTTCAGCCGTATGCCTTCAATCTCCGAAGAATACACCACGTCATAAGTCAGGTTCTCAGCCATAGCACGTAACTTGCTATCAAAGCCCAACGAATTCAGCCTGCCGTATAGCAAGCCCTGCATACGGAATACTTTCTCCTGAAGAAGTGACACCTGAGATGTGTCCCAACGGAAGTTTGTCCAATTGTCTCTTTCGTGTATATACATAACGTATTCGTACTGTGTGCGACAAAATAATAGTTATAATAACGCAAATTCTGCGACAAAAATACTAAAATAATGTCAAATCGCCAAACAAAAACACAAAATATCGCATATTTTGCGACGTTTTTATCAATAAATCGTCGGATGACACAAGTGACAGGATATGTCATAGGGACTGGTAACTGACATCTATTGAATCATAAAGGCTCGCATCTCTGCGGGCCTTTATGATTCACTAACCAAATTACAAAACTAAAAGAATCTTATGAAAAAACTACTAACTTAGTCGAACAGTACGACTAAATTTGCAGTATTTGACTGCATTTGCGAATAATCTCAGATATAATTTGTAACTTTGCAGGCAAATGAAAAAGAAGAGACAACATATTCCGTATGTGTGGATGGTGGCGATACTGCTTGTCATCGCTTTTGCCCTGCATGCGTTCTCGTGGCAGAAGGAACTGCCGACATATACTCCTGCGCCACTGACATATACTCCTGCGCCACTGACGAAGACGCCAGAAATAGTGTTGCAAAGAACGTCGTATGTGGTTTCGTATAATAAGCAGACGCGTTGTCCTAACTGGGTGGCGTGGCAGCTGACTGCTGATCATACGGATGGCGAACTGAAGCGCATGAGCAACTTCCATGAGGATGAGGACTGTCCACGCCCCAGGGCTACGCTGCAGGACTATAAAGGCAGTGGCTGGTCACGAGGTCACATGTGTCCGGCTGGTGACAACAAGTGGAGTCGCGAGGCCATGTACGACTCGTTCTCGCTGGTTAATGTTTGTCCTCAGGACTCGAAGTTGAACAGTGGTGTATGGAACAGTATCGAAATGGACTGTCGCCGTTGGGCACGAAAATACGGTGAGGTGTATATCGTCTGCGGGCCTGTATGGACAAAAGGGATGCATCAGACTATTGGCCCCAACAAGGTGCAGGTGCCTGAGGCGTTCTTCAAGGTGGTGCTGCGCTTGACACCAAAGCCTTCATGTTTCGGTATCATCACACGTAATAACGAAGGTATTAAGAAACGTGACCTCTATTATAACTCCATTGATCAGGTGGAGCGCATTACGGGTATCGACTTTTTCACAGCCCTGCCTGATGATATTGAGGACGAGGTGGAAGCTAAAGTGAACTTAAAGGATTGGAGATAAATATGTCATGTACCTGGTTCCTGACATACGTGGAGTGAGTTATCTTGACTTGCGCTTGCTGCGGCCAAAAATCCAGCCGTAGGTCTTCATCAGTTTGCGGACCAACAGGAAGGCATCGATGGCCGTGATGCTGTTGGTAATGAGGTTGGCAATGAGTTCTCCCTTGCTTTCAGTTTGCTGTGGAACCCAAAGACCACGCCACAGGGTTCCGACCTTGTCGGAATTGTCGCTTAGCTGAGCCCGTAACTCGTCTTTGCGCAACTCGATTTCTTCGAGGGTGTTGTATTGGTTGGTCTGCATGGCGAGTATTAATTTAATAAGGTGTTAGCCAGGAAGCGTACCAGTGGGCGCTCTATCCACTGCTTTCGGAAGACGCATACCAGCACGAGTAGGGCAGCGAAGAAGGCAGCTACGAGGAAGTAGGCCAGAGCGAGGCCTGTGAGTGGGGCTATCCAATAGACGATGGCGTAGGTGAGGTAGAAGAGTACGGCAACACCAAGGATGACAAAGATAACGGCAACGGTAAGGGCCGTTACCAACTTGACTACTTTCTCAATCACGTTGAGCTCCAGATACTCTTTCTGGAGTTCAACGTGTTCTTTAAGCGCCTCGATGAGTTCTACGATGGACTCTACGTTCTTGTCGCTAGATAGCATAGCTATAAAGTTTAACGTTTATAGTTTAACGTTCAATGTTTAATGTTCAAAGTATTAAACTTCGGGAGCTGCGTCCTCAATGTCATCAACCAAGTCCTTGACGTCCTTGCGACTCAGTTTGATGTTGTGCTTCTTCATGAATTCATCAACGGCATCGGTAATTTTCACACGTGTGTCAGCACCCTTTTCAGGAGCTACCAACAAACCAATCACTGCACCAGCTAATGCACCGCCGAGGAAGGCGCCTAAATAACCTAAACTTTTCATAATATTCAAATTTTAATATGGTAAAACATGTTATTCTGGTGGCAAATATACGTAAAGTTTTCGAAATTAACAAACTTTATGCAGCATTTTTCGTGACTTTTGCATGATATTTTGTAATTTCGCAGAAAATTAATGCGAAAATAGAAATTTAATATTGTTATACAATCAAAGAAAAGTATGAAAAAGTACACATTATTATGCGCCGGATTGTGCGCAGCCATGCTCTTTACGGGATGTAAGTCAAGTGAAAGTGCCTACAAGCAGGCTTATCTGAAAGCTAAGCAGCAGGAGGAACTGCAGCAGAAGCAGCAGGAGGAAGAGGCTGCGAAGGCTCAAACAGAGCAGGAACAGAATGTCGTTGTCCCCATGGAGGAGAAGGCTGTCACAGAGACTCAGGTTGTTGATAATGCCGACAACATCCCCGTTCGTCAGGAAACGGTATCTGTTGTGGCTGGATCTGGTCTGAAGAACTTCAGCGTGGTCGTTGGCTCGTTCTCACTGAAAGCCAATGCCGAAGGTTTGCAGCAGACATTGAACAATCAGGGTTATCAGGCACAAGTGGTAGTCAACAATAACGTGTCACCTGCCATGTACCGTGTGGTAGCTACAACGTTTGACACCAAGGCAGAAGCCGCAGCCAGCCGCAATTCCCTGCAGGAGAGATATCCTGGAGCATGGCTGCTCTATGCTAAATAATTGACATCGTGGCGCGCATCCTTTCGATTGATTACGGAAAGAAGCGTACGGGATTAGCAGTTACCGACCCGTTACAGTTGATTGCTGGCGGGTTGGCAACTGTTTCTACGTCAACACTTTTTGATTATCTGAAGCAGTATGTGGCTCAAGAATCCGTAGAGCAAATCGTGATTGGTGAGCCTCGACAGCCGAATGGTGAGCCCAGTGAGAATCTGGAACGAGTCAGGCAGTTTGTCAATCGCTGGCGTAAGGCCATGCCAGATATCCCTATCGAGTTCTATGACGAGCGTTTTACGTCTGTCTTGGCTCATCAGGCTATGATTGACGGAGGGCTTAAGAAGAAAGCCCGTCAGGACAAAGCGCTTGTCGATGAGATCAGTGCCACCATCATACTGCAGGACTATATGCGCTCTCGTAAATTGTAATTCGTAATTCGTAATTTGTAATTTGTAATTCGTAATTCGTAATTAAGAAATGGTTCTACCTATTTATATATTGGGACAGCCCGTACTGAGAAAAGTGGCTGAAGACATCCCAACAGATTATCCCGACTTGGAGCAATTCCTCACAGATATGTGGGATACGCTGGCTGAGAGCGAGGGTATAGGCCTTGCTGCTCCCCAGGTGGGTAAATCGATACGTGTGGTGGTGATTGATCTTGATGTCCTCAGTGATGATATGCCTGAGTACAAGGGATTCAGGCACGTCTATATCAATCCGCATATTTTGGAATATGATGATTCTGAGACTGATTCTCTGGAAGAGGGTTGCCTGTCGTTGCCTGCCATTCATGAGAAGGTGACTCGTCCGAAGCGTATCCGCGTTCAATGGCTTGATGAGAAGTTCCAGCAACATGACGAATGGGTTGAGGGCTATCTGGCTCGCGTGATGCAACATGAGTTCGATCATTTGGAGGGAAAAGTGTTTGTTGACCGTGTCTCTCCGCTTCGTAAGCAGTTGATTAAGAACAAATTAAAAGCTCTCACTCAAGGACGTTATCGTTGCGGATATAAGACGAAGGCAGCTGTAAGAAAGTAAGCACAGATGGTTAGAAAGATTGTTTTCCTTTTGATGTTTTTCCCAATGGTCGGTATGGCGCAGTACAATACCGATCGATTGATTAGGATAGGGCGCTCGGCGCTCTATTACGAGGATTACGTTCTTTCTATCCAATATTTCAATCAGGCACTTTCTGCGAAGCCTTATCTTTTTGAGCCTTGGTTCTATCGTGCTGTCGCCAAATACTATCTGGATGATTTTGTCGGTGCCGAGGCAGACTGTTCGGAAGCCATTCACCGCAATCCTTATGTAGTGAACATTTATGAGTTGCGTGGCTTGTGCCGTATCCAGCAGAAGCATTACGCTGATGCCATATTGGATTATAATACGGCACTTCGCTATGAGCCAGAGAGTAAGAACTTATGGCATAACCGCGTTCTTTGCCGCATCCAGCAAAAGGAGTATGACCGTGCTTTGGCAGAGATAGATACAATGGTGACTCGTTGGAGTAAAAGTGCCAGTGTCTATGCGATGCAGTCAGAGGTTTACTTGCTGCAGAAGGATACGACGAAAGCGATTACTTCCTTGGAGAAGAGTCTGGAGCTGGATGCTTATAATGGAAACACATGGGCCATGCGATCCATGATAAGCCTCTCGCGCGAGGAATGGAAGGATGCCGAAGGCTATCTGGATAAGGCCATTCACCTGTTGCCCAAGCAGGGTGGACTATATATCAATCGTGCTCTGGCTCGTTTCAATCAGAACAATTTGAGAGGTGCGATGGCTGACTACGATTTGGCGCTTGACTTTGAACCCAACAACTTCCTGGGCCATTATAACCGAGGATTGCTCAGGGCTCAGGTGGGTGATGATAACAGGGCCATCACGGACTTTGATTTTGTGCTGAAGCTGGAACCCGATAACCTGATGGCACTCTTCAATCGTGCGCTGCTATTGGAGAAAACGGGTAATCCGAGGGCTGCTATCCGTGACTATTCAAAGGTCATCGACGAATATCCGAACTTCTGGACGGGTCTTCACCAGCGTGCACTGTGCTATCGTAGCTTAGGCATGACCAAACAGGCGGAGCAGGATGAGTTCCGTATCCTGAAGGCACAGATTGACAAGCGTTTTGGCAAACAACCTCGTCTGTCGAAGAAACAGATGCGAAAGCGCAGCGACGAGGATATCGAGAAATATAACCAGCTGGCTGTTGCTGATGAACAGGAGATGGAGCATGAATATCAGAGTGACTATCGTGGACGTGTGCAGAACCGCAAGGTGGGTATGGACTTACTGCCGATGTATGCGTTGTCAACTGAACGTTATCAGAATGCTGTCAAGAACTATGTAGCCTATGACCGTCAGGTGGAGATGCTGAACACTCGCATGCCTGTTGACCGCCAGCTTCATATTATCTGCAATCAGACCACCCTCAGTGAAGCAGGTACCCGACGCTATTTCAGTCGTCTTGACAGTTTGACGGATCAGATCAATCGTGAGAGAAACCATCAGGAGATGCTCTCGCTGATTCTTCAGCGTGCAGTCGCCTATAGTGTCATCCAGAACTACGAGGGAGCTATCGAGGATCTGACAACCTATATTCTGGAAGACTCGCTGTCATCAATTGCCTATTGGCAGAGAGCTGTCTGCCAGTCTCGCCTGAATGAGTTCAACGCAGCACAAGGTACGGATGTGAAGTTACAGACTGCAAGGGTTCTTGCAGATTTGACTGAAGCTATCCGACTGAATAGTCATAGTGCTTATCTCTATTACAATCGTGGCAATGTATATGCCCAGCGTCATGACTATGCCCACGCTATTGATGACTATAATCGTGCTATTGAGCTTGACCAGCATTTGGCAGAGGCATACTATAATCGTGGACTTACCCGCTTTACGCTTAAACAGCAGAGTGAGGGAACTGCCGACTTGTCTAAAGCAGGTGAGCTAGGATTGTATCAAGCCTACAGTATTATCAAGCAGACTAGAAAGTAATCGGTATCAGACCTTCAGTCGCAGATAGCTGCGATCATCAAAGGAGTTGTAGTCTGGGTGGAATGCTTTGGTAGCCTGAAAGTCAGGACCAATATTCAAAGGGTCTTTCTCACGTTGTTCTTGGAGTTTCTGCTCACTCTCTTCCAATGTAGGACAAAGGGTGGGGTATCCATCGCTGGCCAACACAATATCCCAAGGGCGAAAGTCAAGCGGAATAATCTTGATAGCCTGACGGGCAATAGGGAAACCATCAATCACACTATAGGTAATATTCTGTTGCTTCATGCTTTCAACCATGCGAGGAATCATCACTTGACGGGCGATATCATTGCAAAGCAGCTCATCTTGAGTCATTCCTTCAGCAAGCAGGCGTTTGACCTCTTCTGCACGCATCGCAGCCAATTCTGCCTCTGCTGGTTTGGGATTATCGAAAAGTTCCCCATTGATGAGACATTGACAGTCGCCCACCATCCATATCTCACGATTCAGACGGCTGAAGACAATAGCTGAACAGGTGAGACGGTCTTCCGGATGCTCTGCCAGACGAGGTAGCATCGACTTCTTGTAATGTTTGCGGATATAGGCTGTTACACCTCGCAGAAAACCCTCGCAAGTCGTATCCTTGGGCATACGACGGATATAGCTTGCTGTGAGTTGCATCGCATAACGGCCATTGGAGCGTAGCCAGCTATGCCGATAGTCACTCTTCGAGGTGCTGCCGTCGATGACTGCCGCAAAGTCAGTAGTGACGACGATTCCGTCCTCGCTTTTCCTTTTTGGGTTCTTTGCGATTATTGTCTTTTCTATAATCTCCATGTGGACAAAGTTCATTGATGAGGTCAGGACGTCCGATGCGTCGCAGGCTTTGTTCGATAGCATGTCGCTCTTCAGGCTTGTACCAGAAGAAATACTGACGTTGTGCCAACTTATCGCGTTGTGTCTTGGCACTCTGTACGGGTTGCAGCGTATAGGGGTCGTAACCGGTGTACCAGGTCTCGGTAGATACCGTCATCGGTGTTGGCGTAAAGTCTTGTACTTGCTCTAACTGGAAGTCAAGACGTTTAGTTGTAATAGCCAACTCGGCCATATCGGCCTCCGTACACCCTGGATGACTGGATATGAAATAGGGGATGATCTGCTGTCGTAAATTCTCCTCGCGATTGATGCGGTCGAAGATACGCTTGAAGTCATAGAACTGTGAGAACGATGGCTTGCGCATGAGGTAGAGCACGTGGTCGCTGGTATGTTCAGGTGCCACTTTCAGACGACCGCTTACGTGACGGGTTATCAGTTCACGCGTATATTCCATCGCAGCCTTATTGGCAGCTTCATCTTTACTCTTATATAATAAGAGGTCGTAGCGTACACCACTGCCGATAAAACTTTTCTTGATGTCTGGGAGTGCATCAACAGCACGATACACTTCGAGCAATTTGGAATGATTGGTATCCAGATTGGGACAAATCTGGGGATGGATGCAGCTGGGACGTTTACACTTCTCGCAAGCCTTATGGTTGCGCCCGTGCATGCCATACATATTGGCTGAAGGACCTCCCAAATCGCTGAGATAGCCCTTGAAATCTTCCATCTGAGTCACCTGCTTGACTTCTCGCAGAATACTTTCTTTCGAGCGACAGGTGATAAACTTACCCTGATGGGCAGAGATGGTGCAGAAGGCACATCCGCCAAAACAACCACGATGGATATTGACAGAGTGCTTAATCATCTCGTAGGCAGGGATACGCTTGCCTTTGTATTTGGGATGGGGCAGGCGCGTATAGGGCAGGTCGAACGAAGCATCAAGTTCCTCCGTTGTCATGGGAGGATAGGGTGGATTGACAACGACATACTCATGACCAACTTTCTGAAGCAGACGCTGGGCATGCATCATATTCGACTGTTCCTCGATATGACGGAAATTCTCTGCTTGTGATCGCTTGTCACGCAGACACTCCTCGTGGCTGTGGAGCACGATATCGTCAGAAGTGGGAGTCACTTCTTTCGACAGATATACCGTTTGAGGAATATCCGTCATCACATCACCAGCTTCTATTCGTCTTGCAAGTTCCACAATAGCCTTCTCTCCCATGCCATAGATGATGATGTCTGCAGGGGCATCACAAAGGATGCAGGGACGCAACTTGTCCTGCCAATAGTCGTAGTGGGTCAGACGACGCAAGGAGGCCTCGATACCACCAAGTACGATGGGTACGTCAGGATAGAGCTCACGCAGAATCTTACTATAGACAATCGTCGGATATTCTGGACGCAGATCGTGACGCCCGTCTGGACTATATGCATCCTCAGAACGCAGGCGTCGATTAGCCGTATATTTGTTGACCATCGAGTCCATACAACCAGGAGAGATTCCAAAGAAGAGACGGGGGCGTCCCAGTTTCTTGAAGTCGCGATAGTCACCATGCCAGTCGGGTTGTGGAACAATGGCTACACGATAGCCTGCTGCCTCTAAGATACGTCCAATGACAGCAGCTCCAAATGAAGGATGGTCCACATATGCGTCTCCTGAGAAGAGAATGACGTCCACCTCTTCCCAGCCTCGCAACTCCAGTTCCTTCTTCGTTGTCGGTAAGAAATCTGTTAGTCTGTATTCCAACTCTTAATCCTTAATTAATTGAATGGGGTTCCCTGGACCACTTCCTGAGCCGTCATCATCAAATCGTCATTATCACGATTCTTCCAGTTGATATACAACAGCACCAACTGTTGCAGACCATAGGCTTTCATATTATTGTGATAGATGACGTCGAGACAGAGGTCAAGCAGTCGTTTGTCCTTGCCGGCATCTGATTCCAACAAGGCACGGATGTTTAACTTCAGTTTCTCCAGCACTTGCTCATCGACATAGCCGTTAGAGTCAATCAGGTCACGGAAGAACTGATAGTCTTCAATAGTCTGCAGGTGTTCTTCGCTGATGTCGATACTACGCGTTCCGCTGGCGTTGGTTTGGATTTTGTACATCATAATATAGTTATTAATTAGGTTTTATTTTAAGAGGTAATTCAATATGCCACGCATGATAGACGAGCGCTTGGCGCCACTTTGTATACACTCAAACGGAAATCCCATGACAAAAAGTCGATAGTCACTCCCACGATACGCCACAGCAGCACTGTAGCCATCATCATATTGCATTGAGGTGAATGCAGGCTTCATAGGCTGAAGGATGTCTACTGAAGTCGCAGCATAATGCGTCTCATTAAGTTCTTTCCAATAGTTGAAACTTGTGCCCAAGCCCTTGATGCTGTTGGTAGGCGACTGCGATGGTCCTGCATACTGGCACTTCAGTACGTTGGCGAGGAAACGCTGTTCACTATCCGTCACCATATCACTGCCGATATAGGCACCACTGACCAATAATGCTCCACCACGATCCGTATGGCGCTTCAAGGCGTGTTGCATTGTTGTGCTGAAGGTCTTGTAGTAGTTGAGACTATGTCCATCATTGCGCTCCAGACCCAATATCAGGTCGATGGCTGCATAGCGATCATGATGCATCTGAGATAACTCGAAAGCCTCACTCGAACAGCTGGCAATGTTGTATTGGCGGGTGTCAGCAATGGCCTCGGCATGGGTTTTGACATAGTTGAAGTCGTTGCCAGCCATCAGCATGCCAGTGAACTCTTCACCCGTCTCGCCTAAGCCTCCAGTCTCCAGTCCCATGAGGCTCTTGTCGAATATCTGCTGTCGTCCTGACCAACCAAAGGTGGGGCCATAGGTAATGCCAGGATCTTGATCGAAGTCAAAGCCCTGTTCATCAACGGTATTGCGAATAGCAGGCGATGACAAACGATGGAAACCGTCAACAATCATGATGGTCTTTTGGGCACTTGGGGTATAGTATGCCGAGAGTACGGCAGTAGGGAAACTCTGTCCACCACGATTGACTGCAGCCACCTTGAAATGATACAGTTGGTTGGGTTCCAGCTTGAAGGTATGCTCTTTCTTTGAACGAATATAAGTGCCATTGTCAAAGTCGGCATCGCCAATAGCTGTATAGAGCACATAGCCTGTTGGCTTGGCAGTGGGTTCCTGAGGATCGTTGACGGCCTCCCAACTGAGCCGGATCTCGTCATCGTTAGTAAACTCTATTCTGAAATGATCGGGAGTCAGTGGTGCCACCATAAACGATTGCCCATGCTGGTCGTTAACGTAGCGCAGTATCGTCTTGTAGATGGAACGTGCCAGCGTAAATCGGAAATTGGGGTCAAGACCATAGCGCATATCAGGGAAGCTCTGGTGGGATAGGGTTTCCAGGATGGCACTGGGCACCTCGGGCAGACGTGTTTCTGAGTAGTTGCGGTCAAAGAGTTCACGCCTGTTCCAGTTGCCATATTTGAATTTCAAATCGAGCATCTCGTTGCCCAGCAAAGCATCAGCGAAGTCGCGAGATGCCATACGAGAGATTCCTGCATCCAGCTTACCTTCGTTATGCTTGGTGGTACAGATGGCCAGTGAACCAATGATGTGCTCACCGTCTTTGGCATAGCCTGCATCACTATGTATGGCCAATGATAACTCGATAGGCACATTCAACCCCGTGAGGTTAGGCATGTAACATGAACCGCCACCAAGATAGTTGGTCATATGTGAGCGTACATTGATGTCGTCAGCATAGTCGTTGACACCCCCTTTAGAGCTATATACGTCATAGGGCATTCCTGCCCATTGTGCAGAATATCGCGCACCTTCCAGACAACGGGGAAGTCCACTGATTTGTCCATCGCGTTCGATATTACCCATTCCGCCTCCAAAGCGCACGGCATCCGTTGTAATAACGCCTTTCTCATTGCTTTGGTTGGAAACAGTGACGCGATTGAACTCACTATACCCTTCATCAAAGTCGAAAGTTCCCAGATAAACCCAGGTACTGCCACCCATCTTCTGGTTGACATGAAACTGCGTGCGCTCACCCTTGTGCCAAACGGTATAGAGCGCATTGCCGATACTGTTTGGTAGCGTCTGATAACTGACATAAACAGCATAGCGACCTGCCTTGTTGAATCGTGGCTGATAGGTTGCCAAACTGTAGCGCGACTTACTTGATGTCGTCTTCACCATACGGGCGGAACCCTCTTCAAAGGGATTCTCACCATCTGTATATGTGCCCGTATGATAAGCGAAGCCCGCTTGTGGGGCATTCTGCCATTTCTCACCACTGGTCACCTCGATATAATGACTCTTTGAACCATCGTTGTCAACGATGATTTCTTCTTTCTGCCAGTCGCGTTCACGAGGTGTAAAGACGATGGCACCAGCTTGTTCGAGCATAGGGATGAGGTAAGGAACAACAATGGTCTGTGTGAACAGGTCTTCTGTAGTACCAAAGAGTTTAGGGCGCTGCCAACGCCAGTAGCCCTTGCTCTGGTCATAGTATCTTCCGTGACTGGCCCATAGTGAGAGGTGACGATTCTGCAGACCATGTGTAAACTTGACAGGTGATGAGATATTGGTCACCCAAGGCTCACCATCATAGTTGATGTCCCCCCACATACGTGATTTGTCTGCATTCTTTGACAGACGGTTGGGAACAAGCTCGTCGATGGTCATTCCATTGGTGATGACTGTTATCTGATAGTCCTTATAAGGTTTGGGCAGCTCACCTTTTATCTTTTTATAGATATGTTCAGTAATCTCTGGGGTGAACTCCTGAGCAGCAAAGAATTCGTCAGCCGTTATCACCAAGGTCTTGGCTGTGGCGTCGAGCTGATAATCTAACATACGGGGCGCCTGAGTGAGTCGGGTGCCCTTCGCTTTGTATTTCTGAAAATAGTTGTTAAGTCTTTCTGCCAGTTTCGCCTCGTCTTTTGCAGTCTGAGCATTCAGCGCCAGCGTCGTTGTGAAGAACAGTAGAAGGTATAGTGTCAGTTTACGCATGCCTTATAGCTCTCCTATGGTAAACTTCTCAGGATGTTTACCCTTGAAGTCTTTGAAATACAACTTGATCTCGCGCATCTGGCGCTCGATGTCACCATCGGGAATGATGGTCTTGGTACATTGGATGTGACGCTTCTCATAATCCACGCCATATAGCAGAATGGGAATGCCTGCCTTTTGGGCAATATAATAGAATCCCTTTTTCCATTCTGGATTGAGAGAGCGTGTACCCTCTGGCGTGATACATAAGTGGAAAATGGCTTCCTTCTTGGCTGTCTCAGCCAGATTGTCAGTCATACTGGTATGCTTCGAACGCCATACAGGAATACCACCTAATCTGCGGAAGATGGGACCCAGAGGCCAGAAGAACCATTCCTTCTTCATGAGGAAGTTACTCTTCATTCCCTGACTCTTGCTATACAACTGGCCAATCAGAAAATCCCAGTTGCTGGTATGTGGTGCCAGACAGATGATATATTTGCCGGGGTGGGGCTCGGTGACGTCTGCCGTCCATCCCATGCGTTTAAATAGCAGCCAGTTGCAAAATGATTTCATCATTTCCTTTCTTAGTGGTTGTTGAGTTGGTCAATAATATCGCTGGCCTGAGCGATGAAGTCTTCTTTCAGTTTCTTGTAGTATGCCTTGGGTGCCATCCCTGGTTCTGGATGTGAAATCCTGCAGATGAAGTCGCTCTGCATCTTCAGAATGCTGTAGATGATAGCTTCACTGTTGTCGTTGTTGCCATACAAAGAAACGGCGATGCTCTCAGCGAATAGTTCCTCGCAAATCAGATTGATAGTACGTTTTAGCGATCTTTTGTTTGCCATGTTTTTATCCTCCTATTTTTATAAATGTGATTTTTCAAAGTTCAAAGTTAATGAAAATAATTGAGATGACATAGCTTTTGTTACAAAAAAATATTAAAATAGCTTTTTTCTTTCTTTTTCTCACGAAAAATGACTATTTTTGCAATTCGAAATTTCATTATTCATCAATTATAAAACAATAAGACAATGGAAAAAAGTGCATTGCAGAAAGCAAGAGCTGCTTACCAGCCGAAGCTGCCAAAGGCGCTTCAGGGTGCAGTGAAGGTTAAAGAAGGTAAACCAACTCAGAGTGTGGGCGACCAGGAAGAGATCAAGAAGCTTTTCCCCAACACCTATGGTATGCCTATCGTAGAGTTTGAGCCTGCAACTGAGGCTAACCACAGCAAGATGAACGTAGGTATCATCCTCTCTGGTGGTCAGGCTCCTGGTGGTCACAATGTGATTACTGGTCTGTTCGATCAGATTAAAAAGCTCAATCCTGAGAACCGTCTCTATGGCTTCATCCTCGGTCCTGGTGGTTTAGTAGACCATAACTATATGGAACTCACTGCTGATATCATTGATGAGTATCGCAATACTGGTGGTTTCGATATGATTGGCTCTGGCCGTACAAAGCTGGAGAAGGTTGAGCAGTTTGAGAAGGGCTTGGAGATCATTCGTGAACTCGACATCAAGGCTATTGTTATCATTGGTGGTGATGACTCTAATACCAATGCTTGTGTGCTAGCTGAATACTATGCTGCCAAGAACTATGGCGTACAGGTGATTGGCTGTCCAAAGACTATCGATGGTGACCTGAAGAACGATCAGATTGAGACTTCATTTGGTTTCGATACTGCTTGTAAGACCTATTCTGAACTGATTGGTAACATTGAGCGCGACTGTAACTCAGCCCGTAAGTACTGGCACTTTATCAAGGTGATGGGTCGTTCGGCTTCTCACATTGCTTTGGAGTGCGCTCTGCAGACTCAGCCCAATATCTGCCTTGTTTCTGAGGAAGTTGAGGCCAAGGGACAGAGCCTTGATGATATCGTTAACTATATTGCTGGCGTTGTTGCTGCTCGTGCTGAGGATGGCAATAACTTTGGTACTGTTGTTATTCCTGAGGGTGTTATCGAGTTCATTCCCGCCATCAAAAAGTTGATTGCCCAGCTCAATGACGTGCTTGCTTTGCCTGAGGCAAAGAATATCAGTCGCGACGAGCAGGTTGACTTCGCCAAGAGCCACCTCTCTGCTGAGAACCTCGCTGTATTCAACAGCCTGCCCGTTGAGACAGAGAAACTGCTTTCTGAGATGGTTGGCAAGAAGCTCGACCAGATGAAGAAGGAAGGTAAGTATGTAGGTAAGTTCGGTACTCAGCACCACTTCTTTGGTTATGAGGGCCGTTGCGCTGCTCCATCAAACTTCGATGCAGACTATTGTTATGCTCTTGGTACTTCTGCTGCTCAGCTGATTGCCAATGGCAAGACTGGTTATATGGCTATTGTAAAGAACACTACAGCTCCTGCTGATCAGTGGATTGCCGGTGGTGTGCCCATCACCATGATGATGAACATGGAGAAGCGTGCTGGTGAGATGAAGCCCGTTATCCGTAAGGCTCTCGTCGAACTCGACGGTGCTCCCTTCAAGGAGTTCGCTGCTCATCGTGCTGAGTGGGCTCGCAAGACCGCATACGTCTATCCTGGTCCTATTCAGTACTGGGGACCGACGGAGGTTTGCGATCAGCCTACAAGAACGCTCGCTCTTGAACAGGCTAAGTAATTGATGCCTACCAAGAAGACAACGAAGAAAACGACATCCGGACGTCGCACAGGGCCAGTGCCCCATGGACGTCCGAATGTCTTTATCCGTTTATTACAGCACTTGCCTGGTTGGGCGTGGTGGATAGGCGGTTTCTCTATCGTTGCCGTCTACGTCTATTTCTTCTATTATATTTTTGTGGGGCCTTTCGGCTTTCGTTGGCGTGCGCTGTATGGCGATATAAGCTATCCTGAAGGCTATGAGATTCATGGTATCGATATCAGTCACCATCAGGGCAAGATTGATTGGCGAACGATGCGCGACAAGGGCTTGATAGATAAGTTTCCTGTACGTTTTGTCATGATCAAGGCTACTGAGGGAGCCTCGCGTGTTGATGAGAATTTCGAGGAGAATTTCCATGAGGCGCGTGAATATGGATTCACCCGTGGTGCCTATCATTTCTATAGCGTTTATTCTTCTGCCAAGGATCAGGCTGAGTTCTTTATCAAACATGTTAAACTTGAGAATGGTGACTTGCCGCCTGTGCTTGATGTAGAACACAAACCCAAGAATCAGACTGATGAAGCGTTTAAAGCCAGCGTGCTGGAGTGGCTTGAAATAATCGAAGATCACTATGGCGTAAAGCCAATTATCTACACGTACTATAAGTTTAAGACAAACTATCTAAGTGACGGAATTTTTGATAGTTATCCATACTGGATAGCTCATTATTATGTTGACAAAGTAGAATATGATGGCCCTTGGAAATTCTGGCAACATACAGACGCAGGTCGTCTACCAGGTATCAAAGGACAAGTCGATTTTAATATCTACAACGGCTCGTTTTATGACTTGCGTAAGATGACGATTGGTGCTCGTGAGCAGATTGGAGAGGAGGCTTATGGCGACGATGAAGAGCTCTCTGAAAATATCAACTGAAATACTATTAACAATGGCTAGAATCTTATTATTTACACTACCATTACTGCTGGCCTCGATGAATGTGAAGGCCGACAATGCGCCAGAGTGGCGTAATCCGCTGGTTAACCAACAAAACCGTGAGGCTCGTCACGCCAATTTCTTTGCCTTCGAGGATGAAGAGAAGGCCAGAGTGGGTGAGAAGGCTGCCTCAGACCGTTACCTGTCTATGGAGGGCATGTGGCGATTCCATTTCGTAAAGAACCACCAAGATACACCTGCAGGTTTCTGGACGCTTAACTATGACGATTCCAATTGGGAAGATTTCCCTGTTCCTGGACTCTTCGAACTCAATGGACATGGTGATCGCATCTACAAGAATATCGGCTATGCTTGGTGTACGACTTTTGATAGCAATCCCCCATATATTGGTGAAACGGAGAACTACACAGGTTCCTATCGTCGTGAATTCATACTTCCTGACAACTGGAATGGTCAACAGGTGTTGTTCCATGTGGGCTCAGCCACTAGCAACCTGAAGTTGTGGGTCAATGGTAAGTATGTGGGCTATAGCGAGGATTCGAAGATTGCCGCTGAGTTTGACATTACTAAATACTTAAAGAAAGGTAAGAACCTTATCGCTATGCAGGTGATGCGTTGGTGCGATGGTTCGTATCTGGAAGATCAGGACTTCTGGCGCTTCACTGGTATCGCCCGTGAGGTATATCTCTATGCCCGTCCAAAAGTGCATATCGAGGATATCGTCATTCAGCAGGACTATAAGGATGGTAAGGCAATGCTTGATGTCGATGTGAAGGCAACTGGCAAGCCCACCATTACTATGGAACTCTATGACCCACAGGGTGAATTAGTGGCTGAGGGCATCAGCAAGACACTTGAGTTCAATGGTGCCAAGCCTTGGTCAGCTGAGACACCTCATCTGTACACACTTATCATCAAGGCTTCGAAAGGTGGTAAGGTGCTTGAAGTCGTTCGTCAGAAGGTTGGTTTCCGTCATATAGAAATCAAAGGCGGACAACTTTTGGTGAATGGTCAGCCTATCTTAATCAAAGGTGCTGACCGTCACGAACTAGATCCCGATGGTGGCTATATCGTCTCTATGGAGCGTATGCGTCAGGATATCCGTATCATGAAGCAGCTCAACATCAATGCCGTGCGCACTTGTCACTATCCTGACGATCCGCGCTGGTATGAACTGTGCGACTCAGCAGGTTTCTATCTCGTTGCTGAGGCCAATGTGGAGAGTCACGGAATGGGATATGGAGAAGGGACCTTGGCTAAGCGCGACGACTTTGCTCAGATGCACCTGGAGCGCAATCAGGCCAATGTACTTACCCTACGCAATCATCCTTGTATTATCATATGGAGCTTGGGCAACGAGGCCGGCTATGGTCCTAATTTCGAACGCTGCTACGATTGGATAAAGGGTGTTGACTCACGACCTGTACAATATGAACAAGCAGGCCATTGGGGCAAAACCGATATCTTCTGCCCGATGTATATGGGCTATACCGATTGTGAGAAATATGCGCAGACAGACAATCCCCGTCCACTCATCCAGTGTGAGTATGCGCATGCGATGGGTAACTCAATTGGTGGTTTTAAGGAATATTGGGATATCGTCCGCAAGTACCCCAAATATCAGGGCGGCTTCATCTGGGACTTTGTGGATCAAGGCCTGCGCGACAAGAGCCCGATTACTGGTAAGGAAATCTTTACCTATGGTGGCGACTATGGTCGCTATCCTGCCAGCGACTACAACTTTAATTGTAATGGTATCATCGCTCCAAACCGTCGACTGAATCCCCATGCCTACGAGGTGCAGTACTGGTATCAGAACGCATGGATTACGGATAAAGGCATCAAGGAAGGACGCTTTGAGGTCTATAACGAGAATTTCTTTAAGTCGCTCGATGATCTAACGCTCACCTGGCAGGTGAAGAAGCATAGTGGTAAGGTTGATATCAAGGGTATTGCGCCCCAGCAACGCAAGGCGATAAACGATGAGGGGCTGAAGAAAATGCTTGCACATGTGCAGAGTCATCATGCTAAAGAGGAAATCTATGTCAACTTTGCATTTAAGCAGCCAGATGGTACGGTAGTGGCTCGCCAGCAGTTTATCGTGCAGCCTTATCAGTTCCAGCGCATTGAGGCCCAGCAGGCTGATGTGGCTAAAGAAGAAACCAAGAGCTATGTGAAGCTGATGGCTGGTGGTACTGCGCTGACTATTGGCAAGCAGAGCGGTATGATCGACTATCTAGACATCGATGGTCAGCCCATGCTCATCGACCGTCAGAGCATCACCCCAGAATTTTGGCGCGCACCTACCGACAATGACTATGGTGCTTGGCTGCAACAGCGTTGGGGGCAGTGGAAGAACCCGCAAATGAAAGTGGAGACTTTGAGTGTTAATGGAAATTCTGTCGCTGTTAAGATTGATATGCCTGATGTAAAAGGTAAGCTGCAGATGACCTATACCCTGCAGGCTGATGGTTCTGTTGTCGTCCGCCAGCAAATGGAGGTTGATAAGAGTGCTAAAGAGTCATGGCTGTTCCGTTATGGCATGCAGTTGCAGATGCCTAAACAGTATAATACTGTGAAGTATCTAGGTCGTGGTCCTCATGAGAACTATTGTGATCGCAACGCCTCTGAGTTCCTTGGTATATATATAAATAAGGTAAGCGATGAATACTATCCCTATGTGCGTCCTCAGGAGAGTGGCAACCACACCGATGTGCGCTGGTTCCAGGTGACTGACGGACAGCATGGTTTGCAGTTCTATTCTGATGCGCCTATCGAGTGCTCTGCTCTGCCATATCTGGTAGAAGACCTTGATGCTGGTGCCTTCAAGGACAAACGATGGGGGCAGCACAGTGGTGACCTCGTGGAGCGTCCGCTTACTCAGGTTCATATTCAGCAGAAGCAGATGGGACTGGGTTGTATTAACTCATGGGGGGCATGGCCTGAGAAGCCCTACATGCTGCCAGCGCAGAAGGGATACGACTTCACATTCGTTATCAAGCCCTTGAAATAGAAAACGATTAGTAAATTTGTCTGAGATAGAAGCCCAGTCGGTAGAGCGCGAAAATGCCTACGCTGGGCTTTTTTCCTGTCAAATTCCTGCGCTCTATACGTCTGAACTGTTGATGCCACAACCATACCAAGCGCGATAGGATAGGGTGCTTCTCGGCAAAATTGATGATACGTGAGAAATCTTTCAGGTCGTTACGGAAATTGTATAGGGTGCGCAAGCCTTCCTCCGTCTTTCGGATGAAATTGTCGTTGTCTTCGAAAATCTCGAAGCTCATGGGATTATCGATATGAGTAATCTTTACGCCTGCCTCCATAAGTTGCTTGCCTAGGAATACATCCTCGTAACCATAATATCGAAAACGCTGGTCAAAGGGGTGGGCGTTCATCACGTCTCGATGAATCATGAAGTTGGCAGTATGGAAGTCGTGATAGGGATTCTCCTGACGTTTTTCCAATGTATGCTCGTGAGCCTTGGAATGTTCGTACATTGAGCGAAGATTGCCCTTGATGAGAGGCCCAATCTCTACACCACCATCAATGACATCACCCTCTGTGTCAATATATCGTTTGAGAAAGTCATCGCGACAAACGACCATATCGGCGTCGATAAACAGCAACCACTCGTTCTTGGCCTGCGAGGCAAGGAAATTACGCACGTAGGCGCGTCCACAATTCTCCCGCAGTACTAAAAGGCGGCAATGCGCAAGGTGGTTGATGCGCTGGTTTTCCATAATGGCTGAGAGTTCAGTAGAGCCATCGTCTGCCACCAGTATTTCGTAGTTCAGCGACAATACATCGGCTTGCTTGCATAGTTGCTTGACCAACTCGTAACAGGGGTCGTTGTAAGTGGGGATTAATATTGACAGCTCTTTCATACCAAACACAAAAGTAATCAAAAAAATGTTATTTCGTTACTATTTTATCGAAATTAGTAGTAATTTTGCAGCAATTTTAATAAAATACAACACAATGAAGAAGAATTTAATGAAAATGATAGCCGTTGTGATGGCTTTGACGTTCTCTACAACGGTTAGTGCTCAGAGCGATTTGAGCGGTGTATTGAGTGGTGTACTGGGACAGGCTACCGGCAATTCTCAGACGGGTGACCTGATCAATAGCCTTACTAGTGTATTTTCAAGCGACAAACAGGCAACGCGTGATAATATAATAGGTACATGGAGCTATACAGAGCCTGCCATCGTCTTTGAGTCGGATAACTTGCTGACAAAGACTGCTGCCAAGATTGCTGCTAACAAGATGGAGGATAAGTTGCAGACTTATCTGAACAAATATGGCATCAAGCCTGGCACTTTCTCGATGACTTTCAACGAGGACGGCACCTACACACGTACATTGAAGGGCAAAACTGTCAAGGGTACATGGAAGGTTGAAGATTCGAAATTGAAGCTCACCATCCTGGGCATCAAGACCCTCTCGGTAACCACCCAGATTGATGGCAAAGATATGCAGTTCGTTACTGATGCCACCAAGTTGCTCAACCTCTTCAAGTCCTTTGGCGCCAAGTCGAATGACTCGAATATTCAGACTGTTACTAAACTGATGAAGAGTGTTAAGGGTATGCAGGCTGGTATTACATTGCGCAAGCAGTAAGTTAAAAATGATTAAGAAATTGAATAATTCTCAATTCTCAATTCTTAATTCTCATTTATAATGTGTACCTTTGCAGCCGCTTTTACGAGATAAGAGCATGAAATTCAAATTTTTAACAACAAAAAACATTTAAACAATGGCAACAAAAATCAGATTGCAGCGCGGCGGTCGCAAGAGTTATGCTTTCTATCGCATCGTTATCGCTGACGCTCGTGCACCACGTGATGGTCGTTTCACTGAGAAGATTGGTACTTACAACCCAAACACCAACCCTGCCACAGTAGACCTGAATTTCGAGCGTGCACTTTATTGGGTCGAGACTGGTGCACAGCCTACCGACACTGTTCGTAACATCCTTGAACAAGATTGCTGAGGCTGAGGCTAAGGCAAAGAAGGACGCTGCTGCTGCACAGCTCAAGGCTGAGAAGGCACAAAACGAGGAGCAGGCTAAGAAGGTAGCTGAGAAGAAGGCTGCTGAGGCTGCCGCTAAGGCTGAGGCTGAAGCTGCTGCTGCCGCTGAAGCTGCTGCTGAAACTCCCGCTGAGGAAGCTCCTGCTGCAGAGTAAGTGCTAATTCATTGCATATTACTGTATTAAATACAGTATACGTAATTAATAGCTCATGTTATCAAGTGGTACCAATGGTGGTATCACTTGTTTTTTTCCAGTTTAGGTCGCTTTGATAGTAATTATTTGAAAATGTTGGTGATAATGAAAATAAGGATCAAAATGACCATGAAGATGATGACAAATAGGTAATCTATGGACCCTTCTATCGATTCGCAAGTAATGAGCGTTCGAGTTGTATAGTAATCAGAAATATTGTCTACATCTTCGTTGAAATCTGTATAGGCATATCCCTTGTCGAACTGGATAGAACTAGCAAGGTCTTCTATGCGTATTTCCTTTTGCATCACTTTTGGATAATCCGCCTCAAGGGAAATATAGCCATCTTTGCTCAGATATCTTATATACATGTTGACGTCGGGACTATCATGGTCACCCGTTAGATCTGCCCATATAAGCGTATGGCTCTTTTTGTCGTAATTTGGAGTGATGGCCCAACCCCACAATATTGTATTCTGTTCTTGGGAATCAGAATGATTTGCCTCTTTCTGTGCCTCAATCCTTTTTAGCAACAATTCTCCTGGCTCCATCTCTTCGGCATCTGCTTCCTTGATATAGCCGCAATTATTGTATCTTAGCACAAAAGCAATTGGTATCTGATAGAAGCATGTAGCATTGGATGGGACAAGGATACCTAACATGTTGGTATAATACGATTTGTCATGATGATAATAATCTACCACCAATTTCATAGCTTGTGTCGAATCGAGAAATATCATCCCAGAAGGCACATTGAGATGTGCATGGCATTTGGATAGAGCTATATTTCCCGTTTGTCCGTGGATAGAGTCTTGCTGCATTTCCTGTAGTTGCTCTTCTGAATAAGTATCGCTTAACATCTTTAATGTATACTCATCAAATGAACAAAGAGCCAATATAAACGAGGTGACGAATAAGTATGTCAAAAGTTTTTTCATAAACAAAGAATATCTGAATAAAACTGTTCGTACTGCCGGGCTACCTTGATGTAGTCGTGATGACGACGCACGTACTCTATGCTTTGTTGCTTGAGTAGCGCAATACGCTCCGGGTGAAGCACAAGTTGCTCTAACTCATGATAGACACTATCGTATGTAGGCTCCACATTGACAATGGGGCGCAACTCTGTTTCTCCTAATATCTCGTAGTTTTCTGGTTCTCCACCACCCACGACGACAATACCTTTTGACATGGCCAACAAGGCATTCATGGCAGGTGTATAGCTATAGAGCTGGTCGAGTAAAACATCTGAGCCGTTCATCATTTGCTGATATTCTGCAAATGGAACGCCATTAGCCTTTTGTAGTATTATCTGTCCAGAATATCTGGCAAGCACGGTCTCTGCAGCTTTTAGCATGATATCGGTGCCTTTGTAGGAAGAACGTTGTTTGCTAATACCAATGAAAATGCGCAATGGCTTGTGCGTTTCTGTCAAGGGCGTAGTATGTCCTGTTTGAATGGGGAAGGGAATGAAACATGTCTTTTGGGGGAACGATGGTCTGTAGCAAACGTCGTATTCATAGAGTCCTGTGATAATGCCGTCGCAGTCGTTGGCAATCAGTTTGTTTAGTTGTTCTTTTGCTGTACCTAGCCAGTCTGCACGCTCCTTCAGCGCATCGTCGTTGATACGCAATTCCTTTCCAATGTTGAAGTCGCTATATCGTAAAGGCTTGTGTTCTATGCACTCATGTACCCAGTAATAGTCCATTCCGAAAGCACCAAGAAATACGCGTTTGTTGTGTTTGCGCAGATAACGGTAGAACCAGAACAGCCGCTCTGCTTTTAGTTCAAAAAACATGGGATTGATGAGTTGAACTACGTCGTAACCTCGCATCTTGGGCAATATCGACCAGAGTTTGAGCATCAGGCTAATGCCACCAAGTTTCCCAGGTTTTCGTGCCACATCGATGTCGCGTGGATAATTCTTCCAAAAATCGCCATTGGAGATGACACACACTTCATGGCCAAGGCTTCTTAGCCCCTGAGCCAACGTCCAGTGAACGTTGCTATATTCGCCTATGAGCAGTATTCTCATCTTTCTTTCTTCATTAGTGGCAAAGTGTTCAGCAGAATGGTGCGACCCAGAGCCGAGTTGCTCATACGACGAAACCATTTGTATTTTTGAGTATAGTTGCGGTCGGGTAATGGGAAGAGACCTTGTTGATGTAACTCTTTCAAACAGCAGTCCAATGCCTTACGAGAGTGTGTCAGCATGATGGTGTTGTAGATGTAGTCCATCGTCAACTGAGCTACACGACGCTGAAGCGCCAATCGGTCGTTATGAGGCATTCTGTCTTCTAAGAGATGCAGTTTTACGATTACCTCTAAGCTGTCGTTCAGGCGTTTCGTTTTCTTGCTGTCGTCCAGTTGGTGAACTGTCGATGCCTTATGTTGTCTATAGAAGTAGGCCTGAGCATCGGTTACGCATACCACTTCTGCTCTTATCATCAGTTGTGCAGTGAATTCCTCGTCTTCGCCATATTCGATGCCTGGTGTGAACTCTAGTTCACTACGCACTGCCTGACGGAAAAGACATCCACAGGCAGTTCCATGTATTGAATGGTTGCGCATATACTCCGAACCACTTGCCAAGGGACTATCGTTAAAGGACTCCTTGTCTTTCGTCGGAAGAGTCTTCGTAAAGTCGAACATGATGACGTCAATCTGCTGTTGGCTGTTTCGAACAAGGTCCAGGCAATGGTCGTAGGGTGCTTTCAGCAGACAGTCATCACCATCAATCATCTGGATATATCGGCCACTGGCCATTTGTAGACCTCTGTTACGGGCAACACTCACACCCGCATGGTGCTGACGGACATAGATAATGTCATCGCCATATTGCGTCAGACTATTGATGGGACTTGTCTCTGAACCGTCGTCAATGATAATGATTTCACGCTCTGCAGGTGACAGCGACAATGCCAGAATGCTGTTGATGCACTCACAGAGCATTTGCATGGGCAGATTATAGCAGGCGATGATAAAACTCACCAACGGCTGGGTTTCTTGAAGAGGTGTATGAATTTGCTGATTCTGCATATAATATGAATACCTAACAAGTTTAAGAGTATTGCTTTTAGTCTCTGTCTACCTTTGAGATGACTTGTTTTGACCATCCTTTTAGGGAGAATGAGGGACATACCTGTTTGTTCTCGAACGTCCATCTGGATGTTCACTAAGTACATATAGTAGATGTCGTCAATGGGCATGCCCGACGTCAGATGCGCGTCAAGAAGCTGAGTGAGTTTCTTACCATCAGCTGTCGCGGTAATGCCTACCGGATTTAATTCGTAGTGGTAACAACCCAGACTTGTCGTGCTGATGCGTTTGGTTTTGCGCAGCAGCAAGGGTAGGGTATAGACATCTTCGAAAACCTTTCCTTTGGGATAGCGTACGTCATGGAAAAGAGAGCGCCTGTAAATCTTATTCCATGCAAAAGTGTGGGTATATGCCCGTCCCGTCAGCCAGTAGTCGTCCATATTCTCATAGGAATGGTCTGACAGCGACAGACGATGGGCTACGGGATATTCCACAATATCATTATCTTCCATCAGGTTCAGAATGGCCTTGTACGTCCCTTCCTCCAGCCAGTCGTCACTATCTACAAAGGTGATATAGTCTCCACGAGCTACGTCAATGCCTGCATTTCGTGCGTCACTCAGTCCACCATTCTCCTTGTGAATCACGCTGATACGGCTATCTTTCTCAGCCCATTCATCACACATCTTCGGACAGCCGTCTGGCGATCCGTCGTCTACCAGAATGACCTCCATATCATTAATATCCTGTTTCAGCACACTCTTCACACAGCGGTCGAGCGTGGCTTCTACACGATAAACGGGAATGATAATACTGAGTTTCATGGCTACAAAATTAATCAATATTTTTGAAATAATAAGAAAAACCTTCTAAATTATGGTCTTTTATGCTTAACTTTGCAGACAGAATAAGAAAATAACATGAATTATGCAGCAAGTGGAAGATTATAAGGTTTCGGTTATCGTTCCTATTTACAATTCTGAAGATACGATAGGCGCATGCATATCGAGCATTCTTAATCAATCCCTTTCTCCTATTGAAATAATACTGATAGATGATGGCTGCAAAGATACCAGTGGCAGCATCTGCGATGATTTTTCCCAAAGGGACCATCGTATTACTGTAATCCACCAAGATAATATGGGACGTAGTGCTGCCAGGTTCCATGGGACGCAAGTCGCCAGGGGACAATGGCTGACATTTGTTGATTCTGACGATACACTGCCAGCCAGTGCTCTCCAGGACCTGTATTCCGTGTGTACGGATGGCGTTGATATTGTCATGGGAAATGGAAATAGTTCAGAATTTGAGAACAGGGATATTATTCCGATAGATGAGTTCCGCCATATGGCGGTAAGAGCGGAAGGAACAATAGGTGTTCCTTGGGGAAGTTTGTATCGAAGAACGGTAGTTACTCCATATCTCTTTGACCTTCCGAGAGAAATCATGAATGGTGAGGATTACATCTTTTGGCTGCGTTTAGTGTTTCAGACGGAAAAGTCTGTGCGGATTGTTCACAAAAATGTATACAATAAGGGAGAAGAACATACTTGTAATCATTTCATTTGGACTGCAGACTATTGTGTCAGACTAAACGATTTCAGGATGTCTTCTATCCCGGCAGAATATAGGCAGAGATATCTGGAGGATACAATAAAAGATCGTATAGCCAATCTATGTGCTATTGCTGTCTGTCAGAAAAGGAACACCTGGAAGAAGAGTAAATTCCTTCATGATATTGAGAAAGACATGAAGCTACTCAAGACTCGTTTTACATGGAAACAATTGCTATTTTTGCACATGCCGAGTCTAAGAATACGCAAACTTTTGGCATCGATATAACGAAGGATAAAATAATATAGATATTTATTCGTTATAATAAATGGATCCCATGAAAGAACAACAGGAGAAAAGTTATAGCCATATACTGAAATACACAGGTATATTTGGTGGTGTACAGGGAATCGGTATTCTGATTAGCCTTGTACGCAACAAGGCTATGGCCTTACTTTTAGGTGCTGGCGGTATGGGATTTAACGCCTTGCTGATGTCTGTACAGAATTTCGCTTCACAGTGTACCAATCTGGGTATCTCGTTTGGTGCAGTACCACGTTTGTCAGAGCTTTACGAGCAAGGCGATGAAGAACGTCTGACCTATAATATCAAAGTTATCCGCACCTGGAGCGTTATTGCCGCCTTACTCGGTTTTGCTTTTTGTGTTATCGTCAGTCCGTTGATGAACGACTGGTCGTTCAGCTGGGGTGACCACACGTTGCACTATGCCTTTTTGGGCTTTGCTGTGGCTATGGCTGCTATTACTGGTGGCGAGATGGCAGTACTCAAGGCTCAGCGCCAGTTGGGCGCTTTAGCAAAGATACAGTTGATTACTTCGATTTTAGGTGTGCTGTTGTCTGTCCCCATATATTATTTCTTTGGTCATCGTGGTGTAGCGCCCGCTATTGTGTTATTAGCCTTTGTCGGTATGCTGGTCACCATCTCTTATTCATACCGTTTACAGCGACTTCAGTTGTCTTTTCAGCGCGACTGTCTTAAGGATGGGTTTGATATACTCAAACTTGGTGTAGCCTTTGCTTTGGCTGCTGCTATAGGTAGTGCTGCAGAGATGTTTATCCGCTCGTTCCTTAACATCGAGGGTGGATTGGACGATGTGGGCCTCTATAATGCTGCCTATATGATTACCATCACCTATGCCGGTATGGTGTTCACTGCGATGGATACCGATTATTTCCCACGATTGTCGGGTGTCGCTCATGATATTGAGGCAACCAACGAAACGGTGAACAAGCAGATGGAGGTGTCGCTGTTGTTGCTGGCACCTATGCTCGTTGTCCTTCTGGCAGCATTGCCGATACTCATTCCTTTGTTGTTTACCAGTGAGTTTCTGCCTGTGGTACAAATGGCACAGGTGGCTGTGCTGGCTATGTATTTCAAAGTCATGACGCTTCCTGTTGCCTATATCACGCTCGCACGCAGGTTGTCCATGTCGTACCTCTTCCTTGAAACCTCCTATTTCGTCGCCCTGGTAGCGGCTATTGCTGTGGGATTTTATTGGTGGGGTATTTGGGGAACAGGTCTCGCCATCGTGGTGGCTCATGTCTTTGAATACGTGCTGGTGACGGGTTATGCCTACAGGAAGTATGGCTATCGCACTACGCGTCAGGTGTTCCGCTATGTGGCTGTCCAGATGGGTATAGGTTTTACTGCCTATGCCGTTTCGCTGACTACTGAGGGGTGGTTCTATTGGATAATAGAAGCCGCACTGACAGTTGTCAGCACGGCTTACTCTATTCATGTGTTGCGACAGAAGACTCACCTGTGGCAGGCTCTGCGCAAGAAATTCTTCTGATGGTTAGAATCTGAAGTCAAGCTCCACGTCAACAAGGTTGTAGTCAGACTTCTCTAATGCGCGGTCGTTGATACGGGCATACTCGAAGTGCAGTTCCAGATTCTTGGTGAAAAAATAGTTCAAACCTGCTTCGTATGATGTCTTGGCAGTGCCCCATTCCTTCTGTGCACGATAGCACTGGTAGCGTGCCTTAGCGTGAAGCTTGCCCTTGATGACGGGCACGATACCGAAGGCATACCAACCGTCGGCCTTGTCTCCCTTCGAGTAGTCTATCTGGCGGACGTTATTGGCTGCTTTGGCAGCACCCCAACCCTGTGAGTGCAGGTACTCAGCGCGGAACATGTATTCGTCCTGGGAGTACTCGGCAGAGAAGGCATAGCGGTTCTTCTCAACGCTACGAGTCTCATTAGTCAGAGGATCGAGCATTGCGCCACGGCTACCTGTCCATCCGAAAGCGCCAATGCGCAAACCCTTGATAGGCATCACCCAGATACCACCGATGATATCCTTGCGGTTGTCCTTGTCTTTCTCGTTGACGCCTTCACCATTGTAGATACCTATCTGATAGTGGAACAGGCGACGGCCATCTGCGTTGGGGAAGAGGTCACCAGAGAACTGGATACCGATATCGCGACCACCTGAGCTCTTCTCACCAGTACGGTCGCCAAAGCCAGACAGGTTGTTGATGACATCTGCATAGCCGCGCCAACCCTGAGTAATGGGGTGGGTGGGATTCTCATAGGTGAAGGCACGCTTGAACTGACCGGCGCGGATCTTGAATTCAGGATATTTGCGCCATTCTGCATAGAGGTCTACGAGCTGTACGGTAGGTTCACCAGGTCCCTTCACATTGGTACCCTGAATCTGGGCGCGCCAGTCGAAGTCGCCAATCTTACCGTCTAAAATGAAACGAGCCAGACGCAGATTAAAAGTATTCGTTTCAGCATCTTTCTGGTCAGTACCTTGGTACTGCAGCATGCCATATCCGCTGAACTTGATGTTTTTTACCCATTGTGGCACTTCAATTGTGGTCTTCTCTTGGTCTTGAGCATTAGCAGTCAATGCGATAGCCATAAAGGCCAGTGTCATAAGTTTTTTCATAGTCATTATTTTTTGGTGAGTAATACAACATTTTCTACATGTGGGGTGTGGGGGAACATATCGACAGGCTGTACCTCGGCCACCTTGTACTGTACATCGAGCATCTGCAGGTCACGCGCCTGTGTGGCAGGATTGCAGCTCACATAGACGATACGCTCTGGGGCAGCATTCAGAATGGTCTTCACCACATCAGGATGCATGCCTGCACGGGGTGGGTCGGTGATGATGACATCTGGGCGCCCGTGCTCAGCAATGAAGTCGTCCGTCAGAATATCCTTCATGTCACCAGCATAGAACAGTGTGTTGTCAATGCCGTTGATTTCCGAGTTGATTTTGGCATCCTCGATGGCTTCAGGCACATATTCGATGCCTATGACCTGACGGGCCTTCTTCGCCACGAAGTTAGCAATGGTGCCAGTGCCTGTATATAGGTCGTAGACCAAGGGCTTTTGGCTGGTTTCACTAGTCTCACTAGTTCCACTAGTGCTACTAGTTATACTGGAGAATGCGAACTCTCGTGCAACCGAATAAAGGTGGTATGCCTGCTCCGTATTTGTCTGGTAGAAACTCTTGGGACCGACCTTGAATTTCAGGTCCTCCATGAGCTCAAAGATATGGTCTTTACCCTTGAAGGTGTGAATCTCTTGGTCACCAATAGTATCGTTACATTTTTGATTATCCAAATATAGTAACGAACTGATTTGTGGGAATTTATCAGCGATGTGCTTCAATAGATTCTTGGCTTCCACCTCGCCACCAGTCTCGTCATAGTGGAACTGGATAATCACCATCCATTCGCCACTGGCGCTATTGCGAATGATGACATCACGCAACAATCCCTTCTGCTCGCGGAGATCGAAAAATGCCAGCCCGTTAGCGATGGCATAGTCGCGCACTTCGTTGCGTATCTGGTTCTGTAAATCGTCCATCAGCCAGCACTTCTCGATAGGCAGTATCTTGTCAAACGCCCCAGTGATATGGAATCCGATGGCAGGCGTATCTTTTACCAAGGTCTCGTCTTTCAGCTGCTCGCTAGTCAGCCAACGCTTATTCGCACATCCAAAGTCCAATTTGTTACGATACTCCTGCGTCTTCACACTGCCAAGGATGGGACGGAATTCGGGTAATTCCACTTTTCCAATGCGATGCAGCTGGTCATATACCTGTTGCTGCTTCATCTTCAGCTGCTCCTCATAAGGTATCTGCTGCCATTTGCAACCGCCACAGATGCCAAAGTGCTGACAGAAGGGTTTCGTGCGTACCTTACTATATTGGTGGTAGCGGATCACTTCTGCCTCCATGAAAGAATGCTTCTTGCGACGAACCTGCAAATCACAAACGTCGCCAGGTACAGCCCAAGGCACAAAGACGACCATGTCGTCTACACGCGCTATCGACTTGCCTTCGGCAGCATAGTCCGTGATAGTGATATTCTCCAGTATGGGTAGTGGTTTCTTTTTCCGAGCCATTTTCTAATTTTTCAGCAAAGGTAAGAAAAAAATGGCATACTACCAAATTCGTTATACAAAAAAAGGAAAATTATTTGCAAGAATAAAAAGTTTTATGTAACTTTGCAAGCTAAGAAGGAAAAACAACATTTATTACTTAATAATACACTAACATTTATGAGCCAAAAAAGAGTTTACCTCTTCGGTAATGGTAAGGCCGAAGGTAATGCAAAAATGCGTGAGGAACTCGGTGGTAAGGGTGCAAACCTTGCCGAGATGAACCTGCTTGGTGTTCCCGTTCCTCCAGGTTTCACAATCACAACCGATTGCTGTAATGAGTACTATCAGGTTGGTCAGCAGAAGATTATGGAGCTGTTGAACGACGACGTGATGGCTGCTGTGAAGCACATCGAGGTACTGATGAACTCGAAGTTCGGCGACAAGGAGAATCCCCTGCTCGTCTCTGTACGTTCTGGTGCCCGTGCTTCTATGCCTGGTATGATGGACACCATCCTGAACCTCGGTCTGAACGACGAGGTGGCTGAAGGTATGGTGAACAAGACCCAGAATCCTCACTTCGTATATGACTCTTACCGTCGTTTCGTACAGATGTACGGTGACGTCGTGCTGGAGATGAAGCCCGTCAACAAGACCGACATCGATCCGTTCGAGGAGATCATCGAGAAGGTGAAGGCTGAGCGTGGCGTGAAGCTGGACAAGGACCTGAACGTCGACGAGCTGAAGAAGCTGGTTCAGTTGTTCAAGAAGGCCATCAAGGAGCGCACCGGTAAGGACTTCCCCAACGATCCTATCGAGCAGCTCTGGGGCGCTATCTGCGCTGTGTTCCGTTCTTGGATGAACGAGCGCGCTATCCTCTATCGTAAGATG
>CADCBH010000045.1 GCA_902799655.1 uncultured Bacteroidales bacterium
ATACGTGCCTCGACGTAAGAACTCGAAGAATGCCGATGCCTATCGTGACCTGCCCGAGACGTTTGGTGTGAAGGATGTCATGGAGGTGCTTGGGATAGAGGATAATCCTGCCCGTAAACAGTGCCAACGCTGGGTAGTACATGGCTTTGTAGAGCGACTGAAGCAAGGAAAGTACAGGAAGATTATGAAGGAAATAATGATTTGAGAATTTAGAATTTAGAGTTAAGAATTTAGAGTTAAGAATTAAGAATTTAGAGTTAAGAATTTAGAGTTATGTTACCAAGAGGAATCAGAAATAATAATCCACTGAATATCCGGAGAACGAAGGATCAGTGGCAGGGAATGAGACGAGAGCAGACGGATTCAGCGTTTTGCCAGTTTGAGAACTTAGCGTATGGGTGGAGAAGGGCTATCGTCAACAAATGGGCGCCACCCAATGAGAACAACTCGAAGGCGTATGTGGAGAATGTGAGCCGGCTGACGGGCATCCATCCCGACGAGCCTCTGGGCATCCCGTCGGAGAGCCCAGCCCGCTGGATAGCCCTCGGCGCAGCGATGGCGATACAGGAAAACGGTGTGACGTCTATCGACTGGTTCGCCATGCTCAGAGGGTGGGAGATGGCGAGGCAGTGAGGAGTGTGGAGGGAGGAGGGAAATGATGGCTGAAGTCTGATGGAAGAGGGAAGATGGAGGAGGGAGGAGTGTGGAGTGTGGAGGGAGGATGGAAGATTTTTGTGACGAAATAAAGAGTATTTTTGGGAAGTTTCGAAATTAATTCCTATCTTTGCATCATGTTATCTAACTACATCCAGCAATATGATAGAAATACGAGAAGCAACGAAGAGCCAGTCTGCAGAGATAGCCCGCCTGATTATGACGGCTATGACAGATGATTGCTGCCTGTACTTCTGTGGTGAGGGCTATGGACTGGATGCCTTTCTTAAGATGATGACGATGCTTGTAGAGCGCGAGGATTCACAGTACAGCTATCGGAACACGCTGGTGGCAATGGAGAGACATATGGTGGTTGGTATTGCTGTCAGTTACGACGGTGGACGCCTGCATGAACTGCGTCAGGCTTTTATCGAGGCTGCTAAGGAACACCTCGGCAAGGACCATTCCGGTATGGATGACGAGACTCAGGCTGGTGAACTCTATCTTGATTCCTTGGCTGTGCTTCCGGACTATCGTCGTCAGGGCATCGCCCGAAAACTGCTGTTGGCCACCAAGGAAAGGGCCAATGGTTTGGGTCTGCCGTGCGTCGGACTCTTGGTCGATAAGGATAATCCCGTCGGGGAGGCATTATACTCCTCCGTCGGCTTCCAATACGTCAATGATAGCCAATGGGGTGGTCATCCCATGAAGCATCTGGTATTATAGCAATGAGTAACTATTCTGAATATTAACACAAATCAGACACTATGAGTAGTCATTCTCATATATTTTTCACAAAACATATAAAATTAATAGATAAATTTGCGAATCATTGCCAACTATTTACTAAATTTGTAGCCAATAATGAAATACTATACAGAAAATGAAACAGATTAAACAATCTTGGGTGCTCGTCGCCATTCTTACCTGCGGCATTCTGATGACCTCTTGTAAAAGCGACGACGACAACAATGAGAAACAGCAAAAAGAACAGCAATTCCAGGAAGAACTCGATCAGGCATTGAGTTGGGCGCAAGTCTATGGACCGCCGACACAGTCGCTTGCCGAAGAGGTGGCTGCACGACACAACGGAAAGACGACGCCCCTGAACTACAAGACCCGTGAGAGTACCGAGCGCAAATGCCGTACCGATAATTCCATGCCCTTCGAACTGAGGGATCTGGCACGCACCACCGTTCTTTGCGAGTATGACTCGATAGTCATTGTCATCGACGACGTGAAAACGACGGCCACTGCGCGTGGTATCTTCGGCCGTTACAAGCACCAGACCAGTGACCGCGGCTATTGGGGCGACCTCTTCAATCTGGCGTTCAAATACCTGGATACCGAGATACAGGTCAAGAGCTACCGGAATTTCTATGCAGCAAATCCCGAGGATGTCTGCCGACCTGTGCTGGGCGACTCGCTCTACAATGCCATCCATGACGAGACTGGTCAGGAGCCAGGACTCTCGCATTATTATTATGAAATCATCCGAGCAGACACGACCAGCGAAGCGACTCGCGAAAAATATAAAAAGTTGTGCATCGAATACCATAGTCACTTCGACCCGGATTATGTGAAATAACATCATATCACTTGGTAGTGCTGCAAGGCATTCATAATACCATATTTGAAAACTAGGCTTATTGATGAATTATCTCGGAGAATTTATTTCCATTGGAGTTGCTTTCTCATGGACGGCAACGGCCTTGCTCAGCGAATTTGGTAGCAAACGACTGGGCAATCTGACGCTGAATGTGCTTCGAATGGCGTTGGCGCTGCTATTTTCTGTCGTACTGTTTTGGTTGGTAGTGGGATCGCCTCTCCCATCCATAGGTTCTATGGAAGCCTGCGGATGGATGCTCCTTTCAGGATTGGTAGGTTATGTCATCGGCGATTTCTGCCTCTTCCAATGCTATATCATCATCGGTTCGCGCTATGGTCAGTTGTTTATGACGCTGGCACCATTGGCGGCGGCTTTGATGGCGTGGGTGACCTTGGGCCAGCAAATGGCCCCTATGAGTATTGTAGCCATGTTCATCACCCTGATAGGTATCAGCATCTCTGTATTAGGACGTGGCGAACACCATAAGGTCTCGCTGAAGTTACCGCTCAACGGAGTGCTCTATGCCATCGGGGCTGCCCTCTGTCAAGGTATCGGACTGGTGCTGAGTAAGATTGGCATGGATCATTACGAACCAGGCGCTATGCCCGACTGGCTCATTCCGTTCAGTGCCAACTTCCTGCGGTGTGTTGCTGGTATCATCGGATTCAGCATCCTGCTCTATTTCCGCGAAGGGCTCAAACCTTTGAGCGAAGCTCTGCACGATCGCAAAGGAATGACTGTGGCCACTGCCACCACCATCTTCGGACCGTTCGTTGGTGTAGGCTTTTCGCTGATGGCTGTACAATATACGAGCGCAGGCATTGCTTCGACCCTGATGGCGCTGACACCCATCATTATCATTTTGCCCTCGTATTGGTTGTTCCATCAGAAGATTACCTGGCGTTCCGTCATTGGAGCCATCATCTCCGTGCTTGGCGTCAGCCTGTTCTTTCTGGGATAGGGGCTTTTCCATGATCCAGTCGATTATCATTTATACGGTACTGATGTGATTAAGCTATTGTAAGTAAATAACATATATATGACTATTAAAACGGAAACGAAAACAGAGAAATATACGTTGCTCACTGAGCAGATAGCTGCGCTGATAGAGGGCGAGACCGACCAGGTGGCAGTCATGGCCAATGTATGTGCGGCCATTCACGAAGCGATGGGATTCTGGTGGACAGGATTCTATCGGGTCAAAGATGGGGAGTTGGTACTAGGCCCCTTCCAAGGGCCAGTGGCATGCATGCATATTGGCTTTGGAAAGGGCGTATGTGGTACAGCTTGGAAGGAGCGTCGTACCATCGTAGTACCTGATGTGGAGCAGTTTCCAGGACATATTGCCTGTAGCAGTCTCTCACGCTCAGAGATTGTGGTACCCATCTTCTCAAAGGAAGGAGAAGTCGTGGGTGTGCTCGATATCGACAGCAAAGACCTGGCGACCTTTGATGCTATCGACAGTCAGTATCTGGAGGCTATCTGCGCTCACTTGGGGTAAGAAGAGATAGTGTCTGTTATTCAATCTCAATCTCTACGGCGAGTATCTGCTGCCAGCCGGTCTTGTCGGTGACGCGTATCACGAAGTGGTAGTCGCCCGGATCGATGTCTGTAGGAATGTCAATATTCTGACGTGCCTCATAACTCTTCTGTCCGCCTTCGATGATGTAGTCATGATTGAACACCCAGGGATTGACGGGAGTGGTGTGCTCTTCCTCGCCCGAATGACAATCGGCTGATGACTCTGTGCTGTGGGTGTGGTGGTCGAAATTAGAGTGGATTTCGATATTGTAGGAACCCAACTCCTCGTCATCGCTCAGAATGTAGTGGAAGGGAATGACGTCGCCACGATAATACTGCTGACAGTTGATGGGGTTGGCTGTGATGCCTTCTGAACTGATGACAGGCTTTTGCATGTCTTTGTTGGTAACGTCATCGTCTCCGCAAGCGAAGAAACCGAATGTGAATACTGTTGTGAGAGCCATCATCAGGCTCATGTTGATATACTTTTTCATTGTTTTATTATTATTTTAAAATTCTATTCCCACCATCATCGAAACATTGCGCCCTGGTTCGGGCACATCGATCAGACGATAGTAGCTGGTGTGATCGTAATAACGGCGATTGAGCAGGTTGTCGGCATGCAACGCGATATTGAGCTTGCTGTTGCCGAGGTCGAACTGCTTGGTGGCTGCGAGGTTCAAGGTCCAGTAGCCATCTGTGGGCTTCTCGGGAGGTACTATCTCGTCTTGACGTCCCACGATATGGGCATTCATGCTGATGGTGCCTTCACCGTGCCACTGATACTTGTATCGCAGCGTGACATCCGAGCGCCATGGGGTGCTGAAGGGTAGGGTGTATCCTTTCTTGTCACCCGACTTCTGACGGGCATAGAGATACTCGCCCTGCATGTGGAGATCCCAACGGGGCGTCATGTGCCACGTCAACTGTGCCTCTACACCATAGCGCAGCACGTGAGCCTGGGTGTAGTTGTACAACTGCAAACCCTCGACATACTGAGACGTTGGCGAGAGGTAGATGTAGTTGGGGAAGTAATTCAGGTAGGGCTCCACCTGTAGCTCAACAACATCGCCTGTCCAACTCACGCTGGCGTCAATCTGGTACGACTCTTCCGGGTCGAGATTGGCATTGCCGCGCTCATAGCGGAAGATATGATAGTTGATGCCGTCGGCGCCCATCTCTTTCGGAATAGGTACTCTGAAACTCTTTCCGATATTGGCTTTCACCACCCACAGACCTGTGGTGTAGTTGACACCTGCCGACCATGTGAAGCTGTTGAAGTAGCGGTTCAAATCCGTAGAGCGCTCCATGTAAATCTGTTCTCCAGAGGCTGACGGAGTCTTGTACCAATCGTGATAGCTGTTGATATGTGTGTGGGCATGGTCGTAGCGCATACCGGCATTCAGAATCAGTTGGCTGCTAAGCGTCCAACGATCCATCACGTAGAGACCAGCACTCTGTGTCTCAAAGTCGGGGATAATAAATCCCCAGCCGTCTCGACGGTTGTGCTGCACTTCTCCGCTAATACCACTACGCAATTCGTGATGGCCGAGCGCCACTCTGAACGCCAGGTTGCCTGTAAAAGTGTTCTTCACGAAACGCCGTTCCAGTGTTCCGTCGGGAGTAGGCATATAGCCATGACTGACAGGCTCTGAGTGCTCCTCGCGTACATTATTCTGCCAGGCGAGGTTGCCCTCCACAAACCATTGACCGTTCTGCCATGTGGTATGGCTGAGCACCTTCAGGTGGTTCACCCATTGGTAGGGCAGGTCAATATCACGTGCCGAGCAGTCGTAGTCAATATTGCTCAGGCGCACCTCTAATCCATGGGCATTGGCGAAGAAACCACTCTTCGAGTAGCTATCGCTGATGCGAATATCACTATGGAAATTGTAGCCGGCATAGCCCAGCATCACGTGGCCGTCGCGCTCGCATCCTGCCGTATTGCGCAAACGGCCGTCCTTCAGCTTGATCCAGTAGCTATAGTATTGGATGCTGTCTGTCGGTACACGATAGTCGGCATAGTCAATCAGCGTGCCGCCAAGACGGTAGAACCACTTGCCAAGCCTGCCACCCAACTTTGCCGCCACACCTATCTGATCGTTGTTCGAACGACCAAAAAGCTGCACATGTCCGCTGAGCGGTTCGGTAGGCACATGGTTGGTATATAGGCTGAGCACACCGCCAATGGCATCCGAGCCATAGAGAAGGGCGGCAGGGCCCTTGATGACCTCTGCACGATCTATTGAGAACTGGTCTATTTCCAGCCCGTGGTCGTCACCCCATTGCTGCCCCTCGTGTTTCACACCGTCCTCGCTTACCGCCAGTCGGTTGAATCCCAGACCGCGAATGGTGGGCTTGGACTGTCCTGAGCCGATAGACATGGCTTTCACACCAGGAATGCCTTCCAGCGTTTGCATCAGTGAACCTGCAAAATGCTGTTGCAGATAGTCGTGGCCGACTTGTATGGTCGACTGCGATGTCCGCATCTGATAATCGTTCTGCCGTTGTCCGCTTACAGTTACTCCCTGAAGCACAACGGTAGTATCATTTGCTGCACAGCCAATAAGCCCTGCAGCTAATAATTCTGCTATCATGTGATTGGTTTGATTTCTTGATTTAATCTTAATAATGGACTAAACAAAGAAATAAGGTGGAGCCCGAAGGCCGACAATGCCCAGACAGCCTATAGCTACATGACGCTGACGGGCATCAACCGCAACCTTGCTAACCCTGTGGAAAATGGTAAAGGAAGCAATGGCAACGATTAGGAATGGCAGAGTGAGAAACTGACATAGCACACATTGGTGCATGCTCGTAGCGAACTGAGTCAGATGGCCGTTACAATGATGATGTACACATTCCTTGCAGTCCTGTTCGGCCACCGTGTCCTGATAGTGGACATGAAGCGACGACAGAATCAGCATGAGCACAAAGACGGCCAGCATACTCCATGAGGCAATATGTCTCTTCGTTGTCAGTTTCACGGCTGCAAAGTTACGACATAATTCCGACTTACACAATACTTTTTATAAAAAATGAGCATTATTCTTGGCTATATCTGACCGTTTTCGTATCTTTGCAAACAAAACAAGGAAAAAGAATCCACCACATGAGTCATCTAAGATTTTTTGCTACACTATTCTTTATGACTAGCATGCTCTGTGCTCATGCCCAGCTTGCTGATCCTCGTGAGAAATTCAGTATTACGGCTGATGTCGATGGTGCCACCAATTCTGACTATTATTGGAAAAACGACAATGGTGAGCGCGTGGAGGAAGGACGTCTGAAGCACGGTGTGGCAGCGCGAGTGCGAGCTAATATCAAGGTGCTCGGTAACCAGCAGTTTTCACTTTCTGTATCGCCGTTCTACCGCTATAGTAATAAGGAACTGAATGCCAGTGACACCTACGGCACTCCGTTGTTCGATGTGCCTCGTGAACACCATCACTATGGTGGAAGCATTATGGCTAACTACAATACGCGTTGGCTAGGCAAGCCTTTCACACTGATGGCGATGGCTACTGCCAATTTCTCGCAATATGGCTTTGAAGATGCCTCGAGCATGATAGGTGGTATCTTCAGTATCACGCGCAATCAGAAGACCTACCTGGGTCTGGGTTTTATGTGTCTGGTCGGCACTTCCGTCTCATGGCCGCTCTATCCGATGTTCATCTACAACCACCAGTTCAACGACCGTTGGAGTATCAGCTGCATGGAAATCAACAACTATCTCCATTATCAAGCCTCGCGCGCCCTGCGGTTATCTCTTGGCATGGAGATGGAGAGCGACAAGATCTATCTGCGTCTCAAGGTGGCCGACCTGCCTGAGAAAGTAGAGATCAGCCAAGTGTCTGAACGCTTCGGCATCTTCACCAACATACAAGCCAGCCGCGAGCTCTCCTTCAATCTCGGATTGGGTGCTTCCGTTCCTTTTTACGGTCGACTGCGCCAAAGCGGTCATAACAAGACCTATATGAAGCTGCACGACAAGGTCAAACCTTTTGTTCGCCTGCGTGTCAAGTACACCATTAGTCAGCAGCCGAAAAAAACAGTAAAACCGTAAGATGTATGACAATACATGTATTTTCATATCATAATAAAATTAATAAGGTATTTCGTATGCTACCTGCCGTCCTCATATGCAGCCTTCTATTGATGGCGTGTGGCATGGAGATTGACAATAGCGATGAAACAACAGCTGATGAGTATCGCGCCAAGATTGTAAACTCCCGCTGGCAACTGTCTGAAATCTTGGATCAAAACAATCAGTGGCTTGTTCCTGCCGACTATAACGGGTTGGACATCCCTGAGCTGGCGTTTAGATTAAACAATACCTATTTCATGCGAATATGCAAGTCGATTGACCGTCAGAAGGTTACCTACATCAATGGCAAATACGATATCAGTAGCGATGGCATCAACATGACCGTTGACAACTATCAAGGCATCGCCTACAGTATCAAGATTACTTCTCTCAGCGGCAATACCCTAGAGGGACTGCTTACCGACTGGGGGCAAGAGAAGCAGACAACATCTACAGATGGCTCGACCACATCCTCGTATGATGCCAAACACTACACCATTCGACTTAAACGCACAAATCAATAATTGATAGGTTCATAGACATTCAATAATAACTAAAAACTATTGGAATATGAGATTCATGAAAAGTACATTGACCATGAGCTTGTCCGCTATCCTCGTTATCTGCGGAACAAGTGTACAGGCCCAGACGAAACGCTCGGAAGCATTCCATGCGAAGTATAAACTCAAGGAGGTGGTGGTGATGAGCCGTCATAACATCCGCTCACCACTTTCATCGGGAGGTGCCGACTATAAGCGCGTGACTCCGAATGCATGGTTTGAATGGACGTCTGAAAGCAGTCAGCTGTCACTGCGCGGTGGTGTGCTGGAGACGGAGATGGGACAGTTCTTCCGCAAATGGATTGTCAGCGAGGGACTGCTGCCTGAGAACTACCGTCCGACGGGCGACGAGGTGCTCTTCTATGCCAACTCGCGCCAGCGCACATTTGCCACAGCGAAGTATTTCTCTGCCGGTTTCCTGCCCTTTGCCAATGTGGAGATTACCCATAAGCTGCAGGAGGATAAGATGGATCCTGTCTTCACGCCACAGTTTACGAAGATGAACGATACGTATCGCCAGCAGGTGCTCAGTGAGATTAATGTGATGAACGGTGGCCCGAAGGCGTGGATGGATGCCCAGCAGGCTACGCTGACGCTGATGGAGCAGGTGATAGACATGGAGCACTCGCCAGCAGCGAAAAACGATACCACGCACTTCTGGTATAACGATACTCAGTTTGTGCTGGAGAAGGGTAACGAACCGAAGATGACTGGTGGCTATACGCTGGCTAACAGTGTGGCTGACGCCTTGGTGCTGCAATGCTATGAGACAGAGAACTTTGCTGCCTTCGGTCATGAACTGACAACAGAGCAGTGGCGAGCCATCTGTGCTGTGAAGGAGGTGTACGACGCACTGCTCTTCACCACTCATGCTGCTGCTGTCAACCTGTCATATCCGTTAGTGAGCCGCATCCGTGAGGAGCTGAATCATAGCGGTCGTAAGTTTATGTTCCTGTGTGGTCACGACTCTAACCTGGCGAGCATCGGTGCTGCCCTGGGCTTCAAATTCCCTGAGACTCAGAATGCCCTGGAGTTGCATACGCCAATCGGCTCGAAGCTGGTATTCGAGAAGTGGAGTGACGGCCAGGATGACTATGTCGCCATCAATCTGGTATATCAGGCTGTCACACAGCTGCAGGGACGCAGCTTGCTGTCACTCGACGTGCCTCCTATGGTGATGCCTGTCACGGTGGAAGGACTGACTGCCAACAGCGATGGTCTGTACCGGCTGGCTGACCTGGATGGTCGCATGGCAACAGCGATGGCTGAATACGAGGCTATCGAGGATGCTCCGACCTCTGTCAGAACTGTGACGGAGGAGCAGCAGTCGGATGCTGTGTATAATCTGCAGGGACAGCGCTTAGAGGGCATGCAGCGTGGCATTAATATTGTCGGTGGAAAAAAGATTATGCAATAAATTTGCATTTTCTCCCGATAATTATTAATTTTGCAGCCAAATTTAAGGAAATATGGTGAAAAGAAGATGGCGCTGCAAGCCCGGCGAACAGCCTACGGAGCTGGATAAGCGCATCATGTATTTGGAAAACAAGGGATGGGAGGTGCCTACGCGCGAACTCATCAAGACACCCGAACAGATAGAGGGCATTCGCAGGGCGAGTGCTGTCAACACAGGTGTGCTGGACGCTGTGGAGAAAGTGATATGTGCTGGTATGTCAACACTGGAGATAGACCAGATATGTCGCGACTACTGTGCGAAGCATAACGCCATTCCTGCCTGTCTGAACTATGGTGGCGATGAGGATACCAAACCGTTCCCGATGAGCGTATGCACCAGCATCAACGAGGTGGTCTGTCATGGCATCCCCAAGGCTGAGGATATCCTGGAGGAGGGCGACATCATCAATGTCGATTTTACCACGATACTCGATGGCTACTATGCTGACGCCTCGCGTATGTTTATAATAGGTAAGACGACACCTGAGAAGGAACAACTGGTGCGTGTCACCAAGGAGTGTCTGGAAATCGGTATGGAGGCTGCCAAGCCTTGGCATGGTGTCAACGAGATAGGCAAGGCCATCCAGAAGCATGCCAACAAATACCACTATGGCGTGGTGCGCGACCTGTGTGGTCATGGGGTGGGGAATGAGTTCCACGAAGAACCCGATGTGGCTCATTTCGCTCAGCATGGAGAAGGCATGCTGCTCGTGCCAGGTATGGTGTTCACCATCGAACCCATGATTAATATGGGTACATGGCGCGTCTTCGTGGATGCTGACGATCCCTATGGCTGGGAGGTTATCTCGGAAGACGAGATGCCCAGTGCCCAGTGGGAGCATACCTTGCTGATGACAGAGCATGGTGTGGAAATATTGAGTTACTAGTTCCACTAGCATACTAGTCCAACTAGTAATACTAGTAATACTAGCAATACTATATAAAGAATGAACGAAATATATATATTAGGTATAGAGTCGAGTTGCGACGACACGAGTGCTGCCGTACTGAAAAACGGTGTGCTACTGTCGAATGTGACAGCCTCGCAGGCTGTTCATGAGTCGTATGGAGGTGTGGTGCCCGAACTGGCATCGCGTGCGCATCAGCAGAATGTGGTACCCGTGGTATCGGAGGCCATCAAGCGTGCTGGTATCCAGAAGGAGCAGCTCTCAGCAGTCGCCTTCACCCGCGGTCCTGGTCTGATGGGGTCGCTACTGGTGGGTGTCAACTTTGCCAAGGGCTTCGCCCGTTCGCTGGGCATTCCCCTCATCGATGTCAACCACCTGCAGGGTCATGTGATGGCCCATTTCATCAAGGAGAGCGACGACGACAAGAACCAGCCGCCATTGCCTTTCCTCTGTCTGCTGGTCAGCGGTGGTAACTCGCAGATTGTCAAGGTGAATGCCTATAACGACATGGAAGTGCTTGGGCAGACCATCGACGATGCTGCCGGAGAGGCTATCGACAAATGTTCGAAGGTGATGGGACTGGGCTATCCTGGCGGACCCATCATCGACCGACTGGCACGTCAGGGCAACCCCAAGGCCTACCAGTTTGCTGAACCTCACATCCCCGGACTCGACTACAGTTTCTCAGGTCTCAAGACCTCATTCCTCTACAATCTGCGCAAGTGGGTGGCAGAAGACCCTGATTTCATCGAGCACCACAAGGAGGACATCGCAGCCTCGTTGGAATGGACGATTGTGGACATCCTGATGAAGAAACTGAAGCTCGCTGTGAAGCAGACTGGCATCAATCATGTGGCAGTAGCTGGTGGCGTCAGTGCCAACAACGGATTGCGCAACGCCTTCCACGATCACGCCAAGCGCTATGGCTGGACGGTATATATCCCCAAGTTCAGCTATACCACCGACAATGCTGCCATGATAGGCATCGTGGGCTACTACAAGTATTTGGACAAACAGTTCTGTCCGATCGATGCCCCCGCATTCAGCAAAGTGACATTCAAATAACACACACATAACCATTGAAACCAATTAACGACTATGGATTTTGAAAGTAAGATTATCAGCAGGGAAATCAGTCAACTGCTGTGGGAAATGGAAAAGACGGTAGGTACGGCAGAGAGTTGCACTGGAGGCCGTATCGCTGAAGCCATCATCGCTGTTCCTGGCGCATCAAAATATTTCAAGGGTGGTATCATCTCGTATGTCGATGAAACCAAGGAGAAACTGCTGGGCGTAGATGCACAAGTGATAGCTGAGCATACTGCCGTATGTGAGGAAGTGGCCAAGCAGATGGTGGTAGGAGCCTGTAAGGCTCTCAATACCGATTATGCTTTAGCATCAACGGGTTATGCTGGTCCTACGGGCGGTCCCAAGGAAATTCCCATTGGCACCATCTGGCTGGCATGCGGCAATATGGACAAGCAGGTCACAATGATGATTCAAGAGGACCACGGACGTGACATCAACCTGGCTATTGCTACCAATAAAGTGATGCAATTGTTCCTCGATTTCCTCAAAACAGAGAATAAAACAGAGGTGGAAGGTTAAAAAATGTTAATAGTGGAATAATTGTCAATTATCAATTTTCAATTCTCAATTAAAAGTTGTACCTTTGCGCCCTGTTTGGAGTAAGTTATATTTAGGAACAAAGAAAAAGTAGATAGAAATGTCTAAAATTTGTCAGATTACGGGAAAGAAGGCACAGATTGGTAATAATGTGTCTCACTCAAAGCACCGCACAAAGCGCAGCTTTGATGTAAACCTGTTCAGCAAGAAATTCTACTATGTAGAGGAGGCTTGCTGGATTCAGTTGAAGATCAGCGCTGCTGGTCTGCGTATGATTAATAAAGTAGGTCTGGACGCTGCCCTGAAGCAGGCTGTTGCTAAAGGTTTTGTAGACTGGAAGGACATTAAAGTGATAGGAGACTAATAGCATGGCAGGTAAGAAAGCAAAGGGTAACCGCGTTCAGGTGATTCTGGAGTGCACTGAGATGAAAGAGAGTGGACTGCCCGGAACAAGCCGTTATATCACCACCAAGAACCGTAAGAATACCCCTGAGAGACTGGAACTCAAGAAGTATAACCCCATCCTGAAGCGCATGACTGTGCACAAGGAGATTAAATAATCTGTTTAAAGCATGGCAAAGAAAACCGTCGCTACCC
>CADCBH010000046.1 GCA_902799655.1 uncultured Bacteroidales bacterium
CAATCTTACCGAAGAACACCTGATCTTTCTCGCTATAGGCTACAGAGCCTAAATAGCCTTTATAAGTCATTGAATTCATAATCAATCCTCTTCTTTTATAAAACCTGCTTCTTTCAAATCATCAAATACCTGCTTCATGGCATATTCCTTTACGATATTGCCAGGATGAGGCTTATGGAGCATGATGGGGCGCTTGTTACCATTCTTGAATATCAGTCGGGATCCAGAGGTTTTCCCTTTATTGCTCTTTTCGTAACCATATCCTTCCAATAATCGTTGCATCTCATCGAAAGTGAAATCCGATGGCATCTTCAGAAAACGGTTTCTTAATTTTTCTTTTGTACCCATTTGTAACTGAAATTTGGGTGCAAATGTAACTATTTTCTAGTTACCATCCAAATTATTTTATAACTATTTTTATTATTTCCCCCACTTTTTTATCCTTCTTCCCCCTACACAGGGGGATAAGAGAGGGCCTCGGACGAAAAAACGGAAGCCGCGCGGACTTCCGTTTCCTGGTTTTATCTTTTGGAACAGATCAGAGTCCCGTGATCTATTTATTGTCCCCAATTATCTTGAGCGCTCTGGGAGACAAACGCTCATGGGGCTATTACCAATGAGTTATTGGATGCTAAAAGACAGCAGCAATCTTCCTGATGTTTTCCAGACGCTTCATAAACGATTTGTCTTGCTTGGCTTTCTGCATGTTGTAATCTGCCTGAAGCCCAATCCATATAGAGGCATTGGTACCCAAGGCAGCCTCCAACAATAGAGCATACTCGGTTGTAACAGGGCGCTTGCCATTGAGTATTTCATTGAAAACAGTATAGGAAACACCCATCTGTGCGGCCAGTTCCTTTTGAGTTAGGCCACGAGCTTCTATCTCGTCCTTGATCATCTCGCCTGGGTGTATCAACATTGACGATGTCATGTTGTTGGCCATCTTATTCTCGATGTAGTTTTTTGTTTTTTCCATACCTCATTTATTTATAATGATTTGATAATTCCAATGAGTCAGGGACCTGACACAAGTGCTTCTCTTTGAGAGTGTGGCATTGCTATCTCTGACCTATATGTACTGAGTGTGGTTTCGCAATTCGATTTTTCTATGAATTTGCTTCCATTTCCTTGATATATTGTTCTATCTGTTGAAGAAGAACGGGCAAATCCTTAGTATATGTTTCCCAAATAAAGATAGGGCTAGTAGTATAGTAACCATGCACTAACACATTACGCATGTCAACGATATCGCGCCAGGGGACCTCCGGGTGGTCATCTCTGAATTCTTTAGTGAGCAGGTTTGCGGCTTCACCAATAATCATGATGTTATGAACAACTGCATGATAGCACATGACATTAGACTTCATGTCCTCGAAAGTTTTACCTTCAAGGAAACTCATAACATTTCCTACTACGCTCTTTAATGTGAAGCAGTCGGTCTATGTCTCTAAGCGCCTCTCTCATAAATCATCTTTAAGTCTTTTGCAGCGGCAGCAGCAATGGCAGGACGAAGAGTTCCTTCTTCTACAAGATCGACCTTGCGCCCCAGTCGCTCCTCCAGTTCACGATGCATGCGGGCATAGGAAAACAAACCAATGGGTGTGCTATGGTCGAACTGAATCAACAGGTCTACATCACTCTGGGCATTCTCCTCACCACGAGCATAGGAGCCAAAAATCCATACCTTCACGACAGGCTGTGTCTTGAAGTAATCGACAATTTGTTGGGTCAATGCTTGGGTACTCATAGTCCTAATGTTTTATATCCAACTGCAAATATATGAACTATTTCTGAGATTCGCAAATAATCGAATCGTTTTTTTGTAAATCCTGAAGTTGGTGGTTGTTCAAAACTAGTCCATCTCATCGCCGTTAGACTTTCAAAATCTACAATTGAGTTTCAAAATTAGCAAAAAGTGGAGGGTTGGGCAGAAAAAGTGCGGGCATCGTGTCGCTTTTTCTAGGTAAAATTATTACCTTTGGGGCTGAAAAGCTAAAAGAAAACAAGAAGAAACTTAAAACAATACTATTATGAAACAAAAGATTTACTTAATGATTGCTCTGCTGTGCCTGTTAGGTCTGGGGGCCTGCACAGACAAGACGGACAATTCTACATTCCCTGGCCAACAAGAGATGGAAAAGAGTCTTGTCGGCCTATGGAGCGAGGAGTTTGTCTACAACGATGTGACCGAGGACGGCAAGGCCTTCAACCGTGCGATGATTGCCGTGGAGACCAAAGCCGACCATACAGGCTATGTCGCGCTGGCTGTGTTTGATGACGAATTCAACGAGCCGCTTGCGATTTACGGCGGTCCGAAGGATGCACCGTTCAAATGGCAGGTGACAGCCGAAGGACATATCATCCTGACAGCTCCGGATTCACGCGCCGCCAATAGGTTGAGACGAAGTGGCAATGACGGGAATCTCAACGACTTTGTCGATATCAGTCAGATCATGATGAGTCTTACACAGGGTAGTATCACTTTCAGCAATGCAACCCATGAAGGTTCGCTTGAGAGAACTGAAGCCAACCAGAACGATTTGATTCAGGACTGGATGGCTAAATCTACCCTTCCTCGGCCTTGCATTACCGACAGTATCCCAGTGCTGTTCTTCCCCGACTATATGAACTACGTGTTCAACTATCCTTCTGTGGACCCCTTCGGCAATCCCTGTACACTCAGCGGTACTATCACGGTTGACAAGTCATACGCCCAAGAGGGTAAGCCTTACAACGGCATCCTGCTATATAATCACTTCACTATCTATGAAACCACGCAGGCACCGTCGCGTGGAGCCGTCGAGTTCCCAACGGGAGCAGCCCTTACACATTTCATCGTTGTAGCCCCCGACTACTACGGTTTCGGCATCACCGAGAATGAGCCGCAGGCCTACTGTATCTCACGGGCCAACGGACGCGCCTCGCTCGATGCATACCTTGCCGCCAAGCGACTGATAGAAGACCTGGAAGTGAAGAAGAACGACGATTTTGTCATTGCAGGCTATTCGGAAGGTGGACAGACCTCGATGAGCGTGCTGCGCGAGATCTCAGAGCGTCATCCTGAGGTGAAGGTGAAGCGAGCCTTCATCGGCGATGGTCCTTACGACATCAACTCGATGTATGACGCTATCACTAAGGGCGCCACCGAGATGCCCAGCACCGTCTGCAATGTGCTTTGGGCCTACAACCACTTCTTCAAGTTGGGTTACGACATCCACGACTATCTGAAGGATCCCGTGGCCAAGAACTTCGATGAGTGGTTCCTCAGCAAGAAGTACAAGCGTAAGGCTCTTGACGAGGAGCTGATCAAGACCAAAAATACGAGTGACTTCTGCACAGATGGCGTCCTCGATGCCAGCAGCCCCCTGTCGCTCCGATTCAAGGAGGCCTTCAGCGCCGATGCGCTCACCAGCGGCTGGACGCCCCGCAGCGACTTCGACATCATGCTCTACCACGATACGAAAGACGATGTCGTACCCGTGGATAACTACTATGCCATGAAGCAGTTCCTTGATGATCACCATATCAATACAGAGGGACTTGTCGACGACTACAGTGGCACAGCGAAAGAGGATCTCGGCACGACCAACCACGAGGCTTCGGCCGCTACCTTCTTCCTCAAGATTATCGAGTGGATAAGGAAGAACTATTAACAATAAAACATATTTCTTCGGGACAGTCCTCTGTCAGCCATCAAACAAAAAAAGCGGGCCCTGCGGCTCGCTTTTTTCTGTTAGTCATGTAAGTTGTGAATACTCTTTGGCAGCATCGAAGCAGGGGCAATCCTTGCAGGGGTTCAGGTCGTGGTGACCAACGACAAGGGCGTGGGGGTAGCGCCGGTGAAGGTCTTCCAGGAGCCTGCGCATCGTGGCCTTCTGCTCAGGTGTCCGTGTGTCGGCGGGTTGACCGCGGATGTCGAGGCCACCCTCGTAGCAGATGCCAATCGAGTGGCTGTTGTGGTTCACGCAGTGGGCGCCGACCATCCATTCCGGTCTGCCTGTCTCAATCTTTCCGTTACGACGGATGACGTAGTGGTAGCCGATGCCGAACTTAAAACCTCGCTCTCTATGCCACTTGTCTATATCTTTCGCCGAACTGAGTTCGTCGGGTTTCACTGCTGAACAATGAATAATAATCAATGTAATGGTTCTCATAACGTCTTACTTACCCATGCACGAGGCCATGCCCAGTGTGGTAGCCAGTGCTGTGAGAATGCTAATCGCAATCTGAATAATCGTCTTTACTGTTTCTCTTTTCATCGTTCTTCCGTTTTTTTGTTAGTATCTATTTTCGAGGTACGAGGTACGAGTGGTAGACTCCCAGTCCCCCTCCTTTTAGGGAGGGGCTAGGGGTAGGCTCTCCATTCCCCTCCTTTTAGGGAGGGGCAGGGGGTAGGCTAATCGCCTTCGTTGTAGTCACCACCGGAGTTACCACCGCCACCTGGGGTTGTGCCACCACCGGTATTGGTTCCCTCCCCCTCGGGGGAGCTTGGAGAGGGGTTACTGATACCATGCGCCTCCTCGAAGGTGACTTCCTTCAACAGCGTCTTGGCATTGACGTACTTCTGGATGATCTTGCCGTTCTTCTCACTGGAGCCCACCACGATGCGCTCCGTCTCCGGCTGGAACAGTACACGGCGTGAGGTGATGGTCGATGCCGTACAGTCGTCAGCCTTCGTGACGCCGATGCTCGAGAAGCCGACTTTGAAGATGCCGATGCCTGTCAGGCGGATCTTCTGACCCATCTCCAGGAAGTGTTTCATGGCGGCACCCAGCTCGTCGAGGGCGGCCTTGATGTCACTGCGCTTCAGCGTGGCCTGTGTCTGGATGAAGTCCGCAATCTCGTCGGTCTCGATGAACTTCTCGTCATAGACGGGCTTCGCGTAGTACTTGTTGTACGTCTTCGCATTGTGCGAATTGTTGTTCTTTGATCTGATGTACTTCTGACTCATAATCTTTAAACTTTAAACAATAAACTATTCACTTTAAACTTAACTTTGTCGCGGCTTGTGAAAGGTACGATGCTTTGCAGTCGTTACTGACGTTCCTTGCGGTCGTAGGTACGTCACTTTGCGGTCGTAGATGCGATACTTTACCCCCCAAAAGTATCATCGGAACGAGTCGTAGATGACGTCGGAACACCTCAAAGATGACGTTAGCACGGGTCGAAAGTGCCGTACCTTCAGCTCACTTGCCTTAACACTTGCAAAATTACTACATTCGCGAAGGGCGTTTTCCGTTGTAGGGCGTATCTGTCCTTATATGGTCTTATAAGGTTTTATTATGTCCTAAAAGACCCTATAGGGTATAATATAGACAAATAAAGTTAAAATTATACCTTTTCGGGGGTATTTTCTTGTTTGTTTCAAGGAAAATACCTAAATTGCGCCCGAAAAGGCATAATTGGTATGAACGAGACACGATTATCTACTGCCATCAAACAGCTGCGTAAGGAATATAATCTCACGCAACAGGACCTCGCCTACAAGTCGGGGGTAGGCTTACGCTTTGTCCGTGAACTGGAGCAAGGCAAGCCCACCGTTCGTATGGACAAGGTAAACCAAGTGCTTGAACTCTTCAATCTTCAACTGGGTCCCGTGCCTATGGAAAGGAGGACTGACGAATGAGACGTTAAGCATGCCTTTTTAGGTCTTGCATCACTCATCGTCAACATCGATGCAGAACTTATCAGACATCCAGCGTACGATGTTAGGTGGTAGCAATACCATATTTCGTCGCATACCCATGCGCTCCAACTCCTCTGAATATGGCTTACACCAATTGCTTAGTGTTCTGACACCAACTCCGGCTCTGTCGGCCAGTTCTTGTCTTGTCATTGCTTTCATATCTTCGTTTATTTTTTTCACTTTTTATCTACTATTTCTCTTTTACTGGGTGTAGTGGGTGGGGAGGTGGAGTAATATTCTAAAAGTTATCGCGTACACGTGACGTACGCGAGGAGAGTGAAAAAAATACTCCACCTCCCCACCCTCACCACCCACTTCCTGTAAATGGCGGTGTTGCTCTTTCTCTGCTTCTGTACGGCGTACGACACGATAGCGACGGACACCATGTACCAACTTATACTCGAAGCCCATCGATGATAGAGCACGTCCCAATGTGGCAGCAGACAACTCTCGCATGTTGACGCCACCCACCAGCTGTAGGATAAGCGATGCTGGCAGGAAGTCGCCACCCTCAATGCCTACAGGCTTACGGAAGTGCTCATCAATGAGTTCATTGGCAGACTGTGAGGTTTCAAACTGCTGGTTATGCTTCGTCAGCCGTTCTATCTCTGTCCTGTCGAACCAGTAGCGGAAGCCCTGGCAGTAGAGGCTGTAGGCCTGCGCATAGATGCCCTCGTAGTTGAAGGGCGACGACAGCGGACTGTCGATATTCTCCACCTCGAAGGGCAGCCATCGGCGCGTTCCCGTCGGGTCCGACAGGAACTGCACGTTATTGCCCGTACCACAGAACGATGCCAGGTGCGGACGGTTCTCATGGTAGCGGGCATAGGCCGCACGCTCGTTGATCGACGGCATCGTCATGGCCGCCTTCAGCTTGTTAAGCTCCTTCTGCTGCATCGAGTCGAGTTCCTCCCAACACATCAGACCGTATTGCGACAGTGTCAGCAGGTCGTCCTTCGACACCATGCCCGAATTGGTCTTCGTATAGAAGTAAGGCTGCAGCTCGGGTGGTAGTAGGTGTGAGAACCATGTCGTCTTATAGGCCCCCTGTTCACCGATGAGTACCAGCATGACGTTGTTCACCACCGCCGGTTCCACCCACCCTGCCACCATCGCTACCAGCCACTTCTTCAGGTATTGGTAGAAGAGGATCTGCTCGTCACCGTCACCTTTGACATTCACCGTCAGCGACAGTTCCAGGATGTAGTCACCCTTCTCTTCGTTCCATTTCGGCAGACGCTCCAGATAGAAGCGGAACGGGTCGTAATTCGACACATAGTCCGACTCGATGACGCGCTGCATATCCTGGATGCGCACCGGTTTCTCTAGTGCCAGCTCCTGCCATAGACTGTTGACCACGCGGTCGGAGATAGGCTCCCACAACACCTCCTGTGGTATCTCGTCGCCAAAGTCCGTCAGGCGGTGACACTCCGTCCGCCTGGTAACCACATTGTAGCGCAGCATGATACGGTCGGCAAGGAAGTTCTGGATGTCCTCTACCGAGGCATACACTTCCTGCCAATTCTTCTTGCGTTCTTTCTTTTTCTTCGTTGCCATCGTTTTCAAAATGAATAATCTGCAGCAAAGTTAATAAGAGAAAAAGGCATATGCAAGCTTTCGCGCCACAACTTTCCGTCGCAGCGTGATTTAGCAACCAATAGGTTTCAGCATCTATACAAAAAGATCGCGGACACGCACCCCAAGCGCATCCGCGATAGTATGTAACCGCCATAGAGAAGGGGCTTTTTGCCCGCTGATAAACTTGCTCATGGCTTGATGGGTAATACCCAGCTTTTGAGCCAGTTCCCCACAACTTACGTTTTTTCCCACATCACTGGCCACAACTGAAGTTGCGACTTGAAATCCTTCTGTTTTTTCATTTGTTGATTATGATATATTAATTAATAAAAAAAATCCTGCAGAGATGTTTGCACATAACTCTACAGGACCACAGTTTTCTTATTCCGAGTCGCGAAATTAGCAAAAGTTTTCTATGTCACCAAATCTTCATCTGTGTTTAATATTTTCTAACGAAATTTCGCCCCAATCTTATCGACGAAATGCTGTCAATTTACAAAATTTCTGCATCACGAATGAACCTGAGCGGTCTTTATATTGGAGGTTGACGCGGGATAGTCCCGCGTCTGAATTATTTCACTTTGGCTACCAGCGTATCTGGATAGGTAGGCATGGCACCATTCTGTGTGCAGACATAGGCGCTGACCTCTACAGCTATGCGATGAGCCTCCTCCATGGGTTTGCCATTAAGGATGGCGGCACAGAAACTGCCTGTGAATGAATCGCCAGCACCGACAGTATCGGCAACAGTGACCTTTGGTGTCTCTTGGAACGAGGTAAGACCAGATGCAAAGACATAAGAGCCGTTAGTGCCACAGGTGAGTACTAGCATCTTCAGGTTGTATTCTGCCAGCATTTTCTCGCAGATGCCACGCATGTCTAAGTCATCATAACCATACATGCGTTTGATGACGACTAATTCCTCGTCGTTGATCTTCAGGATGTTGCAGCGCTTCAGCGACTCCTCGATGACATCCTTGCTATAGAACTGCTGACGCAGGTTGATATCGAAGATCTTCACGCAGTCTTCTGGTGTGTCGTCCAGGAACTGGCGGATGGTTGACCATGAGGTGACATTGCGCTGAGCCAGTGAACCGAAGCAGACAGCACGACAATTCTTGGCAATCTCAGCAATCTCTGAAGTATAGGGGATGTTGTCCCATGCCACATTCTCTTTGATCTCATAGGCGGGAATACCATCGCCCGACAGGGTAACCTGCACAGTACCAGTAGGATACTTCACGCGGGGCATCAGGTAGTTCAATCCATGCTCTTTCAGTGCCTCGACAGTCTCTTCAGCCAAGGGGTCCTCGCCCAGTGCGCTGATGGCAATGGTATTGTCAGAACCGAGGAATTGTCCTGCATGGTAGGCAAAATTGGCGGGTGCACCACCCAGTTTCTTTCCTTCGGGGAGTACGTCCCACAGGGCCTCGCCGAGCCCTACAACATAACGCTTGTTCATAATTTATAATTTATGCGGTTTTTAATTGTTTGATATACGTGAATAGATAAATGACACCTACAGCCATGACCAATACGGCACCTGCCTGTCCCATGGCATCGCTGGCAAAGCCCATGAAGAGCGGGAAGATGGTACCACCAAACAGTCCCATAATCATCAGTCCGCTGACCTCGTTCTGCTTGTTGGGCATCGACTCCAGAGCGGTAGCGAAGCACATGGAGAACACGTTCGAGTTGCCGTAGCCCACCAGTGCGATGGCAGTATAGAGCATCCACTGCTCCGTGCCAATGAATAGTCCGCACATCGACAGCGCCATCATGACAACAGAGATGATAAAGAACGTACGCATCTTCAGCACGCGCAGGAAGAACGAACCCGTCAGGCAGCCAATGGTACGGAAGATGAAGTACAGACTAGTAGCAAAGGCCGCCTCGTTGAGCGTCATGCCCAGTCGCTCCATCAGAATCTTCGGAGCTGTAGTATTGGTACCAACATCGATGCCCACATGGCACATGATGCCGAAGAAGGACAACAGCACGATGGGAGTGCCCAGCAGTTTGAAGCACTCAACAAATGTAGAAGGCTTGCCCTCTGAGGCGGGCTCGTTGATAGGTGTGACAAACAGCAGGATGGTTGACAGTACGCATACGACAAAGAAGATGCCAAACAGAATGCGCCAGTTCAAGCCAAACTCGGGAATCGCCATTGTAGCGCCCCACATAGCCAGATAGGGTGCTGAGAACGAGGCAATGGCCTTGACAAACTGTCCAAAGGTCAGTGTAGAAGCGAGGTTGCCACCTCCCATCACTGTAGATACCAGCGGGTTCAGTGATGTCTGCATCAGTGCGTTTCCGATGCCCAGCAGTGAGAAGGCTACCAGCATGATGCCGAAGGTCTCGCCAAAGAGTGGCAGCAACAGTGATACCACAGTCACCAGCAGTGATAGTAACACCGTATTCTTACGTCCGATCTTGTTCATCAGCATGCCTGTAGGAACGCTGAAGATGAGGAACCAGAAGAACACCAGCGAAGGGAATACGTTGGCCACGGAGTCAGAGAGACCCAGGTCGGCCTTCACATAGTTGGAGGCGATGCCTACCAAGTCCACGAAGCCCATGCAGAAGAAGCAGAGCATGACGGGGATGAGATAGATTGTCTTGTTTTGTTTAGCCATAATATTGCTTAATAATTAATTTCGTAAATTGTTGCCTTTCCACCCTTTACCTTGATAGTGTTGTAAGGTTCTGAGGGGAATACAAGGTTAGTCATGGTCATCTTGCCATCACTGTCGAATGCCTCGATGCTGCAGCGGTCGATGAAGAGGCGCAGCTGCTTGATTTGTCCGTAGGTCGGAGCGATGGTCTCACAGGGGAATGCCTCACTGAAATCAATGGTACCGCTCTTGGTGCGATCCATCGTGAAGGTCTGCTTCTGTCCGTCATAACGCATGGTGACTTCTTCACCTTTCGCATTAGACAGGACAATCTCTGCCTGATTCTTGATGTCAATGACAATCTCGCAGGTCTCTGTTGGCTTCTTCACCTTCTGACCGCGCACTGCCAGCATCTCTTTTGAGGGCACCACACTTACGTAGGTCTCCTCAGCAAACTGGAACAGTCCAAGGTCGCGGGGAATAGAGTTGGCACTGCGAAATTGCTTGGTGGGTACTTGGTTGGCATACTGCCAGTTAGACATCCATGCCAGTACCACACGGCGGTTCTCGGGAGCATTATAGAAAGAGACCGTAGCATAGTGGTCCTTACCATAGTCGAGCCACTTCGTCACCTTCGGCATCGACTCGCAGGTGAATTTCTTGCCATCGAACTGACCAATGAAATACTGCGTGGCGCTACCGCCAAAGGGTCCGCCAGGATTGATGTTGCAGATGAGAACCCACTTGTTGTCTATCTTGAACAGATCGGGACATTCCCATACGCCACTGTGATTGCCATACTCCTTGCCAAACGACGACTCGTATTTCCATGCTTTCAAATCCTTTGACGAATAGATGCGCATCTCCTGACCAGCAGCCAGAATGAGGTTCCATACCTTAGCCTCCTCGTTCCAGAATGCTTTAGGATCGCGGAAATCTTGTACGTCACTGGCGCTCAGAAGGGGATTGCCGTTGTATTTCTCAAAGGTGCGACCGCCATCCTTCGATATCGCCATCGACTGTGTCTGGTGATGACCTGCCGAGGTGTAGAAGGCGATGACTTCATGACCATTGGTCACACATGAGCCACTGAAGATAGAGCCTAACCAGTCAGCTTCGAGAGCCAGTGGCTGAGCCTCCCAGTGAATCAGGTCCTTAGAGGTGCTGTGGCCCCACATCATGTTCTCCCACTGTGATCCATAAGGATTATATTGGTAATAGAGATGCCATACGCCATCCTTATAGAACATGCCGTTGGGGTCGTTCATCCAACCATAGAGTGGGGTATGGTGATAGGCGGGACGGAAGTGCTCATAGTTCTTTGTGTCGAACGTATTGGAATACTTCATCTCTCTCCAGCAGGCAAACTCACCTACAGCGCCCTTTTGGCGACGGTCTCCGTGGAACTCGATATCCATGAGACAGGCACCCTTCAGTTCATAAGGTACATAATAGTCCACGCGGTCAACAGCCAGCTTCACATTGATGCGTTGAACCATATTGTTATGGTTGTCCAACACAGCAATCGCAGCGATGTCTTCCGACTCCTGTACGGGTAACAGCAGATAGCGGGAGCCACGCTCCATTTTCAACATGGCGTGCTTGTCACCCAGCACAATAGGCTTCACCTGTGCTCCGACCGTCATGATCAGCATCAGAGTCATCAGTGTTGTTAGCAAACATCTCTTTTTCATCGTAGTCTTATTGTTTTAAGTTTAAATTTGCTACAAATGTACGTTATTTCTCTCTCTTTTCGTGTAAATTATGATGCAAATTCTATAAAAAATCGTTCATTGCAACAAAAATAGGGATAATGAACGTTTTTTTGATGAATTTTTTGTAAATTTGCAAGCGAACTAAACAAATGTATATCTACGATGAAGAGATTATTATTGGTTTGGATGTTATTGGCAGGTCTGCTTCTCACAATGGTGGGCTGCTCCAGTCATAAGCCTAATTATATAATAGGTATATCCCAATGTTCATCAGATATCTGGCGCGAAAAGCAGAATGCTGAGCTGCGTATGGGAGCCTATTGCCAGGGACA
>CADCBH010000047.1 GCA_902799655.1 uncultured Bacteroidales bacterium
GCATTGCCTACAGCAGAGATGACGGAGATGAGTATCCACAAGAGAATGGTTGTCCATGTGATCGGTGTGCCGCCATTCTGCATCACAAAGAGCGAGGTGACGAGGATAAAGGCTGCACAGCCGTTCATATTGATCGTGGTGCAAATGGGCAGCACAAAACGGGCGATATTCTTCTTGACCCCCAGACGATTCTCGGCGGTATCCATCGTCACAGGCAGCGTGGCAGCACTGCTCTTGGTGAAGAGAGCCATCAGTACGGCAGGCATCATACGGCCCAGCACATGGACGGGGTTCAGCCCTCGCGATAGCAGGAACAATGGTAACACGACGAAGAACTGTATCACATTACCACCCAAGACCACCAGCACATACTTGCCGATGGAATCGGCCACCACACCTGCAGACACCTGTGCCGACAGTTGGGCTGAGAAAGCCACGATGCCGAGGGGCAGCGTCCAGATGAGTCCGCGAATCAGTAGGAAGAGCAGCTCCTGAAGTCCCAGCAATCCTTTTACGACGACAGCCTTATTCTCGGACTCAGGCAACTTCGACAGTCCGATGCCGATGGCAAAGGCCAGGAGTAGCAGCGAGAGCACATTGCCTTCGAGGAATGGCTTGACGATATTGTTGGGGATGATGCTAAGCAAGTGATCGCTATAGGTCACGTCGGGTCCTTGTGCAGCGGCAGCCCCGCAACATTCAAGTGCAGTTCCTGCAGGTAGATTGCTTGGAGCGATAAGTACATAGAGTATAGCTCCAACAGCAGCTGCAGCGATGGTGGTGAGTAGGGTATAGGTGAGCGTGTGGCCGAAAATCCTGCCAGAGCCCTTCGAACCGAAGGTGGCAAACGTCGTGATGACCGCCAACACAATCGTAGGCACCGCCAGCAACTGGAACAGTCGCGTATAGACTGTCGCCACGAAATTCATCACCTCGTCGAGCCATCCAAGCCCGAGTAAACCTAATATTGCGCCTATTACGAGTGCGCCAATCCAAATCACTGTTGTCTTCATCGCTGCAAAGGTACGAAATTTGAATGGCAATTGTACAAGATGACAGACTTTTTTTGACTATTCTGTCAGTTTATTAATGATGGTCCAATGCTGTTGGTTGACAGAGTCTTTTCGGACATTCTGCTGGGCGAGTTGGTTGATCCGTTGGCGAAGGTAACTCCAAGTTCCGTCTTCCTCACTGAATAGACTAATGTCTATATCAGCCTTTTTCTTGTCTGCTTTGTTGATAGCCGATAGCATGGCACGTTGAACAATTTTGTCTTCAAAAGTAGGATGGGGGATAGCGAAAAATAGAGAATAGATGTCCTCTGCATAATCTGTCAATGTATAGGGGGCTTTTGACAGGCTTGACGATAAGGCGACATTTTGTGCCATCTGAACAATCTCCCCACTGAGAGTACTCAGCATCTTGGATGAATACTGTGCAGACATGGACAGACTTGACAACAACTGCCTGTTATTGAGCCAATTTGACTGGTGCAACTGATGCGCTACCCATTTGAGGGCCTCATGCTGTAATTGTCGTGGAAGTGGTTCCGCTTGCTGGTTGCGCTGAGTATCTATGATGTTGACACGAACACCTCCTACCTGATGGATGACGCTGCGGAGAAGCGTCTCATAGTGTTCTAATATCGACTCATACAACTTTTCTCTTAATATAGTATGGTCACCTCCAGGCAACCACTCTTCCAAATGAGCCAGCACATATTTCAGGTTATTGATAGACAAGTTACCTGTTTTTTGTGGGTCGTCACCCAAATCATATATAAGGGCCGATGGATCGTATTTGTTGCCCCATTGTTGTTTGCCATAATGACAATAGGGATTCTGCAGGTCAACGTCTAGCCTTTCTTGTACTTCAGCATGATCGGCTACGACATCCGAGGTCGGGTCTGTCGGGTAGTAGATGTAGTTGACAAGCATACGGTCGTAGTCGCCTAGGCGGGTAGACATAAGAGGAATGTCCTGATTGCCGATAGGGACAATATAGTTGTAAAAAATATAGTCCATCGTCGAAGCTGTCAGTCCATGTTGCTTTACAAAATCTGCACTCAATAGTGAGTCTGTAGGATAGACAGATGAGCCTCCCATATTGTGGGCTAATCCCAGGGAGTGACCTATCTCATGGGCGATGGTAAATTGGATAGTAGCAGCCAGTTGTTCCTCGGGGAACTTTCCATTGCGGATGGCAGGATTTGCATGGGCTGTTTGTACATAGCAGAAACGGTTCATGATTTCCGGCATCGATCCCCATACATAAACAGAAGAACTGAGTACTTCGCCCGTTGCAGGGTCAACCCAGCTGGGACCTTGTGCACCCCCTCTGTCTGTTGGGATATAACGGATACAGCTGTACTTGAGATTATCCTCGTCGAAAGTTGGATCTTCAGTAGGATAGTCGCGCACAGCAATCACCTCTTTCAGACCGATACGCTCAAATGCATCATTCCAGTCCAGTATGCCTTTCTTGATAGGCTCTTTCCAAGACTCTGGGAAAGCGTTGTCGATGTAAAAAACAATCTGTTTCTTGGGCACGACTATTTCGCCTCGTTTCCATGCGTTATAATTAGATGGTTCTATTCGCCAGCGCTCCACATATTCGATATCCTTGATATAGTCACTTTTGTCAAAATCCACCAGTTTCTTGTCAGTTGTAAAGAGCCCAATCCTCGAATCGGCCAGACGAGGGCGCATCTTCTTTTCTGGAAGCAGTAGCAGACTACTTACCACCTCGGCAGAGCATACTGCTGGACGATGACGATCTGGCTGGTCATGGGTAAACGACATAACGGTACGGATGCTGAAATTATCATCGAATGATTTGCAGGCAGAGAGATGACTTAAGTCAGAGCGAAGGGATACTTTAGCCTGTTTAAACCACCAAGAAAAAGGCGATAGCACATGGTCTGTGAGAAATAGTTCTGTTGCATCAACGGTGATACGCCCCTTTCCCTCCGTTTTTTCTATTGGCAGTGATATCGCATAGCCGTCCATATAGTTGTCGCGGATGGACTGGATAGATAATGTATCAGATGGATTTCCAACAACGGTGCTGTTGATACGGCGCAGATATACCCTTTGGCCGACTTTCTCAAAGCGTACGTGGAGTGTCGACGGACGTGTGCCTACCTCCATCCACTTGTAATGATCAGTTTTCGACACACAGGATGACAAAAGATACTCACGGTGAAAAACCGTATCCTCTATATCCAACAGTAGCTTCTGGCCTTCTATGTGGGGCACTGGGACAACGTTGGTTGCACGCAAAGGCATCGCCACTGTCAACAAGACAGCAGCAATGCAAACATTCACTAACTTAAATCTCATATGATAATGTACCTTATTTATTAATATCCAGGATTCTGAGGAAGCAGGTTCGGATCATTATCAATAGCCGTTTGAGGAACAGGCCATAGCAGGTTGTGCCCGTCATCGTCAATCTGCATGGTTTCAGAAGCCTGTGGACGACTACCAGCTGCTTCACCGGGCTGATATTTACGGAAAGCAAGAACAGCTTTTTTGCCAGCCTCACCAGAATTGAACCAGCGGCGCAAATCATACCAGCGGAATCCTTCGGCATAAAACTCCACTCGGCGCTCTGCCATAATCCTGTCAATAAAGTTGTCAGCAGTGATGTCTGTGCCTGTCACCAAAGCTTTGAGACCACGCATCTGACGTAACTGGTTCAGTCGCTCTACGCCTGCGGGATATCCTTGTGCTTCGGCAGAAATCAGATAGAGTTCTGCGATACGTACGACAGGCCAAGGATCCGCAGCATTATAACTTGGATATTTTACGCAGTCCCAAGTCTCTGCGCCGCCTGCCAATTTGAGATGACGCACGGTAGGAGCTTTTCTGAGGTCACCCTCCTCGAAGGCATTGAAGGCGGCTTGATCGACGATGTTTTCATAGCGTCCTTGTTCACCGTAACCAGCTGAGCCGGCCCCATTCTCTGCTTCGTAGAGATTGACGATGTCGGAACGCATGAACCAGCCATCGGAACCGGAATCGCCATTTAGATTGGTCCATTGCAGGATAATCTCATTGGAAGACTTCGCATGCCAGATATCAGCAAAGTCGGGAGCCAACTGAAACTGCCCCGAGGTGATAATCTCTTCGGCAAGTTGTTGTGCGCGAGTTTTGTCTTGTACACCTGAAGGACCAGTAAGTAAGGTGCGCGCAAGAAGTGCCTTTGCAGCCACCTTGCTGACATAACCTTTGTCGGAAAAATCAGGAGCATTCTGTACGCCAAATTCCAAATCATTGATGACCTGCTTCCAAATCTCCACCTCAGGATTACGTCCTACTAGCCCGTCGGTGACTTCCAACAACAGCGGTGCATCCCCCCAATGTTGGGCTATACGGGCATAGAGCCATGCGCGGATAACACGAGCCTGGGCTTCTATTTGAATCTGAGAGGGACTAGGAGAACCTGTACGCTCTATCAGGTTGATGAGGTTATTAGCCAATTGTACATATTTGTAATGACTGTTCCAAAGTGAATTGATGTCACTACTTGTACTGGCTGTTTGGCCGTTGTTATCAATGTCAGGCCACCATCCTGGACTTGTCAGGTTATCGGCAGCGATATCGTCAATATTGATTTTGATGCTTTGGGCACCATCATAAACGCCTGTCAGAAGATTGGTATAGTCTGACTCTGTGAGCGAACTGTCGCTGACTGCTGTTGTGGGATAGTAGTCGAGGTTGCAGGCAGTCAGTACGAGTGATGTCAATGTAATAAATATCTGTTTCTTTTTCATATTTGTTTCCTCCTGTAATTTTAGAACGACAAATTAATACCAAATACATATGAGCGGAGCTGTGGTACGGAACCTGAGTCATAGCCGCGATAGGTCGTACGACTGGGGAACATGGCAACTTCTGGGTCAAAACCATCGTAACTGCTGAAGGTATAGAGGTTGTGCACCGTTGCATAGAGACGTAGCCTACTTATACCAATTTGTTTGGTAACGGCCACTGGAAGCGTATAACCAATGGAGAGATTACGAATCTTGAGGTAATCTGCATTCTGCAGATAGCGTGTGGTGTAGTTGATATTATTATTCTCATAAGCAGCACCATAAGCTACAGCACGGGGTTTGTCACCAGAGGGGTTGCTCTCAGTCCATCGATCCTCCCATTCTGATTCCAGGATGGCATAGCCACTTGTATGACCACCCTGATTGCCTGCGCCAGTGTATTTCCAGGCAGCATATAGTTTTGCGCCCAATGAGTACTGCAAGTCAAGACTCAAATCAAACCCTTTGTAGCTTAAATTGTTCGACAGTGAGCCGAATATTTTCGGGAAAGGCGAGCCGCTTATGACACGGTCTTCAGAGTTGATGATTCCATCGGCATTCTTGTCGTAGTATTTAACATCACCAGGACGTATCCCTTTGTCCCAGAGTGCCTGTCCGCCTGGCTGTGAAAGGATTTCCTCCTTCGTCTGGTAAATACCATCGGCTTGAATCATATAAAAGGCTGCCATAGGCTCACCAACCTGCAGAATGTTGCAATAGCCTGTAGTGATGTAGGGCTCTTCGCCTTCAGCATTCTTCACTAAGCCTGTCACCTTGTTCTTTGAATAGGTAAAGTTCAGGTGGCTATCCCATTTCAGGGCGCCTGTCAAATTGTGAGTGGTGATGCCCACTTCTACACCCGTATTAGTGATATTTCCAACGTTAGAGGTCGTGCTGCTATAGCCACTCAGCGAGTTGATGCTATGGGTAAGCAACAGATCATGCGTATCTTTCTTATACCAGTCGAAGATCAGTTCAACACGACGGTTCAGCAAGACTGCATCAAAACCAAAGTCATATTGCAGGGTCTTTTCCCATGTCAAATCTGGATTGGGCTTATAGGTGGGGAAACCGTAGCCAGAATTGCCATTATACTTGATACCACTGGCAGAATAAGTCTGATGGTATTCGTAGTTACCGATACCTTCCTGATTACCCGTATAACCGATACTAGCACGAATTTTTAGGTCGTTGATAACTTTATTCTCCTTCCAGAATTTTTCCTGTGATACTTGCCAACCCGCTGAAGCAGCAGGGAAGTAGCCTACGCGCTTGTTGGGCGCAAACTTTGAAGAGGCATCGCTTCTGAAAGAGAGTTCCAGCAAGTAGCGGTCTGAATAGCTCAAATTGACACGGGCGAAAAGCGACTGTAGGGCATTCTTCTCCACATAGGATCCACCATAGGTAATCTCACCAGCCGAATCCAGATAAATCAGTGAGGGAGAAACGAAATTGATACCATCTACATATGCATTGTCGACTGTCGTCTTTTGATAGCTATAACCGGCAAGGGCTTTCAGTGAGAGGGCTGCCCAAGTGTGACTATAGTCGATGGTATGTTCTGCAAGGTTTGTGAAAGTAAAGGCACGGCCATCAACGGTTTCACCGTTGACACTTGCTCCCTGTAAAGAGGTAGAGGGCCACACCTGTGTTTCGTGTAGGATATTATAGTCTCCACCGAGATTTAGGTGATAGTAGAGCCCAGGTAATATCAGTAACGAACCCTTCAGATTGACAAGAGCGCGATATTTTTTCGAGGATTGGGGTTCTTCTTTGATAAGTTGTACAGGATTTCTGCCTCCAGTGTTGACACTGCTGTAAGCGCCACTTTCGTTATAGACAGGATAGTCGGGTGACACAAAGAGGGCGTTTCTCCATGGTGAGTAAATATTACCGTCGCCTGTGGCACGCCATGTATCTGAGGTGCTGAGCGCAATATTGGCATCAATATGGATGCGTTTGTTCAACTGGTGTCCGATGTTTGTGCGCAAGTTGTAGCGCTCATAGCTGGTGTTGATGATGGCACCCTCCTGCTTATAGTAGCCACCAGAGGCATAGAACTGTGTTCGGTCGTTACCGCCAGAGATGGTCAGTTGATGGCTCGTCTGCAGACCGTTTTGTGTGATTTGGTCCAACCAGTTTGTGTCTGCTCCGGGTACAGCTGCCGTCACATGCTGTTTGAATGCAGCATCACCAGGTGACAGTCCTAATGACGTGTTATAGTTGTCGATAGCCTCATTGCGGGCAGCCACATAATTCGAGGCATTCAGGAACTTCAACTTCTTCTGGAGATTCTGGAAGCCTATGTAACTGTCAAGTGTCACCTTCGTACGGCCAGCAGCACCCTTCTTTGTTGTAATCAAAATGACACCGTTTGATGCTCGTGAACCGTAAAGAGCTGCTGCTGAGGCATCCTTCAGAACCTCTACGCTGGCTATGTCGTTGGGGTTGATATCAGCAATTCCACTCAGCGAGTTTCCCTGATAGCCACCGACGTCGGAGAGATCCTTGGTCACTACGGGCAAACCATCAACTACATAGAGAGGCTCATTACCGGCCGTTATACTACTTGTTCCACGGATATTGATGCTCACTGCTCCACCAGGGGCGCCAGTTGCCTGTGTCACTTGCACACCGCTTAGTTTGCCTTCAAGCGACTGCTCCAGACTGGTGACGGGGTTCTTCAGAAGTTCCTTGCCATCCACAGAGCTGATAGCGCCTGTTAGGTCACGGCGTTTCTGCTGACCATACGCCACAACAACCACCTCATTTAAGGAGAAACGTTCTGTACGCAGCACAATAGTGCCTACGTCAGATGTCTCTTCATAGATGTCGAGGTCGTAGGGATCATATCCCACATAGTCAACCTTCAACTGGATGGGGTACTTCACGCTACGTCCAACGTTCAGTGCAAATTGTCCGTTAACGTCTGTCGATGCTCCAGCCTTATTATTACCAGCCAATTTCACAACGGCACCAATCAGTGGCTCCTGGTCGGCATTGACAATCTTTCCTTTGATGACCTGCGCATTCAGCCCTGTGGCCAGAGCTGAAAGAATGGCCACGAATAATAATACCTGTTTTTTCATTCTAATTAAGTTTTGTTATACTGATTCTTTTTACCTGTTTTGCGCTATCAGTTCCGTGTTGATGGCATCAATCTGCCTCTGCGCTAACTGATGGTCTATTTCTAAAAGCCCATAGTGGTGATTCAACTGTCTCCCCGATGTCAAGATCCATGTCAGGAAACCTTGTATATCTTTGTTAAGCCCTTTGTATGCAAGTGCCACTTTCCCGACAGGAATATTATCTGCTGAATATTGCTCGAGTAATTCTATCATGGTGTCGAGGGTTGCATGATTTAAAAACGCGTCCGCAATCTCCCGCTTGGTATCAAGTGGTACAATTGAGAGCCCTTCTTTAAGCTGTCGGCTGTTCAAGTCATAAAGATTGGAGAGGGCATTGAATGAAACGCCCAATGGGTCTTTCTTGACGGCGGTATTCAAGAACAGGTCGTCACCGGAAATTCTTTTTCCGCGCAGGTTATCCTTGCTTTCGTTGAAGAATGATGCAAAAGGGTCGGTTGTCGATGCCCCATTGTTGGCACTATAAATGACCAGACGCTTCTGTCTTTTCTCCTGTTTCGTAAGTTCCTCTTCTGGTACATAGGTCTGTTGTTCGAAGAAGATGCTGCTTAGGCGACGGTTGCTGAACTTGCGTCCTCCCAATATCTGGGCCGCCTCGGAGTTGGACGCCGTGAATGGTAGTATGGCGTATTCTGCGAAGAAGATTCCGTGGTCAACAGTTTCCTCGTCTCCCTTGCCGTATGGCAGTATGTAGAGTGCAGACTCTTCCGTACAACCGCAGCCGTTCAATAATCGAAAATGAACGTTGGGTTCCACTTTTGCATATTCCTCGATCCACTTCTCCACCAATGGTCGGGCAAACCGCGGCGAATTGATGGTATATGTCTGTGCCATGAGTTGCAAGGTCGCCAGCGATAGTGCTATCATAAAAAAATAACTCTTTTTACTCATAATTTGATATATTTAAACTTCATGGTGCAAAGGTACGGTGATTTCATTATATGGGAAATACCCCCGTAAAGGTAAATTGTATCACATGTGTTTGGTATAGAAACACTGAGGGGTGGCTTCAGATAGAAGCCGCCCCCATTTCTTCACAGCTGAAAGCTATTAATGGACTTCCTCTACCGTATAGTTTATTTGCTTGAAACTGTCCTGGATCTTTGCAGCATCTGTTTTCTGGCTATCATAATTGACTGTAACAATCTTTGATTCCAGATTAACAGCAACATCTGTCACTCCGTCAACACCTGTCAGCAATTTCTTTACTTTGTTCGCACAACCACCACAACTCATCTGTGTTGCCTTGAACTTAATTACAGAACCATCGTTGGCTGCTGTTTCCGGATTTGCTTTCTTTGAACCGCAACAACATTCTTTCTTCTTTGCAGGCTTAGCTTTGGCCTGTTCTGGCTTTTTAGCTGAACCGCACTTGCAACCACCACTGCCGCAGCAGCCACCCTTCTTCTGTTCTGCCTGGGGAGCACCCTCTGCTTTTGGTGTGGCTATTGTTGCCACATAATCAATCTTTTTGAAACCCTCGATGATTTTATCAACATCAGTTTTGTCGGCATCGTAGGTGACAGTTACAGTCTTATCGGCCAAATTGGTCACAATGTCCTTCACACCCTTTTCAAAACGGATGTTTGACTTGATCTTGTTTTCACAACTAGAACAATGCATTTCCGGTGCAGTGTTCAGTACAACTGTTTTGATGTCTTTGGCGGTACAAGCTAAAGTGACTGCCAGCGCGATTAATAATGCTTTTGCTCTCATCTTTTAAATAGTTTAATGGGTTAATACTAATTATATTTTATTCCAATTCAGTCGAACACCAATGTAAAAGACAGCTCCATGAACTGGGCCCCAGATCATTGTAGAGTCGAAGTTCTGTCCCCAGGGATCATTGGCTGCTATGATGGGGTTCTTCTGCTTGAAGCCCGTGAGGTTTTCACCTCCGGCATAGATGCTCCAAAAACGGAAGAAACGAGTCACCTGAGCACTTAACTGCTCAAAACCTTTGTATCTGTTGTCCCATGAAGGGCTGCCATCATCTGTGGTGTAAGCATCAGGCAGACGACCTCCGCCATTCAATTGTAGTGTGGCATCAAACTGCCATTTTCCAAGTCCAGGCTTGTAAGAGGCTGTCAACAGACCTTTATATTTATTGGTAAGGGGCTTCTCGCGAAGCACACCTCCAAAAGTGGATTTTACGTTGGTACGGCGATAGGTGGCTGTTAGTGTGAATCCTCGGAAGAACGGATATGTAGCCTCCAACTGATAGGTATGTGAATAGCTGTCACCTTGCAGGTTGGTGAAGTGAACAGCATGGGGATCACTGTCGAGATCAACCAACAACTGATGCTGGAAGTCTGTATAGTAATACTCTGCATTCAGTTCCAGTTTTTTCTCGCCTATGGGGATGTTGATGTTTGCACTGATGCCGTAATTCCACGCAGCCTCCTGATCCAGATTATCATCGATAATTACCTGTCGTCCGCTGGCGAGGAGAAAGTTGTTTTCAGCCAACACGTGATTCGTGCGATAGCCTTTACCTGCTGAGGCCCGAAGAGTCACGATTTCATTTGGAGAATATTTCAGGTGTGCACGTGGAGTTACGAATCCTCCATAGATATTGCTGTGATCCCAGCGAAGACCTCCCATGAGGGTCAGTTTGTCACCCAGCTTAAAGGTGTACTGTGCGTAGATGCCGGGAACGGTTTCGTCGTCGCGCTGATTTTTTTCAGCCCCATCGTTAGTGAGTTTGTATCGCTGGTCGTAATAATCGTGGTTTAGACTAGCACCCACAGAGAGATTGTGATGCTCACCAAAGTCACTCTCAAACATCAGCGAGGCATAACCGTTGCGCTGGTCAGTGTTGTAGAGTTTGTGGCCATATTCGGCATTCTCATGGTGAAGTGAGCCGCTTAAGATAAGAGCGACGTTAGTGGCGCGTTCTTTGTCGAATATATAGGCATTTTTGGTAAAAGCTTCGTAGCGCTCATTGGTGATGTCAATCAGATAGGGATGCTCTGCCATCGCATGATGACCAATCTGTCCGCCTTCACGGTGCTCCTTCAGTCCCTTGACAGAGGCCTGAAACACATAGTGATCACCCATCCATGCCCATCGGCTCTGTAAAGCACCCTGACGAACCTTTGGCAAGTCAACAAATCCATCGTCATTGTCATCGTGTGCCTTATTAAGTATCTCGTAATGTCCTAACAGGGCTGTCCGCCAACGTTTACTCAGGTGCAGATTGGCTCCAATGTTCGCTTCCAGTTTTCCTTTACTGTTATAATAGAGGTTGGCATCTGCAAAAGGTGTGGCCTGCGGTTTCTTGAACTCTACGTTAATCTGGCCCGTGATACTCTCATAGCCATTCTTTACCGATGAGGCACCTTTCGATACCTGTATGCTCTGCATCCATGGTCCTGGGATATAACCCAAGGAAAAGGGAGAGGCAGCTCCACGGTAGTTCGGAACATTTTCTGTCAGCATCTGCACATAAGTGCCGCTGAGACCAAGCAGTTTTATCTGCTGCGCACCAGTGGCCGCATCAGCATAGTTTACATCAACTGACGGGTTAGTGGTAAAACTTTCACCCAAGTTGCAACATGCGGCACGCAGTAATTCTGTAGCATTAATCATCTCCGTATTGCCAATGCCCTTAGTCTTTACCCTGCCAACACGATGTGCTGATACGGTCACCTCATTAAGTTGTTTGCCCTTAAGGGTCTTAACTTTCGACGTGTCGTTTCCTTCCTCCAATCTTTTTGCCTTTACTGGATTATTCGCCAGCAAAAATAAACCTAT
>CADCBH010000048.1 GCA_902799655.1 uncultured Bacteroidales bacterium
TCAATACGAAACCGTTTTCATTTTGACTCCCGTTTTGTCTGATGAACAGATGAAGGAAACGGTCGCTAAATTCAAGAAGGTTCTCACCGATAAGGGTGCTGAGATTCTGAGTGAAGAGACCTGGGGACTGAAGAAGATGGCTTATGCTATTCAGAAGAAATCTACAGGTTTCTACTGCCTGTTAGAGTTCAAGGCTGAGCCATCAGTGATTAAGACGCTGGATACCGCCTATCGTCGTGACGAGAAGGTCATTCGTTTCCAGACTGTAAAGCTTGACAAGTATGCCATCGAGTATGCTGAGAAGCGTCGTAACAAACTTGGTAAAAAAGAGGAGGCTTAATCTATGGCACAAGAATCAGAAATCCGTTATTTGAATGCTCCTTCTATCGACACCACGAAGAAGAAGTACTGCCGTTTCAAGAAGAGCGGCATCAAGTATATCGACTACAAAGATCCCGAGTTCCTGAAGAAGTTCCTCAACGAGCAGGGTAAGATTCTTCCCCGTCGTATTACAGGTACCTCTCTGAAGTATCAGCGCCGCGTGGCTCAGGCTGTAAAGCGTGCACGCCAGATTGCCCTGCTGCCTTACGTAACTGACATGATGAAATAATAAGGAAGGAGACGCATTATGGAAATTATACTGAAAGAAGATATTATCGGACTGGGATATAAGAACGATATCGTAAACGTCAAGTCAGGTTATGGCCGTAACTACCTCATCCCTCAGGGTAAGGGCGTTATCGCTTCTCCTATGGCCAAGAAGATTCTCGCTGAGAATCTGAAGCAGCAGGCTCACAAGCTCGCCGCTATCAAGGCCGAGGCTGAGAAGAAAGCTGAGACACTGAAGGACGTAACTCTTGAGATTGCCGCTAAGGTCAGCACAACTGGTCAGCTCTACGGTTCAGTAGGTGCCAACCAGGTTGCCGAGGAGCTCCAGAAGCTGGGCAAGGAGGTTGATCGCAAGCTCATCACCATGAAGGAAGCTAAGACTGTCGGTGACTTCGTAGCTCTCGTACACTTCCACAAGGAGGTAACCGTTGAGGTTCCCGTTAAGGTTGTTGCCGAGAACGCTGCTGAGCTCAAGGCTGCTGCTGATGCCGCTAAGGCCGAGGCTGCTGCCGCTGCTGCCAAGGCTGAGGCCGCTAAGGCTGAGATTGCTGAGGACGAAGCCGACGTAGACGTTGAAGTTCCTGCAACTGAAGATTAATCTGCTGTAAAGCATATCATCAGTTAATTTAAACTGCAAGAATCCCGAGTACCATCAAGTGCTCGGGATTCCTTATTTTTACCTGTCAAAGAAAATGGGCGAATTACCAGATTCTGATACGCTTCTTCTTGGGGATGAACAGCTTGCCCTTCTTGATGTTGAAGGCATCGTACCACTCGTCAATCTGGGGCAGGGCACCATTGACGCGAACGGCATTGGGAGAGTGAACATCACGATTCAGCAGCAGGTCCATATACTGTTCGCGGTTGTTGCTGGCCCATACACGAGCCCATCCGAGGAAGAAACGCTGATCAGCAGTGAGACCGTCGATGACTTGGTTGCTACCCGTATTATGGAATGCCTGCAGGGCGATGTGCAAACCACCATTGTCGCCAATGTTCTCACCTAGTGTCTGCTTACCGTTAACCTTCTTGCCATTGATGACTTCGATGGTAGAGAAGTAGTCGGCCAGACGGGCAGAACGCTTGTCGAATGCAGCCTTGTCAGCAGCTGTCCACCAGTTACGCTGGTTGCCCGTAACATCAAACTGGCTACCTTGGTCGTCGAAGCCGTGACTCATCTCGTGACCAATCACACCACCGATGGCGCCATAGTTCTGTGCATCGTCGGCCTCGACATCGAAGAAGGGAGGCTGGAGGATACCGGCAGGGAAGCATATCTCGTTGGTAGTGGGATTGTAGTAGGCATTGATGGTCTGTGGTGTCATGTGCCACTCGGTTTTGTCAACAGGCTTGTTGACCTTGCGGTTGAGTGCGTCAATCCATTTCCATTCGCTCACATTGCCCAGGTTCTCATAGAGTGAGAGCTGGTCGTCGATATCCATCTTGCTATAGTCCTTCCACTTGTCGGGATAGCCGATCTTGATATGGAAATCAGCCAGTTTCTTCTTAGCTTCTGCCTTGGTAGCATCGCTCATCCAGTCGAGTGCATCGATACGCTGTCCGAGAGCAGTCTGCAGGTTGTGAACCATCGTGAGTACACGCTGCTTGCTGGACTCTGGGAAATACTTCTCGCAGTACATCTTACCAATAGCATCGCCTAAGACACCATTGACGAGAGCGGTAGCCTGCTTCCACAGTGGGTCATCCTGAGGCTTACCTGTCAACGCCTGTGAGAAGGTGAAGAAAGAACGACGCAGGTCCTGAGTCAGACTAGAGGCAGCACCAGAGATGATACGTACTTCGGCATAGGCCTTCAAATCTTCGAGTGGGGTATCGGCCAGTATCTTCTCGACCTCATGAAGCGGTTCGGGCTGTTCTACCACGAGTTGCTGGAAAACAGGGAATCCCGTCACCCAGAATACGGTGGGCCAGTCGATGCCTGGGAAGTCGCGCACCAGTTCGTCGTAGGTCATCTTGTGGTAGTTGGCGTCGATGTCGCGCAGTTTCACCATATCGTAGCTGACTGAGGCGATGCGCTTTTCGATGGCATATACCTTCTCCACCAGTTCGCTGGCCTTGGCCTCGTCATAGCCAAGTGCTACGAACAGACGCTTTCCGTAAGCCTTGTAGGCCTCGCGAACGGCCTGTGTCTGCGGGTCTTCGTTGAAGTAGTAGTCGCGATTGCCCAGTCCGAGTCCTGATTGTGAAATGCTCACGATATTGTTGTCAGCATCGCGCATGTCGGCACCAGCACCCCAGGCATACATCATTGTGCTCTCGCCTCGACGATCGATCTCAGCGGTGACGCGCTGGTATTCCTTGCGGTCCTTGATGGCACGAATCTTGTCGATATACGGCATGATGGGAGCCAAACCCTGCTCGTTGCGCTTCAGCGTGTCCATCATTTGGTTGTAGAGCGTACCAATCTTATAACCTAGCGAGCCCTTCTCCTGTGGCTTGGTAGCAAACTCCAGAATCATCTCCTGAATCTGCTTCTGATTCTGTTCGTAGAGGTCGAGGAAGGCACCGTTGGTCATCTGGTCGTCGCGCAATGGATGCGTCTTGAGCCAGTTGCCACAGGCATATTCCACAAAGTCGTCACCTGGTTTTACGTCAAGGTTCATGTTGGCCTTGTCGTAACCCTTTAGTTGTGCAGAAGCGGTCGTTCCACACATCAGCATCAATGAGAGGCTGAGGATTTTCATTGTTGTTTTCATATTTGTTGTAATAAAGAATTCGTCAGTTAGACGCAGCAAAAGTACAAATTACTACATAATTTTCCAAATATTTGAGATAAATTGACACGTTTTGACACATTATTTATTATATTTGCACTCGATTAATGAATAACAATGCTAAAATTCATTGATAGATATTATGGATTCAATTATGTTTCTGGGGTTTAACCTCTATGCCTGGATTACTATCGCTACGGTACTTACTATGTTCACGGTGCTCCTGTTCACCAAGCTCCGTGCAGACATCGTATTTCTTGGTGCCATCGCCATTCTTTTTGTCACGGGTGTGCTTGATGCCAAAGAGGCTTTTTCGGGCTTCGCCTCGACGTCTGTAGTCATTATCGGTGTACTCTTTGTGGTCGTTTCAGGTCTCACGCATACGGGCGTGTTGCAATGGATTGTGAAACACCTGTTGGGACAGCCCCAAAGCTATTCAAATGCTGTGGTCCGACTGATGCTGCCTGTAGCTGCGTTGAGTTCATTCCTTAGTAACACCACCGTCGTTGCATTGTTTGTTGGTATCGTCAAGATATGGGCCAAGAAGCTGAATGTCACACCCTCGAAACTGCTGATTCCTCTGAGTTACGCTTCGGGTATGGGTGGTGTGTGTACGCTGATTGGTACACCTCCCAACCTGATTATTTCTGGTCTGTATGCCGAACATACGGGTACTGCTATGAATGTACTGACAACCACGCTTCCTGGCCTGTTCTGTTTGTTCATCGGTGTGCTGAGTATCATTGCTATGCGCAAGCTGTTGCCCGATCGCAAGGCTCCTGAGAGTGCATTCGAGTCAACTAGCGACTATACCGTAGAACTGTTGGTGCCTTCGGATAATCCGCATATCGGTAAGACCATCAAAGAAGCCGGCCTGAGTGAAGTGCGAGGCGGTAGGTTGATAGAAATCATCCATTTCGACGAGATGGTGTCGCCAGCTATCGATGATGAGCCTATTCTTGGTGGTGATCGTCTGGTATTTGCTGGACAGATTGATGAGATTCTCGATCTGAAGGAAACACACGGATTGGTGAATGCCGATCACCATGTGTTCACGATGAGTGAGGTGGACAGAGACCGCCAGTTGCGCACCGCCTATGTCACTTTTGGCAGTAGCTTGATCAACAAAAAGATTGGTGGTAGCACGTTTGAAAAGGACAATAACATGATTCTGGTGGCTGTAGCCCGTTGCGGAAAACGTATCGAGATGTCGCCTCGTGAGGTTAAACTGCAGGCTGGTGATACGCTGCTCTTCGAGTGTCCGCCACGTGTCAATATCCACACGGGTAATCTCTCTTCACAATTGCAGTTCTTTGACTCCGACCAGGTGCCTAACATCGGCAAGAAGACCGCTGTATCTACTGCCATCATGATTACGATGGTAGTGCTTTCGGCACTCAATATCATTCCGCTCCTGCAGTGTGCCTTCCTGGCAGCCATAGCGATGCTTCTTTGCAGATGCTGTAATGTGGACCAGGCCATGAAGGCTATCAATTGGGAAATCCTGATGGTATTTGCTGGTTCGGTGGTCTTGGGAATTGCCATTCAGAAGACGGGTATCGCTGAACGTCTGGCCTTCGGCATCCTCGATGTCTGTGGTACCAATCCTATTGTGGTGATGACGGCTATCTGTCTGGTAGGAACCTTTATTACGGAGTTTATCTCCAATACAGCAGCAGGAGCGATGTTTTTCCCCATCATGTACGAGGCTGCAGAGAAACTGGGCTACGAGCCTTATCCTTTCCTCATAGCGCTGATGGTTAGCGTCAGCAGTAGCTTTGCCACACCTATCGGTTCTCCGACCCACATGTTGGTCTATGGACCTGGCGGCTACCGTTTCAGCGACTTTATGCGCATCGGATTGTTAATGAATTTCATCATCCTTGCGGCCAATATCTTCATTGTGAATATCATCTATCCGTTGACACCACTACACTAATCAAAACCAACCCTGAATGATGATGACAGACAATATAAAATGGGTGGCCTGCTGGGGCAATGCCACATCGATTACCAATCGTCGCGAGGCAATCTACGCCAAGGATCTCACGTTGCGTTATCCCATCAGAATGTGCTTTAGTGGAACGATGCTGCGCTTTCGCTTCTCAAATCTGACAGGCACCGAACCAGTGACCATCGCCAAAGCCTTCGTAGGTCATACCGTCATCACGTTTGGTGGCGAGCGCTCAGCCTGTCTCCTGCCTGGCACAGAGCGTGAGAGCGATGCTGTCAGCTATAGTGTCAATCGGGGTGATACGATAGAGGTGAGCTTCTATCTCGAGGGTTATACGCAGATGAATAGCGGTACGCTCGTTACAGGTCCGCTATCGAAGGGCTATTATGCCTATGGCGACTATGCCGAGGCCGACGAGTTGCCTCTCGACCTGTCGCGCCATACCAATTGGTTCTACTTCCTGAATACCATCGACGTGCTGACATCGGCTGAAAATCATGCTATCGTGTGCTATGGCGACTCTATCACGGCTCAGTCGTGGCCTGACTATATGGCTCAGCAAGCCTTCGGCACCAATGCTGCCATCATCCGACGGGCTGTCAGTGGTACGCGCATCCTGCGTCAGTACGACTGCATCACCTATCAAGCCTATGGTCTGAAAGGTGCCACGCGCTTTCCCATTGAGATGAACGTGGCAGGCGCTACGGATGTCATCATCCAGCATGGCATCAATGACATCATTCACCCTGTAGGTACCGATGTCAACCCCTTCCGCCCTTGGAGCGACCTGCCTACGGTAGAGGAGATGGAGAGTGGGGTAGAAAACATCTACGTCAAGCCCGCTAAAGAGATGGGATTGAAAGTATGGAGCGGCACGTTGTTGCCCATCTTCGGATGGCGTACCTATAATGAAGACCGCGAAAAAATGCGACTGCAGTTTAATGAGTGGTTGCGCACGTCACCCATCTTTGACGGATGCATCGACTTTGATGCTGCCGTACGCAGTATCACGAATCCGAAAGCCTTTGCCGAGGGCTTCGATAGCGGAGATCATCTGCATCCCAGCGAGCGTGCCTACGAAGCAATGGCACAGGCGGCTATCCATAAGCTGATACGCCGCATGCCTCGCTACGACCACGAAGAATTGTTCTAATTTTTGTAAACGAATTTGCAGTTTCTGTACTGTTCCTTGGGGAACTCAAATAGATCATCAGTGATGCCGCCAATCTTGACGTCGCTGATCTTGATGGTGGTGTGGAAGATGCCCAGCTTGATGCGCACACTCACAGGATAGCGGTTCTTCTTATCCAGCAGGCAACGCGCCTCTTTGATGCCAGAGACACCTTTCTTCGCCTTCAGCGTGATGTAATAGCCCTCCTTCGAGTCCTTGATGCTGTAGGTGTAGTTGTCGGGATTGAACTTGAATTTCGTGGCATACTTGTCGCGTTCGTCAGAGTGGGCATCGTAGACTACCACACGGTTTTTCTTGCGCTCATAGCGATAGTAGGTCACATCATCGTTCCACGCGATGTACTTCTCATCCATAAACTTACTCTTCTTACCTTTGGTCCATATGGTGCCTTCGGTCTTGTAGATACCAATGATATTTACTTTGTAATGCAGCTGTGATCCCTGTTCGCCATAAATCATCTGGAATGTCTCGTTGAAGAGACGTCGAGCCTGTTGCGCATTCGGTGTCTCGTGCTCCTGTGCTTGGAGCCCCAGTGCTATCCAAAATAGACTTATAAAAACTAATACCTTATTCATACGGGCTGCAAAGGTACTAAAAATTTATAATTCATAATGCATAATTCATAATTATTTTCTACCTTTGCAGCGTGAATACAAGAGAAATACATATTAGTGACTATTCTTACGAGCTGCCCGATGAGCGTATTGCCAAGTTTCCGATGGCTGAGCGCGACCACTCCAAACTGCTCGTGTACAATAAGGGAGAGGTCGGTGAGGATATCTTCTACAACCTGCCTCATTACCTGCCCAAGGGGGCATTGATGGTGTTCAACAATACCCGTGTGATTCAGGCTCGTCTGCACTTCCGTAAAGAAACGGGAGCGCTGATTGAGATTTTCCTGTTGGAACCTGCCAGTCCTGCTGACTACGAACAGATGTTCCAGACACGCCAGCAATGTGCGTGGCTCTGTCTGGTGGGCAATCTGAAGAAGTGGAAGGAGGGTGAACTGCGTCGTACCATCCGAGTGAAAAACCAGGAGGTAACGGTGGTTGCCGAGCGTCGTGGGGAACATGGGACCAGCCAATGGATTGATTTGAAATGGGATGGGGGAGTATCGTTTGCTGAGGTCATCGACGTCATGGGCGAGTTACCCATTCCGCCTTATCTGAACCGCGAGACGCAGGAGAGTGACCTGACCACCTACCAGACGGTGTATTCGAAGATTAAGGGTAGCGTGGCGGCTCCTACCGCTGGCTTGCACTTCACCGATCGTGTGTTGCACGACATTGATGAGAGTGGTGTCGAGCGTGAGGAGGTGACACTCCACGTTGGTGCCGGTACCTTCAAACCCGTGAAGAGTGCCACTATCGGCGAGCACGACATGCATACGGAGTATATCGCTGTGCGCCGTCATACCATCGAGCGCTTGATAGCCCACGAAGGTCATGCCATAGCTGTCGGTACTACCAGTGTTCGCACGCTGGAGAGTCTCTACTATATGGGACTGAAGGTGATGCAGAATCCTGATATCTCTGAGGAACAGTTGCACGTCAACCAGTGGGAGCCATATGAGGAGTGTGGAGTGAGGAGTGTGGAGAGTGGAGTGACGAGTGAGGAATCCCTTCAGGCCCTGCTTGACTGGATGATTCGCAAGGAGCTCACCGTGCTGCATTCCTCTACGCAGATTATCATCGCTCCTGGCTATGAATATAAAATCGTGAAGATGTTGGTCACCAACTTCCATCAGCCTCAGTCCACATTGCTCTTGCTGGTGAGTGCCTTTGTCAAGGGCGACTGGCGACACATCTACGATTATGCCCTGGCTCACGATTTCCGCTTCCTGAGCTATGGAGACTCGTCTTTAATAATCCCTTAATCATATAAAACTAACGCTTAAAAATAGAACTATGAAATACGGATTTGTAAAAGTTGGTGCCGCAGTACCTGCGGTGAAGGTAGCAGACGTAAAGTACAACATCGAAGAGATGGAGAAACTGATAGCAGTAGCTGCCAGTGAGGGCGTAGAACTGCTGTGCTTCCCTGAGCTATCGCTGACGGGCTATACTTGTCAGGATTTGTTCAAGGAACAACTGCTGCTGAACAAGGCCGAAGAGGGACTCCTCATGTTGCTGGACTTCACTCGCCAACTTGACATCATCTGTGTGGTTGGTTTGCCTGTCCAGGCCGGTGGATTGCTGCTCAACTGTGCAGCTGTTATCCAGAGCGGTTCACTGCTCGGCGTGATTCCCAAGACTTATCTGCCTAACTATAACGAGTTCTATGAGAAGCGCTGGTTTGCTTCGTCACAGGACCTGAATCCTACGGAACTATATCTGGCAGGAACGCCAGTGACGCTGTCTGCCGAACCCAAGGTGTTCCAGACCAGCGGTGGCGTGAAGTTTGGCGTGGAAATCTGCGAAGACGTTTGGGCGCCGATTCCTCCCAGCAACAATCTGACGATGGCTGGTGCAGAAATCATCCTCAACCTCTCTGCCAGCGACGAATTGGTGGGTAAACATGCCTACCTGCGTTCGTTGGTGGCTCAGCAGAGTGCCCGCACGATGAGTGGCTATGTCTATGCCTCCAGTGGCTTTGGCGAATCGACTCAGGATGTCGTCTATGGTGGCAACGCCATGATTTTCGAGAACGGACAGTTGCTCGTCGAGGGTGACCGCTTCTCGTTCCAACCTCAGTTGCAAACCGCTCAGATTGATGTAGAGCGCCTGCGTACCGATCGCCATTGTAATTCGACATTCATCAATGCCCAGCGTCATGCCCATGCACAGGTCATACACGCTAAGACTACAGAGATACATCCCTTCGAACTGACTCGCGATATTGATCCGCATCCCTTTATACCGGCTGATGCTCAGATGGCCGACACCTGTGAGGAAATCCTCAATATTCAGGTTGCAGGACTGGCTAAGCGCCTGTTGCATACCAACTGCCAACACGTCGTTGTTGGCATCAGCGGTGGTTTGGACTCTACATTGGCCCTGTTGGTTTGCGTGCGCACTTTCGATAAGCTCGGTTTGGACCGTAAGGGTATTGTGGGTGTCACGATGCCAGGTTTCGGAACCAGTGATCGTACGCACGACAATGCGACGTCACTCATGCAGTTGTTGGGCATCTCGCAAATGGAGATTTCCATTGCCGATGCTGTCAACCAGCATTTTAAGGATATCGGACATGATGCCTCCAAGCACGATGCCACTTACGAGAACTCTCAGGCTCGCGAGCGCACGCAAATCCTGATGGACCTTGCCAATAAGCTCGAAGCCCTCGTGGTAGGTACTGGCGATCTCTCAGAGTTGGCACTTGGATGGGCTACCTATAACGGCGACCACATGTCGATGTATGGCGTCAATGCAGGCATCCCCAAGACACTTATCCAGTATGTAGTGCGCTATATGGCTGAGTTACCCGCATTTGCTGCTGAGCACGACACACTCATCGATATCGTTGATACCCCCATATCACCAGAGCTGACACCTGCTGACGAGCAGGGCAATATCAAGCAGAAGACGGAAGACCTTGTGGGTCCTTACGAACTCCACGACTTCTTCCTCTACTATATGCTACGCTTCGGTTTCCGTCCTGCCAAGATTTTCGTGATGGCACAGCGTGCCTTCGGTAAGGCTTACGACAAGGAAACCCTCAAGAAATGGCTGACCACCTTCTGCCGTCGCTTCTTCTCGCAGCAATTCAAGCGCTCGTGTCTGCCAGACGGTCCTAAGGTGGGTAGCATCTCGCTCTCGCCACGTGGCGACTGGCGTATGCCCAGCGATGCCTGCAGCTCATTATGGCTCAAAGAGTGCGAAGAATTATAATTCGTAATTCGTAATTCATAATTATGGAACGGCTTACAAGTGCACAGAATCCGAAAATCAAGCGACTGATAGAGCTACAGCAGAAGTCGCAGGAGCGCCGCAATAGCGGACTATTCGTGGTGGAAGGCCGTCGCGAGATAGAACGTTGTATCAACAAAGGTTATCAGGTCGATACGCTATTCTGGTGTCCTGAAATCTTTGGTGAGGAAGAACCGCATGCTGATGGTGCCAGCGTATATGCCGTCTCAGCCGATATTTATAATAAGGTGGCCTATCGCGGTGGTACTGAGGGCGTCATTGCTGAGGTACAGATGCAACAGCAACGACTGGAAGACCTGAAGTTGCAGAAGAAGCCACTGGTCGTTGTGCTAGAGAGCGTTGAGAAACCCGGCAATGTTGGTGCTATCCTGCGTTCTGCTGATGCTGCCAACGTGGATGCCGTCATCGTCTGCGACCCTTTGACCGACCTCTATAACCCCAACCTCATCCGTGCCTCGGTGGGAGCCTTCTTCAGCGTCCCGACAGTAGCCTGCACGTCAGAGCAATGCATCCAATGGCTCAAGTCCAAAGGCATCCGTATTCTCACCGCCCAACTGCAGGATTCGCATTATTACTACGAGACGGATATGGTCAGTCCCACTGCCATCGTGATGGGTACCGAGGCTACAGGTCTTACTGACAAGTGGCGTGAGGCAGCAGATGCGCATATCAAGATTCCCATGCTGGGTATCGGCGACTCCCTGAACGTCAGCGTCTCTGCTGCCATCCTTATGTTCGAGGCCGTCCGCCAGCGTCAGAATCCCAGAATCAGATAGTAGAAACTCGTACCCCGATGGGTCATATTGTTGAAACGTGGAAACGCTTCTGCAAGTTCGTACAATCAGGCGTCAATGTGAATGGCGAAGATTTTTATGAATTGGATAAGGAGGAGTATTTTAAGGCATCTGACAGCGCCATTGCCGCTATACGATATTACGTATAATTTCCTACATAAAAAAACAACCGCCGGATTCACATCCGACGGTGTTTTTCTCTCAATTTTTGTTCGTTAATTACTTAACGCTGTCAGCAGCGACAGTATCAGCAGCTACGGTGTCAACCTCGGCGCTATCAACTACTGCGATTGAATCTGAATCAACAGCCTCAGCCTGAGCAGTCTTGTTACCGCAAGAAGCGAAAGAGATAGCTGCAACAGCTACGAACATAAATACTAATTTCTTCATTTTTCTAAGCTTTTTAAATCTGTAAAACAATCATTTGTTTATTAAAACGCTGCAAAGTTAGGCATTTTTTTGATTTTTTTAAGCCTTTTTTGTAACTTTTTCGCAAAACGCTGTAAATCAACGAATTACGAAATGTTAAATTTCGTGCAAAAATTACACTCTTTTGAATATTTGCCCAAAATGCATGATTTTCAAATAAAAATGAAGTTACTTTGAGACTACGTCTCGAAGGTACTTCCGCTCGACAATACAAAAACAAAAAAAATCACTTTTTGTTTTGTATTGTTCTTGCTTATTCGTACCTTTGTGCCCGTAAACAACACACCTTATTATATATATATTATATAGAGATGATTGACAGCTCTGCTTTTCAAGGTAAAAAAGCTGCTTATTATACGTTGGGTTGTAAGCTGAACTTCTCTGAGACATCCACTTTTGGCAAGATGCTCAGCGAACTCGGTGTGCAGACAGCCCAGAAGGGTGAGGTGGCAGACATCTGCCTCATCAATACCTGTTCGGTGACTGAAGTAGCCGATCATAAGTGTCGTCAGGCCATTCACCGCATGGTGCGCCAGCATCCGGGAGCCTTTGTGGTGGTGACGGGCTGCTATGCCCAGCTGTCGCCTGAGCGTGTGAGCAAGATATCGGGTGTAGACCTTGTGCTGGGTTCTAACGAGAAGGCTGAACTCATCCAGTATCTCTCGGATGGTTTCGTGAATCGTAACAGCATAGCGGCCTACCATACGGAGAAGACAAAGGATATCAAGAGCTTTGCGCCCAGCTGTTCGCGAGGCAACCGTACGCGCTACTTCCTGAAGGTGCAGGACGGCTGCGACTACTTCTGTACCTATTGCACCATTCCCTATGCGCGTGGTTTCAGCCGTAATCCCAGCATCGCCTCGCTGGTGGCTCAGGCTGAAGAGACTGCCAGGGAGGGAGGCAAGGAGATTGTGCTGACGGGTGTGAATATCGGTGACTTCGGCAAGACGACGGGTGAACGCTTCATCGACCTCGTGAAGGCCCTCGACGCAGTAGAAGGTATCCAGCGCTATCGTATCAGCAGTCTGGAACCCGACCTGTTGAGCGACGAGCTTATCGACTATTGTGCCCAGAGCCGTGCCTTTATGCCTCACTATCATATCCCATTACAGAGCGGTAGCGATACCGTGCTGAAACTGATGCATCGCCACTACGACCGCCAGCTGTTTGCTGACAAGATACAGCGTATCAAGGAGGTGATGCCTGATGCCTTTATCGGTGTTGACGTGATGGTGGGATGCAGGGGTGAGACGCCCGAGTGTTTCGAAGAGACCTATGACTTCCTGTCGGGCCTCGACGTCACCCAGTTGCATGTATTCCCTTATTCTGAACGCCCAGGTACTTCGGCACTCAGCATCCCTTATGTGGTGAGCGATGCCGACAAGAAGATACGCAGTCAGCGGCTGCTGGAACTCTCAGACCAGAAGACCCACGCCTTCTATGAACGACATATCGGACAGGAGGCTGAGGTGCTGTTCGAGAAAGCCACTCGTGGTAAGGCGATGCACGGCTTCACGAAGAACTATATCCGTGTGGAAGTGCCAGGCTCTCAAGCCAGCGAAGCGTATGACAACCAGTTGATCAATGTTCGTCTGGGGAACTTCAATCATGATAAAACAGCATTGAAATGGATAAAGTAGCCATCGTCATATTGAACTGGAACGGAGAGAAGATGCTGGCGCAGTATCTGCCTACCGTACTCAACTATTCGCGCGACGAAGCTACCGTCTATGTGGCGGATAATGCTTCGACAGACAACTCGCTCGAGTTGCTGCGCACACAGTTTCCCGAGTGCCGCATCATCGTGCTGGAGAAAAACTGGGGATTCGCTGAGGGCTATAATAAGGCCCTCAAGGAGGTAGATGCCGAATACTACCTGTTGCTCAACTCCGACATCGAGGTGACGCACCACTGGCTGACACCGATGATCGAGTTTATGGATGTGCATCCCGAGGTGGCTGCCTGTCAGCCTAAGCTGCTCTCTATCTTCGACCGCGACAGCTTTGAATATGCGGGAGCGAGTGGGGGATTTCTCGATCGCTACGGTTACCCGTTTTGCAGAGGACGCATCTTCCAGACGGTAGAGCGCGACAACGGGCAATACGACTATGCAATGCCCATTCTGTGGGCAACGGGAGCTGCGCTGATGATACGTGCGAAAGACTATTGGGAAGTGGGTGGACTCGATGGTCGTTTCTTTGCCCATTGTGAGGAGATTGACCTCTGCTGGCGCCTACGCCTGCGTGGTCGTCAGCTGTATTGTCTGCCCGAGAGCTATGTCTATCATGTCGGTGGGGGCACGTTGCCCAAGTCGAATCCAATGAAGACCTTCCTGAACTTCCGCAACAATCTTACGATGCTCTACAAATGTCTGTCGGACGATGAGCTGCATCACGTGATGCGCTGGCGCTGGCTGTTGGACTATGTGGCAGCCTGGCAGACGCTCATCGTCAACCGTAACGTAGGTGACTTCCGAGCTATCTACCGTGCTCGCAGAGCCTTCAAGCGTTGGCGAAAAGAATTCGACACCGACCGCCAGACCATTCAGGCCACACGTGTCAGTGCCGATATACCAGAGCATTATACGTTCTCAATCCTTTGGAAGTATTATTTCAAAGGCAAGAAGTATTTCTCGCAGCTATAGTTATTTCAGCTGCTCAGCAACAAATTCTTTGAGTACCTCACCACGCAAGCCACGCTCCAGGATAACACCCTTCTGGTCGACTACGATGGTGTGAGGAATACTTGTGATGTTAAACTGCTTTGCAGCAGCATTGTCCCAACCTTTCAAGTCGCTCATCTGAGGCCAGGGAAGCTCCAGCTTCTTGATGGCTGTCAGCCATGAGTCCTTATCCTGATCGAGAGAGACACCAACGATACCCAAGCCACTGTCTTTATACTCATTATAAAGGGCTATCATGAAAGGCATCTCCTGGCGACAGGGACCACACCATGATGCCCAGAAGTCGATGATGGTGATGCGGTTCTTCGCCACCTCGCTCATGATGCTGAGCTCACTACCATCGGGAGCTGCCTGGGCAAAGTCGGCAATCTTGGCACCCTTGGCCGTCTTCTCACTACGGCTGATGGTAGCCTCCAGTTGCTTGACAGCAGGACGCTGGCGCATCTCGTCGGGCAACTGCTCAATCAGACGTTTGCGCGTAGCATTGTCGATGAGCTCCTCAGGATAGTAGGTCAGCAGGAAGTAACCAAACTCGTTCTTGATGTTCTTCTCAGCAGTGGTGATAACCACATTGGCAAAACGGGCGTTGAGCTTGTCAATCTGAGCCATGCCCTTATCCTGTTCCTCCTGTGAGATAGTCTTGCCATAGATATGCTCAGCGATGCGATTGATCTCCTTGCCAATAGTCATCACCGAGTCGTTCAGACGCTGCCATTCATCGTTGCAGGGTGTTCCACCCACTCGGCTACCACCAGGCACCTCCGAGAGAGAGATGGTGATCTGCCCGGGCTCTTTGATGAAGGCAGCATTGATCTCGTTCTTCTCAGCACTATAGACCATGCTGAGACAGGTAGAGTCTGCCGTTCCCTCGTATGAGAACTTGCCGTTTTGGATAACGATGGTATCACTGGGGGTACCATTGAGCATATCAGAAGTGATGAAAAGGGTATCACCATCGGCTAAGCCTTCAGCGACACCGCTAATCTTGTAGCTCTTCGACTGGCAACTGACCAATACAATGGCCAGCGCACTATACAAGATACTGGTCAGAGATACTTTCATTGTTGACAACTCTACGGATGGTTTCTGCAAACATGTCAGCAACACTGAGCTGCTTGACCTTAGCGCAACGCTGAGAATAGGGGATGGAGTCGGTGAAGACAATCTCCTCGAGGGCAGAGTTCTGTACACGCTCGCTGGCAGGACCGCTCATCACACAGTGTGAAGCACAGGCACGCACCGTCTTGGCACCAGCCTCCTTCATGATGTCGGCAGCCTTGGTGATGGTACCTGCTGTATCAACCATATCGTCGATGATGACTACATTCTTGCCTTCTACATCACCGATAATCTGCATCGATGCCACCACATTGGCACGAGCACGCGTCTTGTTGCACAACACCAGCGGGCAACCGAGGTACTTGGCATAGGTGTTGGCACGCTTTGAACCACCGACATCGGGTGATGCAATCACGAGTTCATCGAGATGCAGGCTCTGCAGATAGGGCAGGATGACCCCCGAGGCATAGAGATGGTCGACGGGTACATCGAAGAATCCCTGAATCTGGTCAGCATGGAGGTCCATCGTGATGACACGATTGATACCTGCAGCACTGAGCAAGTCGGCAACCAACTTGGCACCGATAGACACACGTGGTTTGTCTTTTCTGTCTTGACGAGCCCAACCAAAATACGGAATAACAGCATTGATGGTTCGTGCGGAAGCACGCTTGGCTGCATCGATCATCAGCAGCAACTCCATCAGATTATCCGAGTTGGGGAATGTACTCTGTACCAGGAAAATATCGCGACCACGAATACTCTCCTCATAAGATACGGCAAACTCGCCATCAGAAAACTTCGTGATTTGAAGCTTTCCTAATGGACAACCTAGACTTTGACAGATTTTCTCAGCCAGATACTTGGTAGCAGTACCTGAAAACACCATGTAGTTTTTGTTTGAGCTCATCTTGTTGATATGATATTTTATTATCCGATTGCTTTTTTTATTTTGCAGAAATGGTCGATAAGTGCTTGGTATTCAAGCTCTTGATGGATATTGAAACGATTCCAGAGGTCACCGCTGATGACGATTCCGCCAAAGCCCAGATCCTTGACAGCCTTGATGGTGTCAAGATTCATGCCCCCGAGGGCATAGACATGACGGTCGATCAGCCCTTTGCGCGAAGCCTCCTGCAACTCGTCTAACGTGAATGAGGCCTTCTGGTCGGGTTCCGTCTGACTGTCGAAGATGTATTTGAGCAATACATAGTCAGCATGGCGCTTGGCCTCCTTCAGTTGGTCGAGATGCGTACAAGTGCGACAGATATGCCCTTTATAGCCTTTGGGAGCAGGCATTGTCTCATCATTGAGATGGATGCCCCTCAGATGGTACTCTTCCTTGAGATAGAAATGATCGTGAACCGTAATGCGTTTCCGATAGTCCTCAGACAATAGTGAAAGGAGTCTCTCAGAATACATGGGTGACGAGCCAGGTTTATAAAGATGCAAATCGTCAAGTCCCTCCTCGAACAGCGACGAGAGAATCTTGTCTTCTTCCACAAAGAATGTGGGTTGTGTCATCAATGCAAGTTTCATCAGCTAGCCGATTCAAATTCCTTTAAGAAGCGCACGTCGTTCTCAGAGAACATGCGCAAGTCGCTTACTTGATATTTCAGGTTGGTGATGCGCTCTACACCCATACCGAAGGCATAGCCGCTATAGATCTCAGAGTCGATGCCGCACTCCTCCAGCACGTTGGGGTCAACCATACCGCATCCCAGGATTTCTACCCATCCGGTATGCTTGCAGAAGCCACAACCCTCGCCACCACAGATGAAGCAAGAGATATCCATCTCTGCACTGGGCTCAGTGAATGGGAAGTACGAAGGACGCAGGCGGATCTTGGTGTCGGCACCAAACATCTCGCGGGCGAACGACAGGAGCACCTGCTTTAGGTCCGTGAAGCTGACATTCTTGTCGATGTAAAGACCTTCTACCTGGTGGAAGAAGCAGTGGGCGCGAGCCGTAATGGCCTCATTGCGATATACGCGTCCAGGACAGATAACACGAATGGGAGCCGTCAGCTTGCCGTCCTCAGTATGCATCTGCTCCATCACGCGAGCCTGAACGGAAGAGGTGTGGCTGCGCAACAGGATGTTCTTGGTGACATCATTGGGATGCTGAGACACGAAGAAGGTGTCTTGCATATCGCGGGCAGGATGGTCGGCAGCAAAGTTCATGCGGGTGAACACATGCAGGTCGTCCTCAACCTCGGGGCCATCGGCCAGAACAAATCCCATGCGTGAGAAGATGTCAATAATCTCGTTGGTCACAATCGTCAGCGGGTGACGTGTACCGATAGGAGCGGGGTAGGGCGAACGTGTGAGGTCAATGAAGTCATCGCCAGACTCTTGTGTGGCGCATTCCTCACGCAACTGGTTGATACGCTCCGTAGCCAGCGTCTTCAGCTCGTTGATCTTCATACCAACGGTTTTCTTCTGATCGGCAGCAACATCACGGAAATCGTTCATCAAAGCTGTAATCTCACCCTTCTTGCTCAGGTATTTCAGACGAAGCTGTTCTACCTCTTCGGCATTCTTCGCACTGAGTGTCTGTACTTCTTTTAGAAGCTCGTCAATCTTATCTAGAATCATCATTTTTTGGTTTGATATCTCAAATTTTGATGCAAAGGTATAAAATAATTATGAAATATGCGTTATTAATTATGAATTATTTGGTAACTTTGCACCAAAATTTGAGAGAAGAAAGAAAATAGGGTTTATTCATGAGACATTATTTGTTTTCTATAGTTGTGCTGACTGTCCTCTTCGCCTCGTGTGGCGGTAACAAAAGTGGGCATGATGATGAGGTGGTGGCTGACTCCCTGGCTGCCGACTCACTGGCGTCGGACTCGTTGCTGTCGGACGTGGAGAAATTGCCACTTCCCAAGGCTGTCGATGAGTTGTTCGACGACTTCCTGTTTAACTTTGTGGTCAACCGCAAACTGCAGGTGGAGCGTGTACGCTTCCCACTGCCTGTAGAGGCCAATGGCAAGAAGGAGCGACTGACGCGTGACAAATGGAAGACGGAGCAGTTTTTTGCTCATCAGGGCTATTATACACTGCTCTTCGACAACGAAAGCCACATGGAGATTGTGAAAGACACCTCCGTCGTGCATGCTGTGGTAGAGAAAATCTATTTCAATACGCATTCTGTCGTGCAGTATGTCTTTGACCGTATGCGTGGCGCATGGATGCTGACTGCCATCCGAACCATTCCCATTTCTCAGGATGCCAATGCCAGTTTCCTGACGTTCTATCAGCATTTCGCGAAAGATAAGGATTATCAGCAGAAGAGCTTGGGAGAGACTGTGCATTTCGTAGGTCCTGACCCGGATGATGATTTCCACGAGATGGAGGGTGTCATCACGCCAGATACCTGGGAGGCTTTCTCGCCAGAGTTGCCTTCGGAGATGATCTATAACATCATTTATGGCAAACCGCTGAAGGATACCGACTCTAAAATCTTCGTCATGCGTGGCATCGCCAACGGTTTGGAACTGGAGATGACCTTCAAACGGATACGTGGCGACTGGAAACTGGTGAAACTGACAACTTGAAAAATAAAGCATGAAAGACCTCAGCAACTATAGTCTATTGGCCCATAATACTTTTGGTATCGATGCCCGTTGCGCTCGTTTTCTTGAATACGAGACCACCGAAGAAGCGCAACAAGTGGCTGCGATACTGAGAGAATCCACATTACCATATATCATTATCGGTGGTGGCAGCAATCTGCTCCTGACACAAGACTTCCCAGGCATCGTGGTTCATTCAGCCGTCAAGGGCTGGGATATTGCCGGATGTCGGATGACTTGCGGTAGCGGAGAGACTTGGGATGATATCGTGGACATCAGCCTTCGCAACGGCCTCTATGGTGCTGAGAATCTCTCGTTGATTCCTGGTGAGGTCGGCGCATCAGCCATACAGAATATCGGTGCCTATGGTGTAGAGGTGAAAGACCTCATCCGTGAGGTTCACGCTATCGAGATAGCGACAGGCCGGCTATGCATCATCGACAGTGCTGACTGTCAATATGGCTATCGTCAGAGCCGTTTCAAGCAGGAATGGAAGAATCGCTACCTGATGACGAAGGTGGTTTACGAGTTCTCCAAGACCTTCGAACCTCGACTGGACTATGGCAATATCCGTGGTGAACTGGAGCGCAGGGGCATTGACAATCCTACTCCTGAACAGCTTCGACAAATCATCATCGACATCCGTCATGCAAAATTGCCCGATCCCAAGGTGATGGGCAATGCGGGCAGTTTCTTCATGAATCCCGTTGTAGAACGTGAGAAATATGAGGCCCTGCAGGCTCAGTATCCGCAGATGCCACATTATTATATAGATGAGCGCCATGAGAAGATTCCTGCTGGTTGGATGATTGACCAATGCGGGTGGAAAGGGCGTTCGCTAGGCCCTGCAGGCGTTCATGACCGTCAGGCATTGGTATTGGTGAATCGCGGAGGAGCCACGGGAGCAGACATCGTAGCGCTCTGCCAGACGATACAGCGAGATGTGAAGGAGAAATTCGGCATTGCCATCTATCCGGAGGTAAACATCATATGAAACTGACTTTCTTGGGAACGGGAACTTCGTGTGGCGTGCCGACGATAGGATGCCAATGCGAGGTGTGCAGCAGTACTGATCCTCACGATAAGCGCCTGCGTTGTTCTGCGCTTGTCGAGACCGAGCAGACGCGTCTGCTCATCGATTGTGGTCCTGACTTCCGCCAACAGATCATGTCGCAACCCTTCCGTAAGATTGACGGTATCCTGATTACGCATGCCCACTATGACCACATGGGAGGCATGGATGACATCCGACCCTATTGTCAGTTTGGCGAAATCAATGTCTATGCCGACCCCATAGCCCGCGAGAATATGCTGCAGATGCTGCCATACTGCTTTGCTGAGAATCGCTATCCCGGTGTGCCTGCTATCCAGCTTCACGAGATTCTTCCGCACGAGCCCCTGCATATCGGCGATCTCGACATCGTACCCTTTCAGGTGATGCATCACGACCTGCCTATTCTGGGCTATCGTATAGGTCCGTTGGCCTATATCACTGACATGAAGACCATCGACGATGCTGAGATTCCCTATATCAAAGGCTGCGAGATACTGGTCGTCAACGCCCTGCGCCATACCCCTCATCACTCTCACCAAACGGTAGAAGACGCTGTGGCTTTTGCCCGCCGTATTGGAGCCCGTCAGACGTGGCTCATCCATTCCAGTCATCATATCGGCCGTCATGCCGAGGTCAATGCCTCATTACCCTCCGACATCCAGATGGCCTACGATGGTCAGGTGATAGAGATGTAATGTCCCTCCTCCCTCCTCAAGATCAGACGGGCTCAGCAAATATCAGCCGGTTGATGAACGTCATAATAGACCTCTACAGGTCTATCTATGACTATAT
>CADCBH010000049.1 GCA_902799655.1 uncultured Bacteroidales bacterium
TCACTAACAGATAAGCAAAGTACATGCCTATGGAAAGAATCCGTGCCAGAATGACAATCGCTGAAGTCAAACTGGCACGGATTTTAAACTCGCTTAAACTACACTGACAGTTTATTAAACTCGTTTAAACATTGGCAGTTCAGAAGATGGATGCTACCAATGAATACAGATAGCTGCCGAAGCTGATAAGTGCCCATATCATCAGGGCTATGAGCAGTAGCAGGACTGCGAGGACGATGGCTGACTGAAAGGCTCGCTGGTTCACCTGCCTGATCATCGTTTCATCGCCATCAACAAACCCCTGTATCATCTGCATGTTCTGGATGTTGGCACGGTGGAAGAAATCGATGATGTCGCCAACGAAGAAGGGTATCATGCCCATCAGCACGTCGCGGAGGGCATTGTTGAGGACGGCCAGTGTCAGCGGCACGCTCCTGATGACACGAGCCGAGAAATAAACGAACGGCACGGCACTGGCTAATGCAATGGCATCGCCCCAACCAGGGACGATTCCGATGAGCGCATCGAGATAGTAGCGGTCCATATAGCGTGTCAAGCCCTGCATCGTCTGATAGGCACGGTTGTCCATCAGACGCTTGCGCCGTTGGAGTCGTTTCTCTTCGTTCATATAAGACTATACAACCTCCTTACCAAAAGGTGAAAGAGCGAGTTTTGCCAGTCGGAAGTGCATCTTTCCGAATGGGATGCCAAGGATGGTGATGTAGAACACAATGCCGAAAAGGATGTGGGTCAGCCAGATCCAGATACCTCCGATGAAGAACCAGAGCACATTCATAAACATGTTCAGACAACCCGGTTGTGGCTCCTTGCGTTTGATCTGTGAGCCAAAAGGCCATAAGGCCAGCAAGCCAAGTTTCATACTCTGCAATCCGAACGGGATGCCGATGATGGTGATCATCAGTGCCAAGCCGCTCAGAAAATACTCAATGGCAATCTGGAGTCCGCCAAAGACAACCCAGATGATGTTTCCTATCGTCTTCATTGATCTGATTTCCTTTTAAAAGTTTCTGTTTGTTAGACGCAATTATGATGCGAAAAATTGCAAATACAAGTTGTGTTGATCGTCATCATAGGCTATTTCTTTATCTCCAATATTCCGTCCACTTCATGCTCCACGAACGGGCCTTCCTTGCACTCCAGTAGAACGCTGGGTTCGAGACATTCCAGCCCGTGCCAAACGTTCTTGGGAATGTCCACGCCGTAGGTGCCGTTCTCCTGACTGATGACACACGACTCCAAGACCTCGCCATCGTCATTGTAGGTGGACACTTTGACCTTGCCTTTCAGAATGACAAATGTCTCGGCCTTGGTGGGATGATGATGCACAGGGATGATTGTGCCTGGCTCCAGACAGTTGAGGAACCGATGGCATTTCTCATCCAGGCTCTCATGGAAGTTGTAGTTCATCCTCAGCCGTGGTGACTGCTTGGCTTGCTCCACCACGCCATTGATCAAGTTGTCGTCTATTATCTTCATTGTTCTTTTGTATATTTGTAAACTGCCAAGGTTGGAATGATGACCAATAGCAGCAAAAAGTCTCAACCAATGCTATTTCCTAATTCGTATGCCTCTCACGAATATCTCCCGTCAGCCAATTGGCAACAATATGTTTTCCGTCAACATAATTCTTGAACACATGCAGTAATGTGTCATTAGGAATGCGCTCTCCTATGTATTCGCGACAATTCGCATCATAGTGTTCACATCGTATACTGTCAAGACAGAGCACGTCTTGCACAATGCTCCAGTAGGCAGTAAAGCCATCCCAGTTGGCGGTAGATATAGAGCGGTTCGATGGAAGTACGGCTTTCAGATGATGATATAATACAGAATCTCTGCTTACAGGCCTACCCAACAACTCCCAGCGAGTGCCATCAATATAGATAATGTCCCCTTCTTGTCCTGTTGCATTGGAAGCAATTGCCAAGAGCAGGAATTGAATACATGTCAAAATCTTCTTCATGAGCCACTATTACTTAATCTTCGTCGATGATATAGAACCCTGCCTCAGATGGATGGTCAAGCACCAGGCACTTAGGATTCTCCTTCGTTAAGAGCCACGTCATCCAGATGTCGCCAGCAGCTGCGGCAATGAAGAATATTCCCCAGACCAGCATGGGCAGACTGCCGACGAACAGGGCTGCAACGGCAGGGATGACTCCCAGTATGAAGCAGGGCATCATGGCTCCGCACATATAGCCAGGGATGTGCATCGGCTCGTCGCAATGGCAGTAGGGAGTCAGCAGTTTCCACATCACACCGAAACTGATGCTCTTCCAGCCGCCCTTGGCAAAGCAAGCCCACGTCAGGCCGTGAATCAGTTCATGGACTGCGATGCCCACGAACATCAGTACCAGAGTAATCCAGTCGCCGAAGCCTCCAAGGAGTTCGCCTATCGGCTTCCTGTCCTTCCATAACAGGAAGAATGGTACAAGAAACAAGATGGCTGAAACCACCATGATCACTACGGCAAAGACATTAGCCTTTACGATGTCAATTGTCACTTTACGGCCTTTTTCTTCAATGTTGTCCATACCTTTTCTTCTTTGTTCATTATTGTTTGCCTTTTGCCTGCCGTACAACCTCGATGAGCGAGTGGAGCGGATTGCAAAACTTAAACTTTGTTTCAATTGTGGTGCAAATGTAGTGGTTTTGCCGCTTTTTCCGTAACTTTGCACCGTTCTTTTAGGATAGTTTATAAGATGCAGGAGCAGAAGCGGGACTAATCTATGTCAAAAAATCACGATGCAAGGCTAATAATCCTAAGCAGAACAGGCTGGGAACTCTGTGAAACTTCATACCTTTGCCCGCATTATGATAGTAGCAAACATGAATCTCCATGAGGTATATAGCGACCTGATGGGCGAAATGAGCAAACTGGACTGGAAGCGCGACGCACTGCTGCACAAGGCTGTCGGCGTGTTGAAAAGAAGCGTGGATTTCCCTGCCAGCGTGATGTACGACTATCAGATTCCTTCATCCAAGAACCAGTACATCATCTATTTCTATCGCGAACATCCTTTTGCCCCTGTCCTGTCAGGCTACCTGAACGTCCTGTTCGATGGCAGCAAGCGATACATCATCAAGTGGACGGACAAAGGCATACCCGAAATCCTAATTCTGACCAGCCACTTCCTGCAGCGATACAAGGAACGCTTCCTGAAACAGCCGAACTTGACCGCCAATGAGGTGGCCGTCAGGTTCCTGTCGCGTAACCGTACCCTGAAACCGATGGCCGTTGACGAGCGTATCAACAAGCGCATCAGCGAATACGGCGAATTTGCCGGTGAGGGATTCCTGGCACAGGACGGCTTCTGCTTCAAACTTTCGGGCGAGGAAACGATAGATGGTGGCAACCCTGTCAGAATCAGTTTCTTCACCACCTTCATGCCGCTTGCCGAGATGTCAGAGACTCAGCGTGAGGCCATCTTCGAGGAGTGCATGAGCGATATTCAGAGCCTCGGCTGACGCTTCTTCCGCTTCAGCCAGTCTTTCAGCCGCTGATAGCCCTCTACACCGAGGATAGTCAGTCCTCCGTACTGGCAGGTCTTGGCCATGCCGAAGAGGACTGTCCACAGCACGCCCTTGGCAGCAGCACTGATGGGCAGCAGTATCTGGGCAAATGACAGGACGTAGAATGGTATGCAACACAACAGGACGATTACTCCCGTGCGGAACGACAGCGATTGCAGCCACATACGGATATTGTCAAAGACGTGATAGAGAGCATCCTTGGGTGCATAGAGCATCATCCTCGGCCCCGTCCAGCGCATCACCTTGCGAATCTGCTCACGCTCTTTTGGGGCATAACAATGAACGGGACATCGTTTGCAAGTCTTTTTCTGCTCACCAAACTGACAATGGTCAAGTCGCTGACAGGCATAGTCGGCCAGCAGCTGGTATGCCTCTGGCATCGATTCCTGCTTCAGATGATGACGGCAATAGATGTCAATCATCTTGCGGACTGTCTGCTTTTCTCTTTCAATCCTGGTCATTACTTGACAAAATGTGGATAATTCGGATCTCCTAAAGTGGGGTCATATTCAAAGTCCTCATAAGAGAAGCCTGCAAGGTCATCGGGATTTGTGATTCGATTTTGAATGATGAACCGTGTCATTGCTCCCCGGCATGTCTTAGCCCATACTGCCTGAATCTTCAAATCATTTCCCTTGCGGACATAGAATAGAGGCTGTATGACCCGAGCCTCCTTACGGACTCGTTGCCAGTCAAACAGGTGCTGATATTCTTCGGTGGCAAGGTGTATCAGTATTCCGTCATCAGCCTTAACACTGTCTATAAGCACATCAGTCAGGCGGTTCTTCCAGAACCCAAACATATTCTGCCCTTCTCCGCTTGGCAGCTCTACATTCCCCTCCATCCGATAAGGCAGAATACCATCAAGCGGCCGAAGCAGCCCATATAGGAAAGATGTTATCCATAGCTTTCCCTGTGAATAATCGAGGTCATCGGCATTCAGAGTCTCAGCCTTCAGATGCTTGTAAGCCTGACCATGATAGGCAAGAATAGCAGGAAGTTTGTGAGCATCTTCAAAGAATCGCATATACCGCATTTTATTCTGGGCGGCTATCTGCCTGCTACAGCCCAGAATTTCGGCAATAGTCTCTGTAGGATATTGAGCCATATCCCTTGCAAAAGCCTGTGCCTCATTCTGGAAACGAGGTGATGACAGACTAATGTCGGGAACTGACTTCAATCTGTCATTGGATTTCATCCCATGTTTCTCACACTCGGCAGAACGAACAAGTTCGCTCTGCTCTCGCTTAATCGAAACATTCATTATTTTTGCGGAAGCGAGTATTATCTGCATATTTGATGCCTATCCTTTTAGTTGGTCTTCCAGGAACTCTGCTGCATCAGCAACACATAGAGGGCACTCACGCAATACAACCTTTGTTCCAATACCTTTGAGTAGTTTGCATTGTGTGGCTCCGTTTCTCTCCTGAAACTTAGCCATTATCTGGCGCATCTGTTTCATGGACTTTACTTTATCCTTATTGACTAATCCTAAGACAAGCCCAGCCCCAACCAGTGCTCCACAAGTACCTTCCATATTGCCCATACCGCCACCGAAGGCTCCGGCAATGTTCATGGCTTCCTCTTCACCGATACCTGCCACGTCGGCATAGGTGTGAAGAACTGCCTGTGCACAGTTATGACTATTGCACCGTTTCTTCTCAGCTGCTATATGTTTTCTCGATTCCATATCATATAATTCTTATTCCACATCTAAATGACTGCAATTGTTCACCCATCACCTCCTTCATGATCTCAAATACATGATCACCCGTGCAATGGCTGGTATAGAACAGTGTCGCTGGATAACGCTCTTTCAGCCTTTCGGCTAAAATCAACAGTTCATCCTCCGACTCCTGACCATCAAGCAAATGGAAGCCGCCTACTACACACCTTACAGGATAGGGGCATGCTGCCAAAATGTTTTCCAGTCCACTATGAGCGCAGCCTGTAAACAAGAAGCCATCAGTATATAAAACCAGCTCGTGTCGAAAATCATCAGGCTTACAATCGCCGTTAAGATCTTCTGAGAAAAGGTGTTTGTTCCCTTTGGGCATCGGATAAATCTGGGGAATATGGGCTATGACATAAAGGTCGTCAGAAATCTCGCATGACTTGTCAATTGTTATGAGCCTGTCCTCGATGTTCTCTGGCCATGCCGTTGTTATGCTATGCAGATTCCCCCGTTTGGAGTAGAACTTTCCGTTCATGGCATTGGGTGAGACGATAACCTTTGCCTGCCGGTTCTGCTCCAGGAAATATCGTAAGCCTCCAGCATGATCGCTATGGCCGTGAGAAATGAAAACATAGTCCACACTGCTGAGATCTACGCCCAACAGTTCTGCATTCCTGACAAACACATCACTTGCTCCGGTATCAAGCAGGATTCTATATTGCTCTGTTTCCAGAAGGATGGAAAGGCCATGCTCTATAGAGAGACGGCTGTCATTGTTTCTGTTATCCGATAATACAGTCCATTTCATAAGCACTTCCGGCAACGTTCACTCGCCAACATATCCTGTGGCTCTTGTAAGTATAATCTTCATTTTCAAATCCACCTTTATTTGATTCCGTATTTCTTGGGCAGTTTACTGACCACGAGGTCGTAGGATGCCTTGATTTGTTCCTTCACGAAATCATCATCCAACAGGTTCAGGTACAGTTCGCTCCAGTTTTTTTTGTTCATGTGGATGGCAGGGCCGACACCGTCGTATCGCTCCCGCAAATCAATTGCAACCTCAGGCAGCATCTTCACAGCCACATGAGGTTCCGGCACGTCCAAATTGGTTAGCAGAAACCATCTCCCTGCAATACGCCAGCTTATCCAACTCCTTACGAACAAATCCTCCGTCACCTGCTCGTTCAAGTTTAGTGCGTATTCTCTTACTTCTTCAATGTTCATCTGTCTATTCCTCAACGTCGCAATGCAAGAATTCCATTTCCTTCGCCTTCTCCTGATTCATCAGGAAATAGACTGCCTCGCCCTCGTTGCACAGTTCTCCTTTTGAGTTGGTTATCTCTGCACTGATATACACCAGATTCCGCACCTGCTTGGCCACTTTTGCCCTGATGGTCAGCACTGGCTCTGTTGTCGGAATGGCTTTTCTGAACTTCACATTCAATTGCACGGTGTAACCACTGGTCTGCAGCTTACGGGTGACTACCCATCCGCATACCTCATCAATCAGCGTGCTCAGAATGCCGCCGTGCATCGTATTCACCCATCCCTGATAGTTGCGCTGTGGATGCCATGTGCTCACGATATAGTCACCATCCTCATAGAACTCCATGTGAAGCCCAATAGGATTCTCAGGACAACAGCCGAAACAGTTGTATTCTGGATGGTTACGCCAGGGGTTTATTATCTTTTTCATTAGAATTTGATTTTCTTTTCGGGTGCCGAGAATGAGCAGAAGCGGGCTTCGCCGTTGGTGATGTAGAGCACGGCCATATTGTCGTCATCAGCCTTATACATCGACTTCAGACTCTCGTTGCGGTTCAGGAACTCTTCCTTTACGCTCAGCGTCTCATCATTGACCAGAGTGCCCGTCACGCGCATCCACTCGCTACCTGAAGGCTTCAAGGCGCAGATCTCGAACTTGCCGTTCTTGGCCATCTGCTTGTAAACGTCCTTCACCTTGCCCGTCATGATATACAGGCGGTCGTTGATAATCTCTGATACGCCAAAGGCGCGTACATGCGGCTGGTCGCCGTCAACAGTGGCGATGAAGAATGCGCCGCATTCCTTCAAGTAAGCTTGCACTTCTTTCATGTTCTCTTGTCTAGTTTGTGGGGCAATACTGTCAGCAGACTCTGTCTGTGCTGCTGTCTCTGTCTCGTTCTCCGTTGCCTGTGAAGGCTTGTTCTGATTGCAGGCTGCCATTGAGAGTAGCACTGCAAAGGCGATAATAATCTTTTTCATTTGTCTTATAAGTTTTTGTATATGAATATCAATAATGCTATCTGGACTATGATAATCAGGGGTACACCATATCTAAACTTCCGATGCAATGTCTTGTGATGCCATGTCTTCATGCCCAACCATGCTCCTATGCTGCCGCCAATGACTGCCAATCCCAGCAAAGCAGTCTCTGAAACACGCCACTTGGACCTCTTCGCCTTCCACTTATCAATACCATACACGAAGAAAGTCACCACGTTGATGACAGCGAGGTAGATCAGGGCGATATGTAGGAGGCTAAGTGTTGCCATCTGTCCGCTAAATTGGAATTTACTTACTTATGTACCTTACAGCTCCTCCACTGCCAAAGGGATAGTCAGAGACATCTTTGTTGAGATATGTGGAATCATTGAGTAGTTTGCCTTCAAAGATGCAGCGGTCAGACTTAAACTTCGTACCATCTTCCGCTACATCTGTCCATTCCCAAGATGTTATTTCTATTACGCTGCGGACAACGCCTTTGTATACACCAAGCACGTACTTAATCTTTTGAGGCGCACTCTTGCCGATTTTCCAGTACTTGCGAGTAGCCTCATAAATGTCAATTCTGCGATATACTCCATTGGCTTTTGCTTGGTCAAAACTTTTGTTTAGACTAACTAAAAGCAATGTATCTCTTTGATTTACTTCTATTTTCATACAGTTGTATATTGAATCAATTTCATCAACATCTTTAATACCCTCGTCCCATTGATGATGACCAGAAACAATATTTGCCAATATATTTGTCTTGTTAAATTTGCTATATGTAAGCAAGTCAATAAGTACAGATTCTACAACATACGCAGTATCTTCAGTCAGATTGTGCCGTAAAATGTAGAGACCTACTTGTTTACCTTCTCTTAAAATACTTCTTATAATATCAAGTTTAAGACTTTGATCTTTATTGTCTAAAGCATCTTTTGCATGTTGAAAAATCCTATTCCCTTTCCCTTTTCCTATATAGAAAATCCTATTATCTCTCGGATCTATTAAAGCATAAACATAATATGCTAAAGACTCTATTGTTTGTTGATTAAACGCATTTATCTTACTCATAAATTCCGATTTATCTGCCTGTATTATTAAACTTTGTTGCAAAAATAGTCAATTCTGATAAATATCGGAGATAAATTCGTAATTTTGTGCCTGATTTTAGGATGATTTATGAATAAACGGGAGTATATACAGGCAAATAAGGACTGGCTGGAAGCTAAGTCGAAGGAGGATGGAGTTAAGGCTCTGCCCAAGGGAATCTACTATAAAGTGCTGAGTGAAGGCCGCTCGGCCGAAGGACGCTTGCAAGGCAAGAATCAATCGAGTGCCACACCGACAGTACGGAGTATCATTACGGCGCACTACACGGGTAAGACCATCGACGGCAAACAGTTCGACAGCAGCCGTAGCGGTGTACCGTTGGCTTGCCGACTCTGTGACTTGATCGAGGGCTGGATCATTGCCATGCAGCAGATGCACATTGGAGACAAATGGGAGATATACATTCCTGCCGAAATGGGCTATGGCAAATTCTCACAGCCCGGCATTCCTGGTGGCTCCACACTCATCTTTGAAATAGAACTGTTAGGAATAGCATGATGGAACTATTCGATGAAGAAAATCGCCGAAAAACATCTGCTTTCTGAAAGTCGTGTACTGAAGATAGTACGCGAGTCTGAACGCAAACTTCAATTCAGCGATGATGCCATTGAAATCTGGAAATACTTATACAGAAGATAGAAGACATGGGTAATATAAAGGGAGAATCAGAGTCAATGAAAAAGATAGCACTCATTACCATCAGCCTCCTATGTTCAATAGTAATTCTGGCACAGGACATTAAGGGATTTGTGGGCAGGCAACTACAGACTTATCCGCAGTTGCGGTTGCTCGACCTGTATAAGTCGTGCTTTCAGGACTACATGGGGGCAGAGCATCTTGTGTCGGACAGACAAAGGGTGAAGGCTTATTTAGATGATGAGCTGAATACTACCAGCATAGATGACCTGATGCCCTGGAACTATGAGCCTTGCGGCATAGACAGCAACTACTATCGTGTCAGTATCAGAACTATCAAGGAGAATGTCATATCTGAGAATATGCTGTTGGATGCCTTCATTCGTAGTGCAAACAGCAAGAAGCGTCCTACTGTTGAATCTTGGAGAAATCGATGGAACGTGATTATTGGCACGATTGACCAGATGCAACTTGGACTCCCTTATTATCAGCAGGACAAGGCTTTCATTGACAGCATCCTGTCAGTCGGCAGATATGCCATCAGCCATTCTCCAGAGTATCGTGAGACATACCATCCACACTATAGGATAGTAGAACGTGGAATTTTCGAACGAGAGCTAAAACCACTGATAGAGAAAAATTGTTATGGAATACAAGGTATTGAATAACGCCCTGAAGATGCCGATGGTTGGTCTGGGTGTCTATAATATCTCTGAGAGAGAAACCCAGCGAGTTGTTGAAGATGCCATATCGGTAGGCTATAGGAGCATAGACACGGCTGCTATGTACTACAACGAGAAAGGCGTTGGTGATGCAGTTCGGGCATGTGGAGTTCCCCGTGAAGAACTGTTCATCACTACCAAGATATGCGATTCCTGCTATACGAAGGAGGAAACACTGCGCACAGCCTGCCATTCCATGAAGCAGTTGGGACTTGACTATTTGGATTTGATGCTGATTCACTGGCCTGTCGGAAATCCTACCGTCATGTGGCACACGCTCGAAGAACTCTATGAACAAGGTATGTTTAAAGCCATTGGCATATCAAACTTCTATCCAAACACCTTTCCGAAGATTGTGGATGATGCAAAGGTGATGCCTGTCGTGAACCAGTGCGAGACTCATGTGCTC
>CADCBH010000050.1 GCA_902799655.1 uncultured Bacteroidales bacterium
TTGCTCTACCAATTTAATTGCTGCTAGTTTTTCTTCTAAACTAAAATCTTTTTTCATTTTGAACCTTTAAGTTGTGTCCAACTTTCTGGGTTCACTTCATTTTATGGCATTTATTTTGCAAATATACAGTGTTTTTTGCTACTTTCCAAACTTTTTTGGAGGTTTTTTTTTGTTATGCTCACGACTTTTCGTATCTTTGTCGAATAATTTGTGTAGCAGTTCGCACTATGGAGAGAAAAGAATTTGAATCGTACTTGAAAAAATATGCCGAGCAGATAGAAACGATCCGCCAGCAGGCTTATGCCCTTCACCAGAGCGTCAATCAGAGCTATGGCGATGGCTTGCCCTATGGCTATCACCTCGATATGGTGGTGAGCGGCATTCGCGACTTCGGCCACCTGATGTGTGACAATGAGGACGATGTGCTGCCGTTGATATTTGGCGGCTACTACCACGACAGCATCGAGGATGCCCGCCAGTCGTACAACGATGTGCTGGGTGTGGCACGCAATTTGCTGACTGAAGAACAAGCCCACATGGCTGCCGAAATCGTCTATGCGCTCACCAACGAGAAGGGGCGCACGCGTGCCGAGCGTGCCAATGACAAGTACTACGCAGGCATCCGACAGACCCCTTATGCGCCGTTTGTCAAGCTGTGCGACCGTCTGGCCAACGTCTCCTTCAGTTGTTCGGGTGATGACGGCAATAATACCCGCATGCGCGAGATATACAAGCAGGAGATGTATCATTTCCTCCAGAGCATAGCCGGCGATGGCGACGACCCGCGTATGAAGCTGCCCCACGAGACGGTATTGAGGCTGGCAGAGTGTCTGATTGACGACATGGAGCGTGAAGAGCACAACGGCAAGGTATGGTGGCAGGAGTATTAGTTGAGAGTTAAGAGTTAAGAGTTATACTAAATGGCATTAGGAAAGTGGATAGGAGGCTTCCTCGGTTTTATGAGTGGCGGCCCGTTGGGGGCGCTGGCTGGCATCGTGTTGGGACATTATTTCGACTCGATGCTCGACTCGGTGAACACCCCAGAAACGCAAGGCACCTTCGACGGATATAGCGGTTACGGTCATCAGGCTTATCAGCAACAACGGGCGGCACAGGGACAGCGCAACAGCTTCCTGTTCTCGATGCTGGTGCTGGCGTCGTATATCATCAAGGCCGACGGCAAGGTGATGCACTCCGAGATGGAGCTGGTGCGCAACATGCTGCGCCAGAACTTCGGTATGGTAGCCAGTCAGCAGGGCGACAATATCCTGCGCCTCCTGTTCGACGAGCAGAAGCGGGTAGGGGCTGCCGCCTTCAAGCAGACGGTCATGGAGTGTTGCCAGCAGATAGCTGCCAATATGGACTATTCGCAGCGCCTGCAACTGCTGAACTTCCTCGTGATGATCTCGCAGGCCGATGGTAGGGTTGATCCCGCTGAGGTGACCGCCATGAAGTCGTGCGCCATGTGGCTGCAGATGTCACCCGACGAGATTGACTCGATGCTGGGTATGGGCAAGGACGACCTCGAGTCTGCCTACCGCGTATTGGGAGTGTCGCCCGATGCTACCGATGACGAACTGAAGCGTGCCTATCGCCGTCTCGCTCTTGAGCATCATCCCGACAAGGTAGCTGCTCTCGGTGATGACATCCGCAAGGCTGCCGAGAAAAAGTTCCAGGAAATCAATGCCGCCAAGGATAGAATTTGGAAAGCGCGCGGTCTGTAAAGGTACTCTCGTTCGAAAAAGTCTAAATATTATTTGGCTTTTTGCTCACTTATTCGTACCTTTGCACCCTAAATAAAAATAGGAGAATATGTTTGAGAATTTAAGCGAAAGACTTGAACGCTCGTTCAAGATATTGAAAGGTGAAGGCAAGATCACCGAAATCAACGTTGCAGAGACCCTGAAGGATGTGCGTAAGGCCCTGTTGGATGCCGACGTCAACTACAAGGTTGCCAAGCAGTTTACCGATACCGTGAAGCAGAAGGCGCTGGGTATGAACGTGCTCACCGCCATCAAGCCCAGCCAGTTGATGGTCAAGATCGTCCACGACGAGCTGGCCGACCTGATGGGTGGCAAGGCTGTCGAGCTGAAGCTTGATGGTCGCCCCTCGATTATCCTGATGTCAGGTCTTCAAGGTTCGGGTAAGACCACCTTCTCGGGCAAGCTGGCCAACCTGCTGAAGAATAAGCAGCACAAGAATCCGCTGCTCGTAGCCTGCGACGTCTATCGTCCTGCCGCCATTCAGCAGTTGCATGTAGTGGGCGAGAGCGTAGGCGTGCCCGTCTATTCCGAGCCCGACAACAAGAATGTTGTCGAGATAGCCAATAATGCTATCCGTGAGGCCAAGCAGAAGAACTACAACGTGGTCATCATCGATACCGCCGGTCGTCTGGCTATCGATGAGGAGATGATGAACGAGATAGCTACGCTGAAAGAGGCTGTCAAGCCCGACGAAACGCTGTTCGTGGTTGACTCGATGACTGGTCAGGATGCCGTGAACACCGCCAAGGAGTTCAACGACCGTCTCGACTTCGACGGCGTGGTACTCACCAAGCTCGACGGCGATACCCGTGGTGGTGCAGCCCTCTCTATCCGCACCGTGGTCACCAAGCCCATCAAGTTTGTGGGTACTGGCGAGAAGATGGAGGCCCTCGACGTGTTCCATCCCGAGCGTATGGCCGACCGCATCCTCGGCATGGGTGATATCGTCTCTCTCGTAGAGCGTGCTCAGGAGCAGTTCGACGAGGAAGAGGCCAAACGTCTGGAGAAGAAGATTCGCAAGAACAAGTTCGACTTCGACGACTTCCTCGGTCAGATTCAGCAGATCAAGAAGATGGGTAACATCAAAGACCTCGCATCGATGATTCCCGGTGTGGGCAAGGCCCTCAAGGATGTCGACATCGACGACAATGCCTTCAAGGGCATCGAGGCCATCATCCAGTCGATGACGCCTAAGGAGCGTGCCAATCCCGATATCATCAACCAGAGCCGCCGCCTGCGTATTGCCAAGGGCTCAGGTACGAAGATTGAGGAGGTGAACCGCCTGATGAAGCAGTTCGACCAGACCCGCAAGGTGATGCGCATGATGACCGGTGCCGGCTCGTCGAAGATGGCCCAGATGGCTGCTGCCATGAAGATGCGAGGCGGCAAAATGCCCTTCTAACCCATAAGGCCCATAAGGCCCAGGCTCATAAGGCCCATAAGCCCCATAAGGCTCATAAGCCCCATCCCCCATAAAACCCCAAACAAACACTATGACACTCATTGACGGTAAAGCAACAGCAGCGGCTATCAAGGCCGAGATTGCTGAAGAGGTAAAGAAGATTGTAGCAGCCGGAGGCAAACAGCCCCATCTGGCTGCTGTACTCGTAGGCCACGACGGAGGCAGCGAGACGTATGTGAAGAACAAGGTATTGGCTTGTGAGGCCTGTGGCTTCAAGTCGACACTCATCCGCTACGAGGATGACATCACCGAGGCCGAGCTCCTCGAGTGTGTCGATAAGCTGAATCGCGACGCTGATGTCGACGGCTTCATCGTACAGTTGCCCTTGCCCAAGCACATCAACGAACAGAAAGTCATCGAGGCTATCGACTACCGCAAGGATGTCGACGGCTTCCATCCTATCAACGTCGGTCGCATGGCCATCGGTCTGCCTTGCTTCGTCTCTGCCACCCCGCTGGGCATCATCACGCTGCTCAAGCGCTATGGCATCGAGACCTCTGGCAAGAAGTGTGTTGTGCTGGGCCGCTCCAACATCGTCGGCAAGCCCATGGCCCAGCTGATGATGCAGAAGCAGTATGGCGACGCCACCGTCACCGTCTGCCACTCACACTCCAAAACCCTCAAGGAGGAGTGCCGCCAGGCCGACATCATTGTTGCCGCCATTGGTCGTCCCGACTTTGTAACTGCCGACATGGTCAAGCCCGGTGCCGTCATCATCGACGTCGGCACCACCCGCGTTCCCGATGCTTCGCGCAAGAGCGGTTTCCGCCTGAATGGCGACGTCAAGTTCGACGAGGTAGCCGAGAAGTGCTCCTATATCACACCCGTTCCCGGCGGCGTAGGTCCTATGACCATCTGCTCGCTCATGCTCAACACGCTGGCAGCAGGCAAGAAAGAATATTATAAGTAATTTCCCAGAGGAAATATGACGGCAGACGACTGGTATCAGAAGGGCAACGAGGCGCGCAAGCAAGGCTTGTGGCACGAAGCCATCAACTGCTATATCCAGGCTGCCGAGCTCGATCCCGACAGCCCTGCGGTAGAGGCCAAGCGCATGCTTGACGACATTCTGGCCTTCTACCACAAGGATGCTTACAACCCGTAATCTCTAAAAAGATCTCGGAGCGGGTAGTGTAGAGAACAGGTAAATCAGTGCAATCTGGGCTAATAGAATCATCGGAAGGCCATATTTGAATTTCTTATGCATCGTCTTATGATGCCAGACTTTCATACCAAGCCATGCCCCGATACTACCGCCTATGACTGCCAATATGAGCAAGGTAGCTTCCGAAATACGCCAGCTACCTTGCTTTGCTTTATATTTATCAATGCCATAGACTATAAAGGTCACGGCGTTGATGACTATCAGATAATATGCTATCAAAATAGAGATTCGTTTCTATTTCCTGACGATGACACTACCGCTGGCCTGATGGGTGGCCAGTATCAGTACTTCGGCAATTTGTACGTGTTCGGGGGCATTGGCGGCATAGACGGCTACGTCAGCTATATCGTCACCCGTCAGGGGCTTGATGCCTGTATAGAGTTTCTTGGCGCGCTCTTCATCACCCTTGAAACGGATATTGCTGAAGTTGGTCTCTACCAGTCCGGGCTTCAGGTTGGTTACGCGGATGGCGGTATTGGCTACGTCGATGCGCAGACCATCGGTGAGTGCTTTCACGGCAGCTTTAGTGGCGCAGTAGACATTACCGCCGGCATAGGCAGCATCGCCAGCCACAGAGCCGACGTTGATGATGTGTCCGCGATTGCGCTCCACCATGCCAGGTACGACGAGGCGCGTCATCGTGAGCAGCCCCATGATGTTCGTGTCGATCATCGTTTTCCAATCGTCCAGATTGCCCTCATATTCCGGTTCCAGACCCAGTGCCAGTCCGGCATTGTTCACCAGCACATCGATATCCTGCCATTCAGCCGGCAACTCCTGGATGTATTTCGTCGCCTTCTCGCGGTCTCTCACGTCGAAAGCCAGCGTCAGCACGTCTGAACCCTTTTCCGTCAGTTCTTTTTTGATGTCATTCAGGCGTTGCTCGTTCCTTCCCGTCAGAATCAGTTTGTCACCATTCTCGGCGAACTTTCTTGTACAAGCGAGTCCTATTCCGCTTGTTGCTCCAGTTATCAATACGATTTTATTCATACCTCAGAATTCTTATACTTTATTTGTTTGCAGCAACCTCTTTCTCATATTGTGTCGATCACCCTTTGCAGTTCTTCCAAGAATCGGGCGGCATGCTTGCCGTCCATCTGGGCGTGGTGGAACTGGAAGGAGATGGGTAGGGTAGTCCTCAGCCAACCTTTGCGGTAGCGGCCCCAGGCCAGGAAGGGATTGTTGAAGATGCCGTTGTACTGATTGGTGATACTGTCGAGCTCTGTGCCGGTGACAGCCGACGTACCGACGATGACGGCTTCTTCGTCCAGGATATCCAGACAAGTCTGGCTGATGGTCTCCGTCAGATGCAGATAGTTGGCATTAAACGCCTCCAGATCGTCGCAGACGGCAACGTCGCAGAAGCTGAGTCCGCCCTTCACGTTATCCGCTATCACGTTGATGGCCATGCGGTCATATTTGTACAGCTTCCCGTCCTTAGGCAGCATGTAAAACTCGTCTATCGTTGATGCAGCCTTGCCGATGCACCAGCAGAGCAGCATATTGAACTTCATACCCCGTTTCCGGCTCACCTTGCGCAGTCGCGTCACGTCGAACGTCTTCGTGAGCGTCACCATCGGCATGGGCGACTTCATCCACAGCTCGAAGGCGATGGCCCGACTGGTATCCTTAGGATTGATTTCCTGTTTCATCTATGTATATGTTTCATTTTATTTATTTTCTCCATCGTTTCAGCATTGGGAAGAAGCCACGCATCATCTGCTTATATTCTTCCTTGGTCATGGGTTTGGGCATCTGCTTGTTTACCTCGTCGATAAACTGGGCGCAATGATCTATCATCTCGTCCATTGTACATTCCTGCAGGAATTTGCCATCCTTGTAGCAATACTGGCAATAGTCGAAGTTCGTGCTGCCGTCGGCATTCGTACCTAGCACCTCATCTGTGAGCGGCATTCCGCAGCTCTGACAAAATTTCTGTTTCATACTATTATTTTTATACGTTTCGATGCTGCAAAAGTATACATATTTGACGAAATAACCAAATATCACAAGCAGGGGACAAAGGAGTCAGAAACTTTACATCCTGCGCCCTGAAGCCGTAAAATAACGTTGCCTTACGGGACTATCCATAATTATTAATAATATGTATGCCATTTTGGCGAATGGCAAGTATGTCTTGTACATTACTGATGATGCTCATGATGCCAAAACTCATCAGTAGGGCCAGGACTGTAGTTGCGATGAGGCGAGAGTTCTCGGCTATCCACAACAAAATGCTACTCTCTACGCTAAAGGTGAAGAGAGGAACGTCTACAGGCGTAGAAAGAACGAACGCAATAGAGACGACACCACTGACAATGCCCACAACGAAGGCGGCAACCATCGCCAGTTTATAACGACGAAGGGTGGCCTCCTGATGCTGACGGACAAACTCCACGGCATCCAGACGACGTGTCACTGTAGCCATAAATTCAGCCTTATCGTCAAATGTCGGCTTCTGAGCGAGGAACAGTTCCTCCAGTTTTTTATCTTTTTCCATAACTATCAATTCTTAATCATCCATTCTCAATTCCTGTCTCAGCTTGTCGCGTCCTCGTGAGAGTTGTTTCTTCACGGCGTCCTCCGAGGTTTCAGTAATCACGGCTACCTCTTTGATGCTGTAACCGTTCAGATAGAACAGCGTGATGGCAGAACGTTCCTTGGGTGGCAGGGTGCGCAGGGCAAGGTAGAGTTCCTGATGCTCAAAGGCATTGTCGGCTGTGGTACTGCTGATGAGCGTGCGGGCATCGTCGAGTGTCTCCATCGTACGACAGCTGGCCTTGTGGTTGAGGAATGTATTGTGGGCTATCTTAAAGAGCCACGAGCGGAACTTCCCCTGCTCCTGATAGCCTGCAGACGAGAGGTAGGCCTTGACGATGGCATCCTGTGCCAGGTCGTCGGCATTACTCTTGTTGCCACAGCAGAGGGCGAGCAAGAAGCTACGAAGGGCCTCCTGCTCACGCTCTACCTGTGTGATGAATGCTTCGCGGGTCACTTGTTTTCTGCCTCTGTTACCCAACCGCTCGACCTCTGGTCGCTTTGATCGACAAAGAACTTCTCCTCAGCCTCCATCTCTTTGATAAGCATCTTCTTACCCATGCCATAGTTGACGAGGAAGGCAATACCAATGGCCAGCAAAATCAGACCGATTATCACTGAAGCCATAGGGTCGTCAGAACCACCACCTCCTACATAACCGAGCCAGGCGCCGAAGCCAATAAATCCGAAGCCAATCATGACAGTGAGGCTTCCCCATAGCAGTTTCGTGAGAAGCTTCTCCTTCAGCAGTTTCTTCTTGGGAGAAATCTTCTTTATCAGCTCTTCGATGTCCAAGTCAGGGTTTCTCTCAATGGCTGCGAGGATGATTTGTGTACGGTTCTGGCTCTCGGCCATCTTCTGACGGACAATCAGCCAGACAATCATAATGGGAAGTACGCATCCTAATGCGATGGGTACTAAGATTTGAACTAAATGATGCATTTTCTTACTTATTTTTATTGTTAGACATTTTGTTTTCTGAACCGATTCACTTAAATAACAGTTCAGAAGAGCAAAAGGTGACGTCCGTCCTTAACTTTTTACTTCCTCCAGCGTTTTAACATCGGGAAGAAGCCACGCATCATCTGCTTGTACTCCTCTTTGGTCATGGGCTTAGGCATATTTTTGTTTACCTCGTCAATAAACTGGGCGCAATGCTCTATCATCTCGTCCAATGTACATTCCTGCAGGAACTGACCATCCTTGTAGCAGTACTGGCAATAGTCGAAGTTTGTGCTGCCGTCCGCATTCGTGCCGCAGTCCTCTATGCGGGTTAATGGCATACCGCAACTCTGACAGAACTGAGGCAGTTGGCCCTCTTGAAATGCTTTCTCCTTCTGGGGGAAGGTGGCTTCGTAAGCCTCGAAAGCCTCTGGGTTCTCGTCAGCTACGAAATAGCCCTTGGGCGGGCAATAAGTTCCTTCACGATTGCCCCAATAGCCAGGTATCAATTCTTGGGCGAGGAAATACGGAACCTCTGACTCTCGCGGCTCGGCATGATAGTGTATCTTCATCTTGCTGGCGAGATCGAAGCCTGCGTGTTTGTAAAACTCGATATTTCCTTCCATCTGCAGAAGACCTATACCCATCTCCTTGGCTTTCTCTATTGCATACTGTAGCAAATTCAAGCCATAGCCCTTGCGCTTGTAGTCCGGATGGATGCTGATGGGGCCGAAAGTCCATGAAGGGAACACCGTTCCATCGTCAAGCGTAATCTCTGCTTTCGAAAACATCACATGGCCGATAATCCTGTCGCCATCTTCCATCACAAAGTCCAACTCAGGGATGAAATCGGGATTCGTTCTATATTGGTTGAGCACGTAATGCTCTGTGCATCCAGGACGATAGACATTCCAGAATGCCTCTCGAGTCAGGTTCTCTACCTCACGATAATCTTTTGATTGTTCTAAACGGATAATCATTTCTTTTGTCTTTTTCTGTTTGACGTTGCAAAGATACGAATAGTTGCAGAAACAGCCAAACATTTGGGATAAACTCCTTACCCCTGCAGTTGAAGAAGACCGCTCAGGAATCGCTCCTAAGCGGTCTTTCTCTTACATCTGACTTCAGACATCTTACATCGCGAAGGGTCCATGTCCCATACACGAGGTGGTAGTCAGTGCAGTTGCTGCTGCCGTGATGGCTGCTACTATGACCTTCAGCAGCACATCCCAAAATTTTGAATTCTTCATCTTCGTCTAGTAATTAGGGCGCCTTCGGCTTAAAATCTTTCAAAAATCTAATCAAAATTTACAGGTGCCTTATTTAGGTCTGCGGAGATTTTACCAAAGATTTTGTTTGATTTTAAGCGAAGCGCCCCCCTCCTTTTAGGGAGGGGGCAGGGGGTAGGCTCCAGGGAGGGGTAGGCTAATCTCCCTCGTTGTACTCACCACCTGGGGTTGTACCACCACCTCCAGAGTTGCCGCCAGTATTGGTACCCTCCCCCTCGGGGGAGCTTGGAGAGGGGTTACCGCTCGTACGGAAGTCCTCCAGCGTGATAGCCGTCTGGATGCTCTTCACCTTACCGTTCACCGTGCGCTTCACCGTCTCGATGATGTTCTGCGACTCAGGAGCCACGCTTCTGCGCAGGAAGTTCTTCGAGGTCAGGTTGTCCAGTGCCGAGCTGTCCGGAGTGAATCGCATGTGTACACCCTCGATGATGCTTGTCGGGTTGAAGTTTGAGTCCTTCATCTGTGCCTCAGTGGCACCACCCTTCACATTGTCGATGCTGGGGTAGAAGATGCCCAGTCCGTCGAGCTTCACGCCCACACCCTGAGCCACCAGTTCGGGGATACACTCCGACAGCTTGATGAGCACCGCCATGATGGCGTCACGACCCACCATACAGTTGTGGTCCTTCAGGTGCTGAGCCAGACCTCGTGTTGAGAGTGTCTTCTGGCGATCCACCTCTGCGTAGTACTTGCCTGCAGACGACAGGCTGCCTTTGTTCTTTCGATAGTTAATCGACATTGAAATCTTGTTTACTGCCATAATTGTTTAGTTAAGTTTAATTTAGTTAGTTAATTTAGTTCTTTCTTGCCCGTTAAGTTTAATTTAGTTAGTTAATTTAGTTCTTTCTTGCCCGTCCAATGTTGCGCGCATAACATCTTCTTAGCGGTTACAAAAGTAGTGAAAAAGTACGCACGCTCCAAATTAATCCCCCAAAATCCTACTTTTTTGAACCCCAATTATCGCCCTAATTTTGCAAGAAATTCCGCTACCCCTCGCTTGCTTCGAGCAGAAGGGCCGCGAGCTTCGAGCAAACGCCCCGCTTGCTTCGAGCAAGCGATGTGGGAGGTAAGTACAGTGTGTCACTCCGCCCAAAGAGACTTTGTGACTTGTGACTTTGAGACTTTTTGATGTTTTCATTTTGCAAATAATCAAAGAATACTCTATATAATATTATAACAATTAATGATTGCTATTTCCTTCCTACTTCATCCCCTCCAATAGCATACCCTCTGAACCATAAAATTTTAGCAAAACGGCTCAAAGTCACAAGTCACAAAGTCACATTGATATTTTCAAAAAGTCCCGATATTATTTGGTATTATCAATGAATTTTATTACTTTTGCAGATAGTATTACAAAGGCCTAATATGACGGAATATTCATTGTCAGAAGAAGACATCAAGTTGCGATATATCACGCCTGCCATCCTGCAAAAAGGGTGGTCGGTAACGGATATCACGATGGAGACTCAGGTGAAGCTTACGGATGGTAAGATTAATCTGAGAGGTAATCTTGTGGCGCGTGGCAGGGCGAAATTCGCTGACTATATGCTCTATTACAATCGGGCCACACCTATTGCCATCGTCGAAGCCAAGGATGCCAACCACTCTGTGAGTCACGGCATGCAGCAGGCCAAGGAGTATGCCGAGATGATGGATATCCCCTTCGCATTCAGTTCCAATGGCTTTGGATTCCAGGAATACGACTTCCTGACGGGTAGGGAACGTTCGTTTTCTATGGATGAATTTCCTTCCAAGGAAGAACTCTATGCCCGCTTTCTGGCAGAGAGCAACGAGGGGGTAGGACTCTCTGATGATGAGTTGAAAGTCATCAACCAACCCTACTGCAGTGGTCAGGATATCTTCCCACCGCGCTATTATCAGCGCAATGCCGTGAATCGTACAGTCAATGCGGTCGCTAAGGGTCAGAAGCGTATGCTGTTGGTGATGGCCACGGGTACTGGCAAGACCTATACTGCCTTCCAGATTGTCTATCGCCTCTTGAAGACAGGACTGGTGAAGAAGGTGCTCTATCTGGCAGACCGCAACGTGTTGGTGGACCAATCTATTGAGCAGGATTTCAAGCCCCTGACCAACACCATCCACAAGGTCAGTTATCAGAAAGACAAGGAGCAGCCCGATACCGCCCACGAGGTGTACTTCGCCCTTTATCAACAGCTTATAGGTCAGGAAGGTGCCCAGAACTATAAAGAACTCTTCAAACCCGAATTCTTCGACCTTGTCATCGTCGATGAGTGCCATCGAGGCAGTGCCAAGGACGATAGCAACTGGCGTGAGATACTGGAGTATTTCAAGGACGCTATCCAACTGGGTATGACTGCTACGCCCAAGGAGACCCGCTACCAGTCGAACATCACCTACTTTGGCGAACCCCTCTACAAATACAGTCTGAAAGAAGGCATTGAGGATGGTTTCCTGGCGCCCTATAAGGTTATCAATATCACCACGAATATCGGCGACGAGTGGCGCCCTCTGAAAGGTCAGCGCGACATCTTTGGCAATCTGATAGAAGACCGCATCTACAACAATACCGACTACGACTACAACATCATACTGGAAGACCGCATCCGCGAGGTGGCTCACGAAATCACCAACTATCTGATGTGTACTGATCCCATGGCGAAGACCATTGTGTTCTGTGCCGACGAGGATCATGCCGAGCGCATGCGCATAGCACTGACCAACGAGAATGCGGCGATGTGTCGTAAGTATCCTGACTATGTGGTACGCATCACAGGTAGCGATGCCTACGGACAGTCCAAGCTCGACTACTTCATCTCCGTAGCCTCCAAGACTCCCGTCATCGCCACCACCAGCAAGCTGCTCTCTACAGGCGTGGACTGCAAGATGGTGAAGCTCATCGTCCTCGACCAGCGCATCAACTCCATGACCGAGTTTAAGCAGATAGTAGGTCGTGGCACCCGTATCCGCGAGAAGGATGGCAAGACCCACTTCACCATCATGGACTTCCGCAATATCACCCGTCTCTTTGCCGACCCCGACTGGGATGGCCCCATCGAGGTTGACAAGGGATATATCCCCGACAGGCCAAAGCCCGAAAAGCAGTTTGCGGATGTTGACCCTACTGGCGATAATGGCGATGGTGGCTTTGCTCACGACGACATTCCCATTGTCGATAAGGACGGCTGTACTGTTGAGATTATCCGCAAGACCGTTTCCGTCTATGACTCCAATGGTCAGCTGCTCCGCACGGAGAGCATTACCGACTATACGAAGAAGACCGTCATGGATACCTATGCCAGTCTGGACAATTTCATCCTACGTTGGAACGAGGCGGAGCGCAAGACACAGATCACGGAGCTGCTGCGTGACTTCGGCATCGACCTGCAGGCACTGAAGGAAGACCAAGGAATGACTGATGTCGATGATTTCGACTTCATCTGTCATGTGGCCTATGGTCAGAAGCCGCTGACGCGTCGAGAGCGTGCAGAGAATGTGAAGAAGCGCGACATCTTCCATAAATACGGTCCCGAAGCCCAGAAGGTGCTCAACGCCCTGTTGGACAAATACATGAACGAAGGCATCAGCCAGCTGGAGAATCGCAAGGTGCTCACCCTCGACCCCTTCCGTCAGATGGGTTCACCCGCCAGCATTGCCAAGTTGTTTGGTGGCAACCAGCAGTACTTCGATGCCGTTCACGAACTTGAACAAGAAATATATCATGTTGGATAACTCTTAATTCTAAACTCTTAATTCTTAATTAAATAAATGGCTTTAACCAACTTTGTAAAGAACATCCGCAACATCATGCGCAACGATGCAGGTATCAATGGCGATGCCCAGCGAATAGAACAGATAGCATGGATGTTGTTCCTGAAAGTATACGACGAGAAAGAAAACGACTGGGAGTTCAACGAAGACAACTACACCTCCTTCATCCCCGAGAACTGTCGCTGGCGCAACTGGGCCAAGGACGACGGCACGGGTGAGGCGATGACTGCCGACAAGTTGCTCGACTTCGTGAACAACACCCTGTTTCCCACTTTGAAGGAATTGGAGGTAACTCCCGAGACGCCCATGCGCAGTGCCATCGTGCGTGCCACATTCCAGGATGCCAACCAGTATATGAAGGATGGCGTCTTGTTGCGTCAGGTCATCAACGTCATCGACGCCCTCGATCTGAGCAGCTATGAGGAGAGTCATGCCTTTGGCGAGATTTACGAAACCATCCTGAAGGAGATGCAGTCGGCTGGCTCTGCTGGTGAGTTTTATACCCCTCGTGCCTTGACAGACTTCATGGCTGAGATTATCCAGCCCAAGGTAGGCGAGCGTGTGGCCGACTTTGCCTGTGGCACGGGTGGCTTCCTCACCTCATGGTTGAAAGCCCTCGACAAGAAGGTGCAGACTGCTGAGGATCGTGAGCAGTATGCCCAGTCCATCTATGGCATCGAGAAGAAGCAGTTCCCCTATATGCTTTGCGTCACCAACATGCTGTTGCACGATATTGATTCCCCCAAGGTGTATCATGGTAACTCGCTCACTAAGGACGTGCTCAACTATACCGATGACGACAAGTTCGACGTCATCCTGATGAATCCCCCATACGGAGGCAACGAGAAGAACGACGTGAAGCGCCACTTCCCCTCAGACCTTGCCTCCAGCGAGACTGCCGACCTGTTTATGGTGGTCATCGAGTACCGCCTGAAGCAGAACGGACGTGCTGCCGTTATCCTGCCCGATGGTTTCCTGTTTGGTGCCGACAATGCCAAACTGGCCATCAAGGAAAAGCTGTTGCGTGAATTCAACCTGCACACCATCATCCGATTGCCAGGCAGCATCTTTGCCCCATACACATCGATTGCTACCAACATCCTCTTCTTCGACAACGTAAAGGCAGAGGGTGCCAAGGAAGGTTTCTCTACCCGCGATACCTGGTTCTATCGCCTCGATATGCCCGAGGGCTACAAGCACTTCTCTAAGACCAAGCCCATGCTCGTGGACCATTGCAAACCCATGGTGGATTGGTGGAACAACCGCGTGGAAATTGTCGATGCCGAGACGGGTGACGAGAAGTCGCGCTGTTTCTCAGCCCAGGAGTTGCTCGACCTTGGTCTGAACTTCGACCAGTGCAAGTTCCCCAAAGAAGAGGAAGAAGTGCTTCGCCCTGAAGAACTGCTTAAGCAGTACCACGAGAAGCGCACTGCCCTTGATGCTAAGATAGACCAGACGCTATCAGAAATACAAAAAATGTTGGGCATAACAATTGATTAAGACGTATGGCAGACAAAGAGAATAAACTGATACTATATAAAGATGATGAAGGGAAACTGAGTGTAAATACTCTGTTTGCTGATGAAGACGTATGGCTGACACAAGCCCAACTGATCTTAAAAACATCTTTGAAGATAAGGAACTAGATAAAGAAGTGGTTGTTCGGAAATTCCGAACAACCACTCAGCATGGAGCTATTGAGGGCAAAACTCAGACTCATGAGGTACTGCACTATAATCTCGATGTCATTATTGCCCTCGGCTATCGTGTACAATCGCCCATAGCTGTGCGCTTCCGTCGCTGGGCCACTCGCTTATTGCATGAATATATCCAGAAGGGCTTCACGATGGACGATGAACGTCTGAAGCAAGGTGGTAATCGCTACTTCAAGGAGTTGCTGCAACGCATTCGCGATATCCGTAGCAGTGAGCGTAACTTCTACCAGCAGGTAACAGATATCTATGCTACTTCTACCGACTATGACCCTCGTGCCAAGCTGACCAAATTGTTTTTCGCAACAGTGCAGAACAAAATGCACTATGCTGTGCATGAGCATACTGCTGCAGAGCTGATTTATGAGCGAGTAGACAACGAGAAGCCCTTTGTGGGTATGACAAACTTTAAGGGAAACTATGTTACTCGCGACGATGTGAAGATAGCTAAGAACTACCTGACGGAGTTGGAGTTGCAACGTTTGAACCTGTTGACCTCGCAATTTTTGGACTACGCTGAGTTCCAAGCCTTAGAGCAGAATCCCATGACGATGGCCGATTGGATAGCAGCGCTCGACGACCAGATATTGCGCTTGCGTAAAAACATTCTCGAAGGTGCTGGTACTGTGTCGCATCAGGAAGCCATCGAGAAAGCAGAGCGCGAATTCGAAATCTATCGCGAACGCGAAATGCGCATGCTTGAGAGTGACTTTGATAAGGCAATAAAGGGCATCTTGGATAAGAATAACAATCCAGAGCAGGAGGACGAAGCATGAACGCACAACAACTGAAGAACGCCATACTGCAAGATTTGTATTGTTTAAAAGAAGGATGGGACATCAAAGAACTAAAAGATGTCGTAGCTGATTCTTGCCCAATATCTTATGGTATAGTACAACAAGGAAATCATGTTGATGGTGGCGTACCCGTAGTGAGACCGGTAGATCTTCATACAAAATATGTTTCAAGAACCAATCTAAAGTGCACAACTCTTGCTATTTCCGATTCATATAAGCGAACTGTTTTGAATGGGAATGAAGTTCTTTTATGTGTGAGAGGAACAACAGGTATTGTGGCATTAGCAACAGAAAAGCTAAAAGGTTGTAATGTTAATAGAGGTATTGTGCCATTATATTTTAATAAAGATGTAGATAGGCTGTTTATTTATTATCAATTACAAGCACCTTTCATTCAAGAAATAATTGAAGAAAACACAATGGGTTCAGCTTTAAAGCAGATTAATATTAAAGATTTGAGAACCCTTAAATTGTTGCTTCCTCCTCTCGCAGAGCAGAAACGTATTGTTGCAAAGATAGAAGAACTTCTGCCAAAGGTGGAGGAATACGGCAAAGCGCAGGATGCACTTAACAAGCTGAATGAAGAACTGCCAGAACGCTTAAAGAAAAGCATTCTGCAAGAAGCCATAGAGGGCCGCCTTGTACCCCAAGACCCCAACGACGAACCCGCCTCCGTCCTCCTAGCCAAACACCAATCACTGAGGACGAAACCCCCTTTGAGATTCCTGAGAGTTGGGAGTGGGTTAGACTTTCCAATGTCGTTAATATTATAATGGGACAATCACCTGACGGAGATGATGTTTATGAATCTGAATATGATGATAATGCTTTTGAGTTTCATCAAGGTAAGATTTGTTTTACGGAAAGATTCATCTCTCCATCTGGTAAATGGTGTAAGAATCCATCGCGCATAGCAGAAAAGGGAAGTTTGCTAATATGTGTCCGTGCACCTATAGGTGATGTCAATATCACACAACGTATAATAAGTATTGGACGAGGATTAGCGTCTATAGCAGGTTATTGTGGTATACAAACTTTGTTTCTATTCTTCTGGTTGATAGCGCATAAAAGAGTATTAGAAGACAAAGGAACTGGTAGCACATTCAAGGCTATTACAATTGAGGTATTGAAGAATCAACCGATTCCTCTTCCTCCTCTCGCCGAACAGCATCGCATCGTGGAGAAGTTGGAGCAAGTGCTTAGTGAGATAGATAAAATAAAGAAGTAAGACTAACAGGTCTCTGGGGGAGGGCCTCCTGAGACATGTTCTATAAATTAATAACCAGAACACAATTATTATGAACTACGCAAAAGTGCCAAGAGAGCTTATATATAAGGATAGACATTTTTTGGAAGAATTTGGTACAGATGAACCATACACACTTAATTGTGAGTTAGCTCAATTGATGCGCCAATATCTGTTGTCTAAGTTTATGCGCAACAACTATAGAGATATTCTGCTAGATATTTTTAACGAGGCGTACTATTTAACAACTATTTTATTGATAGATGATAACGCATATGACAATTTGCCAGTATATTTCTCTTCAGTTCTAAGGTCGAATCCTTATTCAGAAGATCTATCGAAAGCCATAAAAAAGATGGTTGTAGCCCTCTGCTACATTTATATGGAGGTTCCTGCAAAGGAAACGATAATATTTTCAACTATCAGGCAACATCTGCGTCACTACGCCTCTGAGTTTATATATATGAGATTGGAAGTAAGAAATAGGAGGTGTCCTTCTCCCAAAGAATTTGCGCCTGTTAAGTTAACAGAAGAGCTTTTGAATGCAATTAACTGGGAAAAGCACACAGATGGCTTCAAACAAGAGAGGGTTAAAGAGTTCTTAGACTACTTAGGACAAACGAAAAAAGAAAAACGACTACTCGTAAAAGCCATATATATCCAGTTAACAAATACCGATAATCTATCTTCTAGGACTTATACCATAGATTCTTTCCTCTTATTAAGATATCGCGAGTATGGAGGAAGTACGTGGGATTTTGTCAACGTACAGCAAGAGAAATTAACCGACGAGCCACAACTAAGGGAAATATTATCTTATCCTGACTTGGGGAAAGTCTTGCATGAGCAGATGATGTATAAGGAGAAAATACAGACATTGGAAGGAGAAAAGAAAATTCTGGAGGAGAGTAATCAACAACTGAAACGCCAGTTGTTCGAATTGCAAGTACAATTCAAACAACAGCAAGCAAAGACACTCACTGAAAAAGAGCAAAAGCACAGGGAGGAACAATTGCAGGCTCAGATTGAAGAGATGAAAAAGATCATCTCCACCCTGAAAGGTAAACTGGGTAACAAGGCTATCCAGTTAAAATATATTGTGGATAGTATAAAAAATAAGGCAGTCTTCGTCGGACTAAAAGAAGCCTACGAATTGTTTGAATTAATTAATTCGATGCTATGTGAAGAACCTGTATGGATTGAGAATAGACACGAATTGCAGGATTTCTTTAAAGAGTGTAAGAATAAAAGCAATACCAATCAGACTATTATGGGTGACTATGTGGTAAGCAAACATGTGAAACACGAAGTGTCTAGTGTGTCAGCAGGTGGTACAGGTGTTATTGTTTGTGAATCTGATGAGAATATAGAAGAATGAAAAAGGAAGATTTACAACAAGTTTTTGAAGCTATAGGCAAAAGCGGGATCCATGTCGCTGGCGACTTGGTTTTAGAAAAACATGTAGAACACGAAGTCGCAAATGTTGAGGCTGGTGGCATTGGTATTCAGATAATTAATGGAGAAAAGACTTCTGCAACGACTCCTGAAAAAAAAGAGCTATCAGCTGAAAAGCTTGCCAAAGCCATAGAGAACTGCCAAGAATATTTTTGGGGAAGTGCTTCTTATGCGGTGGTGTTTTGTGTATGTCGTGATGATTATAAGATGACACCCAATATGAGTGCATTTGAAAGAAAGGTAGAATTGCTTTCATATAAGAAGGAACGGAACTATGTATGTAAAACAGGTACGATAACGAATGCTTTCAGCGATAACAATATATATTATTCCCATATCGACAAATGGAAGGAAGAAGGTGCCGATGAGCGCCAAATTATACTACGTGACGAACTAAGAAATGAGTTTTCTAAAGACTGAGTTCTGTAATTTGTTCTGTAACTTCTGTAATAAGTTCTATAGATGTCTAGAGTTTCTTTAGACATCTTTTTTTTGTACCTAACTTTGCAAAAAGATTTGCGAGAACAGGCTGCACCTCAGCAATGCATCGCCACACTCTGTACCTTTAGGTCAGAGAATTCGAGCGAGCTCAATTGCATTCGGTTTGCACTGTCCTTGCCTTTGAAAATTAATTGTTGAACCCTGAGTGGCGTGAGAGTTTCCATGGTGAAAAAGTCGACTACCTCAATGCTTCTCACAAAACTTAGGAAGCTAATGAAAGAAATTACATTGCGGGTGCC
>CADCBH010000051.1 GCA_902799655.1 uncultured Bacteroidales bacterium
GCAGCAGTGGGAGCACACATACCATCCGCTCACACCGGCACAGTACGTCTTCCTGATCCTTCAGGACGACCTCCGCTACGACGACGACACTATCGCCCATATCCTCAACGTGAAACCCGCCTCCCTCCGCACCACCCGCTCAAGGATCAAAGGGAGGGAGAGGTAAAAAAAGGCGGGTCGGTTCTTAGTTTTTACTGAGTTTTTAAAAATACTCCCTTACTGCAAACTCAAACTGATCAATGAAGATTTGTTTGAAAGCATAAAGGTTGTTCTGCTCATAGAAGATGAGCATGGCCTTCTTATAGTCAATAGAGTCAACAGAACGGAAACTCAGTGGGCAATAGCCATTGGCTATCAGGATGGCATTGCTGGTGATGCGGGCTGTACGCTTGTTGCCATCAGAGAATGCCTGGATATACGACAGGAGCACAAGTGTGAGAAGCGCCTTTTCAAAGACGTTCTCTTTATTGTTAATCAATTCGCACGTATCATGCATGGCCTCACGAATCTGGAATTCATTATCCAGAGGATGGTAATTGGTACCTGTGATACCCACACGACGGTGACGGATTCCTCTGTCAACTGAGAGTTCCTTCGTGAGCAGTTGATGAATATCCTCAATATGGCTGAGGGTCAGGTGCTGCAGATAGTCAGGATTGTCAAGAATGAAACGCAAAGCATCCTTATGATTGAGCAGCATCACCGCCTCCTCCTTTGTCTTTCCATCGGCAGTCTTGCTCTCACGCAGCAGACGTTCTGTTTCCAACAGCGAATAGGTGTTACCTTCTATCTGTGACGATTTCCAACTGAGATCGATACCCAGTCGCTCCATCTCCTTGCGGTATTCGTTTTCAGTCATCTCGCTAACATGCTGGCGAAATTCGGCTTGCAGTTCTTGCAGCCTGTCCATCTCTTCGTCAGTGAATAGTGAAACAGACGGAAGCTGCTGACGTATCAAGTCGAAGTTGAAGGATGTCTGTACTTGTCGCTCGTCGACATCCTGCGCAAAGTAGGTATCCAGATTCAGTGGCATCAAGAGAAATGCCTGATCTGAAAGACGGTAACGAGTAGCGCGAGCCTTACCTTCAGCCACAATATTACCATTTTGAATGCCTGCTGCAATCAGTCGTTTCATAGTGGCATCACTTCCTTCAAAGGCGGTTCCTTTTGCAATTTCATCGCGCGAAGACTGTGGATGATAGTGCAGATACTGTAGTATTTCTCTTGATATATCCATAGCTTTAGAACTTAAATCGGTGCAAAGTTAGCGATATTTTTTCGATTATCGGCTCATTATGAGCCAAAAAAAATATAAATTTGCCGTTATTTGAGCCGATTTAAAAAAAGGCGGGTCGGTTCTTAGTTTTTACATCAGTACAATACCAATCCCCACAGATATTTGTCCACTGGCAGCTGATTTCTTTAAAACTTTGACACGGGCACTACGGTTATCGTGTAGCCGTCTTTCTCGATGGTACGCTCTTCGTCGAGGGTCACAATAGTCAGGTTGCTGCACTTCAATTCTCCTGCACATTCCACGATACTGTCAACCTCGCGTTTCTCGGTCTTGGGGCTGCTCATGTCGTAACAAACCTGCACCAAACGCTCTATATGTGTCCCCTTTCGCAGCACGAAGTCCACCTCCTTGTCGTTGCGCGAACGATAATAGAACATGGTCTTTTCCGTATCGTATCCTCGACGTACGAGCTCTATAAACACCTGATTTTCAAGCAGTCGTCCCAGATTCTCACTCACAGCAAAAGCCTTGGCCGCCACAAAACCATTGTCTACCACATAAACCTTGCGTGGCGCCTTCTTCATTAACTTCAACTTATTGTTGTAGCGCGACAGATAGTAGAACAAGTACGGCTCATGCAGATAGTCCATGAACTTCTTGGTTGTGTTGACACTCGAGAAGCCCAGCTCTTCCGCCAATTCGTTTGCACTCAGCGGATTACAGAAGTTAGACACCAGATACATGGCAAGATTGTTCAAGTCAGTAATGTTGCGCACATTGTGTCGCTTAGCTACATCCTTCCACACGATTGAGTCAAACAGCGTGTCGAGATAGCTGCGAACCAACGGGCGCGAAGCCACCACTTCCGGATAGCCGCCATTCCGCATATAGTCATCAGTCAGTACCTTACCCTCAGCCTCCTGTTCCGGCTTCAAGGCATGAAGATCAAGCTTGTTCCAATCGAAAAACTCTTCCATACTGAAGGGCAGCATCTCTATCTGGAGATACTTTCCTGTCAGCACTGTTGCCATTTCGCTCGACAGCATCTTAGCATTGCTACCCGTGATAACAAGATTCTTCCCCATCCTATAGAGCTCGCTAACCCATAAGTCCCAGGCATCAAGATTCTGAACCTCATCGAGCAACAGATACTCGTAGCCAGGATATACATCATCCAGCATTCGCATCACCAGATTAGCATCCCATGCGTCGAGAAGCGACTGATTATCGAAGTTGAGATAGGCAAAGTTCTTATCACGCAACATCAGCAAGGCTTGAGTAGACTTACCTACACGACGCGGAAAGGTATTTTGTTTAAATTCACAAGCTTATTGCACAAAATATATACTTTTTTATGCAGTACAGTGTAAAAAAATGCATAAAAACAAGATATCAAATCTGGGAAATTTAAAAAAAAGGCCGCATAAGCGACCTTTTTTGATGTGTTGTATGAAATGCTGCTTAGAGCAGGTTCATCGTGTCGGTAGCAATCATCAGCTCCTCGTCGGTGGGGATGACAACAACCTTCACCTTAGAGTCATCGGCAGAGATGACAGCCTCTTCGCCACGGACGTTGTTCTTCTGTTCGTCGAACTTGACGCCGAGGAACTCCAGTCCCTTGCAGACCTCTGAGCGCATGCTCACCTGGTTCTCACCGACACCGGCAGTAAAGACGATGATATCAACGCCACCCATAGCAGCAGCATAGGCACCGATATACTTCTTAATACGATAGAAATACATCTCCTGGGCGAGGATAGCGCGCTTCTCACCAGCCTTGGCGGCATTCTCTACATCACGCATATCGCTGGAACCACCCGTGATACCGGCAACACCACTCTTCTTGTTCAGCAGGTTCGACATGCCATCGGCATCAAGACCCAGCTTCTTCTCGAGGAAGGTAACAGCGCCACCATCGATATCACCAGAACGGGTACCCATAACAAGGCCCTCCAGTGGGGTGAGACCCATCGAGGTATCTACGCACTTGCCATCGAGCACAGCAGCGATAGAGCCACCATTACCGATGTGGCAGGTAATCATCTTAGTTCCCTCGGCCTTCATGCCCAAGAACTCCAGGGCACGGGCAGAGACATAGCGGTGAGAGGTGCCGTGGAAACCGTAGCGGCGCACACCATACTTCTCGTAGAGCTCGTAGGGGATGGCATACATATAAGCCTTGGCAGGCATGGTCTGGTGGAAGGCGGTATCGAATACGCCGACCTGGGGCAGACCAGGCATCAGCTCCTTCACAGCGTTGACACCCTTCAGGTTGGCAGGGTTGTGCAGGGGAGCCAGGTCAGAGCACTCCTCGAAGGCCTTCAGCACCTCGTCGGTGAGCACTACCGACTTGTTGAACTTCTCGCCACCATGCACCATGCGATGACCTACGGCATCAATCTCCTTCAGGTCCTTGATGACACCAATCTCGGGGTCGGTAAGCAGTGAGAAGATGAACTTCACACCTTCTGTATGCTCGGGGATGTCGTGCATAATCTGCTTCTTCTCACCATTGGCCAGCTTCACCTTGACAAAGGCACCGTCCAAGCCTACACGCTCAGCGCCACCACTGGTCATCACACTCTTGTCGTCCATGTTGTACAGGGCGTACTTGATAGACGATGAACCGCAATTCAATACTAATATCTTCATATCTTCTTCTAACTTCTTAACTACTTAACTTCTTCTAACTTCTTAACTACTTCTTTGCATCCATAGCCTGGCAGGCAGTGATGGCAATCATATAATAGATATCATCGATAGAGCAACCGCGAGAGAGGTCGTTGACGGGACGAGCGATACCCTGCAGAATCGGGCCGATAGCAATGGCGTCACCCAGGCGCTGTACCATCTTATAGCCGATGTTGCCTACCTCCAGGTTGGGGAATACGAGGACATTGGCCTTACCAGCGATGTCAGAACCGGGAGCCTTCTTGGCACCAACACCGGGTACGAGGGCAGCATCAGCCTGCAGCTCACCATCGATCTTCAGCGACGGATCGAGCTCCTTAGCCAGTTTGGTAGCCTCAACAACCTTATCGACAACCTCGTGCTTGGCAGAACCCTTCGTCGAGAAGCTCAGCATGGCTACGCGCGGCTCGGCAAAGCCTGCAACACTCTTGGCAGTCTGAGCGGTGCAGACAGCAATCTGACTGAGCTGGGCAGCATCGGGCATGGGCGTTACAGCCACGTCACCAACGACGAGTACGCCATCCTCACCATACTGCTTCTGCTTAGAGATGAGCAGCAGACCACCACTGACGCAAGTGATGCCAGGAGCACACTTGATAATCTGCAGGGCAGGACGCAGCGTGTCACCTGTGGTTGACAAAGCACCAGAAATCTGGCCATCGGCGCCCTCGGTCTTGATAATCATACAACCCAGATAGAGCGGGTTCTTTACCAGTTTGCGGGCCTCCTCGATGGTCATACCCTTTGACTTGCGGATCTCGGCCAGCTTCTCGGCCAGCTCCTCGCTCTTGTCATAGTTCTCGGGATCGATGAGGGTAGCCTTACCGATATTGGTCAGACCCTTCTCTTTGGCGAGAGCCTCAACCTTGGCGGGATTACCAATCAGGATGATGTCTGCGATGTCATCAGCCAAAGCCTTGTCGGCTGCACACAGTGTACGCTCCTCTTCTGCTTCGGGGAGCACGATGCGCTGCTTGTTACTCTTAGCACGCGCTACGATTTGACTTAATAAATCCATAGTTGTTTGTATTTATAGTGTTATATTGTTTATCTGGTCAGCAAAGGTACAAAATATTCTTCACTCTTCAATCTTCACCTATCACTTTTTTTCCGTTTACGTTTACGCTAACTCTCGCGTCAGGATGCTTTCCAGCTTCTCAGCGGAGAGACGCAACTGGAATTCACTACGGATAGCCACCGAGATGCCACCAGTCTCTTCGGAGACGACAATGGCGATGCAGTCGCTCTCGTGAGTGATACCCAGAGCAGCACGATGGCGCAGGCCTAACTCCTTGGGGATATCGAGATTATGACTGACAGGGAGGATACAGCCTGCGGCACGGATGCGCTGGCGGGCAACAACCATCGCACCGTCATGCAATGGCGAGTTCTTGAAGAAGATGTTCTCAATCAACTGCTGACTGATAGCTGCATCGATGCGCTCACCCGTTGCCACGATGTCGTCAAGGGGCGTAGCACGCTGTATCACGATGAGTGCGCCAACCTTTTTCTTGCTCATACTCATACATGACATCACGATGGGCATGATGGTCTGCTTGACCTGTTCTTCGCTGAGACCCTTGTCGTTGTTGGAGAACAGGCGGCGCAAGGCCTGCATGCGCTGGTGGGCACCCAGGTTATAGAGGAACTTACGGATATCTTCCTGGAACAGGATAATGAGGCCGATGACACCTACCGACACCAACTTGTCGAGAATAGAGCCCAGCAGCTTCATCTCGAGAACCCGTGACACGACGAGCCAGAAGACGACGAACATCAGGATACCCATGAAGACGTTCAGCGACCGCGACTCCTTCATCAGCCGGTAGATATAGAACAACATCAGTGCCACCAGCACGATGTCGATAATATCCTTGATACCAAATTCGAAAAACACCTTATTCTATTTTACTATTTGACAATTTCGCATAAATCCTTACCGCCTCTACAGCCTCATAGACATCGTGGACACGCAGGATATCGGCACCCTTGGTGAGCGCAATGGTGTTGAGCACAACAGTACCGTTGAGAGCCTCATCCTGCGAGATTCGCAGAAACTTGTGTATCATCGACTTGCGTGAGACGCCTACCAACAGTGGCAGGTGCAGCATCTGCATACGCTCCAGTTCCAGCATCACGGCATAGTTCTGCTCCAGGGTCTTGCCAAAGCCGAAGCCCGGGTCGAGGATGATATCCTTCTGCCCCATCGAGCGCAACCGATCGACAGCCTTGGCGCAGTCGAGCAGCACCTCACGCATCGTCGCCTGTCGTGACATATAAATATAAGGTACACCCAGACGGCTCACCATACGGAACATGTCGAATTGACCATGGACCATGGACCATTCTCTCGGAGAGAGTGTGGCGTTGCGAGGACCATTGACCATTGACAATTTACAATTGACTGGACCGCCTACATCGTTGATAATGTCGGCACCATACTCTTCAACGGCCATGCGGGCTACATCAGGACGGTAGGTATCGACAGAGATGATGGCATCGGGCAGCTCACGGCGCACCACCGAGAGAGCCATGCGCAGTCGCTCCATCTCCTCAGCCTCGCTGGCAGGCTCACTGTCAGGACGCGTCGAGCAGGCACCTACATCAATGATGGTGCCTCCCTCTTCCACAATCTGGTGGGCACGGGCGGCTATCTGACCCTCTGTCTGCTGACGACTGGCAGCATAGAACGAGTCGGGCGTAGCATTGAGAATACCCATCACCTGAGGTGTGTCGAGCGACAGCAGACGACCGTTGCAATTCAATGTATATTCCATAGCAGGCACAAAGATACGAAATAATTCATAATTCGTCATTCATAATTCATAATAATTTTGTAATTTTGCACAAAAATTACGATATCATGGATATAAAAGAACTCTATAAACTTTATCAGCAGCATCCCTGCATCACGACAGACTCGCGCGACTGTCCCGAAGGAAGCATCTTTCTCGCACTGAAAGGCGAGTCGTTTAATGGTAACAAATTCGCTCTCCAGGCACTGGAGAAAGGTTGCAGCTATGCTATTGTAGATGAGACCCCCTCCCAACCTCCCCGAGGGGAGGAGGCTTCCCCCTCGGAGGATAAGAGGGGGGTTATCCTCGTCGAGGATTGCCTGCAGACCTTCAAAGACCTGGCGCGTGAACATCGTCGCCAGTTTGATATCCCTGTGATTGGCATCACGGGCACCAATGGCAAGACCACCACGAAGGAACTGATCCGTGCCGTACTGGCTGAGTGTTACAATGTGATGGCTACCGAGGGTAACTTCAACAACGATGTAGGTGTGCCCAAGACCTTGTTCCGCCTCAACGACGAACATGATATCGCAGTGGTTGAGATGGGTGCCTCGCATCCTGGCGACATCAAGACCTTGGTAGAGACTGCCGAGCCCACCTGTGGCCTCATCACCAACGTGGGTCGCGCCCATCTGCAGGGCTTCGGTTCGTTTGAGGGTGTCTGCAAGACCAAAGGAGAGCTCTATGATTTCCTCATGGCTCACGACTGTCCCCTCTTCGTCAATCGCGACAACGAGTATCTGATGAAGATGATAGCGGAAAAAGGAGGAAGCCCTGATATCTACTACTACGGTCAGAGTGATAACAAGGACATCCTGATTCGTGGTGAGGTCATCTCGTGTGCGCCCTTCCTGAAGTTCCGTTGGCGCGAGCAAGACCACGAAGCAGGATATACCAGCGAATGGATGGAGGTGCAGACCCATCTGATTGGTGCCTATAACCTGGATAATATGCTGGCAGCCATCACGATAGGCTACGTCAACAACATCCCCTTCGAGCAGATCAATCACGCCCTCGAAAGCTATGTGCCCACCAACAACCGCTCGCAGTTGACAGAGACGGAAAAGAACCACCTCATCGTCGATGCCTATAACGCCAACCCCACCTCGATGAAGGCCGCTATCGACAATTTCCGACTGATGGAGGTATCGCCCAAGATGGCTATTCTGGGTAAGATGGGTGAGCTGGGTGACGTCTCTGACGAGGAGCACCAGAAAGTAGTCAATATGTTGGCTGACGCCGCTTTCGACGAGGTATGGCTCGTGGGTGACGAATATCAGAAAGCCCTCTCCTCACTTTCCACCCTACAATGTACGCTGTTCCACGATGTAGAAGAAGTGAAAGCCGCCATCGCACAGAAGCAGCCCCAAGGTCGCTATATCCTCATCAAAGGTTCGAACAGCAACAAGCTCTTCCAACTGCCTGAGCTGCTTTAAGTCCACAACTCCTGTAAGACACTAAGACTCTTGAGTTCAGGGAATTGGGGGATGTGCAGCTGGTAATAGTGGAGCAGCACCTCCGTGATGCGGTTGCGATCCTGACGTGATAGGCGGAATACACGCATCGTAGGGAAGTCCATGCGCATCAAGGTATGAATGCGACGCGCATCGTCTGGCTGTAAGAAGTCACGATGTGTGGGCACCTGTAACGAGAAGGTAGAAGTACGAAGATCGAACACACAGCCATCTACATAGTCATCGAGATTGGGATAGAAACCCAGAAAACGACTCATGCGCATCAAGAAGGTGAGATGGAAGTTGGCAAAACCGTCCTCCACCGTGTCGAGCCACTGCATAGAGTCGCAGAGATAGGCAAAAAGAGGCGCGTTCTGCTGTTCAGAGCGTAACGCATGATACAGGAATTCAGCCACAAACAGCGAGATGGCCAGTTTCTCGGGTGAGAAGGGTATCGAGGAATAAGGTGCCAATAGGCGTACCTCCTTCAGTTTCTGCAGTTGCAGACGTTGGCGCAGGTCGCTCTCGATCTCCAAGAGCGTCATCGGCTGGAAATACTGCTTCTTCAACTTCGATTTCGAACTCTTGGGAATGGGTACCACGAAAGACTGTCTGCCTGCCTCGCAGGTAAACATATCCACTATCATCCGCGACTCACCAAGTTTGAACGAATGGAGTACAATGGCCTTTGTCTTTACCAACATTTGACTGCAAAATTACATAAAATAGGTGGAAAGAAGCATTTTTTTCTTAGAAAATTTGTCTGAATGAGAAAAAAGTAGTACCTTTGCAGCCGCTTTTCATGGCAATGGTCCCTTCGTCTATCGGTTAGGACGAGAGATTTTCATTCTCTAAAGAGGAGTTCGACTCTCCTAGGGACTACTAAATCTGGCATCTGCACAGCCAA
>CADCBH010000052.1 GCA_902799655.1 uncultured Bacteroidales bacterium
ATGAGCCTGCCTGGTCGCGGAATATCATGACGAGTGTACTGTCATGCCTCTGGTATAGGCTGGGTTCAAGTTCCCGTGACTGTTTGCCTCTATCATGGCCAGTAAAATAGGCGCGTTTCCATCCTTTGAGGCCTGTTGGCGAATCAGTATAGACAGGTGCGATGTGGAGTCCGGGCTGGAAGTGTACAGCACCGATGATACGTCCGCATGCTATAGCGTATGGATCTTGTTCGATGACCCCGTTCATCACTTGTCCGTCGTTCATCCTGACAGGCTTTGGTTCGCTCCAGTTATTTCCGTTTGTTGAGATGATATACTGTGTAAAACCACCGATGGGTTGTAAACGCTTTGGCCAGGTATTGATAAAAGCTACCAGTGTGTCGGTGGTGCTAATCCATCCACCTGATGTGCAATAGCAACTGTCGTTGGCCGCAGCAATCACTACAGGGGACGACCAAGTATGCCCTTCATCCGTACTCTTACTCATGACGACGGATGTTTCAGGAGCATCTTCATCTGTTTGGGAGCATTGCCACATGCAGAAGAGTGTATTTTTGAAAGCTGTCATCACTACACCGTTGGCATAGTGCATTGTCTCGTCTGTGGGGGAGAAAATAGTGACAGTCGTAACTGCAGAACAAACCCTTAGTCCGAGTGTCTCAATGTGTGTACTATCCAGCAATCCGTCGGCTATGTAAGGCATCGTTACTTGTGACTGGCCTATGGAGGGCAGCAAGCAGAGTAGTAACGTCTGTATCCAAATTATATGTTTTTGTTTCATTTGTTGATAAGTTATCGCTACAAAAGTACATAAAATGTATGACATATAAGCAATACCGCTACATATTTTACTAATAGGCGAGAACATTCCATAGGTCGCGAATGCGATTTTCGGGATCCCATTTATTGTTGAATGTTCAGAGGGCTGTTACACCGTGGAAGTCGGGCTTTTCCTCGGACTTCCTGTAGTGCAATCACGCCATTACCCACATCCTTGCCATGATATTTGCTGATGAGTTTCTTCTTTGACGCTTCTGCCAAAGTGAGAATCGTACTGTCGCGATCTTCTCCCACCAAAACGATGTTAGGACGGTCGATAATCACCTTCTGTTGATAAGTGCCCTTGCGAATCAGAATCTTATAAGGCTTCTTAGGAACAGCAGGTGCCTTTTCGATGGCTTGCTGGATATTATCCCCTGGCTTTACCACGGCATCGTAATCTGACGTATGCTTTGTAGGCTGGCGGAACCACTCAATGGTGCCGTTCTCGTTGGCACCCTTTGTTTCAAGACTGATGTCAACCCTATTGTTTGGGGCGTATTTCTTAGCCCATTTCTGATAGCGCTTGTAGAGCGAGATAGGACGATCGGTATACCAAGCATAGCCATTACGACGCTCAGCGCCGATTTGTTCCAGATGTCGGCGAGGCACGCCATCACGATCGCATACGAAAGGCTCACATAATTCAAGGTCGTAGAAGCGAGCCCACATGGGGGGCGCCAATGTGTCCTTTACGAGCTTTGTGTTTTGATCTGCACTACCAGGACGGCCTGTACGTTCTACTTTATAGCCCGTAAGCTTGTACTTATCGAACCAACGCATGGCGGCATGCACTGCTTTCTTTACCCTTTCATCGGGATTGGGTAATTCCATCAGCAGTCGGGTGAGCATAGCACTCTCCATTGTGCAATAGGATGGCAATTCGAAGGCACGTGCATGGGCAGGCAAGAGTGTTTCGCGATCGTGTTGCTGACACCATACTGTCAGTTCTCCATCTGTTACAATTTGGGTGTTAAGAATGCACTCAATGCCCTTGTTGAAGGCCTTTGTCATCTGCTGGCGCAATTGATCGTCAGTCAAATCCCCTTGATAGGGCTCTTTCTGAGCTGCAATATCTCTCAGCAAGATCATCGTATTGGTCATGGCATCATCATTGTAAGTAATATGTATTTGATAGTCGCGCATTACAGGCCAAAACTGGGGCCAGCCACCATTCTCATACTGTCCGCTAAGCAAATAGGCAACACCCTGGCGGAAGGCATCACGATAGCGCACGTCTTTTGTAGCTTGATAGAGCCTGGATAGAAAATATATCTGCAACGTGGTAGCATCGTTATCGGTGGTAGAATCGTTGTGTTTATGTTTGTCAGCTGCTATCTTCTCGCGTTCTTTGTCAGAGAGGGGCTTAGCCATGTCGATATTCTTTGGCCACCCTCCTGTTACCCTTTGGTAGAGTAGGAGTTGGTCTCCGATACGACGGGCTTCATCTGACTGGAAAAATTCTTGTGAGGTTTCCCGCATGAGTTGCTTGAATGCCTGCTGAGCAGTAGTTGGTAATACGCTCAGCAACATGATCCCAATCAGTAGTGATTTGATACTTCTCATAAAAAGATGATTTATTCGATATTATAGTTTTTATGTTACTTATCTTCTCTTTTTTACTGCAAAGATACGAATATTTTTTTATTATCCCTCAAATAAACATCGGAATAATAAGTTAACGTTTACGTGTGTTTTGTACAGCAAATTCCCCCACTAGCTTATTGTTAGCTGAGGCTAAGATACAAAAAGGGTGCGCCTTATTTGAGGCGCACCCATGATGGTACTGATTATTTGCTAACTATTTAACTGTAAATTAATACCCGGGATTCTGCCACATGCCCTCGGCAGTAGAAGTGTACTGAAGCACACCGTTGGCATCCTGAGAGACGGACACATCAGCACGGTTGGTCACTGTCTCCAGCTCGTTCAGAGGAATCGGGCGGTAGTAGTGCTTTGCTGCGATGTTGCCGCTGGCCTGGGCGTTGTACTTCTTCACGTGGTCGATAAGCGTGTGCGTACGCTTCAGGTCGAACCAGCGCTGGAACTCACCGCAGAGCTCGATGGCACGCTCACGCAGGATGGTCTCGATGTCGGCGTTAGACTCACCGTAGACGGCCTGCAGGCTGTTGTCCTTGCCTGAGATGGCACGGACGGCGCGCAGTTCGTTGATGGTAGAAACGGCATTGCCGCCAGTAGCGAGCTCTGCCTCTGCCTTGATGAGGTACATCTCTGCCAGACGGAGCACCATGCAGTCACGGTAGCTCAGGTCATAGGTAGGATATTTCTCATTGTATTGGTCATCGAGGAACTTCTTGATGCAGGGATATGAGCGGCGGCCTTCAACCTTTTCACTCTTGTAACGGGCATCACCATAGACATCCGACTTGGCCTTACCACCCTCGGTGGGCAGAGCCTTTGCGGGATCGCCAGAGGTGTAGACGGGGATGTCGCCACCGAAAGCAAACTGCAGACGATACTTGTCCTTAGCCTCGGCCTGGAGAGCCTGGCCCTCTGGAGAGTCACCGTCGAGGATGCTGTAGAGGATAGCGATACCGCCACCGTTGAAGTAGTTGCCGTCTTCAGCGTAGGCCTCGTCATAGTCCTTGAACTCCTGCTCAGACATTTTCGGATACTTCTCGGGATTCTGTGACAGCTCGTAGGGGATGCGGTAGCTGGTGAGCAGCGTACCATTGTAACGCTGGTCAGTCTCCTTGATCTCGTCGAGCATCTGCCAGAAGTAGAGTGAGGGAAGATAACGGGTGAATCCACGTCCGTAGGGAGAGTAGTACTTACCTACTTCCACGTCCTTGCCGGTCATCTTACTCTTGATAGTGGTCTTACCGGCAGCGACACGCCAGAACACCTGAGTATTTTTCTGACCGCTGTTGCCCAGGTCATCGCAACCGTTGTTCCACAGAGAGGGGAACATCAGCAGCATGGCGCTGCCACCGTTACGGTTATAGCCTGTACGGGTAATCAGTGAGTTGTAGTTGTCAGTGCCATTGCCGGAGAAACGATAAGGTACGCAGTTGTCGCGGCCGGCAGAGAGATCGTTGGTGTAGTGAACGGCGAAGAGGTTCTCGGTGTTGACGGTGGCCTCCTCGTTGTCCATGTTCCAGGTGTCGCTGTAGCGGCTGTAGAACTTGGCACCAGAGTTGTTGATCACGTCGGTAGCGGCGGTCAGGGCCTCGTTGTAGAGGTTGCCATAACCGTTGACGCTGCTGGCACCGAGCCAGGAAGCGGCATACAGGGCTACGCGGGCATAGAGTGCCTCAGCCGAATAGTAGTAGGCGCGGCCTGCTGCAGTAGCTGACTTGCCATCCATGATGTTTGCCTTCTTATAGTTCTCCATGGAGAGCTTCAGATCGTCGAGGACGTGGCCATAGATTTCTGCCTCCGGTACGCGGACAGGGGCGGTATTGATGCTGCTAATAGGCTCAGCATTGTAGGGAGCCGGTCCCCAGAGAGCAACGATCTGTGCATAATAGAGCGCACGAAGGAAGTAGGCATCTGCCAGGTAGGCGGCCTTCTTGGTGTCATCGATGACGGTGCACTCCGGAACATACTTTAATGCATTGTTGCAGACGTCGATACCTGCGTAGAACATCTCCCAGTACTCGTCGAAGCAGGGATTGTTGGCGGTATTATTGCCTAAGGCCTCAGATGTGAAGTCATAGCTGAGAAGAGACTTCTGCTTGTTGTCGTAGCCATAATAGAAGGTGTCACCACCCATCTCGGACAGTCCGAGCGACGGCTCCTTGCCCCACCAGCCGTGCGTATAGCTGTAGGCCGACTGGATCAGACCCTCGATACCGATCTTGGTGTTGTATGCCAGGTCGGCAGTCTCACCGGTCTTGTTGTCCTCCTCCAGGAAATCAGAGCAGGATGTTGCGCCGAGCCCGAAGGCTGCGGTCACAAATAACATACTTAATATCTTTTTCATATCGATTCTCATTATTTTGATTAGAAAGTTATGTTAAGACCTACAACAGCCTGCTTCATCAGCGGGAAGTTCACAGAACCGCCACGCTCCGGGTCGTAGTCGTTAAAGTGACTGAAGGTGAAGTAGTTCTTCAGAGAGCAGTAAACGCGAGCGTTGCTGATGAGGATCTTCTTCAGGAAGTTCTTCGGCAGGTTGTAGCTCAGGGTGATGTCCTTGATCTTGAAGTAGTCGGCCTTCTGGACCTTGATATGTGACTTGTAGGCTTCAGCAATCTTCGACTCTGCGCCAGGTGAAGGAATATCCGCACCGGTATTGGTGGGTGTCCAGTAGCTCAGGTCGCCCCAGTTAGCGTTGTCGTAGAGGTAGAGGCCATAGCCGTCATAGCTCATGTATCCACCAAGGCGTGCCATTGTCTGGATGCTCAGCGAGAAGTCCTTGTAGGTGAGTGAAGTGCCAAGGCCCAGGACAGCCTTAGGTGCCTTGTTTTTGATGACCTTGTCGCCATCGTCAATCTTGTTGTTGCCATTAGTGTCAATGACCTTATGGGTGCCCGGGTCGCCATAGTGCTCATAGGGCTTCTCAAACTCAGGATGTGCGGCCATGAACTGGTCGAACTCGCCGATATTCCAGCAACCGTCAACATCATACACATAGAAGGCTGATACAGGCTCGCCAATCTTCAGAATATCTGTTCCGCTAACCACCTGCTCCAGGCCGTCTGCCAGCTCGTCAACTTTATCCTTGGCGAAAGTTGCAGATGCATTCAAGTCCCATGTGAAGTCTTTGGTCTTGACAGGCACGGCACCAAGCGAGATTTCCAGACCCTGTCCCTTCGTCTTACCGACGTTGGCGATATTCTCGATGAACACAGAAGAGGGAGGAGCGGTCTTGTAGTACAGCAGGTCATAGGTCTTGCTGTTGTAGTAGTCCACGCTACCATAGATACGGCCATTGAGGAATGCGAAGTCGAGACCGAAGTCGAGGGCAGCCGTCTTTTCCCATGTCAGCTCAGGGTTGGCCATGGTCATCGGAGCCTTGTCGGTAGAGTTCGGCACAATGCTCTTGATGGTGGCCAGTGTCTGATAGGCGGAGATGGCTGAGTTGCCTGAAAGACCCCAGCTGACGCGGAACTTCAGGTTGTCGAGCCAGGACTTGGTGCCAGCCATGAAGTTCTCCTCAGAGATGCGCCAACCAGCGCTGACAGAGGGGAAGTAGCCCCACTTGTGACCCTCAGCGAGTACTGAGGAACCGTCAGCACGGATAGATGCCTGTAACAGGTACTTGCCATCGTATGAGTAGTTCGCACGGGCAAAGAAAGAGAGCATGGATGTCTTGGTATAGCCAGAACTCTTGTCTGGTGTGTCAATCTTGGTGACGTCATAGAAAGAACTTTTCTTGTAGCTCTCTGCACCTGCTGTGCCGGAGATGCTGAGTGACTCGTTGACGTTCTGGGACATCTCGTGACCGAGCAGGAAAGTTATGTCGTGCTTACCGATTTCGGTGTTGTAGTTGGCGGTGTTCTGCCATACATACTTCGTTCCGGTGCTGCGGACATTGCTGATTGTCGTCGTCTGGCCAGCCTGATAGCGAACGCGGCTCAGGTAGTCGGCATAGGTGCCATCACGTGAATCGTTACGGTCAGCTGTAAACTGAGATTTCAGAGTCAGGCCTTTGAAGGGGTTCAGCTGAAGGTAACCGCTGCCGAAGAAGCGGGTGCTCTCAATATTGCGCTGGTAGGCTCCATCTTCGTCAAGCAGAGGCGAGCAGTGAGCATTGTACCAGGGGTTCGGCTGTGCATTGATGGTGCCGTCCTGATTGTAGGCATGGGTAATGGTGGTCATTTTCTGGGCCTGACCATAGACACCGCCGTCGCGCTTGTCGTTGCTCTTATAGGCATAGGAGATGCTAGCTCCGATCTTTACGATTCTGTTGATCTGGTGGTCGATGTTGACACGGCCTGTGTAACGGTTGTACTCATCGCCCTTCATCAGACCCTTGTCGTCCATAGCAGAGATAGAGACGTTGAAGTTGGTCTTCTCGTTACCGCCCTGTACAGATACTTCATAATTCTGTGACACGCTGTTCTTCATGAACATGTCAATCCAGTCGGTGTATGACTTGTTGTTGTAGATGTCGAGGGTAGGTGTGCCGTCGTCAAGTGAGAATGTCAGCACATCGGCGGCTGTGGTAGTGTTGCTGAATGACCAGCCGTTGGCAGCGGCATTCTCATAGTCTTTCTTGTCAATCATTCGCTGAACTTCCTTGTCGCCGTACATCGGCTTCACGGCTCCTGTTGAAGAATTGAATGAGAGATAACCGTTGAAGGTCACAGAGGTCTTACCGGCCTTACCGCGCTTGGTGGTGATCAGGATAACACCGTTGGCACCCTTCGTACCGTAGATGGCGGTAGAGGCGGCATCCTTCAGAATATCCATCGACTCGATGTCGCTGGCGGGGATGTCGAGGGTTGAACCGTACTCCACACCGTCGACGATCACCAGCGGACCGTTACCGGCCAGCAGCGAACGGGTACCACGGAGGGTCATGCTGACTCCAGAACCGGCCTGACCGCCGTTAGACTGTTGGATGTCGACACCAGGCACCTTAGCCTGCATGGCACTAAGGGCATTGGCACCGGCTACCTTCTGCAGGTCATCGGCCTTGACTGAGCCGACAGAACCCGTCAGGTCCTTCTTCTTCATCGTGCCGTAACCTACGACCACGATTTCATCCAGACTGGCAGCATCCTCTTCCAGTGTGACGTTGATACTGCTCTTACCGGCCACAGCAATCTTCTGATCCTTGTAACCGATGTAAGAGATCTTCAGGACACCATTCTCAGGAACGTCCTTGATGGAGAAGTTACCGTCGAAGTCGGTCACACCACCGATGGTGGTACCGTCAACGAGAATACTTACACCAATCATCGGCTCACCTGTAGCATCCTTCACTGTTCCTGTGACTACCTTCTGGGCATAGGCCACGAAGCAGAACACAGACAAAAGCAAAGCCATTGAGGCTCTTTTGATTTGATGATTCATACACGTTAGTTTTAGTTATACAATATTAATTAATTAGAGATAAATTTCGTTTGTTTACCTTCAATAGGTTTTTATTGGGTGCAAAGATACATAATATTTGTGAATAAACACTTGTTTTAATTCTTTTTTCTTTGTAAACGTTTACGTAAGTAATGAAAAAAGAGGTGAGCCGAGCGGCCTTTTTGTTATCAGAGTGAGTGGGATTGCTTAAGGCACTTCCTGGCAATCCGTAAATGGTCTTGTCGTGAGCACCGCTGATGGAAAGCTGCTTGTTGAAGATAATCGTGTTCTTGACGTATATCGTATTTTTCTCCGAAGTCTTCATAGCAGCAGCCAACTCTTCAGTGGTAGTCACGGTGATGGGATTCTCGTCGTTGCTACCAGTGACTTGCCCCTCAACCATAGCCCATCCGACAGGCTTGTTCTCGTCGAAGCCGGTCGTGGCATAGGTGGTGAGGATCGTTATATTACATGCAAAAATGACTGTTAGTAATCTTGCTATATTCATCTGTAGTTATTCTTTCAATATGCAGAAGGAAACGGCAATTTCTTGTATTTGTTTAGCGATTCGTCCGCAAAGGTACAATAATAATTGCAGAATTTCCCTTTTTTTCTTGCTTTACCGCCGTCTTTTTGTGAAAACGTTTACGGAAGACCCGTTTAAAATTTTCTTGAAAATGGCAATAATTTGTTTTAGTCTGACGAGTGCAAAGATAACTAAAAATCTTGAGACATGCAAGTTTTAACCCTAAAAATTGATATTTCTACTGCATTTTTTGCAATCCTTCCCAACGGACATTCCATTTGCCGTCTTTGGGGAAACCAGGATTCAGTGGTTCCTTACAACCGTCCCAGCCTGCACACATCATGGCAACTGCTGTAAGCAGAGCACCATTGCCAGGCAGATAGATGCGCAGACGGTCT
>CADCBH010000053.1 GCA_902799655.1 uncultured Bacteroidales bacterium
GCTGACCACGCACAGACCCTCAAGGCTATCCGCGAGGCTGAGGCATGGCACGGACCTTCAATCATCATCGCTTACGCTCCATGTATCAACCACGGTCTGAAGGCCAAGGGCGGCATGGGTAAGAGCCAGGCCGAGGAGAAGAAGGCTGTTGAGTGCGGTTACTGGCACCTGTGGCGTTACAACCCAGCTCTGGCTGAGGAAGGCAAGAACCCGTTCTCTCTCGACTCTAAGGAGCCCAACTGGGAGAACTTCCACGACTTCCTGCTCGGTGAGGTTCGTTACCTCTCTGTTAAGAAGGCATATCCTAACGAGGCCGAGGAACTCTTCGCCGAGGCTCAGAAGATGGCTCAGATCCGCTACAAGACTTACATCCGCAAGGCTGCCGAGGATTGGAGCAACGAGTAATCCCCTACTCTATAATATTAAAAGAGGTGAAACTGTTTGCAGTTTCGCCTCTTTTTTTGTACCTTTGCTGCCGCAACTTATTAATATTATATTATTCATTATGAGGGAACTATACTTATTATTAACTACGATGTGCCTGTCGATACCGGCAGCAGCTCAAGAAACTTTTGAAAAAGGCAAGCCCAACAACGACAATTACCGTTACTTGGACAACTATCAGGGTCTGAAGAATTACATTGACTACGAGAAGTACCCTAACTTCAGGTTGGGTATTGGTACAACTGTCGACGATTATCTCAAGAAAACTACGGTTTACAAGATGACCAATGCCAACTTCACCGAGACCGTTGCCGGCAACGCCATGAAGATGGCCAGTTGCGTGGACGCCAATGGCAACATGAACTTTACGAAGGTGAAGAACTATATCAAGGCAGCTACTGAGGCAGGTATCAACGTCTATGGTCATACCCTCGCCTGGCACTCCCAGCAACCAAAGGGTTGGCTGTTGAAGCTGTTGGCAGACAAGCCCGATCCTACTGCAGAAGAGGTATATACTGAAGTGGCCAACAAGGATTTCCGTAAAGACAAAACAGTAGGTTGGAAGCCTGATAATCACGAAACTGAATTAGGTTTTTCATTTACGTTCGACACAACCAATGGTATGAAGGTCACTACGACAAAGTCGTATTCATGGGAAGTGCAGTTCGTCCCAATGAATAATATTCAGCTGGAAATTGGCAAGACATACAAGATGACCTTTACTGTCAAGGGCTCTAAGTCTGGTAAGCTGGATGGTCGTTTAGGAAGCTGGGATCAGAACGCAGGTGCTAATTTCTCTATCAACTTCACAACTGATTGGCAGGATGTATCAGTTGATGTTAAGCCGACAATGAGCAGCAATTTCATTCTGCTTCATGTTCCCAATTACGTTGGCGACGTCTATATCAAGAACATCAAGTTTGAAGGCAATCAGACACCCTCTGTTCCCCAGACTGCCCAAGAGATGCACGACACGCTGGTCTATGCGATGGACAAGTGGATTAAGGGCATGATGGAAGCCTGCGATGGTAAGGTAAAGGCATGGGACCTCGTGAACGAGGCGATCTCTGGTGGTGGCGACGACGGCAGTGGTAACTATAATCTTCAGCACTCTGAGAAGTATAGCGCCACATCCAATCCCGATGCCACATGGGACGTCGGCGGCGACGCTTTCTTCTGGCAGGATTATATGGGCGACTTGGAATATGTGCGTCAGGCCTGTCGCTTGGCTCGCAAGTATGGTCCTCAGGGTGTCAAGCTCTTCATCAACGACTACAATCTGGAGGGTACCTGGGATATGGTAACCAACGATGGCATCAAGGCCAGCAAGAAGATGTGGTCGATGTATAACTGGATTAAGAAATGGGAGGCTGATGACGTGACCAAGATTGACGGTATCGGCACGCAGATGCACATATCTTGTTACGAAAACGCCAACACGCTGAACAACTTGAAAGCCGCCATTACCGGCATGTTTAAGGTGATGGCTAAGTCTGGCAAGTTGGTGCGCGTCAGCGAGATGGATATGGGATATGTTAGTGGTAGCTGGCCCAACGAGAAATCCGTTTCTGTCAGTGAGATGACTGAGGCTCAGCACAAAGAAATGGCCAATTTCTACGAGTGGATTATCAAGCAGTACCTTACTATTATTCCTGCCGACCAGCAGTGGGGTATCTGTCAATGGTGTCCTACCGATAATGTTTCAAGTGGCGGTTGGCGCGCCAATACACCTGTAGGTATTTGGGATAGTAACTACTACCGCAAGCACGTCTATGCCGGTTTCGTGCGTGGTCTGAATGGTGGTGAGCCTACTGGTGTCGAACAGGTGGAGGCCAGCAAGGCTATCGATACCTCGAAGGGCATCTACAATCTCAACGGCATGCGCATGCAAGCCACCTCACTCGACGAACTGCCCGCTGGTCTGTATATCGTTGACGGCAAGAAAATCGTCAAGTAATCATTGATAACCCGACAGCACAACAATGAACGAACTGATTACGCTTGTCAATGATGCGCTGTGGGGCTATGTACTCATTGGCACCCTGGTATTCTGCGGACTATGGTTTACGTGGAATACCAGGGGTGTTCAATTTAGGATGATTGGCGAGATGTTCCGACTGCTCACCGACTCTGCATGGCTCTGGTCACCGCCTGCAACCTCGTGGCCATCCTGGCCCTTGGCAAATACGCCTTCCGGCTCCTTGACGACTACCGCCAACAGAAACGCCGCGGCATCAAGGAACCTATTTTTCATCGCTCACAATTCCCTGAGCTGTCTAACGAGATTGATTGTTGGGAAGAGGAGTAGTCTCCAGAAACTGCTTCACTCGCCTCATATATTCAGCCGGATGCTTCTGGTATGACTCCGCATGCTCGGCACCCTCTGCCAGCCACATTTCCTTCATCGAGCGTTTGGCGGAGAAGAGACGCTGGCACATCTCCGTAGGTACAAAAGTATCCTGATCGCCATGGATGAACAGCATCGGATATGACGAGTGCTCTACGGCCTGCAGAGCTGACGCCTCCTTGAAGCTCCAGCCATACCACAGCTTATTGATCCAGTTGGCGCAGTACATCAGTGGGAAAGGGCCCAGTCCAAACTGCTTGCTCAGTTCCCCTTCCAGCTCTTTCCACACATCCGTGTAGCCGCAGTCTTCGATGAAGTGCAACTCCCGAATACCCTCGGGCATCGTCTCTGCCGACAACATCATCGTCGTCGCAGCACCCATCGACACACCGTGTACCACCATCGTGTCCGTCTTGAACACCGAGAGCCAGTGCAGCGCGTCCAGTCGATCCAGCCACCCCATCTGTATCATGTCGCCCTCGCTGAGCCCGTGGGCATGCAGGTCGGGAATCACCACGTTATAGCCCAGCTCGCGCTCATACATCCTTGCCAGGTAGAAGAAGTCGATGGCACAGTCGCGCCAGCCATGGATGATCATCGCCGTCTTCCCACTGTCTCTGTTCACATAATAGGCATGATGGCGCTCCCCCGTAGGCATCAACACAAACGTGTCGCGCAGCGCCTCCCGTTGCTTCAGGCTATCCACCCACTCCCTCGTTTCGGGATATTCTGCATACAGCTCACGAAACCACTTCGTCGTATCTCCCCTCTCCGCCTCCGGTGCCAGCGTATAGTCCAGCATATACACGCTCGCCGCCATGATGCCCACTACGAGCATCACGCAGACCGCTACCACACTTCCTATCACTATTCTCTTCATATCCTTTACAAAGATACCTGATTACTTTAGTGCTTCAAAGTCATAATTTTCGTGGGACAGGCCAGTACGCACTTACCGCACTTCAGACAATCCGGATGCAGATAACCGATGGCCTCGCCGCGAGAGTCATAGGGTGTGAGTTGCATCGGGCATACGCGGGCACACAGCTTACACTTCATCTGACAGGCACTCGATACGTGGATATTCGTGAATGCCTTGGGCAGTGGAGCATTTTTAGGTGCAACCCAGTTGGAGATAGTTCCCATGGGACAGAACGAGCACCATGTGCGTGGTGCATAGATGAACGAAAGTGTGACACCAACGATGGTAGTCATAACGATAATCGTCCAGAAGACCTTGCCTATGCCAGCCCACATGGGAAGTCCGCCCTCGCTCCAAGGTACAAAGCTTAGTTGGATGCCGAACATACCGAAGATGAAGAATACCATAAACAGTCGGAAGCCGAAGGTACGCACAAACTTTGGAATCGGACGATGGGGTGAATACTTCGAGAGCAATCGGTCGTACATATTGCCACGAGGACACACGTGTCCGCACCACCAGCGGCCCTTAAATAAGCTCGTCACCACGGGGCCAATCATACAGATGAGTGCCAACAGACCAATCACTGGGAAGAACCAGCCGAGGATGATGTAGGCGATGATAATCCAATAAAGCGGCAGCCCTGGAGTCTCAAAATGTCTATGGAATCGTTTCTGTACCATAGCTTATTTCTCCTTGTTCTTTAATGTTTCAATAATTGTGTCGAGTTCACTGGCAAACTTGGCATAGTCGCCCAATTGGAAGGGACAAGTTTTGAGTTCTTTACCCATGCCAGCAGGGATGATGGCGTATGCCTGTTCCTCCATTGCCTTGCCCTTTGCGGTCAATGATACTATCTGCTGGCGCTTGTCTCCCTCGCCACGCTTACGAACCACGATACCAAGCTTCTCCATACGTTGGAGTAGCGGTGTCACTGTGTTTGTTTCGAGCAACAGCCGATGAGCTATGTCGTTCACAGGCAGGGAATCCTGCTCCCAAAGTACCATCAGCACCAAGTACTGCGGATAAGTGATACCCAGCTCATTCAGCATCGGCGTGTAGGCCTGTGTGATAAGTCGGGCAGCCGTATAAAGACGGAAGCATATCTGCTTGTCGAGTCGTAATTCTTCGTGCATAATTTTTCACTTTTCACTCTTCACTTTTCACTTCTACAACATGGCCTCTATGTCCTTCTCGAAGTCCTTGGGTTCCGTGGTAGGAGCATAACGCTTGATGGTTTCACCATCCTTCGAAATCAGAAACTTGGTAAAGTTCCACTTGATGTCACTGTCCTTCTCCACGCTCTTGCTGATGGCCTTGAAATCATAAATCTTTGTCATATCCTTATTTGTTTATATCGTTCACGACACAAAGGTAAGCAGAATATTTTATATCGCAAGCGATTTATCATAAACTTTAAGAGAGTTTAACAATATATCGTCCACGACATAAATCCTTCATGGTTGCGCCAAGGGTTTATTATTTTCTTCATTTTATTTTATTTTTTCCAAGTCATTTTAATGTGAGGAATACCATCAAGCATGAATGTGTCGGATGACTGCTGAAATGCGTTTCAATATTCGTTTCTCACGTCTTAATTCATAGGATATACAGGGCTATTGCAGCACAGGCTTCAGCGTCTGCCAAGGCGTGATGATGATTCTGGAGGTCGTAGCCACAGGCGGCTGCAACGGTGTGAAGTTGGTGATTGGGCAGCGAATGACCGAACTGTCGGCGGGCTGCTGCGAGGGTATCGTAAAAGCGGTAGTCAGGATAGTCCATCTGATAGACCCTGAACACAGCCTTTAGACATCCTTCATCGAAGCGGGCATTGTGGGCTACAAAGGGGATGGTGGCTATCTGATAATGTATATCATCGATTGTCTGCAGGTCAGAGAAAAACACATCGGCAATCTTTTCTTCTAACTGTTGCCATACCTTCGAGAACACTGGCGCATCGTCAGTATCGCATTGGCTCAGCCCATGAACCCGCTGACACCAGTAGTTGTAGTAGTTCGGCTCTGGCTGAATAAGACTATAGAAACTGTCAGCCACCTGCCCATTACGCACCATCACTATTCCTATGGAGCAGACGCTCGACGGCTGCTGATTAGCCGTCTCGAAATCTATGGCAATGAAGTCGCGAATCATTTTAATATGATTTGGATAATGAGAATCAGATAATATAGCAATGCTTCTTTCATTTCAGGTTGAACGGATTGAACTTCATGTCCTTATTAGTTTATCTCTTTCATATCCTGTAATGCTTAATATTTGTTGCAAATTTAATCATTTAAGATGGAATATGAATAATAATGCGTAAATTTAACACATGTTGAGGTTAGGCTGCATCTCGGAAATCCTCAAATAAATTTGGGATTTCACTCGATTTGCACTAACTTTGTGCCTGAATTTGAGAATTATTAGGATTTGAGCAGCATAGTTCTTTCCATATTCCTACTGAGCATCGGCGCGAGTTTTATCCAGCGCACCACGGGCTTCGGTTTCGGCATCTTCATTATGACGATGCTGCCCTTCCTCATGCCAAGCTATGGCGAAGCTACGACACTCTCAGGACTGTTGGCTATCACAACCTCTGCTGCTATCGTATGGCGGTTACGGAGTTACATCACTTGGCAACGGCTTTGGCCGATTCTGCTGACGTTTATCATCGTCTCGACCATCGCCATCTTTGCCCTGACACGTATCGAAGACCATATCTTACGACGTATCCTTGGCGTTGCACTCATTCTGATCAGCATCTACTTTATGCTTTTCAGTCAGCGCATAAAGTTGCCAACGACAAAGAAAGTGCAGGTTGGCGCAGGAACATTGAGCGGACTGATGGGCGGTTTCTTCGGCATGCAAGGCCCGCCTGCCGTGCTTTACTTTATCCAGAGCGAGCCAACGAAGGAACACTATATGGCAATGGCTCAGACCTATTTCCTGATTGGCAATGTGATAATGACTGGCGTGAGAGCCTATAACGGTTTCTTCACCACGACTGTAGCCGTTGATTATCTCTATGGTCTCGGCGGTGTCATCATTGGCACGATACTGGGTGCTTATGTTTTTAAACATATCCCCAACCGCATTTTCCGCTACATCGTCTATGCCTATATCTGCATCAGCGGTGTAATCATACTAATGACAAATTAAGAACTATGGCATACATGAACAAATTCACCCAATCTGAAGATTATCGGCGTGATGAGCTGATACGTATTATCGAACATTCCGTGGAAAAACTGACTCTGGCCGAGTTGGAAGCCCTGTACTACGACATGTCTACCAAGTCATATATTAACGATTGACTACCTTTTGGTAAGCTAATCGTTCGTCACCAGACAGCAGATAGATGATACCGCAATAGGTGAAGCCGTGCTTCAGGATGTTGTGTTGCATAATTTTGTTGTCGCGGTGAGTGTCTATGCGGATGTTCGTATCATGGGAGAAGCAGAATCCCATAATGCTTCTGAAGATGCCGTGAGCATCTGGATAACTGGCTATTCGATGGACTACATGATATGGTAGCGTGTCATCAACCCACTCGCCTTCATAGATTTTGGAGTAAGTGGGTTCTGGGGATGGCAGGAAAGCAAAGTAGCCAACGACCTTGCCAGCGTCATCAATGACAAAACCGCCATTCCGTTCCAAATCAGCAGTAATAACTGCCTCTGAGGGATAGCCATCGCTCCATTGGTGCATATTGCCGGATTGCCGCATAATCTTCTTCGCAGCTTCCATGACCTGCATAATGTCAGCCATATCCGACGGTTTGGCTTCTCTGATGATCCTACTCATGTTCCTTATTGCATAATAAAATGAGGAAAGTCGGGTATTCCCGAACAACGTTCGCCTACCCGTAGCCTTTCTCCAAGTTTAGGTTCGTAGATAAATCCTTCGTAACTGAAGGCAAAGAGGTCTTCGGGTTTGTCGATACGATTCTCAATGATGAAACGTGTCATTGCACCCCGACATGTCTTAGCCCAAACAGCCTGAATTTTCAACTCGCTGCCTTTTCTGACGTAGAACAAAGGCTGAACGATTCGGACTTCCTTACGAACTCGCTGCCAGTCAAAAAGATGCTGGTATTCCTCTGTTGCAAGATGTACCAGAGTTCCACCATCCGCTTTCACTGCATCAATCAGCAGATCAGTCAGGCGGTTCTTCCAGAAACCAAACATATTATGTCCCTCTCCACTTGGCAATTCTACATTGCCCTCCATCCTATACGGGAGAATAGCATCCAATGGGCGAAGCAGTCCATAGAGGAAAGAGGTAATCCATAACTTTCTCTGTGAATAATTGAGGTTATCTACATTCAGGGTCTCTGCCTTCAGATGTTTGTATGCCTGGCCGTGATAGGCAAGAATAGCTGGCAGTTTGGGAGCATCTTCAAAGAATCGCACAAATCGCATCCTGTTCTGGGCTGCAATCTGTAGGCTACAACCCAGCATGTCGGCAATCGTCTCTGCTGAATACTGAGCCATATCCCTCGCAAAACAATCTGCCTCATTCTGGAAACGAGGTGATGACAGGCTAATGTC
>CADCBH010000054.1 GCA_902799655.1 uncultured Bacteroidales bacterium
GTATCTCTAAGTTCTTCGCCTTCAAGTGTCTTCACGCAGACAATAATAGAGTCGGAGCGTGTCTCACCAGTATCATTGCGCTGAGCATCCACGGTGAATACGATATTGGTAGGGTCAGCAATGCTACCCATCGTACACAGATACCAGCTGTTATTCCCGTTTTGATTCTTGGATTTCTTGGTAATGGTCTCTATGTCTTGATATCTGACGTTGGTGCTGGCCGTAAACGTGCTCGTGCCACCTTGGAACTCGAAGTTCAGATAGTCAGGCGTAACCGTCACTTGTCCACTCTCTGCCTGCGCAGTGAATTCTATGAATGGTTTGGCCAACAACTCGTAGTCGAATACTTTCGTAATGGGGAAGAGTTTATACTGCTGGCCATGATTTAGCCCTTTGAGCTTGATGGAATATCTCATAGGCGTCTCGTTGTAGTAGGAACTTGAGAACCACAGGTTGTTACCCACACGCTTGTTCTGGCTGTCGTAGACGGCAAAGCCGATGGGATTGGGCATCAGTGTATTACGGCTAACTGCTGCTGATGCGATGTCAGCCTTGAGGTTGGGATTGTAGTTGACGGCGACATCGCTGAACCTGGGCACCAGTCCGCCCTCGAAATCGCTGCCAAGATCCCAGTCGAACAGTGACTCCTTGTATTTCCAGTTGCCAAATTGTGCCTCGGCATTGCCTGCCATGTAAAAACCAAATTTGAGCGCACCGTCACGGTTCAGAAGGTCATAAGCGTAGGTTGACTCACCATTGATGGTCGTAAAATCGAGCGAAGTCTCGTTTGATACCAGTTCGGCTTCGATTTCAGCCTTTGCCCCTGCTTCGACACTTAAACCCACTTTTCCTGTTTTTTTTGAAATCAAAATACCAGGCGTTGCCATGTTCAGTTCTACGTACGGACCGGCGGTAAGAGTAGCCTTTCCGCTGACTTTATATGTGAACTCATTCTTTAGCATTTTGGACATTGTGGTACACATACTCTGACTCTCGTCGTTCTTCCAGTCGCAATTATACTGTGAATTAGCATAAGCCATATAAGAAACCAGTTTATGGGCTTCGGCAGTCACCTCCCCACCGATACCAGCCTTTGCCCCTGCCTCAAAATCGATGCAGAAGGGGGAGTCGGGAATCCACCATGTCTTTTGGAGGAAAGGCTCACTCTTATAGTCGGTGGACCCTTTGGCAGTCAATTTCATGTCAAACCATGTGCGCATCTCCATGCGTACCGTGGCATCGCAGTATATATAGCCAGCAATGGAACCGACATTTAAGAAACCGCGGGCACTCAGCTTGCCAAGGACACCAAAATCGACATATCCTTCACCAGAGAAATCGCTTCCATCATAACCGAGTTCAGGAACTTCAAGGTGAAAAATCTCCACGGGAACCGTCAATTCCAGTATACCGCTTTGCTCGTTCTTGGCCCGATGAATCGCGCGTGCCGTCGCAGCATCTACCATGTCACCTTCGACACCAACCTTGCAGACATAGTGGTCGAAGAGTTCCGTCAGGTCAGCCTGCTCGCAGTTGACGGTGATGCCGTCGGCTCCGTTGCTGATACTCAGTACCTTGCAATAAAAACCACCTGGCAGGTAGTCACGGCTTTCTGTCGTCACCAGTTTGTCGCCGGGGGAAGGAATAAGTCCTGCCGGTGTTGAAGGTGAAAGCAAAAGTGTCTTAACACTGTCGCTACCTATGACGTAACTCCACAAATCACTTTCCGTAGTGGCTTTTACGTCTTCTTTATATACCGTCTCAGGTGTGACAAAGGTTATGCTGTCGATGGCCGAAATGGGGATGCGGAATACAGAGTCCATCGCATATACCTCTTGCACGACATAGTCGTCGTGCTCTACGCCCAACGTATCCACCTTACTATAGCTGATGTGGTTTATATCATTGTAGAAGAAACCGTTGAAGCCGCCGTCATTACGGAAAATATACAGTGCATCCTGCGTCTGCTGGGCACTGGCGGGCTGGATATTGAGTAGGCCCAATACTGCCGTTAATAGGTATAGGTAGAGGAAATAGCGTTTCATGGCTTCATGATTTTATAGGTTACATTGTCGGCTTTCACCAGATACACCCCTTTGGGCAGTTCAGAGAGATTCAGGCGATAGGTCCCTGAATGATGAGCAGTGAGCTGACGCAGCAAACTGACTGATAACAAGAACTCCGTCTTTGTAGCCGACTTCTGTTGGGTCGACGACCTTCTCATCGATACCAGAAGGATTCTTTTTGATATAAGTAAAACGGAGTACATCGCTGAGGGCAAACGCAACAGTCTCTTTCTCAGTGACAACCTTTAGGTCAGTGCCTTCAAACGTGACGTTGGGCTTGTCTTTTAGGACGAAAGTGGTCTCAGCACCATTCTTCAGTTTCACGACTAGCGTGTTATCGACTTCGTCTGCCCAGAGTGATGTAACCATCACCAGGCCGAGAAGGGTTAGTAGTATCTTTTTCATTGTATCGGGGTTGGTAATTAGCAATTATTATCCGCAAAGATACGGAAAATGTAGAATTAGGGGCTTACAATAATGGAAAAACGACTAACAATTTTGTTTTGTTAGCCGTTTTCGTATTATCAGTCTGGTAAAGTTTGTAGCCATTCTTTAGGCGTCATGCCTGTATGAGCCTTAAATGTTCGGAAGAAAGAGGTCTCGTTGGCAAAGCCGGATTTGATGTAAACCTCCGTCATTTTGATGTCTGGTTGCTGGCGCAGCAGCTGTTGGGCATAGGATACACGATATTCGTTGATGAAAGCTACAAAGGTGGTGCCGCGTGTGACCTTGATGCTTTCGGAGATATAACGACCATTGGTGGCCAGCATTGTTGCTACGTCAGAGACTTTCAGCTCGCAGTTGAGGAAGGGTTTGCGTTCTTCCATCAGCAGACAGATGCGCTGCATGAGCAGTTCGTTGGCAGTGGTCTGAGTCTTCTCCTCAGGACTGGGAGCGGCTTCCTGAGTCTCAGGGGTGCCCTTTTTCTTCTTGCTGGAAGATCGCAAGAAGACGAGGTAGCCAGCCAGCAATATCAGCAGAATGACAGGTGGTATGAACCACAGCCATGAATAAGAGCTCTCCTGTGTGGCGGCATTCTTGTCAAGGCGCAAGAGAAGGACTGTGGCGAAGGGTCGGAAATTGTTGTTGACCTTTCCGTTGGAGACCATCCCGTTCTTTCCTCCTGTCAACAGGATGCTGCCGTCCTCAGTCAGTATAGGCATATCACCACCGGCATTCTCTATGGGGTCTGTATAGTAGAGGGTCATAGGAGCAGGCTCCTGTCCGTACTTGACGCTGAGGATATAGTGGCGGAATGTGTTGTCGATACCTATCAAGTAGGCGTGCTGGGTCTTGCGATTGACAATGATGGGTGAATTGTACTTGATGGCACCCCACTGGCTCTTCATGGGGACGGGGAACGTTGTGGGCAGGACGGAGAAGATGGTGTCTTGCACCTGGGCAATAGCCACTTGACCGTCCTGATCTATAATAGGAAAAAGGTATGCATAAAGGTTTCGTGATTCGTCGCCAATGAAACAGTTGTCACAATTGAAGGGCATGTCGTGGAATAGGGGCTTCCAGGTCTCAAACAGTGGGGGACAGAATGATTCGCCATGCAGCTGGTCAACGACAATGGTGTCAAATAGCTTCCCATGAGTATCCATCGCACTGAATAGGAGGGCATTGTCTTGTGACGTGCGGAATATATAAGGTAGGGTGCGCTGCTGACTCACATCCTTGAAATGGGTGAATGTCTCCTTGCCGTCATATTTCTCGATAGTATCGTCGGCATACCAGTTGCCAGAGATGATGACTTGTCCGCCATTCATTTCTATAGCACGGGCTGATACGCGCTTCTGTTGTAGGCAGCCAAAGCCTTCGAAGGTGTGGTAGATGGGGTCGTAGGTCTCAACGACAAATGTCTGTCCAATGCCTAAATGTTTCTCGAAACCACCTCCGATAATCACTTTTCCCGACTTGAGGACAACGGAAAAGCCACCATCATGTTCATAGACGGTCTGCAGCAGATGCCATTTGCCGTCTTTGTAGTACTCGGCTGTGGGGGTGGGTATGAATCCGGAGGTATGTCCGCCAATAACAGTCACCTCGCCATGGGCTATGAATACTGTATGACCACTGCGAGGGATGTTCAGATCGGCCAGTTGTTCGGGTACAATTTTAACAACAGGACACTTGCTTTCTTCACTATTTGCCTGTAGTGAAAAAGGCAACAAAGCCAGAAGGTTCCAGAGGAACAAAAGTCGAATGTATGTCTTTCGGTTTACTTTCACGTCACAAAAGTAGTAAAAACCGAACAAATTACGACTAACAATTTTTGCAAATCGACTAACAATGCAAAAATTATTAGTCGATTTGCAAGTGTGAGAGTATAAGTAAATAGAAAACTTACTCAGATTACATGATAGAATGCTTTTGTTAGTATATCAGCATGATTTCTATACAACTGTCCTCTTGAGGATCTTCTGTTGCGCTATATTGCACGTTCGACTCATATCGATAGGAGTTGTCACGTCGGACTCCGTCCATGATGTCATCAAGCGTTTCCACTGCTTTGTCTGTTTCGCTTTCGGACATGCTGAGGCCGTTGCAGTTTTTGGACTTGAAACTAAGGGTTTGTACCTTGAAGTAATCAATATTGCTGTCGTAATCCGTAATACTTGATATGCTAAGTGATGTACTTCCCATAGGTATGGGCTCATTCCAACTGCTACGTACGTCTGATTCACTTTGACGTTCTGTTCTGCGTGTGATAGTCCATGTAGGACCTGCAGTATTCCCGTTGTAGAGCGAGTAAGTATTCTTGTATTGGCTTTGAATACTACCACTCGTGACACACATTTTCTCCAGGTCAATCGTCAGCGTGAGGTTATAGTAGCGTTCTGTGATGTCTTTTTTATACCATTCTTTTTCTTTTAAATCCTCAATATATGGTTCATTGCTATCGTCAAGATAACCAGTCACCGTAACGATGTTGCCATTGCGAGAGCAACTGGTAACCGGCATTCTCACATAATGATTGGCATGACCCCATTCTTCTGTTATGTCATATGGTCCTTGTGCGTTATTGCCCCATGAGTGCCTAGTACCTGAGGTGGGACAGGCGACATCAACACCGACATACAGGAAATTGACATTACCAGGTCCTTGCTTGACACGTACGGTGTCAACACTCTCAAAGGTGCCAACGACAGCTTTGAGAATCAGGTCCCACTGACGGGGTAAAGGTGATGTGTTCTTGCCAGGAGCTACTGTCAGTTTGCGTACGGTAAAGCCGTCCATGTCTTCATCTACATAGGCAAAGTCGGGATTCACCTGATTGAGTGTGCTGTCGGGGTTCATAGTATAGATATGCACCTGCTTGGCATTGGTCTCGAAGGTGATATCAATCTTGTCCTGGTCAGCACTCATAGTGACGCTATCCGTCTTTTCTGCTTTTCCGTGGACAAGAATGGGGGTGACCACGACCTCGCGTTCTGCCAGAGGGTCATCGACATCAATCTCTGCACCAAAAGTCTTCAGGATGGGGCGTACCCAATAGCGCCCGCAGGGCTGTCTGAAGGAGTATTCGTACTCGTTGTTTTTACCACTAAGGAAATAGTTGAAGGTGGCAAAACTCTTATCCAGACAGGTGCCTTCTGCATTATAGATAGCGGCTCCCAGGGTGCTGGGTACAAAGACCATACGTGATGCTTTCACCGTTCCGGAGATGAGGCCACTGCCAGAGTCGTATTTGGCGGTAGTGCCTGTCAATTCGGGGAACAGGTATCTGGTGCTTTCCAGAAATTTGCGATTGACTTCAAAGAAGGTCTGATCGTCATCGTCGTTGAAGACTTTCAGCTTTCCCTTAACTTCGATGTTGGCAGCCAGTCCTGTCAAAGAAAGGTGGCTGTCCTTCATCGAACTATAGAGTGAAGGAAGGTTCCCTGCAGCCAGATCGGCCAGGCTGGTCTTCAATTCTATCTGTCCGTCAACCTGTGGACCTAGGTAGAAGTCGGCATAGATACCTGCCTTGAATACCCTGTCTATCCAATCGTTGGTCTCGACATTGGACGTTAGTTTGATGCCAGTCTGTACGGAACCATTCATATATAGTGTCACTTCGGTATTGTCGAGTGGGTTCTTGGGCTCCTCATCCTCACTAGGTTCTACCATAGAGCATGAAGCAGACATCATGGGGAAATTGTCGGTATCAAAGACAATGACCTGCTTAGCACCGAAGTTGACTTCTGGCAGATCGAGCTTTGCGCCCATCTCGCCCTTAACACGCAGGAATGCTGTGGGCAACGGACGTGTTTGGAAGATAGGTGCTGCAGCAGGAAACTTGATGCTGCTAAGGTATTTGGGCAGTCCCGTGATTTCGAACTCTTCGTCACTATCGAATTTACCAGATACGCTGCCCTGCATCTTGAAGTCTTCTCTGACGATGGCTTTGATGAAGAGGTTTGTCGCAGAAATATTGTAGGTAGCTGCCATTCTGACCTTCATGCCTACGCCCACCTCTACACCTATTTTGGCACTGCCTACCTCGAAGTCGTGCTTGAGGGTGCCTTCGAAATCGACTAATGAAGCGGCACCTCCGCCACCGGCTCTGCGAGAGACTTCGTCATCCCATCCTGCCAGTCTGCGACGGATATTATTCTTCTCGTCGTAGTACACTTCCTCTGTGGTGACGAACTGTTCGAAGATGTCACCTAAGGAAGTGACCTCTTCTGTACGGACCACCCAACAGTTGTAGCCTTCGAAACTGTCAGTAACCTTGCCCGAGAAGCCTGAATAATCTTCATCGGCAACATATTCATCGGATTTAAACAATGGGTTGTAATAATCTACCAGTACGTCGCCAACCTCCGGAAGCAGATTCTTGGGTGTGTTGGCAGCAAAATAGAGGAACTGTCCGCTTTTCGAAGTAACCCAGTCGCTCATCGCTTCACCAGTGGCTGCACGGTGTAGATTTCCGTGTTTGGGAGCAGCAAAATGGTTGGCTGCCGTTCCTGCCAGATTCTTGAGTTTAGGACTGAACTTTATTTCTGGTTGTACGAAGCTTACACTGTCAATCGAGGCGAGAGGGATGCGATAGAGAGAGTCTGCTGTCTCTACCTCCTGAATAACGTAAACGTCATGCTCTATACTGTCGAGGTCAATCTTGGAGTAGCTGATGCGTGACACCTGGTCGAAGAAGAAACCATTGAAGTCACCGTCATTGCGATATATGTAGAACGCCTCCTGGGCTTGCATGCTTTGAGCACCCAATAATAGCAGAACGGCTGCAAGCACATGCTTGTAGAAGTGGAAGTTGGCCTTTTTCATCGTTTCATGAATTTATAGGTGACATCTTTGACTTTCACAATATATACACCGGTAGGGTAATTGGCCAGTGACACGATAGAGGGTTGTCCTTTTTGGGCATATTGCACGGACAACTGTACACCATCAGCAGAATAGAGGGTAACGGAAGTGCCGTCAGACAGTCCGTCAAAGCGCATCAGATTGTCGCCTTGGGAATAGCGGATCTCACCATCTTGGATAAGAGGGGCATTGATGGGAGTCATCTCACCCTCATACGTGTAACGCAAGATGTTTTCCAACTGGAAGGTACTCGTTGACAAACTGGTCTTGATGACCAACTTGCCACTGTCGAAAGTGGTTACAGGCTCTTCGGCAAGGTCGAAACGAATCTTCTCGCCGTTTTTCTGCCATACGACTAGGCGCTGCGTACCTGTCTGGGCAAAAATCTCGAAGGTTGATGCCAACAAGAAAAGGAAGGATAGCAATAGTTTTTTCTTTCTCATAGTGCCTCAATATAAATAAGAATGTTTGGGTACAAAGATACTGCAAAAATCTGAAAAAACCAACAATCCTGCAGTTTTTTTGAAAATCGACTAACATTGCAGGAAATGTTAGTCGATTTGTATTGTACTTAGAATGCTGAAGCCTTGAGCATGAGGCCTGCCCGCTCGTCGATGCCGAACATGAGGTTCATGTTCTGTACAGCCTGGCCGACGGCACCTTTCAGCAGGTTGTCGATGGCCGAAGTGACGAGCAGCTTGTTGCCGTATTTCTCGCAGTGTACCAGTGCCTTGTTAGTATTCACCACCTGCTTCAAGTCGATGGCCTTGTCGCTGTAGTGGGTGAAGGCGGCATCGGCATAGAACTCCTTATAGGTCTCGATGATGTCTTCCTCGGGAGCCTTGGTCTTAATGACCGCTGTGCAGAAGATGCCACGGGCAAAGTCGCCGCGATAGGGGATGAAGTCAATATCAGCATCCAAATACCCCTGTACCTGCGTCAGACTCTGGCGAATCTCTGCGATATGCTGATGGGTAAAGGGCTTGTAGATGCTCAGGTTGTTGTTGCGCCACGAAAAGTGCGTGGTGGCACCGGGCTTCTGACCGGCTCCTGTGGAACCAGTAATGGCATTGACGGCTACATCGTCTTTCAGCAGGTTCAGATGAGCTGCAGGCAACAGCGCTACCTGGATGCAGGTTGCAAAGCAGCCGGGGTTGGCCACGTGCTGTGCATGCTGTATCTCAGCCTTGTTAATCTCCGGTAAACCATAGACATAGTCGTGGTCGCCCCTGATGCGGAAGTCCTGTGCCAAGTCGATGATTTTGACGCTGGCAGGGATGGCGTGCTCTTTCAAGAATGCCTCGCTCTTGCCGTGTCCGAAGCAGAAGAATACGACATCCACCTTGTCAAAAGGCATCTGGTCGGTGAAGCGCAAATCGGTGTCGCCGATAAGTCCCTCGTGGACATCGCTGACCAGATTGCCGGCATTGCTCTCTGAATTGGCAAAGACAATCTCTGCCTCAGGATGATTGAGCAGCAGACGAATCAATTCTCCGCCAGTATAACCTGCTGCACCCAAGACCCCCACTCTGACCCTCCCCGTGGGGAGGGAAGCGATCCCGGTATTATTTTGATTACTCATTTAGTTTGTATTTGATTTTATTGATAACTCCCAAAATGTTTTCTAATATTTCTTCGTTAGAGAACCTGATAAC
>CADCBH010000055.1 GCA_902799655.1 uncultured Bacteroidales bacterium
GCTGGTCCACACCGCTACCGTAGGAGGCGCGATGTTAGGGTACTGCTCGATAGGCAGTGAAATCAGTCCAATGACACCCAATAGCACGATGAGGATAGATATCACCGTTGACAGCACCGGGCGTTTAATAAAAGCTGTAAAAGTCATACTTTCTTAACTCTTAACCCTTAATTCTTAACTCCTAATTACTTTTTCATGGCGCCTACGATGTCACCGGCAGTCATTTCCTTTGCCTGTTCCTTGATTTTCTGTTCGTAGCGCTCAGGGGTGATAGGCTTGATCTCCATACCGTCACTCAGTTTCGTGATACCATTGGTCACATACTTGTCACCAGGCTTCAGACCATCGGTTACGATATAGTTCATGCCGTCGTTCTGCGGATCAACCTTAATCTCGCTATATTTCACCTTGCTGTCGCTACCCAGCAGATAGATGAACTTCTTGTTCTGCACCTCACTGACGCAGCTTTGTGGAATGATAATGGCATCGGTAGCCTGACGAGGAATGATAATTGTACCAGCACCACCGCTCTTCAGCATCTTTTCGGGATTCTGGAAAAGAGCGATCAACTGCACTGAACCTGTGGCCTGATCAATTACACCACTCATCTTGGTAACCTTACCCTCGTGCCCATAGATAGTACCGTCAGCCAATTTCAGATTGACACTTGGCAAGGACTCCAAGCCTGCAGACTGCAACTGCATGGCAGCCTTCTCAGTCACCGAGAAATACACCTCCATAGACGAAATATTCGACACGGTTGTCAGCACATTCGAAGCGCTGACCAGCGCACCTTTCTTAAAAGGCAGCGTACCTACTACGCCAGCAGCAGGACTCTTAACGTAACAATAGCTCAACTGTTCTTTAGCTGAAGCCAGGACTGCCTGAGCCTGGGCCAACTGAGCCTGGGCCACCTCGAAAGAGTTCTTTGAGGTCTGCAGTTCATAGTCACCAATCACTCGGTTCTCATGCAGCTTCTGCGAATTCTCATATGTCAGCTTGGCAGTGTTACACTGCTGCTGAGCAGTATTAACAGAAGCCTGAGCCTGACGCACTTGCTGCTGAGCCGTCTCATTGTCAATAACGAAGAGCACCTGACCGGCACCAACAGTCTGTCCCTCCTTGACATTAATTTGTGTAATAAAACCTGTTGCTTTCGGACGAATCTCGACATCCTGTACACCCTTGATAGTTGCAGGATATGTACTCTGCATGTCGGCACTTGATGTTCCCACTGCGGTAACGGGAAACTCATTGTCGCCGAACTGAGGGCGTCCACCGCCGCCACCACACGAAACCAATGTTGCGGCAACAGCTGCAAACATCATCATTTTCTTCATTTTCATACCTATTTTAAATTTATATTCGAATATACTCTTCCGAAAACTAAATGCAAAACATTAGTTTTCAAACTGCAAAGGTACGAAAAAACTATAATACTATGCGCGAAGAAGGGCAGAATTAACAAACTTTATGTTGTTTTCAGTCCCATTGTCTTAGCTTTTTCCAATAACAGACGCATCAATGGTTCACGAGCATTCTCCACACGATTATCCAAAACGGCTTCTTTCAGGTACTGTTTCAAGACGCCCACTTCACGCGATGGCTGCAGATGGAACAATTCCATAATCTCATTACCGTCAATGACAGGCTGCAACAATCGCTTATAATCTTTTTCCTTCAGGTCTGCCAACTTCTCACGAACCATACGGAAATTCTCAAGAAACATTTTCTTTCGGACCTCATTCTTTGAGGTTATATCAGCTTCGCAAAGCGTCATCAAGTCATCAATATTGTCGCCAGCATCATTAATCAGGCGACGAACAGCAGAGTCTGTCACCTCGCTGTCAGCAATCACCTGCGGACGCATATGCAAGTCCACCATCTGCTGCACATATTTCATCTCAGCGCCCATCGGCAGCTTCAGACGGCGGAAAATGGCCGGCACCATCTTAGCCCCGATGAGATTATGATTATGAAAGGTCCATCCGATAGCAGGATCCCAACGTTTCGACTTGGTTTTACCGATATCATGAAGTAATGCCCCCCAGCGAAGCCACAAACAATCAGACTGGTGAGCGACATTGTCGAGCACTGCCAGTGTGTGGTAGAAATTATTTTTATGGGCACGGCCGTTCCGCTGTTCCACAATATCCAATGCTGCCAGTTCCGGCAGGATGATATTCAGCAAGCCACTACGCTGCAAGTCCACAAAGCCCTTACTGGGCGAAGGAGCCATCATGATTTTATTGAGTTCTACCTCGATACGTTCCCCACTGACAATCCTGATACGTTCTGCCATGCGCTGCAAGGCCTCAAAGGTTTCCTCTTCAATCTGAAAATTCAGCTGAGTGGCAAAACGGATACAGCGCATCATCCGCAACGGATCATCAGAGAATGTCACCTCAGGGTCTAGCGGAGTGGCAACAATACCGTCCTCCAAATCAGCGATACCATCGAAGGGATCCACCAACTGTCCAAAACGGTTTTTATTCAGACAGATAGCCATCGCATTAATCGTGAAATCACGACGGTTTTGGTCATCTTCCAGCGTACCATTCTCCACAACCGGTTTACGGGAGTCGTGACTATAACTTTCCTTACGGGCACCCACAAACTCCACTTCTTCATGACCAAACTTCACCTGTGCTGTTCCAAAATTCTTGAAGACACTCAAATGAGCCTTACGACCCAAACGCTTTTTCAGTGCCTCAGCCACGGCGATACCGCTACCCACCACAACAACGTCAATATCATTACTGGGACGTTCCAGGAAAATATCACGCACATAACCGCCTACAACATAACACTCCACACCCATCCCGTCGGCCACGTCGCCGATGAGATGGAATATCTCCTTATCGAGTATTTTTGCTAATGCTTGGTCTGAATACAGTTTCACGGGTGCAAAGGTACGAATAAGTGAGCAAAAAGCCAAATTTATTGGTGCTTTTTCAAAGGTACGTTGCTTCCCCAAAGTGACGTACCTTTGTCAAACATCGCTAAAAAGCCCTAATTTATTTGGTTTTTTGGTCGGTTTGCACTACCTTTGCAGGCGCAAATGAAGAAGTACTTATTAACGATATTGGTAGTAGGTTGCTTGATATCCTGTGGCAATAGGCGCCAGCAGGAGATAGAGCAGTTCAGGATGAAGGTGCGTACACAGTTTCTGGAAGAAAAGCTGGCCGAGGCCCAGCAGGAGTTGGCGCGCACCGACAGCATCATGCAAGAACGAGGCATTGACACCGATTCGACGCCAGGCTATTTGGACTCACTGGAAATGGCTGCTGACATACAGGGGGCACAAATACGCTATATCCACAAGAAACAGAAAGACCTGCAATAATTTGGTCTATTCAGCAAAAATGTTTAATTTTGCAACGAATTATGGCTAATAATGAAGCAAAGACTAACGAGCAGTTCGAGCAGGTGATTAGCGAATGCCGCACTCTGTTCGAGAAGAAGCTCCACGACTATGGTGCATCGTGGCGCATACTGCGTCCCCAATCGCTTACCGACCAGTTGTTTATCAAGGCTAAGCGCATCCGTTCTTTGGAAATCAAGAAAGAGTCGCTTGTCGGTGAAGGCATACGCCCTGAGTTTATCGCCCTCATCAACTATGGCATTGTGGGACTCATCCAACTCAACAACGGTTTCAGTGACACCGTAGATATTACCGTGGAAGAAGCAATGAAATTCTACGACCATTATGCTTTAGAAGCCTTAGAGTTGATGAAGCGCAAGAACCATGACTACGACGAAGCGTGGCGCAGCATGCGTGTCAGCTCCTATACAGACTTTATCCTGACGAAGATAGAGCGCATCAAAGAAATCGAGAACCTTGGTGGTGAGACACTGGTCAGCGAAGGCATAGACGCCAACTACATGGACATCATCAACTATGCCGTTTTTGGAGCCATCAAACTGAAAGAATAACACCTTGAAAAAGATTGCCGTAAATATAGCCCGCATGATTTTGGCCGTTGTCCTGATATTCTCAGGCTTCGTCAAGGCTGTTGACCCGCTGGGTACGCAGTATAAACTGACCGACTATCTTACGGCAATGCGTTTACAGGTGCTAACGCCCGATTTTCTGACCCTTGGCAGTTCGGTCATCCTGTCAGCAGTAGAGTTTGGCTTGGGTATCTGTTTGCTCTTTGCCATCCGCAAGAAGATATCAACGACCCTTACCTTTCTGATGATGGTGGTCATGACGCCATTGACACTCTGGTTGGCTTTGGCCGATCCCGTCAGCGACTGTGGCTGCTTTGGCGATGCCGTCGTACTCACCAACTGGCAGAGTTTCTTCAAGAATGTAGTTCTGCTGGGACTCTCATATATCATATGGCGCTGGCCACATGAGATGGTACGCTTTATCTCGACGTCCAGCCAATGGGTTGCCGTTAATTACTCCGCCATCTTCATTCTCCTCGTCTCAGGATGGTCATTATACGACCTCCCCTACTTTGATTTCCGCCCCTATCACATCGGAACGGATCTCAGGACAGGTTGGCAGAAGATGATGGCTGGCGAAGAATCGCCCTACACGGATTTCTTCATCCAACGTGTGGAGGATGGTGAAGACATCACAGACTCGCTGCTCAACAAGAAAGGCTATCTCTTCCTGTTGGTGGCCCCCCATCTGGAGAAGGCTGACGACAGCCAGCTCGACCTCATCAACCAAGCCTTCGAATATGCTGAGGACAACGAATATCCTTTCTATGGTCTGACCGCCAGCGGTCTTAAAGGCATTGACCGTTGGCGCGAAAGAACGGGAGCCGATTATCCTTTCTGCCAGACTGACGAGATTACGCTGAAGACCATGATTCGCAGCAATCCCGGACTCGTATTGCTCAAAGATGGCGTGATTATCCGCAAATGGAGCCATAACAGCATCCCCGACGAGTATGATTTGACAGACCGTCTGGAGAACCTGAAGATAGGCAAGCTGTCTAAAGACTCGTTGCCACGCAAGATATTCGCTATTATCCTATGGTACGTTCTGCCATTGGTATTGTTGACCATCGCAGACCGTCTGTGGGCATGGACGAAATGGCTAAAGAGAAAAGAACAATCTAACAAGATATATCAACTTTTTAAAAAAGAACAAAACATGAGAAAGAAAATTGTAGCAGGCAACTGGAAGATGAACCTGAACCTGCAAGAGGGAGTGGCTCTGGCCAAGGAACTGAATGAAGCACTGCAGGCTGACAAGCCCAACTGTGACGTCGTCATCTGCACACCGTTCATCCATCTGGCATCTGTAGCCAAAGAACTCGACCAGAACATCATCGGTCTGGGTGCTGAGAACTGTGCTGACAAGGAGAAGGGTGCTTTCACTGGTGAGGTAAGCGCTGAAATGGTAAAGAGCACTGGCGCTCAGTATGTGATCCTCGGTCACTCAGAGCGTCGCGAGTACTATAAGGAGACTCCCGAGATTCTGAAGGAGAAGGTGCTGCTGGCTCTGAAGAACGACCTGAAGGTTATCTTCTGCATCGGTGAGTCACTCGCTGAGCGCGAGGCTAACAAGCAGAACGAGGTCGTAAAGGCTGAGCTCGAAGGTAGCGTATTCAACCTCTCTGAAGAGGATTTCCGCAAGATTATCATCGCCTATGAACCTATCTGGGCTATCGGTACCGGTAAGACCGCTACTGCTGAGCAGGCTGAAGAGATCCACGCTTACATCCGCAGCATCGTTGCTGAGAAGTACGGTCAGGCTGTTGCTGAGGACACCAGCATCCTGTATGGTGGCTCTTGCAAGGCTTCTAACGCTCCTGAGCTGTTCGCCAAGGCTGACATCGACGGTGGTCTCATCGGCGGTGCTTCACTGAAGTGCGCAGACTTCAAGGG
>CADCBH010000056.1 GCA_902799655.1 uncultured Bacteroidales bacterium
GTATCGTGGTTTGTCGATGGCCCTGCCTTTCCAGACATTTATCGACTCCATGCAGGCCCGTGGCTTTGCGGTTGACTCCGCTAAGACCGATTCCGCCTTTACCCGTGTCGTGATGGCCAATCCTGCGGAGAAGTTTCGTCTGATGCTGGCTCAGAAAGACGGAAAGCTCATCGCCCTGCAGGAGAACTACCAGATCTCAACCAACGACAGTACCCGCCAGCTCTGGCAGCAGATGCGCGACCAGTTTGAGAAGGATTTCGGTGCCTGGCCCAACATGCCCAAGCACGGTGACGATCATAAGATCGCGAAGTTCGAGACCGACGGTGGCTTCATCACCCTCACCCTCGAAAATACCTATACCCCAACCCTCCAGGTGCTCTACGAGGTGAAGAAATAAGTGTCCTATACCATCTCCTGTTTGAACCAACGTTCGAACAGAGGGTCTGAAATGAAGAGTCCGTCTTCCGTTTGCTCGATGATCTCGCGTTCGATAAGGGCTTTCTTCAGTTTCACTAAGTTGGAACGGCTACCGAGGTCGTTGTGGCTGGTGACGTTCTTCTTGCCAAAGTCTTCGTGGAAGCCTGAGCAGATGGCACGTAACAGATTCAGTTGGTAGGTTGTCAGGTTGGCGGTCAATTCAACGAAGAAGGGTGTAACCTGCGCAAAGGTAGCCTCTAAGCCTTCTTGGAATGTCTGTTCTGTAACAATACTATCGGATACCACTAAGACGTTCCATGCCAGTTGTTGCACGTAGGAAGAATAGTTATCCACCGTCTGGCATATTCTTTCTGCCAGTTTTTCTGATATCTGCTTTCCTGCATCCTTAAACCGGCTGGTGATAAAGGGCACCCACTTCTCCGTGGGAATCTTCTTCAGGAAGAACATGTCGCCAAACTGGTAGAAGGGCATCTTGCGACTATAGAACAGATTGTTCATCAGGTGTTGTTTGCTGCCAAAGAGACAATAACATACATTTCTATGATGCTGCCACACGCTGCGGATGGTTTTCTGGATAGTCAGTGAGTCGGGCATCTCTCCAATCTGCTGGAATTCGTCAATGCATACCACCATCTGAATACCTTTTTTCTGTGCTATTCGTTCTGGCAGGTCAAGAATTTCCTCTGGGGTATTCATCTTTGGGGTTATTCCGAGTGACAGGGTGTATTCTGTTCCTGGGTCTGGACTATAGGTGATCTTCGGGGTGATGCTCATGATGAATTCCTTGGCAGTCCGGACCATCTGGTCCATTTTTGTTGATGTGGCCTGGATGACAGAAGAGGCGAATTTCTCATAGAACTCGTATTCTGAACGGCATTTATAGATATCCATAAACACTACAATCCGGTCTTTACCTTCTGTTAGGCTCTTCACTTTCTTCACTAATGATGTCTTTCCAATCCTTCGCGGAGAAATAAGAATGGAGTTCATGCCATTCTCGAAGTTCAGTTGCAAGCGCTTGGTCTCCAACTCCCTGTCAGTGAAGTTCTTGCCCTCTACCGACATGCCGTAAATAAATGCCTTGTCCATGTCCATTTATGTTTTGATGTGGCAAAGATAATCATTTAATTCTATGTACACAAATAAGTGTGACACCAAGTGGTGAACATTATGATTATTTAACTAATGTCTTGATTGTCAATTTAATATTATGCATTGTGAAATGTTCACCAACTGGTGTAACACCAAGTGGTGAACATTATTATCAATAAAAAGAATCTAATTAGATGGCGATAAAAGAACGGGAGTTGGATGTGATTCCAACTCCCGTTTCCTTTGTAAACGTAGTGTATCTTATTGATGCGTTTATGCTTCAATCATTTGCTTCAACCAACACCCATGAATATTTATCGCCTTCCTTTTCAGGATCGTACATTCGAATGGCACGATAGGTCTTACCGTCGATAGTGAATCTGGTGTATCCACCCTCTATTGTATTTATCCAAGATATAAAGTCTGTATCCTTTGTTAAGGCTGTACCGCCATACAGACAGTTTGCGAATGAGAGATAAAAATAGTAGTCTTTATAGGTAACAGATTCATATTCATAATCCCAGCTGCTAACGTAATAGCCTTTATTGACAGGGTTGCCTTCATTGTCGAAAACCCACATGTCATCCCAGTCTTTGATCTCACCAGCAGCTAATACCTCAGCAGGCATATCATCTTTGTTAGATACATAAGAAGTTCTCCACCAACCTTCATCGGCCTGAACCAGATAGCAATATTCTCTTGCTATTTTAATATAATCGCCATTAGCATCTTTCTTCCTTACTGAGGATTGCCAATTACAACTGAATTTACAATCCTTGACAAACTCACAGTTCTGGAAGGTAAATATGGAACTAGGAACCTCTTTGGTCTGGGCGGGTATTGTGACTTCCACGTTCTTATACCTACTATCTCCTACAAATTTACAATCCTTAACAGTAGCATACATTGCTTCTGAATCTCTGAATCCGATAAAACCGTACTTGATAGTACATGCCTCCATTGCAGATGGGGCGTAACCTAGACTAGAACCACTGAAAGTACAACCCTTAAATTCACCATCAGCGAAAGGCTCAATGCTTACGTTGTAAATCTTTTCAACGTTTTCGAGGGGGAAATAAGAATATGCTATCTTCTCATCCTCGTTATCCCACCATGAAGGACCTTTGATTGTCGCTCCATTGCCTAAACCTTCAATTTCCTTAATTCGTGGGTCTTGATTCAATACAACGGTGACGCCTTCATCGATGGTCAGTTTGTCGAGTTTGCGACTTTCTTTCCGTACATTTATTTTTGCATAATCAGCCTTTCCCTTGACAATCTTCAGGTTCTTGAAGCAGTAAGTAGCGCCATTGGTATACCTAACATTGGGTTTGTAGTCGCTCCTTGACCAACCATCTCCTGATTCGGTAAATTCTACCCACTCTGGCTCACCATCATTCATTTCATAGTCATTTCTGGTAGGTGCCCATACATAGGTATTAATGCTACCACCATCCTTCACGAAAGACACACCATTCAGGATCTGGATGCTGTTCAGCTTGTTGATGAATACTGTGGTTCCTGGAACATCGAGAATCAGGTCAATGTCATCATTCTTGAGGTTCAGAGTAATGACATTGTCATAGTTCGTCTTGATCTTCTCACCAACCTCATCGCGGGTTCCAGCCTTCTGATCCAACTTCAGGGTCAGTGGCTTTGCGCTTGTGACGAGGTTGCCATTCAGATTGATGACAATGTTGAATTCCGAAAGGTTAGGAATTAGAAGCGTGTAGTCTGTTTCCGTTGCTTCCAACGTAGCAGTGGTCTCAATGTCGAGCACGAATTGTTTGCCAGGGTTCTCTGTCTGGAACTTCTCGATGACAGTCTTGAGTTCACCGAGGAGACCTGAAACGTCAGACAGTTTGTTGATGGTAATCTTTGCACCAGTTTCCGTTTCCACGATTTTCGGCTCTTCGGTCTGCTCTGTTGGTTCTTCAACAGGGTTGTCGAGCATTTCGTCACAGCTGGTAAGAGATACACCTCCCAGCATCATGGCAATAGCCATTAGGAATTTGAAATAGTTCTTTTTCATACCTTTAATAATAATTAGAGTTTAGTAAAAGTTCCAAAACCTATGCAATAAAGGTCAATGCAAAAATGGCGTGACACTCCTTATGCACTTAACCTAAGGGGCAAGTCTGGAAAATGGAACCCCTGCCAACATATAAGGATGCATCACGCCAAAGCGTGTGCAAAGCTAATGTTGGCGAGGAGTGACACCTCGTGGTGACTGTTTCCCCTTTGCTTTTAAATCGAACTATTCCAAATGAAGTTTTCCAGACTTTTCGGTTAAGTGCGAATTAAAAAGCTTATGCATGATAATCCGGTATTTCTCCTCCGAATCCGCTGCAAAGATAGGTATTATAGTTGGATTGTGCAAATTTTTGTTGAAAAAAATTAGCGAAATATAATAATAAAAGGTACGTGTGCGTACACATGTACCTTTTATTATGAATTGGATAGAGGAAATAAATTACTTTTAAGCTCGGTCAGAGCATCTGGATGGTGTATAGATACACCACGGCGGCGGGGATGGCCAGCAGGGAGGAGTCGAAACGGTCGAGCATGCCGCCGTGTCCAGGGAGGATATGACCTGAGTCCTTGATGCCGAGGGTGCGCTTGAAGAGGCTCTCCACAAGGTCGCCCCACGTGCCGAAGACGACGATAACCAGACCGAGACCTGCCCACTGGAGATGGGTCAGACCAGCCTCATTGAGACCGTATTGTTCGGTAAGATGCCATATGATGACGGCTACCAGCATCACGAGGATGCCGCCACCAATGCTACCTTCCCATGACTTACCCGGTGAGATGCGGGGGAAGAGTTTGTTCTTGCCTAATAGGGATCCACAGATGTAGGCGCCTGTATCGTTGATCCAAAGGAAGACAAAGACAGAGAGCGGGAGTGTCCACACATAGTGGATACCCTCGGGGCCAGACTGGAAGGCCAGCACGTTGAGCAACGAGAAGGGTAGGGCGATGTAGAGCTGGCTCATCATCGTGTAAGCCCAGTCGCCGACGGGGTCGGGATGTTTCAGATAGAGCTCTGCCACCATCAGGTAGATGAGGGTGACAAGATAAGGGATGAAGATGCTGGCAGCCGTGATACCGCTGTTGTAAGCGGCCATCGCGAAAAAGAAATAGACGCCGGCCACGGTGCAGATCATTCGGTTGACTGTGATGTTGTCACGGTCGTTGACAAGTCCGGTGAACTCCCAGACGGTGAGGCCTGTGACCAGGGCAAAGAGCAGTACCATAGCCTCTGCGCGCAGGAAACAGCTGACGATGGCGGCCACGAAAAACACCGCTGTAATGGTTCTGACAATGAAATTCTTCATAACTCCTTTATGCTTCTTCTTCTTTCTTTTCTTTCTCCTCGGCTTCAGCCTTGGCCTTGGCTTCGGCCTCGAGCTGTTTGCCACGTTCCTCGGCCATGCGCTCTGCGTCGGCCTTCATCTGGGCCTCCAGCAGCTCTTCGGCGCGACTGGTCCAAGGGCGCTTGCCAAAGATCTTCTCGACATCCTCAGCGAAGATGACCTCACGGTCCACGAGCAACTGTGCCAGTTGGGCGTGACCTTCAGCATGTTCCGTCAGGATCTTCTTGGCGCGCTCGTACTGCTCGTTGATCATGCGCAGCACCTCGTCGTCCATGATCTTGGCCGTCGTCTCAGAATAAGGCTTCTGGAACTGATATTCAGCGTTGTTGTAGAAGCAGACATTGGGTAGCTTATCACTCATACCGGCATAGGCAATCATACCGTAAGCCTGTTTGGTGACACGCTCCAGGTCGTTCATGGCGCCAGTAGAGATATGACCCACAAACAGTTCCTCGGCAGCACGTCCGCCCAACAGGGAACACATCTCGTCGAGCATGGCTTCCTTCGTCTGGAGCACACGCTCCTCTGGGAGATACCAGGCGGCACCGAGTGCCTGTCCACGGGGAACGATACTGACCTTCACCAACGGGTTGGCGAACTCCGTAAACCAAGAGATGGTAGCGTGACCAGCCTCATGGATGGCGATGGAGCGCTTC
>CADCBH010000057.1 GCA_902799655.1 uncultured Bacteroidales bacterium
AGGTACTGTAGTCGATGCTATGGGTCCGGTTATCGGAGCCAGTATTATGGAGAAAGGTACTACGAACGGTACTGTTACCGATTTCGATGGTAACTTTTCACTTAATGTGAAGCCAGGCGCAACGATTGTTGTGTCGTTTATCGGCTTCAAGACACAGGAGATTGCCGTTGGCAATCAGTCAACATTCAACATTAAGATGGAAGATGACAACGCCGTTCTTGATGAAGTGGTAGTCGTTGGTTATGGCGTCCAGAAGAAGAAACTGGTCACTGGCGCTACTGTTGAAGTCAAGGGTGAAGACATTACAAAACTGAACACGACTCAGGTACTTGGTGCTCTCCAGAGCCAGAGTCCCGGTGTGAGCATTCAGGCCAATTCTGGTCAGCCTGGTGACGGCTTTAAGATTGCCATCCGTGGTGCTGGTACCAATGGTGATACCAAGCCTCTTTATGTTATCGATGGTGTGGCTGGTGGTGACATCAACAACCTGAACCCTGCCGACATCGAGCGTATCGACGTGTTGAAGGATGCCGCATCTTGCGCCATCTACGGATCTGCTGCTGCAAACGGTGTGATCCTCGTAACTACCAAACAAGGTAAAGAGGGCAAGGTGAGCATTAATTACGATGGCAATATCGGTTGGTCAAACATTTATCGCTTGCCTCAGTTGCTGACAGCAGGCCAGTACATGCAGGTGATGGACATGGTTCGCTTTAATGCAGGTGAAGGCAATCGTGACTGGTCTCAGTATTTCAAAGGCCAAGAGGCCCTGTTGGCTGCTTATAAGGATGGATCAAATGCAGGTACAGACTGGGTAGAGGCCCTTCGCAATAAGAATGCCGTTACTACCTCTCATTCTCTGAACATTGCTGGCGGTTCTGACAAGTCTAAGTTCTCTATCGGTACTGGCTACCAGTATCAAGATGGTGCCTTTGGTGGTGAGTATGCTAAATCAGACTATCGCCGTTTCACACTTCGTGTAAATTCAGATCACGTTGTTCTGAAGAGTGCTAAGGGTGATTTCGATGTCATCAAAGTCGGTGAGAACATCTACTACAGCCACAAGCAGAATCAGGGTATTCAGATTGGTAACCAATACTCTAACGTACTTTCTACCGCCCTGCGTGCAAACCCGCTGATTCCTATCTATAATGATAAAGGTGGTTATTTTGGCTATGATGACCTGAAGAATATGGGTATGTTTAACTATACCTCTTATGCAAGCAACCCGATTTTAGGTTTGATTAATAGTCAGAGTGCCAACAACAAGAGCATTAGCTATAGCTTAAATGCCGTAGGTTTCGTTGAGGTTCAGCCGATCAAGGGCTTGACCTATCGTGGACAGATCAGCTACAACCAGAGCAGCTGGACTTGGCGTGCATATCTCCCTGTTTATAAGATCAACGACCAGGGTGACATGCGTACCACAGACCAGGCCACTAATCAGGTAGGTACTGGCTGGGGATGGAACACTACCAATACGATTAACTATAAGTTTGACGTAGCCGATCACCACTTCGATGTTCTTGCTGGTACTGAGTACAGTGAGAGCCGTCCTGATTTCGGATTCACACTGAACGCTACTTCTTCAGACGCTATTACAGCTGACCTGAAGCATGCTTATATGAGCCTGATGAAGAACAATACTCAGGCCACCGTCTCTGGTTATCCTTATGGTGACTCTCGCGGCATGTCTTACTTCGGACGTCTGAACTATGACTATGCTGAGAAGTATATGTTCACTGCTATCTTCCGTGCTGATGGTAGCTCAGTGTTCGCTCCTGGCCATCGCTGGGGTTACTTCCCCTCATTCTCTGCAGGTTGGGTTATCTCTAATGAGAAATTCATGGCTAAGACTGCCGACTGGCTCTCATTCCTGAAGCTGCGTGCTGGTTGGGGACAGAATGGTAATAAGAACATCGGTGCCTTCCAGTATGAGGCTGCGTTTGCATACGATGCTTATAGTATGTATTCGTTCAATAATGCTAAGGATGTTCCTACTAAGGGCGCCTCACTGTCACGTCTGGCTAACGAAGACCTGACTTGGGAAACTTCTGAGCAGCTTGACCTCGGTTTCGATGCACGTTTCCTCGGTGGAAGACTTGGTGTTGTATTCGACTGGTATAAGAAGACTACAAAGGATCTGCTTTTGCAAGTGCCCGTTTCTCCTACAACCGGTTTCAGCTCTCAGTTGAAGAATGCTGGTACCGTACAGAATACTGGTGTTGAGTTTGCTATCAACTGGCGTGACCAGATCGGTAAGGATTTTGAGTATAACGTTAGTTACAACATCGCCTATAATAAGAATAAGGTGACAGAGGTTAACTCTTCGCAGAAGTACAATAATGGTGGTAACGATCTGCTCGCTCAGGGAACCGGTGCAATGGCTCGTTTTGAGGAAGGTGAGCCTATCGGTTACTTCTGGGGTTACAAGACTGCAGGCCCGATTCAGAATGCTGCTGACCTTGCTGCATATACAGCAAGCTTGAAGGATGGCGATGCTGCCAATTCTCTGCAGGGTTCTGACCTGAAGGTTGGTGACCTGAAGTTCGTTGATGTCAATGGTGATGGTATCATCACTGCTGCTGATAAGACCAACCTGGGTGATCCGAACCCCGATGTAACGATGGGTATCACCTTGGGTGCAAATTATAAAGGATTCGATCTGAATATTACTGGTTATGCAGCTCTCGGACAGCAGGTGGCTCGTTCCTATCGTAAGTTCACCGACGGCGAGTATGAGAACTACACCACAGAAGTCTTCGACTATTGGGTAGGTGAGGGCACCAGCGACAAGTTCCCCTTGCTCGCAACCATGAACCGCGGTGTCAACTGGCAGTCAATCTCTGACATCTATATTGAGGATGCCGGTTACTTCCGCCTGCAGAACCTAACGCTGGGTTATGACTTCAACAAGATATGGAAACAGTCACCATTCCAGCAGCTCCGTCTTTATGTTGCCGCTCAGAATCTCTTCACCATTACCAAGTATAAAGGCATGGATCCTGAGAATGGTATGGCACTTAACGGTAATGAGCCTTGGGTAACGGGTGTAGATGTAGGTAACTATCCTCAGCCCCGTACTTATATGGTAGGTGTAAACATTAAATTCTAACAATCACAGACTATAGGATATGAAAAAGATATTTTTATTCGCCGCAACCGTTGCTACACTGGGACTCGCTTCTTGTAGCATCGACAATGTAGAGAATATCGGCGAAATGTCAACCAGTGAGTTCCCTAAGACGGATGGTGACATCGAGTCCGTTCTGGCTGGTGTCTATCAGAACTTGAACGAGACACATGCTAACCCGCAGTGCTCATTCCTCTATGCAGCCTGTCTGGCCAGCGACGACCAGTTAGGTGGTGGAGGTACCAACGATAAACTGATGCAGGCAGAAGACTTGCTTTGTAACTACAATGCCGACATGACTAACCAGTTCTATGTCGACCGTTACAAGGGTATTGCTCGTGCAAACACGCTGCTCAATGTGCTTGAGAATGCCTCTATGTCAGAGGATATTAAAAACAAAGGTATCGGTGAGTCTAAGTTCCTGCGTGCTTTCTATTATTATGAGTTGTCGTCTATGTATGGCAATGTACCCCTTATCACCAGCCCGGATCAGGAGAATACTGCTCAGGGTGATGTGAAAGTACTTTGGGGACAGATCCTTCAGGATTTGCGCGATGCTGTACAACTGCTGCCGGCAGTAAAACGTACTGATGGCCGTATCGACAAATATACGGCTGAGGCTATGCTGGGTCGCGCTTGGCTCTATTACACAGGTATGTATTGCAATGGTACAACTACAGCAGACTTGGTTAGTACGACTTATAGTCCATTGACTACCGTTGAACTGCCTGATGGGACTTCTCTGACTAAACAGGATGTTATCACTGCTATCGACGATTGCGTGAACAACTCTGGTTACTCGCTTGTTCCTGATTTCCGCAATCTTTGGGCCTACACCAACAATAAGGTTGTTGAAGACTATCCTTACACCAAAGGTAAAAGTCTCGCTTGGGTGGAAAACGACAATGCCGTGAACCCCGAGGCTATGTTCGCTATCAAGTTCAACAAACTGGCTTCTTGGCAGACCACTATCGGTTATGCTAATGGTATCGCTCTGCATTTCGGTGTACGTGGTGGTCAGGACTACGCAAAAACATTCCCATTCGGACAGGGATGGGGTGCTGGTCCTGTGGCTCCTAACCTCGTGAACGACTGGAAGGCTGCTGAGCCTAATGATATCCGTCTGCAGGCTACTATCGCCGATGTGAACAATACGGATGAGATGCCCGCATATACACATGGTGGTTGGGCTGACTTCGTACAGGAGACCGACTATTACGGTAAGAAGTGGTCACCTATTTGTGCCAAGAACGATGGCTCGTTTGCACCGAAGGAAGGTACTGCCCCTGCTTATCTGGCTTGCTTCGAGACGTTGATGTATCCAGGAAACTGGGATACCTCTGGTGAGAACAACTTCCAGTTGTCTAATATCCACGATTTGGTTCTTATCCGCTTCGCAGACGTGCTTCTCATGCAGTCTGAGCTGAAGGAAGATGCCTCTGGTATTAATAAAGTGCGCGCAAGAGCCGGTCTGCCCGCTATTAACGGTTATTCTCTGCAGGCTCTGCAGAATGAACGCCGCTGGGAGTTTGCTTGTGAAGGCATTCGCTGGAACGATATCCGTCGTTGGCATATTGCCGCCACTCAGTTAGCTAAGCAGGAGAACCAGCCTGTTTATTATTGTGGAAATCCAGGTACTAACACCGCTCATAACGGTGGTTACGTAGCTCGTTACAATGCAACAGCAGGTTTCCAGAAGATGCCTGAGACGCAGATTGCTCTTGGTACGGTTAAACAGAACGACGGTTGGACAGATGCAACGTCAGAGTACGGTGGCTGGTAAACCAACAAAGTTGAACTAATAAAAACAGAACAAAAGATGAAAAAACAGATATTATTCATGGTTGCAGCCCTCGGCTTGCTGACTGCCTGCGACCCGTCGAAAGATAGCATTGGCATGCCAGGTGATTCTGGCTTGACAAGCGATCAGCTAACCAGCGGTTTCACCGTAAAGCAGTATAGTGACGAGACTTATACGACCGAGGCTGCTGATGGTAATTACTTTACGTTCACAACCTCTCCATCTCGAGTGGTAACAGTTTATCAGCTCGATGATGAAGGCAATCGTAATGTTTTGGTTTCAGGTGTGGCTAATGGCAAATTTAAGATTGTCCCGAAGCGAGGAAATCCTTCTGAGCAGACTTATTACATTGAGACTAAAGATTTCAATGGCAATACAATTTCTGGTAGTAAGACCGCCACTGTATTTGTACCCTCAGAATTGGATCCTGTTGTACGTCTGTTAGCCAGTGATGCCTATGGATCAAAGACTTGGACATGGGGCGAAAATATTCCTTGGGATAATAATGGTACTATCGTGCTTGGATCTTGGGGCAACTTTGGATACACTCCCGGTAGTGGTGATACATTCTCTTGCCCTGCTGCAGAACTGACAGGCCAACTTAATCACTCCGATACTGGTGTGGCAACAGGCGAAGAAGATCCTAAGGCAACAATGGTGTTCTATGACGATGGAAACATCGCATGTTTCGATGCTGGTGGCAACCAGATTCGTAAGGGTAAGTATTCTGTAGAAGGATGGGATGGCTCTACTCGCAAGGAAGTAAACGGAACACCTTGGAGTTTAGGTACCCTGAAAACAACAGCAGGATCAATTCTCTTCCCATTCAAGATTAATGGTGGTGGTACTAAACCTGAATCATTTGAAATTCTGAAATTAACATCTGATCAGTTAATTCTTTCTTATGCTGATGCAGGTACTGGAAGTTGGAGCGAAGCAACGTTCTGGAGTTTCGTAAGTTCATCTGATGGCGAAGCCATGTTGACAGATTTCGGTACAAAGGAATGGACATGGGGCGAAAATATTCCTTGGGATAATAATGGTACTATCGTGCTTGGATCTTGGGGCAACTTTGGATACACTCCCGGTAGTGGTGATACATTCTGTAGCAACAGGTGAAGAGGACCCCAATGCTTATATGTCATTTGACTGGGCAACTGGTAATGTAAAATCTTACACTGCAGAAGGCAAGGAAATTCGCTCTGGTAAGTTTGAACTTAAGTATGACCAGAACCGTCAAGAGGTAAATGGGACTCCCTGGAACCTCGGCACGCTTGAAACAGATGCTGGTTCTATCCTTTTCCCGTTTAAGATAAATGGCGGCGGTACTAAGCCTACATCTTTCCAAATTATTAAACTCTCAAATGACCAGATGATTCTTACTTATGCAGATGAAGGCACTGGTTCTTGGAGTGAGGCTACTTTCTGGAGTTTCAAGAAGAAGTAATTTTTTTACGAGTATCTATAATTATTCCGCCCTGCAGCATAACCGCTGCGGGGCGTTTTTTTTTTGTGAGTTAACTCGATTGGTCGAATGAGTTAACTCACACGACGTTTTGAGTTAACTCATTAGGGAATATACCCTTAGGCCCAAGTACATTAGTTTATTAGGCTTAAAGAGTAAACATATTTCAAAAACAACCAGTTTCCATGTCAATTTAAAGAACGGATGCCGATAATTGCTTTAAAAGAAAGTTTCAATTGTTGTGCAAAGTGTCACTATTTTGTTTAGAGGTGCTTTCCATCATACCAAAACAACTTGTTTTACTTTTTAAGCAGATATTTCTTTATGCCAAAGCCTGCAACTTTTATTGTGCTCCCTATGTCTATAAATCCGAGAAAATGGTATCTAGTTTATCTATGCATGTTAATAAATTTCAATATAGTGATACTTAGTGTAACTTTGCCGCAAAGTGTCACTACATATAAACTATTGAGATTCAGGTAATTACGTTAAAAAGTGACACTTTGAGTATTTTATTAAAAAAATATTCACTTGTAGTGTACTGAATAAGTTGACAAAAATTGAGTTCAACTTATGGGAAGAAATGTAAAGAAATCGAAAGAAGAAAGTTTAGAGATCCTTCGTGAGTA
>CADCBH010000058.1 GCA_902799655.1 uncultured Bacteroidales bacterium
GCACTCATGCGAGCTACTATTTTATAACGTAGAGCTCTGATTGGATGGTATACTTTTCGATTATTATAGTGGTATACTTTTCAGATATTATTTACAGCAAAAAAGTGACCATGGGGCCACTTGGGGATGTATTTTCCCTGTCTTTATCCTTCTTACCCATACTCTACCCAAGCTCTAGGCTGCTTGTAGCCATACTCAAAGCTGCAGTATGAGTATGGCTAGAGTATGGCTAAAGCATGGCAGCCACTCTTCTGGAACTAAGCTTTATCGGAGAAACAAATCAGCAAAAAATTAATTCGGATAGTTTGCACGCTGAATTCGAGGCGAATTTGCGTTAAATTCTCATCGAATTTACGCTAAATTCGGATGACTTATAAGGAATGAAACAAAAGCAAAAAAAGCTCAAACAAATTTGGTGGTTTGTTAGATTTTTTACAACTTTCTCCCTTGGAGAAGATACTCCCGCTCGAAAGAACAAAGAAAAGTGAACTTTCCTTTGGTTCTTTGCTCACTTATTCGTACCTTTGCAAAGGATATGGAGAAACGGGATTTACCGATAGTTGCTTTATATGGACTATATACGATATAGTCCCTATTCCTATAAATAGGGACATATATAGTCATATACCCTGGCCTACGAGGTGCTTTGCACGTATATCGACGAGAAACTGGCGCGTCATATGGCGTGTCGTGTGGGTATTGAGAACTGGCCTGGAGAGGCCATCACCAAGTGGGTGCAGAACTACTTCAGTGCCAAGAAACTTCCCTTTGTCATCACGGAGGCCAACCAGGTACATAACCGCTACGTAGAGAAACTCATCAACCGGTCTGACCCGATATTTGCTGATCCAGCATGAGCTCGAGGAGTGTGGAGGGAGGAGTGGCATCTGCGACAAAAAGGACGGGCGATTTGGCTATTTGTCGCATAATCAGGGAGTAGTCGCAACAACTTCAGCAAGAAATCCGGAAGAAAGTTGGAAAGCGCGAAATGTCGTCGTAAATTTGCACTGAGATTTAAACAAAGTAGTATTAACAATTAAAATTAACGACTATGACATTGCCACCAGCATTTTTAGCTATACTGAAATTTGTCGATTATGTTGAATCGATTCTTTAGGTCTAATAAACGGGATATGGAACTCAAAATAGGTACTCATAAAGTATTATGCGTTTTAGCTGCCCTGATGGTTATGGCCGCATGTAGCAACATAGACGATTTTGTTGCAGAAGGTGACATACAGCATCCAGCCCATTTCCATCATTATCCTTGACAAGAAATACGAGAACAAGAAGGTATGTCAGGCACCAGGTTCCTGACATAGGTTCCTGACATACACTTCAGCTCCTATCACTCAATAACCATCATTCTCATTTCAATATCATCAACGGGCCTGTCAGCACGTCCTGTGGCAGTGCCTTGAATCATCTCAACGACATCAAGACCTTCTTCGACCTCGCCAAACACGGTATATTGGCCGTCGAGATGGGGGGTGCCGCCAACAGTTGAGTAAATCTTCATCTGTTCTTCAGTCAGGCCAGACTTCCCTACCCTGTTCTCTGCTTCAGCAACCAGCTTGTCTTGCAGTTCCTGAAGCCCCTCGCGATTCCTGTCACGGCGCATCTGCATGATTTCGTCTCGATGACTGGCAGCAAGAGCATTGAAGGCTGCCTGTACTTTCTGCATCCTCAGTTGTTTGGAGAATTGGCGGAGTTGGCCTTCGTTGTACACATCTCCCCAGACGATATAGAACTGCGAACCACTGCTACGGCGCTCAGGATTTACCTCGTCCCCCTGACGGGCTGCTGCCAATGCGCCACGCTTATGGAAAAGGCCATCCTTGATCTCTGCCTCAAGCGTGTAGTCAGGGCCACCAACACCCAGCATCTTGCCAGCAGGCGCTCCCTTCGAATCGGGATCTCCGCCCTGAATCATAAAGTTCTTAATGACTCGATGGAACAGCGTACCATCATAATAACCCTCCTTCGCCAACTTCAAGAAATTGTCGCGATGGATAGGAGTCTCGTCGTACAGGCGAACGACGATGTCGCCCAGCATGGTTTGAATCTTAACTTTCATATGTATTGTTATTTGTTCATCACGTTGAAATCATTAAAATATCGTAAAGCTGGGTACAAAGTTACAAAATATTCATGGATTTTTCGTAACTTTGTGGAGAATTTATTTGTGATATGAAGAAGATTTTGATGACAATAGTGCTGGTCATCGCAGTGTTGATGGCATCGGCACAGACAAAAAGGCTGCGATTGAACGAGAGCAGAGCGATGCACGCATCAGCTCTGCCGAGCGTGAGCAGGCTCGACCGGAGGTCAAGGCAGTTGTTTGACTTCGGTTGGCAGTTTACTCACAATGGAACGACGCAGACCGTTGACCTGCCGCACGATTGGGACATCTTCGAAGGTCCCCATTCTGGCCATGGTGCTACGGGCACTGGCGGCGGATGGTTCGAGGCAGGCAAGGGCGAGTACAGGAAACAATTCAAAATCGATAATGGACAATTGACAATTGATAATTCTCTCGTCAAGCTCCACTTCGAAGGTGTGTATCAGAAGGCTGGAGTCTTTGTGAATGGACAGAAGGCTGGACAGCATCACTATGGCTATACGCCGTTTACGGTTGATGTGACACCTTATCTTTATAAAGACAAGAAACAGGTCAACGAGGTTGTAGTGAAGGTGGACAATAGCGAACAGCCCAACTGCCGTTGGTACAGTGGTTCCGGCATCTATCGCCACGTATGGCTCGAAACGATGCCTGCGCTGCATATTGCCGAGAATGGTGTCTTCGTCACTACGCCGGAGGTGAGCACCGAAAAGGCGCGTGTGCAGGTGGACGTGACTGTGCAGAATGAATCGCAGGCCGACCGAAACGCCACCGTTGTGGTGGGCAGTGCTCAGCTGATGGTGGCTGTGAAGGCTGGTGAGAGCAAGACCGTGACGACAACTCTCTTTGTCAATAATCCACGCTTATGGTCGCCCGAGAGTCCAACACTCTATGAGGCGAAAGTGGAATTGAAGGAGGCAGGCAATGTTATCGACAACGCGACAGCCAAATACGGCATCCGCTCATTCTCGTTCGACGCTGAGAATGGCTTCGTGCTCAACGGCAAGAAGGTGCTCATCAACGGAGCCTGCGTACATCATGACGACGGCGTATTGGGTGCCCGTGCTTTCGACGATGCGGAAATACGCAAGGTGCGCCAAATGAAAGAGGCAGGTTTCAACCTCATCCGCACCTCGCATAATCCCACCACCCGTGCCTTCCTCGATGCCTGCGACTCGATAGGCATGCTTGTTATCGACGAGGCCTTCGACGGCTGGCGCACGCAGAAGAATCCCCACGACTACTCGACGGTGATCGACTCCTGCTATCGCGAAGACATCCACGCCATGGTGCTGCGCGACCGTAACCACCCAAGCGTTATCTCATGGAGCATCGGCAACGAGGTCATCGAGCGCAAGGACATCCGCGTAGTCTATACCGCCCGACAGATGAAGAAGACCATCCACGAACTGGACACGACACGCCCCGTCACTGAGGCCCTCTGTGCCTGGGACCGCGACTGGGAAATCTACGACCCGCATGCTGAGGTACTCGACGTGGCAGGCTACAACTACATGATTTTCAAGCACGCCTCTGACCATGAGCGCGACCCCAAGCGCGTCATCTGGCAGACGGAAAGCTATCCGCGTGATGCCTTCCGCAACTGGGCCGTTGCGAACGACTTCCCCTACGTCGTGGGCGACATCGTGTGGACGGGTCTTGACTATCTGGGCGAGAGCGGCATAGGTCGTAACTACTATAAGGGTGAGCGCGAAGGCGAGTCGTGGATTGAGGGCGGACAGCCCGAATGGCACGGCGCTCCCTGTGGTGATGTCGACATCACTGGATGGAGGAAACCGATAAGCCACTATCGTGAGATGCTGTGGAAGATCCCCCTGTTGTCCCCCGAGGGGGACGTTGAAGCCTCCCCCCGGGGAGGTTTGGAGGGGGTTTACATGGCCGTAAAAGAACCCAACGGTTACCACGGCGAGATTCACACTACGATGTGGAGCGTATGGCCTACATGGGAGTCGTGGACATGGTCTGGTTGGGAGGGTAAGCCTGTCGAAGTGGAGGTTTACACCCGTCAGCCAGAAGTAAAGCTGTATCTTAACGATCAACTCATTGGCACGAAACAGGTAAGCCGCGAGACTGAGTTTAAGGCCGTCTTCTCTGTACCCTATAAAGCCGGTACCCTCCGTGCTGAAGCCAGTGGTGAGAGCGTGACACTGAAGACCGCCGGAGAACCCGCCTGTCTGCGTCTTACCCCTGATCGTACCGTGATGGCTGCCGACGGTCAGTCGCTCACATTCATCACCGTCGAGGTCCTTGACAAGCAAGGCACGCCCGTACCAGAAGCCGCCATCGACTGTGAGGCTATCGTCAAGGGAGCAGGAAACCTGTTAGCCTTTGCTTCCGCCGACCTAAAGGATACAGAGCCGTACACCTCGCCACGAACCAAGACGTGGAAGGGCCGCGCCCTCCTCGTCGTACGCAGCACACAAAAGAAAGGTTCCGTCAGTGTGAGCATCAAGAGCACATTGCCCACCGCCAGTCTGTCGCTGAAGAACAAATAATGGTTACTTGCAGATTTCATCAATCTCCTTGCGTTTCTTTTCTTTCAGTTCATCAGCAGCATAGCCGATGGGAATCAGCACGGCAGGCTCTTCATTGTCAGTGATGGCGAAAAGTTGCTTGCACTTCTCGGCATCGAAGTTGCAGACCCAGCAGGTGGCAAGGCCTTGCTCAGTGGCAGCTAGACACAGATGTTCCACGGCAATGGCAATATCAATGTCGCCATGATGCTTTCCGTCAGAGCGTACCCACTCCTCATCGTGCAAAATGCTGCAGATGATGTACATCGGAGCTGTTGCAAACCACTCGCGGTTATAACACTCCTGCAACTTCGCCTTGTCGGCCTCGTCCTTGACTATGCGGAACATCCACGGCTGCTTGTTGACAGCAGACGGGGCAAAGCGGACACACTCCATCACGTAGTCCAGTTTCTCCTGTTCCACACTCTTCTCCTGATAGCTTCTACAGCTATATCTCTGCTTCACTAAATCCAAAAATGCCATATCTTACTCTCCTTTGATAGTTATGGGTGCAAAGGTACTGATTTTTCCTCAGAATCTGTACTATATGACCGTATTTCCAACAATCTTTAAGTATCACACAGGGGGATTCCCCTAATACGATTTAGGAAAAGCCACCCTCCAGATTAGGCAAAATCCCTTTGAAATACCGTGAAAAGTACCGATCTTTGCATTGTGAAAAGATGATTAATGTCTCATTTTAAAGAATAGGAGATTAAGATATGAAGAAGATGATGATCCTGGCAGTGATGATGGTCATGACTATCTCGGCCAACGCAATGAGCTATAACGCAGCAAAGCACGAG
>CADCBH010000059.1 GCA_902799655.1 uncultured Bacteroidales bacterium
GCAGTGAAGAGGAGCATGTATGGAAGGGCTGGACTCGAATTACTGAAGAACAAACTTGTGTTAGAGCATATACTCTTCAACTAAATTACAGAAGAACCATTTTTGTTGACTGCGCGATTTTACCCTCACATCCTAACACAACCCCTCTCAAATGCCGATGTACAAAGGGCTGGAGGCACGTGAGGGAGAACAAATGTCCCTAACGTGTCCCTAACGTTTTTGACCTTGAGCCCTCACGTCAATTCGAAATGTGACCCAGGACGTTAGGGAGACGTGAGGGAGAATCAATATCCCTCACGTGGCTCAAACGCCCTGTACATAAGGGATTGGGGCCTGTCATGTTAGGATGTGAGGGTAAAATCGAAATTCGTTGAAAAAAAGAATCGCTACCAAATGATAGCGATTCTTGAGTTTGGACGTCGTTGAACTGTTACCTCTAACAACAAAAACAGCGTACCTGTTACCAGATACGCTGTTTGCTCTATAGCTGAAATGCAGAGGTATTAGACCTTGATCTCAACCTCAACACCGCTGGGATTTTCGAACTTCATCAGCATTGCTTCCGGTTTCTCTATATGGCAGGTCTGCTGGGTACCCTCTATATTGAATGTCAATACAGAATTCTCCGAAGTGACAGAAAGTGAGCACGGTGCACCCTCAACAAGCGGGATACAACTGTTGCTGCCTACTGGGAAGCCACAGCAGACCGGAATTTCCGAATCATGCAGATGAGCTATCAGCATCTGTTCCACACTACCAAACTGCAGGTCGAATCTAATGGAATTGAAAGCTCCGAAGATAATACCCTTCACCCTTTCGAAACTATTCTGCAAGCGTAGCATATAGAACAATCTGTCGATGGAATGCAGCGACTCTTCTACCTCCTCAATAAATAAAATAATGTCTTGATCCTCTGACATCTGGAATTTTGAACCTGAGATTGCAGCATAACTTGAAAGATTTCCTCCCACAAGAATGCCCTCCGCATGACCGCAACGATTATAGGGATTGCCAGGTATAACGTATTGTGGCAATATTCCCATCAGCAGGTTGCGTGTAATGGTGGTGGTTGGTTCTTGTTGGCTAGCAATCTGGAATCCCATTGGACCATGAATACAAAGCGTTTTTGTGGCTGCAACTGCATAAAGCAGCATCGTGATGTCACCATGTCCTATCAGCCATTTGGGATGTTGCCGAAATTTCTCCAAAGGAATTCTATTTAACAGATGCATGGATCCATACCCCCCTCGTGAACAAAATATTGCTTTGATGGTATCATCCTCTAACGCCCACAACATATCAGCCGCTCGTTCATCCGCTGTTCCCGAAAAGGCATCCACATTCAGACTTGTGGTATGAGGGCCGATAACGGGCTGCAGCCCCCACTCTCTTAACACTTCAGCCGCCTGCATAATAACCATCTCCGGCACCCAATAGGCAGGAGAAACTAGGGCCACCCTATCCCCCGCTTTTAAATATGGTGCAATTATAATCTCTTTATCTTTTTCACCCATTAGTAATAGTAATCGTATTAAAATTTTTGCAAATATAGGAAGAAAAATCCTAACCGCCAAAAAAGATATGCACGTATTTGGGACGAACACCAAATACATGCATACCAAAACGGCATTTCGACCAAAGCTCTATAAATTCTGGCGGTATTCCTGAGGGGTAACACCGTACTGGCGCTTAAACTGTTCACGAAAGTTGGCAGGTGTGAAGCCCACGGCAGTAGCGATGGCAGTGATTGTCATCGAAGTGTTATCGCGAAGCATAGGAAGTGCTTCCTCCATACGGATGTTATTGATATACTGGGGAAATGAGGAACTGCCGACATGCTGTGCCAACAGGTTATTGAGCGTATGACGAGTGATGCGGAAACGTGTACAGATATCCTGTCGTTGAAGTGAGGCATTGGCATAGAGATGTTCCATGCGGATGGCAGTATCAATCGTATCAAAGAAAGCAGAGTTAGTCTCTGATTCCTCTAGTTCCCCTGACTCGCCAACCTCATCGGGTTCTTCCGCCTCATCAGCAGGCGCCACAAATGGTGTGCCGTTGATCATACGTACCAAGGCATGGTTCTTCTCGCTGATGATCTGGCGCTGACGACGGTAGTAGAACGAAAAGACAGCAGCAATCATGAACAACAATACAATGACACCGATGATGATCGATTTGATGCGACTAGCAGACTCGGTCTCCCGAATCTTCAGTTCCTGCTCCTGGGCATGATAGCGGGCGGCATAGTCATGGGCCTCACTGGCATGCAGACTGTCGCTGAGCACCTTTGCCAGATTGGCATGACGTTTCATCAGATCGTAGGCCTCGACAAGACGCCCTTTGGCACGTGCAACGATAGCACGATCACGCAGGATCACGGCATAGTCGGCATTAATGGTATCATAACCCATACGATAGGCTATCTCATCACTGGTGGCCATCGCCTCATCATACATACCGAGCGCCATCTGCGTCGGAATAATCATCCTGCGGGCACTAAATGAATGACCATAACCGCTCTGGTCGAAGCGGGCGAGATACTCACGGGCATGAGCGATATCACCCGTCATGGCATAGGCACCAGCCAGGAAGCCATTGGCCTGGGCACGGCTGAAGTCAATATAGCGGTCGCGATCGGCAGGGCTGTCGCTCCACGACAGACGGTAACTGTCTTCGGCATAGTCCATGGCATGCTGCTCATAATGATCAAGCCGGTCGAGGATACGCTGTGCCAAAGGTATCACCTCAGCATAGCGCCCTTGCTCATTCAGTACAGTAATCTTACGTTTCACAGCAATGATGAAGGCATCCATGCGGTCGATACTGCCAGGTTCATCGAGATGACGAATTGCCTCGTCGATTTTCACCATACCCTCCTCCGGCTGTCCCAGATGAGCCATCACCATACCGATCTCTGCCTCAGTACGCCATTGTTCCGTCTCCTCTCCCTGAAGACGACAGACCTCAGCCTTCTGCGTCGCCCACTTCACATAGCCTTCAAAGTCGGTCTTGGTACGACTGGTGATCATCAGCAGATCGAGAATATTCTCCTGCTCATGGAGTGTTTTAATCACGGAATCATGCTTCAGCAACTGCTTACAGATCAGGATGGCAGAATCCTGCCGCTGCTTGAGGAGCGACTTGCTAAAGATCTTGGCACGGATAAACTGGGCACGGTATTCATTGATATTGCCAAGCAACAAGGCAGAGTCGAGCATCACGATTGCACGATCCGGATGATAGCCATAAGCCACCAATACGGAGTCTTCCTGATAAGGTGTATCACCCAAATTTAGAATATGTCTTGCTGAATTATTTCTTCCGCAACTGGCAAAAACCAGTATAGAAACAAATAGCAGGACTTGAAGAACATTTCTCATACCTTATATAGAATAGTCTCAGTTTCTTAATCTTCCTCAGTGGAAATGTAAAACGAAGGGATGTCACGGCGAAGAGTCAAAACCCAGCCGTCACCATCAGGCTGGTATTTCGCACGATCAATATGATCGTCCATCAAGCATATCATACGATTATCGATGGGGTTACCCGCATGGCGGAGCGTCAAGGTAAACCGCTGCTTCGAAGCTGTCACCTTGACATCACAAGGACGACCTTTCAGTTCGCCAAGAGCAATCTCAACCAACTGCACAACAATGCGCAGAAGTTCTCGGTTGGATTGTTCTGCAACCACACGCTTCACGAAAGCTATTGTTGTCTCGTTTTTATTTGGTAAATAAACTACTTCATCCATAAACGTTGCAAAATTACGCAAAAGTATCTATTCTGCCAAGAAAAAGATGCACGCATTTGGGCCTTACACCAAACGCGAGCGATATTCCGTAGGAGTCATTCCATAACGACGCTTAAACTGATGACGCAAGTTAGGAGGAGTGAAACCAACTTCAAAAGCAATTTTGACAATGAACATCTCTGGGTGATGGACTATCAACTCCTGAGCTTCCTCAACACGAATATTATTAATGTACTGAGGGAATGACAATCCACCGGCATACTCGTTCAAGAGGTCATTCAGACGATGGCGACTGATACCAAAACGCTTCATCACGTCTTCACGCATCAGTTCCACATTGGCATAGAGCCGCTCGTTTCGAATAACAGAATCCATTTCCTTAAAAAAATCTTTACCCATGAGATTTATAGTTTCGTGGTGCAAAGGTATACAAAAAATAATTCAATAGGAATAAAACATATGCACGCATTTGGGATGGAGCCCAAATGAGTGCATCAAAATCAGAAAAAAAAACAAGCGACATCTCCGACTGACGGGAATGTCGCTCTATTTTGAGAATAAGATTATACTATACCTTGATCTCAACCTCAACACCGCTAGGAAGCTCGAGCTTCATCAGAGCGTCAACAGTCTTGGCTGTTGAGCTATAGATGTCGATCAGACGCTTGTAGTCTGACAGCTGGAACTGCTCACGGCTCTTCTTGTTAACGAAGGTAGAGCGGTTTACGGTGTAGATACGCTTGTGTGTGGGAAGGGGAATTGGTCCGCTGATGATAGCACCAGTAGCCTTAACGGCCTTCACAATCTTCTCTGCTGACTTGTCTACGAGTTTGTGGTCGTAGCTCTTCAGCTTGATACGAATTTTCTGACTCATTGTCTTTTCTTTTGATTAAATTGTTAATATAAGGAGGGAGTCGCTAAAGAGTCATTTGCTCAGCGACTCCCTTTTTTGCTAGATATTCTAGTACATCTAGATGGTCTAGATTAAACTAAGTCTGCACGACCCTTAACCTCCTCGAGCACGGCCTTAGCCAGAGCTGAAGACAGAGGAGCGTGGTGGCTGTACTCCATAGAGCTGGTAGCACGACCAGAGGTAATGGTACGCAGAGCGGTTACATAACCGAACATCTCTGACAGGGGCACCTTAGCCTTAACGACACGGGCACCACTGCGAGCCTCTTCCATACCCTCAACCTGACCACGACGCTTGTTCAGGTCACCGATCACGTCACCCATGTTCTCCTCAGGTGTAACAACCTCGAGCTTCATGATGGGCTCCATCAGTACGGGCTTAGCCTGAGCGCAGACTGCCTTGTAAGCCATCTGGGCAGCGATTTCGAATGACAGCTGGTCA
>CADCBH010000060.1 GCA_902799655.1 uncultured Bacteroidales bacterium
GTCGAGCCGCGAGACAGAGAACAGTACCTATACAGACCGCACTTATCTTGATACGGGCAATCGAATGCTGTCTCAGTCTGACGGTACGAATCCTGGCTCTATTCATTATGCCGACATCAATGCGAGCTATGACATCGACTCGCTGAATCTGCTGTCAGCCTCATTTGGGGGATACTTCTACAAGCTCAACGTGCAGGGTGATAGCCGGACGTCGCTGAGCAACTCGTCAAACGATATCCTCTATCGATTTAATAACCACTACTGGATGCCCGGCTACAGCCATCACTCTTGGAATGGAAGGCTCGATTATGAGCACAAGACGCGTCGGAAGGGCGAGCGCCTCACACTCTCGTATATGCTCGCCCTGACGCGTCAACACTCGGATCAGGAGAATACATACACAGAAATGGTTAACGCTCCTTTCGACTATACCGGAGGTCTCCAGACAGAACGTGAGCGATTTACAGAACACACGTTCCAAGCAGACTGGCTGCGTCCATTGGGCAAGGGTCACCAGCTTGAGATTGGTACGAAATATATCGATCGCAACAACAACAGCCACAATACGCAGGACTTCTATGGTATCGACCTTCTCACCAACGACGAGTTCAGACATACCACCCGTGTAGTCGCTGCATACGCCGACTACATCTACAATCACGATAAGTGGTCGGCACGGGCCGGACTGCGCTATGAACACAGCTATATGCAGGGTGAATATCCAGATGGGAAAGGTAATACCTACGACAAACATCTGAACGACTGGGTGCCACAAGCCTCGCTGAAATACCAGATGACGGATGCACAGTCGTTGAAGTTGAGCTATACAACCAGTATCAACCGTCCAGGCATATCCTACCTGAATCCTGCTGTCGTTACATCGCCAATGGTTGTCCAACAGGGCAATCCCAACCTGGTGAGCTCACGAACGCAGCGTATCAGTCTTATCTATTCGTATATCCTACCTCATCTGACCCTACAGATTGCTCCTGCCTATAACTTCAGTTCTGGTGGTATTAGCTCCATCCAGACTGCTAAAAACAATATTCGTTATATCACATACGATAATATCCTTCGCTATTATCGATTCTCGATAGAGCAATACGTACAGTGGAAACCATTCGATGGTACAACGATTGTCATCAACAATAATCTACGCTACGAGCACAATGAGAACCCCAACCTTGGCTATCGCACCTTTGGGTGGTCTGACAACTTCTATGCGAACCTCTCTCAGAAGCTACCTTGGAAGTTGCTTTTCTATGCAGTCACATACGGCAAGATTGGCCATAGTCCCTCTGGCATTTACTATATGCAACATGCCTATTATGGTTATTACTTCTCTTTGCAACGCTCGTTCCTAAAGGATGACCGCCTGACAGTGCGGCTCTCTGCTAACGCCCCATTTAATAATTATTGGACATCAGAGGCTGAGACTGTCAATGGTGACTATCGTGATTATCAGAAGTCGTGGAATCGTGCTCGTTCGTTCAGTCTTTCCCTCACTTGGCGTTTCGGTTCTCTTAAAGCCAATGTCAAGAAAACAGAGCATAGCATCGAAAATGATGATGTCGTTGGTGGAATTACTAAGAAATAATCATTATGCGTAAGGCCATCTTTATATTCATCACTATTGTAATGGTATGTGCATGTATCGATTGGATAGTGTCCTGTAATGGTGTAAAATCCCATAAGGAAGTGTTCGGCCGTTATCTTAAATATGCAGAAATGTACGAATATAAGAACAAGGATTATGATTATGTCGTTCGTGTCCCTTCTTTTTTTATCGCCCAGCCCGATTCCCTACAGGAGGAGAAAGGCTGTATGCGCTTCGAGTATGGTGACCAGTGGATCACCATTGTCATTGAAAACCATGTGATGAATAATGGCGGTCAGTCATTAAAGGATGGTATGGACTCAATGGCGCAAGTGCTTCATGCAACAGATTGCAGACTTGGCAACGATTATTTCATCCTCTCCGGCCCCCAATACGAAAGCGGTAGTCTTATCGACGGCTACAGCTTTTACTCAAAGGTAATATCTAATCACAAATTCTGGTTTGTCTATACGATGATATATCCCGACGATTATAAAGATGTCCTCACCCGCCTATTCAAAGAAATCAATGATTGGCAGATATGGATACGCCCCATCTAGAATGGTAGGGTTTGACGACGGACTGTTCTCTAACAAAGACAAAACTCTAACATGCATTGAAATTGTTTGGAGGTCTATAGAAAAATGTCTATCTTTGCAAGGATGAATGAAAAAAGAGACCACAGCGAAGTGGTCTCTTTTATATATTGTGAAGCGTTGTCTTACTTAGTCTCCATCACCTGCTTGGCAATCTCGTTGTCAGGATCCATTTCGAGAAGCTTCTGGGCATACTGCTTGGCAGTCTCCTTGTTGTCCTGGATAACGAAGTAGTAGGAGATGAGGTAGCGATAGCTCTCTGTCAGACGGGCCTTGTCAGTAGCGTCCTTGTTTTCCTTGCCACCGATGAGCTGATCAAGCTTCTCGTAGAAAGGCTTAGCAAGACCCTGCTTCTGGTCAGGATCCATATATGAGTTGACACGGGCACGCATGAAGGTAGCATACTCAGTGGCATCCTCGTATTTGTTTTCCAGATCCTGATAGGTCTTGTCAGCCATGATGAAGCATGCAGCCTGCTCCTCAGCAGTGGTCTTCTTGTTGGCGTGCTGCAGGTGCAGTTGAGCAAGAGCGGCAATGTCGTTGGCAGAAGCCTTCTCAACGGTGTTCAGGTACTCCTCGTAGTTCTTGATGGCATTGGGGAAGTCTTCCTGTGCCTTATAAGCGTCAGAGAGCTGCTTGATGACACCAGCGCGCTTAGCCTTGTTGTCCATATCTTCTTGCTGGAGGGCCTTCTGATACATCTCTACGGCCTTCTCGTGCTGCTTGGCACCACTGAGGGCATTGCCATAGTAAGTGTAGTCGTAGTAAGAGAACTTAGCAGAGTCAGACTTGTTGAACAGAGCGTCGGCATACATCAGAGCGTCGTCCCACTTCTTGAGCTCAGTGCTGTTGAAGAAGGCCAGACGGTTGAAGGCTGCGTGGCGAGGATTCTTGGCGAGGCCGAACTTGGCTACGTCGAGGGCTATATCGTACTTCTGCTTGAAGAAGGCGGTCATAGCATAGTCGCTGAGGTCGCGGTCCTCCATCTTAGACTTGTCTGCCTTGTTGTAAGCACGAAGGGCTGCATCGAAATCGTTGGACATATAGTAGATGCGTCCTTCAAGGGCATCAACAGCGATATCAGGGCGCTGCTCGCGCAACTCCTCGAGCTTGTTGACAGCACCACGGGGGCTGATCTTACGATATACGTTGGCGTACTTGTAGTATGCCTCGGGTTCCTTTGGATCGCAGTAGATGGCCTGCTCATACTGGGCAGCAGCCTGTCCGCCATTGTCACCCAGTGCCTCGATATCACCTAAGAGGATGAAGGCGGGAGCACACTTGTTCTTAGAGGCTGTGAGGGCATGCATGGCATAAACCTTGGCATTGGCGGTGTCCTTGGCCAGGAGGAACTCGCGTCCGAAGGCTACGAGGTTTACTGGATTTTTCTTGTTAGCCTTGTAGTAGGGCTTCATCTGCTTGTCCAGATCAGCGGGTTTCTGACTAATGATGTTCTTAACGGCGGCAACGTCGGCATTTGAGCCGTCCTGTGCCTGTGCGCTTGCGCTATAACCAGCGGTCAGCGCAGCGATGAATAGATATTTGATTGCTTTCATAATTCTTTTGTTTAAAAAAAGGTTACTCTTTTTGTTATGACGTTTAGAACTTTGAAATGTTTATTTTTTTATTGATTATTCACAAATACGGTCCGTGTGTTCATGCCAGCTTGGATGGGTAGCAGACCAGATTTCTGGATCAGCAGCTGTCCCTTGGGGAGTCGGCAGAAATGGGCAAAATTGGATGGCAGTCCGCTACGTGGCTCGTTGAGCAGGGCATAGATGGTACGGATGAGCGGATAGTTACCATTATATATATAATACTGATAGGGTCGCCAGCTGTTGGCTACAGTAGCTGAGTCGAGTCGGCTGACCTTCATAACTGTGATATTCTTCTTAAAGGTGACGTTGGTGGTGTCACGGCTGTCGTTGAGCCAGTTGGAACCAATGATGCCAAGGGAGTTTTTGTGGTTCTCCACGTAATCAATAACGGCAGCACTGGTCTTGACGGCTCCGATATTGGGAGCTTTGAACTCCTTGCCCTCTAACAGGGAATCTACACACCAGCGTACGGTACTTGACAACGGATTGTCGAAGACGACATCGATGGTGCCCAGCTTCGAGGCGGGGTAGAGGTCGTTCCAGTTGACGAGCTCACCGCGCAGGATGCGTTTGAAGTCCTTGACGGTAATACAAGTGTCGGGGTTGGCATTGTTGACGATGATGGCCAATCCGTCGTAGGCAATAGGTATTGTGCGTGGACGGTATTTGCGGTCGATAAGGTTCTGTCGCTCTTTGGCCGTCAGGTCGCGCGTGCTGAAGGTCAACCAGGTCTCCAGTCGCATGAGTTTCTTGATGGCATCCTGTTCGTTAGTGTATTCTGCTTCCAACGTGTCGAGCACGTTATGGTAGAGGAATACGTCGAGGGCCTCATTCAGGATGGGGCTGAAGCTCTCGTCGGCAGTAAAGTAGCGGGCTGCACGCTGGTAGTCCTGTTCTGCCTGAGTATTTTTAGGCTTGTTCCCACAGGATGGGAACAAGCCTAAAATGAGTGTTAATCCAATAATAATGGATGCGAATCTTTTCATCGTAGTTATTGTAGTCTGAAGGTTACAGGTACGGTGTACTTCACACGTACGGCAGAACCGTTCTGCTTACCAGGAATCCAGCGAGGCATGCTCTTAACCACGCGCTGTGCTTCCTTGTCGAGTGACGGGTCTACGGACTTGACGACGCGAACGTCGGTAATCGAACCGTCCTTCTCAACGACGAACGTTACGATAACACGTCCCTGGATACCGTTCTCCTCAGCAACAACCAGGCTCGGGCTGTGCGATAACTTCCTTAGCCTTCAGCACCTCGCCTGCAGCCTCGTCGTTACCCTTCACGTCGAACGCACCGATAGCGGTGTTGGTCTTGCTCAGGTCTTCCTGTGACTTCAATTCTTCTTCCGGCTTCACTTCGCTATCCTTCTTAATCTCAGGAGCGGTGAACTTCACAGAACTCTTAACCTTTTCTACTTCTACTTTCTCAATCTTCGGTTCTTCTTTCTTCTCAACCTTAGCTTCCTTCTTCTCAGCAAGCTTCGAAAGCTCAACGTCAGCGTCAATGGCTACATCCTGCTTCATGGCGTTCTCAACGACACCCTTCACAGCAACAATAACTGCAATGAAGAGGGCAATGAGGAACATCACACCCAGGGCGTAGAGATTACGTCTTCCCGTTTGCTTGCGCAGTTGATAAGCACCGTAAGCATGGTTCTTACCTTCAAAGACAAGGTCGACCCAGCTATCTTGTATAAGATCTATTTTTGACATAGTTCCTTTCTGTTTAAATGGTTAGACATCGACTTACTTGACGCCAGCCTTTTCGATCAGTGCACGATCGTCGGGGTTGATCTTGTCGATGACGTACTTATCAATACTGCAGATGAGCATCTCGTCCAATGCTGAGATCATGTTATCATAGGTAGCAGTGTCCAGAGGACGGATAATGACGGTCATGGTAGGAACCTTCTCGCCATTGGGAAGTTCACCTTTCTTGATGCGAGACAACTGCTCCTGATACTGCTGGTCAGTCATCTTGCTGTTATAGGCAGACTTTTGGGCATCCAACTCCTTCTTAGCCATCATAATCTTGGCAACGGGGTTGATACCTTCCTCGGTGGTGTGCTTGATGAGCACATCGCGGACACCTTTGGCACCATAGGTGGTCTCCTTAACGCATGAGGGATCCTCATAGTTGGGAAGACCTGCAATGTACCAAATCTTATTGTCAGCACCCAGATAAAGCGTAATAGTGTGAGAAGCCTTTGTTACAGACTTGTCTTCCTTCTGCACATTGTCATCGTTAGACGGCATAGTGAGCTGCATCGACTGGGGCTTAGCCAGCGTGGTACACAGCATGAAGAAGGTAATCAACAGCATCATCATGTCTACCATTGGCGTGAAGTTCACGCGGGTATCCATTTTCTTTTGCTTGGATAGATTCTTAAGGTTGGTAATCAACTGATAACGGTTCTCACTCATGTCCTGAAGCTCTGACATCATAGCCTTCACAGTCTTGTAAGACGTGGTAGCGTCTGACTTGATGGCGATCTTGATATCAGGGTTGGCATCGCGGGCGGCTTTCACCCACATCTGGAACTCGCTCATGCCACCATTGATACTATCAGTGGGGATGCCGAGCATCTGGATGGCCTCACTCATCTTCTCGGGTTCAAGGCTGAGGTACTGAGCAAGCTTGTCCATTGGTGCACCCACCATGGCGTCCTCCAAGAAGTGCTTCTGCTGGGTAGCGTTGAGCGACACACCGAAGCGGTCGGTCATCTCTTCCATCATGGCCTTCATGTGGTTCTTGTTTTCAGTACCGAGGTAGATCTGTCCCTTTGGTGATACCAGAATATTGAGGACGTCTCCCTCAGGCACCTTGACCTCAGACACCGAGCTTGGCGTGGTGACTTGAATAGGCTCTGGCGTCAAGAATGTTGATGTCAACATAAAGAAGCACAGAAGCAGCGTCATCACGTCTGACATAGGCGTCATGTCAATCCAGATGTCTTTT
>CADCBH010000061.1 GCA_902799655.1 uncultured Bacteroidales bacterium
GAAGATGATGCCAGCAGTGCGGGTTGCAGCGTAGGCACGTACATAGTAAGTGGTCTTTTCAGCCAAGCCAGCAATGGTATAGCTGAAGTTTGAGACAACTTCATCGACATGATAATATGTAGCACCAGCAGAGAAATCACTGGCCTTAGAGATCTGGAAACCGACCTCGATCACTTCAGCTTCATTGGTGACAGCACCATCAAGTGTGATGGTCTGGTAATCATCTGCATTGGTATTGCCCAGAGTGACAACTGCTGTAGTTGCCTTCTCATACATCGCATCAATCGATGCCTTGTCGTCCATCGTGGAGTTACAGCTGGTCAGACCAAATGCAACTACCAGACATGGAATCATATACTTAAAGATATTCTTCATTGTATAAATCTCCTATTACTTTAGTTTACGGGTTCTGCTCGCTATCCTGGATGTGAGAGTTCATTACTTTAGTTTACGGGTTCTGCTCGCTATCCTGGATGTGAGAGTTCTCCTGCATCTCAGACTGTGGGATCTGATAAGTCCAACGAACATCGAAGGCAGGAATGGTGTGCAGGTAACCAGCCTGATGGTTGCTACCCTCATAATTACGATCAATACCCTTATTGTTACGCTTCAGATCGAAATAAGCAAAGCCTTCACCCCAAAGCTCGATACGGCGCTGCAGCAGAACGTCATCAACTGTTACAGAAGCCTTATTCCAGCTGGGCTGACGGTTCTTCATCAGTTCAGCCATCACAGTAGCTGCCTCGGCGTTCTTACCCTGACGTGCCAGAGCCTCAGCCTCGATGAGTACCATCTCAGCAGCACGCATGTAGATGTAGTGCATAGTCCAGCTACCGTCGTTGCCGAACTTCAAGTTAGCATAAGGTAGTTTAGCACCAGCAGTAGGCTGGCTGGCATCACCCTCGGGACCATTGAACAAAGTCTTACGATAGTCATCATCAGGAATCTGATCGTAAAGGCGCTTGTCTATCAGCTTTGCACTGTAGCCCAGACCTGCATAGCCGGGAGCCAGATTGGAGATGTGAGAGAAGAAAGAGGCATAGGCCGTCTGGGTCTCAGAGTTGTGAGCAAAGCCCCACATCACATCTGATGCCGTCACTCTCATAAAGCCATCGTGAAGAGCGGCATTGTCACGCTGAGTATATCCCTGACGTGCAGCGCGAGCTGTAGTTGCGGCGGCATCCCACTGCTGGGTGAGCAGATAGAAACGTGCAAGCAGACCGCGAGCCACGCTCAGGTCGATGTAATTCTTTGAGGGGCGCTTGTAGTTGGCACCTTCAAGATTTACCACAGCTGCCTCAAGGTCCTTCTTTGCCTGATCGAGCACATCACCGATTGTATTACGACCCTTAAGTCCATCAAGCTGATCGGCAGTATAGCCATCGGCAGTCGTCAGAATCAGAGGCACACCAGGGGCATTGCGGTTAATGGTACCATCCGTGTTCATATAAGTCTGGAAGATCTGTGCCAGATAGGCATAGGCATTACCACGAATGGCTAAAGCCTGACCTAACAGCCCTTTCTCGCCTTCGGTTTTTGCGCCCTCAGGATAAGAACTGATGATATCGTTGGCCTTTGCAATATCAGTGTAGTGGAATCCCCACTCCTCACGCGTACGGCGATAAGTCGTCATACGGTTATCGAAATCGTAGTCATAACCAAACCAGTGGAACCCATTGATGGCAATATCCTCGCTCATCATGTCCTTGGCCAGCAATGAAGACATCAGTCCGAAAGAGTCGTGAGAGCCCTGAAACTCCACCTGCCATGACCACATGCCATTAAGGAACACGTCCGGATTGCGTCCGGCTACCTCACCTGCAGTCTCCGCATCGAGGTGGCGCGTATAATCCGTATCAAGATAGTCGCTTCCGCACGAGCCGAGCGCCAGTGTCAGAAGAGCCATTGACATATATTTTAATACTTTCATATTGCTTCTTGTTTTATGTTTGATAATTTAGAATGACAGATTGACGCCCACGGAGTAAGAGCTGAGGGCTGAATAACCTGCATACTCATTGTAACCGCTAAAGCTATAGCGTGGATCGAAGCCCTTACGCTTAGAGACGAGCCAGATGTTGTCACCGGTCAGATAAACACGAAGGTTACTGATACCAGCGGGTGCGAGCCACTTCTTCGGGAAGGTATAGCCCACCGTGATGTTACGCAGACTGAAGTATGATCCCTTGGTCAGGAAATAGTCTGATGAAACATCGATGCTTGAACTCTGGCTACCGAAGTTCAGAGCAGGAATATCCGTATCAGTGTGGGCAGGTGTCCAACGGTTGAACATATCCTTATGGAAGTTCTGGCCGTTGTCGCCAGCGTTCATCAACTGTGCATACTGATAGTCCCATGCCCAACCGCCAAGTTGGAAGGCTGTAGAGACGCTCAGGTCGAAACCATAGGCATTCAGTGTCGTAGAGAAACCACCTGTCAGGTCAGGAATAGCCGACTTGCCGGTCTTGCGGAGCGTAGCCTCAGAGGCATTGTTCACGATATCAATGCTCTCAACAATAGGCTCACCGTTATCATCACGCACATAGTTGCCGCTCTCATCGGTCTTGTAGTTGTACTTGTTGTACTGGGGCAGACCGTTTGTGGGGTCAACACCTACATACTCATAGCGGTACCAGTCGTAGAGGCTACCGCCGAGCTGACGCCAGTAGCGACCAGCCTGATAGCCGTCGGGGAACTCTGAAGCGGGCTTAGAGTCTGGCAGCTTAGTCAGCTTATTCGAGTAGTGTGTCAGGTTCAGGGCTGCATTCCATGTGATATCCTTCGTCTTGATGATGTCGCCACTGATTTCAATCTCGATACCTGTATTCTTCATGTTCATCTCGTTACGCCATACATAGTTTGGCTTACCCTCTGATGCTGCAAGCGGGCTCTGATAAAGCATGTCGCGGGTCTCCTTGATAAAGAACTCGAAGCCGACATTCAGACGCTTCCAGAAACCAGCCTCAACACCGACGTTGAAGTTGCGGCTCTTCTCCCATGTAACGTCTGAGTTACCACGCAGCCACTTGCTGAAAGCTGCGGCGCCATCCACACGGTTGACGGAATAGAGGTCTGAATACACGTGAATCAGGTCATAGCCCTCATCGTCGAGCAGGTGATCGTTACCTTGTGTACCATAGCTGATTTTCAGCTTCAGGTTGTTCAGCCAGTTTACATCCTTCAGGAAATTCTCTTCCTTCAGGCGCCAAGAAGCACCGACAGCCCAGAACGTACCCCAGCGGTTGTCCTTGTGGAAACGTGAGCTACCGTCGCGACGGATACTTGCTGTAGCATAGTACTTGTCGGCATAGTTGTACTCACCTTTTGCGAAGTAACCTTCGAGGGCATACTCCCAAGTGTAGCTGGTCATATCCTGATACTGGGCGGCATTGGCAAACTCAGGATTTGAAGGATCTGAGAACTGAGTCATCTGACCATAGAAATAGCGATACTTATCGTTCTTGTTCTCATGGCCAAGCAGCACGTGTACGCCGTGTTTGCCAAATGAGTGGTTCCAGTCGAGCAGCTGGTTTACGTTCAGCGCACCCTTGCGATAGGTCTCCTTATTACCACGTCCGCCAACACTCAGGGCATCACCACCTATTGGTGTCATCAGCTCGGTGTACCAACCGTTATAGACGTCATAAGCCACATTAGCTGTGAACTTGAAATCATCCAGGAATGTCCACTCGAAATAGCCGCGAGAACTTACGTTGTCGCGCTCATTGCGCTGGATGTTTGCCTCAGCAGCAGCCAGCGGGTTCTGCTCAGAGGCGTAGGGGCGCACGTACTGAGTACCCCAGTCATACTGCCGCTCACCTTTGTTGTCAAGCCAAAGGCTACCGTCTTGATTATAGAGATAGATAGGATAGATCGGCGCAATATTCTGTGAGAACATGAAGATGTTAGAATAGTTACTCTGGGTATCACCGAATGTCTTATAGTCAGTGTGTGAATAGGCAATGTTGCCACCTACACGGATGTGCTTGCCGATATTCTGGTCAATCTTCACGCGGCCATTGTAACGCTTGAAGCCAGAACCAACCATATAACCCTCATCCTTCAGGTAGCCAAGCGAAGCAAATACCTTGGTATTCTCACTGCCAGCAGTGATGGTGGCTGTGTATTCCTGACGGGTACCATTCTCAAATGGGTCTTTTGTCCAGTCATCGCTCCATTTGCGCTGTGTAGCATTAGGATTCAGCTTACCTGTCAAAGGATTAATCAGCTCATTGTCAGCCACACCTTTGAAGATATTGTATTTCAGGTTGCCGTCAATCAAGTGCTGTGCAGCATACTGAGAAGCGCCTGCGTAGCCCATTTGGGGAGCAAGAGAGTTACGATATGACTCATACATCATCTCATAGTACTCACCCGGATCGGTGACGATATCGTAGTTACCAACACCACGGGCATTGAAACCATAGCGGGCATCGAAATTGATGTTTACCTTACCAGCCTTACCGCTCTTGGTGGTAATCATGATCACACCGTTAGAACCACGTGCACCGTACATTGAGTTGGCAGCAGCATCCTTTAAGATGGTCATCGTCTCGATATCCTGAGTAGGAATAGAGTTCAGAGACATTTCGTAAGGCACACCGTCAACGACAATCAGCGGCTGCTGACTGGCATTGATAGAACCTATACCACGGATACGAATCTGAGCATCAGCACCAGGCGTACCATTAGAAGAGGCAATCTGCACACCAGCGGCAGCACCCTCGAGGGCCTTACCCAGGTTACTTACCTGCAGCTTCTCCAGGCTCTCACCCTTCACGGTAGCAGCAGAACCAGTAAACGAAGACTTCTTCTGCGTACCGTAGGCCACGACGATTACCTCGTCGAGGGCGGCGGCGTCGCTCTTCAGGAAGATTCGCATGCCGTTCTTGGCTGTTACGGTCTTCGGCTCATAACCCAGATAAGAGACGGTGATCGTCTTCGAACCTGCAGGCAGAGCCAATGAGAAACGGCCATTTACGTCAGTCAACATACCGGTACTGGTTCCATCAACCTTGACAGCAGCGCCGATGATCGGCTGACCGTCCTCCTGTGA
>CADCBH010000062.1 GCA_902799655.1 uncultured Bacteroidales bacterium
ATTCACCGTGGATGCTCAGCGCAATGATACTGGTGAGACACGCTCCGACTCTATTATTGTCTGCGTGAAGACACTTGAAGGCGAAGAACTTAGAGATACAGTAACAATTGTTCAGTATGCAGAGAATGTCATCTTGCCTGTGCTTGAAGTGTCAAAGACGATGGTGTCATTGCCCGCTGTTGTCGAAGAAATGACAACCGTCAGTATAGATACCAATTGTGAATCGCTGACCTTCTCCAAGTCAGGAGGTTCATGGCTGTTCTACAACTATGATAAAGACAACGGAATACTCCATATCGGCGCCGAAGAAAACAAGTCTGCAACTACGCGTTCGGGTGTCATATCCATCAAGGCAACAAACACATATGGCTCTGTAGAGCGTACTATCAATGTTGAACAGGATGCCAGCAGAGTAACCTATACGGGGCTCTTTGTTGATTTGAGTGCTATGACAACTTTCTATAACAAGGATACTAGTCAAACGGAGTCTGAAAGCATCATCAGTTATTTCCCACGTCTTTACGCAAACCATCAGCCTGTTTATTGCACCTCACAGGTTACGGAAACCGGTGCTACTTTGCATGCCAGCGGGTCAGAGAAAGCAACTATTTACATGGGCAATGAGGGCTCTATTGGATTCGATGATGATGGTAATCCTGTCTATTCCGTTTTGACTATCTATACAGACGGCTATTGGAATATCAATCTAACTATTCAGCGCAATGGAGAAGAGGATGAAGACGATGTCGTCAGCGGAACAGTAAGTTATACCGTAACGAGAGAAAGTGAACATACGTTTGAAACGACAGGCAAAGTCTGGCATAGGGCTACTGTCACCGACACCTACTCATTCAATATCATAAATGTTCCTTTCTATGATTGGAACACTCCTGTGCCTGGCGGTTATTATGTTTGCGAAGGCTATAAAGCATCATCAGAAACAATGCCCAACGACCTCGCCAGCAAATACATTACAGGATTCAGAAGGACTTCTGTTACCAAGGTTGATGGCAATAACGAGGTAAAGACCATAGAGTATTCTTTAGACGACACACAGGGCTACTCCATCACCATTGGTGTCTGGGATCCTGTGCGAGGCAGTCTGAAGCCTTACGGCCAACCGTAGATTTCAACAGAGCTCGAATTGCGAAAAGTGTTAGTCGATATACCAGTCCTTTTCCGTATCTTTGCGGATAATAATCGATAATTAATAACCCAAATATAATGAAAAAGATACTACTAACCGCCACTCTTATGGCATTTATCACCTCCTGGTCCTTTGCAGAGCCGCAGTTGAAGGTGTGGAAGAAAGACAAGAGTACCGTGCTCTTTGCCCTCGCAGAGAAGCCTGTGACAACATTCAGCGGAAACAAGTTGATCATCAAGACCAGCACCGCTACTGTGGAATACCCGCTGGCAGACATCCTACGCTACACCTATGAAGGTGTAGAGACGGGTATCGAGACTATAGAGAGTGAGAACAGCGTTGTCGTCAGACAAGAGCCTGACAAGCTGCAGCTAACCAATCTGAAGAGCGACACTGAGGTGTACCTCTACAACGCCAGCGGACGACTGCTCGACATTCTGAAAAGTAATGGCACGGATGCTGTTACCATCTCTATCGCATCACGCCCTCAGGGCATGTATATCGTTAAGTGCGGAAATGAAACCATTAAACTGATGAAGCGATGAAAACACAGAGCTACAACATATACAAGCATCTTTTTGCTATTATCCTGTTATTGCTGGCGATTCAGAACATGCAGGCACAGAGCGAGAACGCCGCATTTTATATCTACCGCAATGATGGTGACTTCAATGGATTCTTTCTCGACCAAGTGAAGGAGATTCGTTACTCCAAGTTCGATAAGGACATGGTGGAGCAAGACGACTATGTGATTCAGGAGGTGGAAACTGCTGACTCCATTTACCGCATTCCCTTGATAGCCATCGACTCTGTAGGCTTCGTACAGCCGGAGATCAAATACAATCCCAGGTTGCGACTCATCGATGACGAGCCCATGCGCCAGTATCTTGTCGCGGCAGGTTCAAGCGTTAATGAAAACGTTTATTACGAGAAAAATTATCTCTATCCGCTGGCCATTGAGTTTTCTTCTGCCATTCCCGCGAATCTGCTGCCTAAGGTGGGAGATATCCTTGTAGGACTTGAAGGCGAGGAATATGAGGGTGGTTCTTTTGGTGGCAAGGTAGCCGAAATAGATAACAACATCGTTTACTGTGATTATCTGACCAATCTGGGTGACATCTTCCAACAGTTCATCACCGTTGAAGAACTTGGCACTGACAGTCAAGGCAATGCCCGCCGACGTATAGCAGGCATTGAAAATGATTCCATCAACAACCGCCGTGTCAGCGGCGCTAGTCAATTGAGTCTCATAGACTGGAGTGGTCGTTTGCAACTGGAATGGAAGCCGACGGAGAAGAGCAGTGTGAACGTGGGTGTCGATTTGGGCATCAAGATCGGAGCCCGAGTAGCTTATGACATCAACTTCATTTGGGATCAGCGGGCCCGCATTAAGTTGGAGCTGTCGGAGGAGTTCTCTGCAGGGGTGAGTGCGAATGCATCCCTTGACCTCAGCAAGAGCTGCTGGGAGAAGACCTTTGAGCTGCCAGTGGGGTCAAACGTCGCCATTAAGTTCCCTGCCAATCTGCCACTCTTCGAGGTTAAACCGCTACCCGTAGGATTTACACGTTTTGGTGGTGCGATAACGGCCAGTCTGGCGTTCCCGAAGTTCGAAAAGAAATGCAAGCAGACCTTTATCTTCGACACTCGGGCAAAGAAAATGCTCACATGCAACTGGAACGATGTGGATGAGCCGAGCAATGACGAATCCAATTTCTTTGAGAATACGGAAGCAGGGTTGATATTCAACGGTTTCTGGCAGACTGGTATCAAGCAGAGTTGCGCCATTGAAACCAACAACTGGGTCAAGAAAATATTCTTCGCCTCTATTGGTCTCGACATCTATGCGGGTCCTAAGATAGAAGCTTCTGTAGGCTTCACTGCAAATGGGAAGATATTTAATGGCGCAGGCATAATTGACTACAAGTCCAATATGGGTGGTTACATACTCCAAAATCAAACACTTGAGTTCAGCACGATGTGCATTGATCGTGAGCTAAAGGCAAAGTATTCTTCGTTCTTATCTGAATCCGATGTACCCGAAGAGCATACTTTCTGGAGTGACACACAAAAGTGGGGCTCATCATCGGCTACCGCTGGTCCTTCATTTGAAGAGACAAGCGTAAGAGTGGATACTAATGAAGACCAGCTAATCGCAACGTTTAAGCCAACAGGCGATGTCTTCTGGCCTAACCATTTGGGAGCATTATTTATCGGCGAACATGGCAATAGCAATTATCAGACCAATATCAAAGATACTGTCTATTATGAAGCCAATAGTGGCATATATTGGGCCCAGCACCCAGTTGACTCATTTGAAGTATCAACACCCACTAAACTCTATGCAGGAAGTTACAGAATTTACCCTGTAATAAGTGTTTTTGGCTACAAATTTCCATCCAATGAGGGCATGACTTCTTCTTTTATTCCAACAAAAATCTCTGCTACATCTCCTACTGTCGGCTATAAAGAGCAGGATGTGGTGGTAAATGTAAGTGGCAATTGGCACCCGCGTGACCTTAAGCTGAAAGATGGAGAAGGAGGACCTGATATTCTCTTCTATCACAACCCATACACTAACAATCGTAATGCTTTGCCCTATTGGTTTGACAGTGCCAGAATGAGCGAAGATGGAAAGACTCTTACCTTTCATATTACCGAAAATGTCTTAAAGGAAAGCAGAAGCCACACTTTCACCATCATGAATTTCTGGGAAGAACATGATGACAGCGGATATGCTGTCTTCACCATTACTCAGCAAGGTAATCCAAACGCAGACTAAACAATCCCACAAAACCACCGATGTCAGCGTCAGTGGCACCACCGATATCGACTTCCAGATCTTATACGATCTCAAGGAATAGCATTTCGGGCCATCTCCCACCCTCGCAGCATGGCGAACCAGTCGATGCTGGTGATGCCATTTTCCTGAATCGCCATCGCTGCACCGAGGGCTATCCAGCGGGCTGGGCTCTCCGACGGGATGCCCAGCGGCTCGTCGGGATGGATGCCCGTCAGCCTGCTGACATTCTCCACATACACCTTCGAGTTGTTCTCATTGGGTGGTGCCCACTTCGTCACGATGGCCCTGATGGTATAGAGCCTGTACGTGTGGTAGTAGGTACGGGTGAGCAGCTTAAATGCTGCTCTCCACCCATACGCTAAGTTCTCAAACTGGCAAAACGCTGAATCCGTCTGCTCTCGTTCAGCGGATTATTATTTCTGATTCCTCTTGGTAACATATTAATTACGAATTACGAATTCCTAATTCCTAATTACGAATTACGAATTCCTTTCTTATTTTTATTAATCGGTGTACTATTCGGGAAGGCGATGCTATAAGCCTTATCGAGAGCCTTCAGATTGACTCTCCAAAAGCTGATGCCCAGACGCACGGCGACGATAGCGCGTAGCAGCTCGCGGTGCTTCAGCGGATAGAGACTCGGTGCTGGCAGTTCGTTCCACCCTTGCTGCTCCGACAGACGGCACACCTCCCAGATCATATCGTCGGTGGCCTCATAACCGAACCACGCCTTCAACACATTGCGGATGCAATACCGCTTATACTGACCTCCGAGGAGGCGCCTCGTGCGCTCCAGCCTTCGCCAGAGCTGCACGAAGCATTCCTGATTATTTTCGATTTTCATAATTCTTAATTCATAATCGCGAAGCGATAACTCTAAATTCTTAACTCTTAACTCTAAACTTCTTTATGTACTCTTCCGTTTTACAGTACCTGCCGCTCACCTCGTCATACACGATGTGTCCACGACTCTGCCATTGACGCAGCGTACTCTCACCGTCACCACTCTTGCCCTGTTGCTGGCGCATCTGGCGGTACTGCTCCTTGGTGAACTCTTCGGGCAGCAATTCCAGCAGATTCTGAGGACCTGACTGACGCTGAATCTCCACTTCCTCACGCAGCTCCTTCTCCAGTTGCTGACCAAAGTACAGCATCTTGCACCAGAGGTTATACTGTTGCGTCCAGCGCACGAAATCGGCTATCTCCTTCGACCATTTGCAGCCGTGCGCCACGTAGAGCACCATACCTTTGAGCCAGGCGATGACGTTGGCACGATAGGAGAATACCCTGTAGGCCTCGCTCTCATAGAGTTTGGCGGCATCCTTGTTCTCCTGCTTCATCTCAAGCGAGAGTTTCTTTGCCTGTGCACATTCGATGAGTCCGTTGGCAGCCTCCAAGCGATCGATATAGGGCTTGAGCTCCGCGGCAAACTGATGGTCGTAGATGCCCAGAATCGGTGCTGTATCGTCGTCATCGTCCGAATGGATGATGGTCGAGATGTCCAGTCGGCTCACCGTTCCGTCGTTCACCATCTTGAAGAAGAACTTGCGGGCATTGGGCGGTGTGGTCGAGGCGTTGAAGTTCCACCTCAGAGGGGCGATGCCACTGACCGAATCGGCACCGACACGCTCCTGACCGGCATCACTGTTATCAAAGGCTTTTCTGATGAGCAAACCTACCTCATCCACCGTGCCCTTCGACGTCACCTTCTTCAGTCCCTCTATCTCGTCCACGATGGTGTAGATGAATCGCTGGCCGTTGTTGTTGGCATCCACGATGCGCTGGTTGAAGACGGCATCGGTGAGGTTGTCAATCAACATCTGGATACAGATATCTGTGGGACGCGGGTCTTTCTTCTGCTTCGCACCCGGGTTCTTCTGCTTCCACTCCGCCTCACGCTGACGGTTGGGCTGGTCGCGCTGCTTGATGTCCTCCATGATGTACTCGATGGGTTTCTTGATGGTACCCTTACCTATCGACTGCCGACCGATCAGGATGTTCATAAAGGTGGCCTCGTGCTCCACGTTGTCCCAATAGCGGAACTTCACCCCATGCAGGTGGACACCCAGCGCAGGGAATACCGCATTGGCCACAGCGGGCTTGTAGAACCACGGCACGTTCTTCGTCAACAGTTTCACCAGCGGTGGCAACTTCTTGGGCATCGGAGGCGGCGTGGTCAGCGTACCGCCACACGCCTTCACCGCCTGTTGCGACTTCAACGCCTGCAGCACTTGCTTCAACCTATAGGGCATACCCTTGCGAGGTTCCTTGAGCGCATTCTCCAGCGTCTTGCGAAACTCAGCCTCTTCTTCTGCTGAGCATATGCCCTCCCCCTCGGGGGAGTTGGAGAGGGGTTTCCTCCAATAGTTCGGTATCACCGCCATCATCTTCTCCAGCGAGAAGCCGCAGATGCTACGCAAGGTCACCGCCAGTTCGAACGTCAGCGCGTTACGGTCGCCCTCCACAGGCTCCTTACCATCGTTGAATAGTTCCCAGTACTTCGCGACGATGTCCTTGAACAACACACCGTTGTATCTTGCCTCTGGGTCGTATTTCGAACTGTCACACTGTATCACTGTCACAGCTTCCGTCTGACCTCCTACCTCAGCCTTCTCAAAGATCGCGTCATCCAGAAACACCAGCTCGGCCTCCGTCGTGGTAAAGAACACACGAGTGATGTCCTTTGCCTGAGCATCGTAGGCGACCTCTAAAAGTTCAGAAGCCCACTTCAGATTACCTACTTGGTCTAAATCAGCACGTCGCTGAAACACCAGGTGGTAGCCCATACCTCGGGCACTCTCCTCTAGCATTCGCAGGCCCAGTTCGTCCTTCTTGGTGAGGATGCGTTCACGAACTACAGGCATCTCCTCTGCCGTCAGATGGTCGATGTCCATACCTACCGTGGTACTCATGCGTTTCGAGCCCTTCAGCGTGCCGTCGTCGTTCGGCAGACACGAGTAGTTCATCTGCACCAGACTCGCCTTTCGACTATCGTCACCACTACGTACTGCCTTGAGTATTGACTGCTGTTCGCCACCATTGCGCAAAGCAAGATACATGTGTACACTCATAGTCTTAGAAGTTGGGATAACCGAGTTTAGAATTCAAATAACGCAGTCCCGCGATAGTCCACGTCATATACGTGCGAACCTTCTTTTCCCCCTTCAGGCTATAGGATACGTGCGTGCGCTCGGCGGTGAAGCCGCGGCCTTGCAAATCGTCAGAGAGATTCCAGCGACCATAGCGGCGGTATTGGATGCCCATGTCGCGCAGAATAGCATTGAAGTCGTACGTAGTCATGTTGAACGTCTTCGCCACCTGTGTCGCCGTCAGCGTGTCCTCCGCGGGTTCATTCAGCATGCGCAGTCCCTCACCGATGATCTCGTCGGCCAGCGCCAGAATCTTCTTCGGACTCGGCAGACACAACTCCCCTCCTCGGAGGGGATGGGGGTGGGTTCTTTCCAGTTCCTCCCAGCGGAGCACCAGCTTGGCGCGAGCCTCGTCGTTGAACTTCGTGGCGATGTAGAGGCACTCGGTCTTGGTCAGTTGGTAGCAGGGGCGAAGTTCACCTTTTGCATCCTTGTATTCAACCAGCGCAAAATTGCGCCCGTTAACTTTCAC
>CADCBH010000063.1 GCA_902799655.1 uncultured Bacteroidales bacterium
ATGCAAAGGTACAACAAAATTTCAAACCTCCAAAATATTTCACCAACTTTTTTGCAAGAAAAACAAAAGTTTTCGCATTTATTGACAATGCGAAAACTTATACACCTTATTATATATACATGTGCGATAGGATGCTATCGACTCATGGCTTGGTCATTCGAAGATTTCTTCTATAGACTCTTCCTCCTCTCCTTCGAGTTCAGCACCTTCTGTCGGACACGGATTGAAGTCCTTTGGCAAATCAAAAGTTTCTTCTTCCGTATAACCCAACTGCTTATCCTTGTAGATGGACTGCATATAATAGGCGAAGACGGGCAGTGCCATGGTAGCACCCTGTCCCCATGCCATAGAGTCGAAATGGATGTCGCGGTCATCACCGCCTACCCACACACCGCTGACCAGTCTAGGCGTTACACCCATAAACCACGCGTCACTATTGTTGTTGGTAGTTCCCGTCTTACCGCCGATAGGCGCTTTCAGTCCATAACGAAAGCGCAGGCGACCACCGGTACCGCCATCGACGACAGCACGGAGCATATAGAGCATCTTATGAGCACTCTCCGCACTAATCACCTCATTCATGCGAGGCTGGAACTGTGCCAGCACATTACCCTCATTATCCTCGATCTTGGTGACAAACATGTGAGCAGCTCGGATTCCATGGTTGACAAAGGCCGTATAGGCACTCACCATCTCACCCACAGTAATCTCACAAGGGCCAAGACACAATGACATAGAGGGATGGATATCCGGGTTACGGATACCATACTCATGGAGCAGTGTGACGAAAGCCTGTGGATTCAGTTTGCTCATCAGATAGGCGGAGATCCAGTTGTTCGACTGTTGCAATCCCCATTTAAGCGTCACCATGTCTCCATAGCGTGCCTTGCTGCCATTACGGGGTGTCCATGCATGCCCTGCCACCATATATGTTTGCTGCACATTAGGCGCCTGGTCGCATGGTGAGAAACCATTCTCCATTGCCAGCGAGTATAGGAAGGGTTTGATAGTAGAACCCACCTGACGGCGACCTTCCATAGCCATATCATAGGCGAAATGTGTGAAGTCCAAGCCTCCCACATAAGCCTTCACATGACCATTCTGCGGACACATGCTCATAAAGCCAGTACGCAGGAAAGTCTTATAATAGCGTATCGAGTCGAGCGGCGTCATCACAGTATCAATCTCGCCACGATATGAGAACACCGTCATCTCCGTCTTTGTACGGAACGACTGCATAATCTGTTCCTCCGAAGCCCCCGAAGCCTTCATGGCACGATAGCGGTCGCACTGGCGGATAGAGCGCATCAGGATGCTATTGACCTGATCCATTGAGAGGCTACCAGAGAATGGTGCCGTCTTACGACCCTTTTTTTCCTTGGTGAATGCCGGTTGCAGGTATTTGGCCACATGTTCATATACCGCCTTCTCAGCATATTCCTGCATACGCGAATCAATGGTGGTATATACCTTCAGACCATCCGTATAGACATTATACGGTTCCCCGTCTTTCTTCCTATTCTTATAACACCAGCCATAGAGCGGATCGGTTTCCCAGTTGATAGAGTCGATATGGTACTTCACCATACTCCATGCCGGATAGTCACTCTTGTTGGGACGCTGGGCCATCATATAACGACGCAGAAAATCGCGGAAGTACTGGGCGATGCCATCCTTATGGTCGGCAACATGGAATTTCAGCCCCAAAGGCTGAGCCGACAAACTGTCACGCTGCGCCTCAGAAAGGTATCCTGCCTTCTCCATCTGCGACAGCACCACATTACGGCGCTCCAGGCTACGCTTAGGATGGCGTACGGGGTTGAACAGCGACGGATTCTTACACAATCCCACCAGCACAGCAGCCTCCGTCACCGTCAGGTCTTGGGGATCTTTACTGAAATAGGTATTCGAAGCCGTCTTGATACCCACGGCATTATGCAGGAAGTCGAAGTAGTTGAGATACATCGTGATGATCTCGTCCTTGGTATAGTTACGCTCCAGCTTCACGGCTATCACCCACTCTATCGGTTTCTGTAACAGGCGTTCCATCACGCTGTGAGCCTTCTCCGAATAAAGCTGCTTGGCCAGCTGCTGAGTAATGGTCGAGCCACCACCGGCACTCTTCTGTCCCAGGAAGCCACGCTTGACGACAGCACGGGTCAGGGCGATGAAGTCAATACCCGAATGGTCATAGAAGCGCACATCCTCCGTAGCTACCAGTGCTTGAACCAATGTCGGCGGCAACTGGTTGTAGTCAACCATAATACGATTCTCACGATTGTAGTTCCATGTACCCATAATCTTACCGTCTGCAGAATACACCTGCGTTGCAAAACGGTTGATTGGGTTCTGTAGTTCTTCGATAGGCGGCAGATAGCCTATCCAGCCCTTCTCAATAGCAGTGAACCCCAATGTGGCAGCAATCACGGACAGCGCCAAAAGAGCCCATAAACTATATATGACAATCTTTCTCATCGAACGAAATTCTTCTTAGTTGAGTGCAAAATTACAAAATTCTTCGGAATAATTGCATGTAAAACAGAAATTATGTGTAATTTTGTACCATCAAAACCAAAACAAGGATGGAAAAGCATGATTTTGTAACGATTGCCGACCTCACACGTGAGAAGATTCTCTACATGATTGAGATGGCACAAGAATTCGAGCGTCACCCCAATCGTGAGCTACTAAAAGGAAAGGTGGTTGCCACCTTATTTTTTGAACCATCAACCCGCACCCGCCTCAGTTTCGAGACAGCAGCCAACCGCTTAGGTGCCCGTGTCATCGGCTTTGCCGACCCCAAGATTACGAGTGGCACGAAGGGCGAGACGCTGAAAGACACCATCTCGATGGTAGCCAACTATGCTGATGTCATCGTGATGCGCCATTACATCGAGGGTGCTGCCCAGTATGCCTCAGAGGTCACCGACATTCCCATTGTCAATGCAGGCGATGGTGCCCATCAGCATCCCTCACAGTGCATGCTCGACCTCTACTCCATTTATAAGACACAGGGTACGCTTGAGAACCTCAACATCTATCTAGTCGGCGATCTGAAATATGGTCGTACCGTGCACTCGCTGATTATGGCCATGCGCCACTTCAACCCCACCTTCCACTTCGTTGCCCCCAAGGAGCTCGCCATGCCACAGGAGTATAAGATATACTGTAAGGAGCACGGCATCCGCTACCAAGAGCATACCGCCTTCAACGAGAAAGTCATTGCCGATGCCGACATCCTCTATATGACGCGCGTGCAGAAAGAGCGTTTCAGCGACCTGATGGAATATGAGCGCGTCAAGAATGTCTATGTGCTCAACAACGACATGCTGCGTAGTGCCAAGCCCAACATGAAGATTCTCCATCCCCTACCCCGTGTCAACGAGATAGCCTACGATGTCGATGAGAATCCGCATGCCTATTATATCCAGCAGGCTGGCAACGGTCTGTTCGCTCGCGAGGCCATCTTCTGCGATGTATTGGGCATCAGCCTTGACGAAGTTAAGAATGATAAGACTATTATTTACTAATTGACAATTGATAATTGACAATTGATAATTGACAATTGATAATTATGAACAAGAAAGAACGTTTGGTAGCCGCCATCGAGCAAGGCACCGTTATAGACCATATACCCACCGACAAGACATACCAGGTGGCCAGTCTGCTGGGACTTTTCAACCTCGACACCCCAGTCACCATCGGCTTCAACTATCCGTCACAAAAGGTGGGCAGCAAGGGTATCATCAAGGTATCCGACAAGTTCTTCACCGATGATGAGATCTCACGTCTCTCCGTTGTAGCCCCCAAGGTCATCCTCAGCATCATCCGTGACTACGAAGTCGTCGAGAAGAAGACCGTTGAGACACCTGCTGAGATTCGAGGCATCGTGAAATGCAACAACCCCAAGTGCATCACCAACAACGAACCCATGCAGACCCTCTTCCATGTTGAGGGCGACATACTCACCTGCCACTACTGCGAGAAGGAGCAGGACATCAACAAGGTCGAGCTGGTTTAGTCAGCCGACCTTTTTTTTACCTATTTCAATAATTATCCAGTATCTGCTGCAACTGTTCCCGCTGGCGCTGCTTCTTCGACTTGCGCTGAGGAAAAATCTTGTGCATCAGATAACCGATAAATGCCAACGGGCTGACCCCTATCGTCATAGCCCCACC
>CADCBH010000064.1 GCA_902799655.1 uncultured Bacteroidales bacterium
TGGCCTTCCACTTATCAATACCATAGACAGCAAAGGTCAGGATATTGATAACTATCAGATAATATAGCAGTGCATTTGCCATCACTATTTTTCTTTTTGTAAAAACTCACATAGTTTATCCTCTCTGATGACTTTGGGAGCTGCCTTTCCTGCCAGCACCAAAACTTTCTTGCCATTTCGGTAGATGTGAAGCTGGCGTGAACGGACTACAGCCGTCAGTTCTGGATCATCCTGCATGGCTATCCAAAGATGATGATAGATTCCATCTTCTTCGAATAGTTTCCTTTGCAGGTGTGAGCATATGTTTGTCGTGTCGATGGTCAACATATCTTATATCCTTTGGTTTCTAACGTTTTGACTGCCTTTTCAAAGTTCTCTGCCTTAGTCAGGATGTAGTCGGTGTTGAAGGTTGAGATGGCGAAGATGCCAATGTCATTCTCTGCTAAACAAGTTGATATCTTAGCAAGAATTCCAATGAGCGAGAAGTCGAGTATTCCCTCAATGCGGAAAGCCCGCCAACCGTCATCTCGTTCTGTCGTATTTGACGGGGTTTTTGATGTCTCGCAAACAAGTGAACATTCTCCGTCTGTTTTCCCAATGAAAACGAAGTCGGACATCAGATCAACCTCAGAATAGTCGGTAACTTTACAGACGCTAAATGTTTTGTTGATGACCTTCAGCAGCATAGCGTGAGTCCGATTGGCCATAGCTGAGTTAACCCCATATCCAAAAAGGGCAAAGTCGCCTTTTAGCGGATCGTCAGGGAAAAACTCAGAAAGTCTGTCTGTCAGTTTCTTGGCGGTTGACATTGTAGCTGTCTTACCTGACAGAAGTCCAAGACGGACAGACTGTTGAAGGACATGTGTGTCAAGAGGTATGATAAGTGTGCGACAGTCAATGAAGTCAGCCCATAAGCCGAGGTCAACAGGTGAATTGCTACGCACCATCCAGCGCAAGAACAGGCAGATACGTTTGCAGGGGGACTGTGTGTCCTTCGGCACGATATGATTTGTATCAGTATCGGCAAACCACTGGCAGATGGTTTCTATAGCGGACATTGCGTCACCATCACAGTGCTTGCGAACATACTGGCCTATGGAATCATATTCCAGCAGCATCTGGCGTAACCGGCATAAAAAGGTGTTGAACTGACGGAATGTATATAGACGATAGAAACAATCATCAGAATCATGAGGAATGTCCTTTGAATACACGCCTGATTTTACCCATTCATAAAGGTTTCCTTTGGCACAATCAAACAGCAATTGTATTTTGGGAACAAACTGCTCCCTGCTACCATAACTCAGACATGAAGCAATGAAAGCAGTCACTTCTTGATTGGCCTTACCGCTTACCTGATGTATGAACCATGACGGATCTCCTTCAATGAAAGATGCCGTCTCATACTTTTCAGCATAAGAACGGAGCACTCGGCTCAGCCGTTTGGTTTCACTAGGAACCATTTTACTCTTCATTGTCTTAGCCGATGCTCTTTCCTAAATCAAAAGCCTCCTGAAGTTTGGGATTATCCTCTATCGCGTGAGGTCCATTAACACCACCGCAGAAGAGAGCGCCTGCCAGACGTGATTTCGGATAGCAGTCAATCCATCCCGTCAGACCTGCCTCTGCGCGCTTGGGAGTCTGCTCGTCATCATCGGCTGCAGTTGTCAGCAGATAGACATCTCGGAACTGATAATCCAATTCATACATAGCATTCATGCGGTCGATGAGTGTCTTCATCTGGCCACTCATCTCATAATAGTAGATGGGAGTAGCCCAGCAAATGACATCAGCCTTCAAAACTTTTGCCATGATGTCGTTCACATCATCGTTGACGACACATCTGCCCAGTTTCTGACAAGCCAGACAGCCCTTACAGAACTGGATGTTCTTACCTGCAAGTGTAATCTTTTCGACTTCGTTTCCGGCAGCCTTGGCTCCTTCCACAAATTTGTCAGCGAGCATGTCGCTGTTTGAGCCATGACGAAGGCTCGTGGAGATAACTATTACTCTTTTCATGTCATTTATTTTTATTGCAATATACTTTGTATGTTTGCCACGCCTCATTGACATCATCTTGACTGAAGGCATCATTGAAGAATGCCGCCTGACAGTCATCCTTGAATGGTGACCAATTGCCGCAGATGGTTCCGTCGTAGGCGATGACGGGCTGGAAGATGCCACTGTTGTTGTGGGCACGGTGCTTGTGTTCAGGAGGGAGTACGATGTCGCGGGACTTGTAGCTGATAAGGTATTCGTCGTATGGAGGAATCAGAAGGAACTTGCCCTTCCTGAAGCCCCGTGTTCGACAGTCGTCCGTCAGGTAGAAGTCCCTGCCTCGCCACTTCTCCACATGGATAGTGTCGCCCTGGAGTGCAATACCCTTGCGACAATCGCTGACGTTCAAGCCTGACCCACCATACGAAGTCCTCCAACGTAGCAGGTTGACGGCTTTGGAAGTATTTGCGAGTAAAGTATGCCAAGGCTTCGTCCTTCTTCATCTGCACTTTTTGTTTTACCTTATTAGCAGTAAGCGCGTATGTAGCCTTCATCGGTAACAGTTCACCGCTGCATAGTGTCCCTGACATCTCTGCCATGCGGATATGGTACGATAGACGGTGATCATCCATCTGCAGATGGTTCTCAGCTAAAGCACGTACTAAATCCTCTTTCGTCGCGCTTCCCAAGTCGGCAGCCGTCTGGGCAAGGATGTCGCGGACACGTATCAGTTCTTCGTCAGGGATAGCGATTTTATTGCTGCTCATCCAGCCTTTTGTCACGGCGATAGCCTTGGGTGCAAAGAGATCTATCATTAGCCAATAGTCCTCAGCAGAAACCAATTGCCACGTGCCTCGCATCAGGTGCAGACGGATAATCCTACCTTCGTCAAAAGCCTTCTTGAATGCTTTGTGTGACGGTTTGCTTGTTCGCATTTCCACAGCCCATCGCATCATGCGGTACTCCTGGGCTTGCATGGCACCCATATAATGGACTACCTCCGCAGGATCACTGAACTGAGGAGCAATCAGCTGTTGGTTGAGAAGTCGGATGGCTATCGGATTCATATCGTTTCTATCCTATAATAGTTCCACAATTAAACAAATGTAGCTGTTCTGCCATTACATCCTTCATCACTTCAAACACATTGTTACTTGTGCAATGGCTGGTGTAGAATTGCGTTTTTAAATAGTTGGCTTTCAGCCTTTGAGCCAAAGTTCTTATTTCATCATCCGTCTCTTGTCCGTCGAGTAAGTGGAAACCACCTACAACGGTATGAACTGGCCAAGGACATGCCGCCAGAATATTCTCCAGTCCGCTATGAGCACAGCCTGTGAATAGCAGACCATCCACATACAGGGCTAGTTCGTGGCGAAAGTCATCGTGGATATAATTGCCATCAGCGTCCTGAATATAGAGATTCTGATTGCCCTTAGGCATAGGATGTTTCTGAGGGATATGGGCAATCACATGAAGACCTTCCAAAATCTCACAGGTCTGGTCTATCAAGACGAGTCTGTCTTCGCCTATCTCAGGCCACTCCGTGGTAATGCTATGCAGATTACCTCGCTTAGAAAAGAACTTTCCGCTCATGGCATCTGGCGAGACGATAACCTGAGCGTTCTGATTGTGTTCCAAGAAGTACCGTAAGCCGCCAGCATGGTCGCTGTGTCCGTGAGAAATGAAAACATAGCCCACATCGCTGAGGTCTATGCCCAACTGCTCTGCGTTTCGGACAAACACATCGCTTGCTCCAGTGTCAAGCAGGATCTTGTGCCGCTCTGTTTGCAGTAAAACTGACAGCCCATGCTCTGTAAAGAGACAGCTGTCATAGCTACGATTATCTGATAATACAGTCCATCTCATCGCTCACTCATCTTCGTAATTCTTGCTAATCATCTTCTACTTTACAGTGTAAATTTCCAAATTATTCTTAATACGCATATATTAATCCGTACTTC
>CADCBH010000065.1 GCA_902799655.1 uncultured Bacteroidales bacterium
AGTGAACGCTGTGAAGGAGTTGATGCCAGGACTTCCTCAGGTAGGTGTGTTCGACACAGCTTTCCATCAGACGATGCCTGCTAAGGCTTATATGTATGCCATTCCCTATGAGTTGTATGAGAAATATGGTGTGCGCCGTTATGGTTTCCATGGCACTTCTCACCGTTATGTTTCAGCTCGTGCTTTGGAGTTCTTGGGTATGAAACCTCAGGGTACAAAGGTTATTACCTGCCATGTCGGTAATGGTGGATCTATCGCAGCTGTTGTTGACGGTAAGTGTGTGGATACTTCTATGGGACTTACGCCGTTAGAGGGTCTTGTGATGGGTACGCGTTCTGGTGATATTGATGGTGGTGCTGTGACCTTTATAGAAAAGAAACTTGGCTTGGATGCTGACGGCATGAGCAACTTGCTTAATAAGAAGAGCGGTGTGGCAGGTATTACTGGCGGTTCAAGCGATATGCGTGACGTTGAGAATGCAGCCAAGGCTGGTGATGAGCGTGCACAGCTGGCTCAGGATATGTATTTCTATCGCATTAAGAAGTATATTGGCGCCTATGCTGCAGCCATGGGAGGAGTTGACGTGATCGTCTTCACCGCTGGTGTTGGTGAGAATCAGATAGGTATGCGCTCAGAGGTCTGCAAAGGCTTGGAATTCTTGGGTGTTAAGTTCGACGATCAGAAGAACAATGTCCGTGGTGAGGAGGCTGTCATCTCTGCTGATGATTCTAAGGTGAAGGTTGTTGTCATTCCTACTGATGAGGAGTTGATGATTGCAACCGATACGATGAATCTATTGTAAGACATTTAGTTTCTGATATTTAAGGGTAGCCATTTCGTGGCTACCTTTTTTTGTGTACTATTGTCATATTTGTCGAAAAAAAGGTAGGATGGAATGAAAATTATAGGAAAAAATTCGTTAAATAGTAAAAAAAAGACTAATTTTGCAGCATTATTTTCAATATTTAGTTTTGCAACAAGATGAAGAAACTATTTTTTATTTTTGCTGTTCTAATAGGTATATCAGCATGCAGTACGGATCTTACTGATATTGAAAACCGTATCAAAACGGTTGAGGAACAAGGTAAAAACCTTGATAATCAGCAGAAAAAACTTGAAGAGGAGAAAAATAAGCTTCAGCAGGAGAGCAATCAGCTTGCTGAGGAAGCAAAAAAGCGTCAGGAGGAAAACGAGAAGATTAGGAAAAGACTTACCGAGTTTGAAGATAGCTTGAATTCTATTGCCAAGTTGCTGACCTTGGAGTTTGTGGCTGCCGACAATCCTTTGCAGTTGATAGAGAATGTGAAGGGTACTATTATTGGCGACTCTGCTGTGGAGTGCAGGATCCCGAATGTGACAACTAGCAAGACGCTTATTCCGCGCTTTACCTTCCAGGGCTCGGTGGTGACAATTAATGGTGTGGAGGCCGAAAGTGGGGTAACGGCATTTGACTTTAGCAAGCCGGTTGTGCTGAGTGTCATTACACCCTATACCGTGAAGGACTATACCGTGTATGTCGGTGCCTATACGGGTTTGCCCACTGTGTGGCTGGAGACATCCAACCATGATGAAGTTACATTGGCCAACACCACTTATAGGGGACGGCTGAAGGTGGCAGGGGGAACATCGACAAGCCAGAATGGCTATTTGTCGCAATTAAACGTGAATTTCATGGCTGTAGGTACTGTCTCGTGGTACACCTCACGCATCCACGACACCCCTCAGTTAGGTAAGAACGAATATGCCCTGACGCTGACCACGGAGAGCTCGTTGCTTGACGCGCCCGTAGGCACAGGGTGGAATCTCTATACAAACAAGGGCGACCGTACGATGCTTCACACGATGACTGCCTTTGATATGGGCGCGATGAGTGCCCTGGAATATACGCCCCGATTTCACCATGTGAACTTGATCCTCAATGGCAGGTATTATGGCACCTACCTTATGGGAGAGTCTCTTGAAGCGTCGGAAGGCCGGGTGAACGTGGGTAGTAAAGGCTACCTGCTGGGAGTCGGGACGGACATCACCGGTCCTACTTTTAATACGGACCATCTTGATGAACCTGTGACGATTATCGGTCCCAACGCGGCACATACGTTCGAAGGGGTCTCATATATAACCAACTATTTGTCAACGGCAGAAAACGCTTTATTCTCTTCGGATTTTGCGAATGAGTCCACTGGTTGGCAGAAGTATATGGATATGGACTCCTTCGTGGATTGGTATATCATCAATGAGATTGCCAAGAATGATAATGGTGCCTTCAAGGCTGACTGTATCATGAACCTGACGCGTGGCGGAAAACTGAAGATGGGGCCTCTCTGGGGTTTGGAGCGTGCGTTTAATACTAATTCCAGCTATAACGGTTTCGTTGTGAAGAATGGAAGATGGTACGCCAGGTTATTTCAAGACCCGGCTTTTGTGTCGAAGGTAAAGGAGCGTTACAATTTTTTTTATTCGCATAAAACTGATATCATCAATAGTATCAGTGCTAATGCGGAATATTTGAAATATGCCATCCAGGAAGATAATAACAAATGGGAGACATTCACCTCGACGAAGAACTCCGGCGATAAGTGCTGGGAACTCTATCAGTCGGCTGTCATGTTGATGGAGAGATGGATTAGTTCCAGAATGGATTGGCTGAAGGGTGAGTATGACGCTATGAGTTAGACACTAAGTGATGGAGAAGATGAAGAAGACATTTCTAGTATTCCTGATGGCGCTCTCATTCGCGGCTTGTAGCGAGGACCTTACCGACTACTATACACGGATCGAAAACAGAGAGAAGGCCAATGAGGCTATGAAGAAAAAGAACGACGAGTTGGCTTCTGCCAACGACGCCTTGGCGAAGCGCAATGCGGATATTGCGGCTATGAATGCCCGCCTGAAGTTGGAAGGTGAGGAATTGCTCAGTAAGCTGAAGGCGCTTGAGGACGCAACACGACCGAAGGCTGAGCCAAAGTTGCTCACTATTGAATTTGTGGCTGCAGACAATGCCTTGCTGTCACAGAATGTAGCTGGCGAGGTGGTTGGCGACAGTGTGGTGGAGGTCTGGCTGCCCTCCATCATGAAAGATAAGTTCCTCATTCCGCGCTTTACCTTCGATGGTACGCTTGTCACCATCAATGAGCAGGAGGCGGAGAGCGGTGTCTCGATGTTTGATTTCACAAAGCCTGTCGAACTGACTGTCCATACCTCGCAGAAATCACTCACATATACGATGTATGTGCATGCTTTCACTGGTTTACCGCTCCTCTATATTGACATTGCCGGCCGGCAGGAGGTAACTTCTAAGGACTACTATCTGGATGCCTCATTGCGACTGGTGGAGGATGTAAGAACCAGGGCGGCAGGTGATGTCGTGTCTGCTCCTGTTCATATCAAAGGCCGTGGCAATAGTTCCTGGGGACAGCCAAAGAAGCCTTACCGGCTGAAGTTCGACGAAAAGATTGCACTCTTGGGGGAACACAAGGACAAGTCTTGGGTGCTCATACCGAACTATTCGGATAAGAGCATGCTGCGCAACGCTTTGTCTTTCCAGCTTGGTAAGATGAGTAACCTTGACTGGACACCGGGGGCGCATTTTGTAGAAGTGATTGTGAACGGGCGGCATGATGGCACCTATCTGCTTTGTGAGAAGATAAAGATTGCTAACCATCGCGTGGCAGTAGGTGACGACGGTTTTATACTGGAGTGTAACAGATGGGCAGACCGTGAAGATGGCAACGTCTATTTCTCGACCTCGCATATCGATCCCTACCTTGTCATTAAGGAGCCAGATGGAGTAGGCTATGGTGATGCCAACTACACATACGTGAGGGATTTCGTGATAGAGGCTGAGAATGTTTTGTTCTCATCTAACTTTAAGCTTTGTAGATTGGTATTTGATTCATGAGATATCCAAGAATGTGGATTGTATGTTCAACTTCAGTACTTATTTGAATCTAAAGAGGGGTGGTAAACTGCAGATGGGGCCATTATGGGACTTTGATATAGCTTATGGTAATGTGAAGGAGAATAACAATACATATATCAAGTGGGTCTTCCCCTCTGGCAACTTGCTTTCTGAAACGCAATGGTACACTAGGCTGATGAAGGACCCCGCCTTTGTCGCTAAGTTGAAAGAGCGGTTTGATTATTTCTATAGTCACAAGATCGATATTCTGAATTATATAAACGAATCAGCCCAGTACCTTCGCTATTCAGTCGTGGAGAATGAAGGCCGTTGGGGGACATTATATCATTACACCTATAAGAATTATGATATCTGGGGATCCTACTGGAATGAAGTCCAAGACTTGAAGGAATGGCTTAATACTCGTCTGGAGTGGATGAAAACAGAATATGATAAGCTATAATAATTAGGATGATGCAATCTGCATCACCCTAATTATATGAATCCTGCTACAGAATGGTCTTGTAAAGAGTGCCTTCGTTGTGGCGCTGTTCGACAACTGCCATGATTTCCTCTTCTGTAGATAGGTTGAAATCGCCTGGGATGGTGTTTTTTAAGGCAGCAGCAGCTAAGGAGTAGTTCAATTGTTTTTGCTTATTGTCGGGAAACAATCTAATGGCATGCAACCAGCCTCCCATGAAGGCATCTCCTACACCGACAGGATCGACAACGTCAGGAATATCCATAATGGGCGCTTGAAGTAGCTCTCCATCCGTCCATAACAATCCTGTTAACGTGTGATGGTTGGACGACACCTCATTGCGCATACCCATCATCCAATTTTTAACTCTAGGATATTTCTCATGTAGCTCGTCAAACCATTCGCGATACTCATCCATTTGCATTTTGAAATACTGAGCGTCTCACGAGGATTGGCACCTTCGTATTTCCACAGATTCTTGCGGTAATTGATGTCAAAGCAGACAGTTACTCCAAGTTCGTCGGCAATGTCGAGTGCTTCGAAGGTTGCATCTGCAGCCTGTTGTGAGATGGCTGCTGTGATGCCTGATACGTGAAAGTATGAACAGTCTTTTAGTATCTCTCGCCAGGGAATCATGCCTGGCTTAAGGTCGAAATAGGCAGAATTCGCACGGTCATAGATGACTTTTGGCGGCCTCATGCCAGCTGCGGGTTCAAAATAATAGGTGCCAATGCGCTGTCCGCCGTATAGGATGTGACTAGTGTCAACGCCTAATTGAGCAAGATTCATAGCACCGGCATGGCCGACGGGCGTGTCTGGAAGCCTGGTGATATAGGTTACATCCTCACCTTGTGTGGCAAGCGACACTGCGACATTAGCCTCGCTGCCACCATATTTGCTTGTAAACATATCCCCCTGGGTCAGCCTCAGGTGGTCTGGTTTGGAGAATCTAAGCAGTAATTCTCCGAAAGTAACAATCTTATGTCTGTCCATATCTGTTTTTGTGATTATTTACGGTTTGCTTTCACCTTCGATGTATTGCGACATCAGCAGATGGTCGCCGTCATAGACTACATACGTAAAGTGGGTAATCCAGTCTCCCAGGATGATCATGCGAGTTTTTTTTGTCAACTGCAGGTCCACTTCGATATGCCTGTGTCCATAGATGAAATAGTCAACGTTCGGATGGTCCTGAATATACTGCTTTGTGAAAAGCACCAGATGTTCCCTGTTCTCTCCCATATATGGCGGTTCTTCACCGTTAGGTCGCTTCATCCGCGAGTGCTTTGCCCAGTTCAGGCCGAACCACATAGCCCAGCGGGGATGCAGGTTTGAGAATGCCCACTGGCAGAACTTGGAGTGGAAAATGGCACGGATTACTTTAAATTTCTTGTCGGGATCACCGAGTCCGTCACCGTGGGCCAGGAAAAACATCTTGCCGTATATTTCCGTGGTTTCCTGCTGCTTATGCAGTATTACGCCGCATTCTTTCTCCAGATAGTCATAGGCCCAGATGTCATGATTGCCAGTGAAATAATGTACTTCCACTCCCATGTCCGTCAGTTCTGATAGCTTGCCGAGGAAGCGTGTATAACCTTTGGGCACTACATACCTATATTCGTACCAGAAGTCAAACATGTCGCCTAATAGGTAGATGGCTGCTGCCTTTTCCTTGATGGAGTCAAGGAATCGCACTAGCCTTCGTTCTTGCATCCGACCATGCGGAATGGCCAGTGACCCGAGATGAGCATCAGAGAGGAAATATACGTTCTTCATCCTAATCAAATCCTAATTCTACTCGGGCTTCTTCAGACATCATACTTTGATCCCATGCGGG
>CADCBH010000066.1 GCA_902799655.1 uncultured Bacteroidales bacterium
ATCAACAATATAATCACCAATAATGTGCTGTCTATTGAATTTTACTGCTAATTGTTTGGCACGAATATGTTCCCACAGCAGCGATTCTGCCTCAGTTGCGAATTGCTTGTTTTTATGGGCAAACTCCTTCAAAAGGGCATATCTGTCTGGTGATGCAGTATTTTAAGCTCCGACGTTTTTTACCATCGTAGTGTGTACATAGCCCTCCCCTCGGGGAGGGTTGGGAGGGGGTTATCTCTCATTTGGATGTATACCATAGTACACGCGCAGAGGTGTACTGGAAACCTTGATGAAGCCTTTGGCTTCGTCGGCTGTCCAACCAGTCTGGGTCTCACCATATTCGCCGAGCTTGCTCTTTGTGAGGTCGTTGGCAGAATCGATACCTACCGTCTCGAAACCATAGGGGCGCAGCTTCAGGATAGCAGTACCTGTCACATTGCGCTGGCTGCTGGTCAGCATAGCCTCTATATCGGGCATGACGGGCTCCAGATACTGGCTCTCATGCAGGAACATGCCATACCAGTTGGCTACCTGGTCCTTCCAATACTGTTGCCACTTGCTCAATGTTGACTTCTCCAGCAGGCGGTGAGCCTCGATGATGAGCTTAGGTGCTGCTGCCTCGAATCCGACACGACCCTTGATGCCGATGATGGTGTCACCGACGTTGGCATCGCGGCCAATAGCATAGCTGGCGCCAATCTCCTCGATTTTCTGGATGGCTTTCACCTTGTCGTCAAATTTCTCGCCATTGACAGCCACAATCTCACCCTTTTCGAACTGAATCTTCAGCAGTGCCTCCTGTTCCTTGGCGGTGACGTGCTTCAGATAAGCATCCTCAGGCAGTCCTTGTGTGGGGTCGAGCAGCTCGCCACCACAGATGGAGGTTCCCCAGATTCCTACGTTATAGCTGTACTTCAGCTTGGTGAAGTCAGCGAAGAAACCATGCTCGTTCAGGAAGTCCACTTCTTCCTTGCGGGTCAGCTTCTTGTCACGGGTCAGTGTGATAATCTCTACGCCAGGAGCCATCACGAGGAAGGTCATATCGAAACGGATCTGGTCGTTGCCTGCTCCTGTAGAACCGTGGGCAATGGCATCGGCACCAATCTCCTTAGCATAACGGGCGATGGCGATGGCCTGGAAGATACGCTCAGAAGAGACACTGATGGGGTAGCAGTTGTTACGGAGTACATTACCGAAAATCATGTATTTCAGTGACTTCTCGTAATACTCCTGGGTTACGTCGAGGGTAACATAGGCCTTAGCGCCCAGCTTGTAGGCGTTTGCCTCATTGGTCCTCAACTGCTCAGCACTGAATCCGCCAGTATTGGCGCATGCTGCATAGACATCCCAGCCGTCCTGGGTTAACTTCATCACGGTGTAGCTGGTGTCCAAACCACCACTGAATGCTACTACTACTTTCTTGTTTGCCATTATATCTTTATTTTATTTATCGTCTAACATTTTTATTCTTTCTAATACATCCTCGGGTATCTTGGCAGGCAGATGTTCTTCGGGGTCGTAGAGCATAGCGGTGCAGATGCAGTATTTTCGACCGGTGCGGTGTAGCACGTCCACATTGACACACCCTTCACAACCACGCCAGAATGCCTCGTCGTCAGTCAGGTCGGCAAAGGTAACCGGTTGGTAACCCAACTCGGTATTCATCTTCATGACAGCGGCGCCACTGGTCAGCGAGAATATCTTGGCATGTGGCCAACGGGTGCGAGCCAATGAGAAGGTCATATCCTTGATTCTCTTTGCGACGCCACGTCCACGGAAATTAGGATGAACTATCAGACCTGATGTCGTGACATATTGTTTGTTGCCCCACGTCTCGATGTAGCTGAATCCGGCAAACTCTGTACCACACAGGGCTATGACGGCTTTGGCCTCTTTCATCTTTGTCGTCAGATAATCGTGGGTTCGTTTGGCAATACCTGTACCACGTACCTTGGCAGCTTCAGCTATGGTGTCCAAGATGGTGTCCACATAAACTTCATGCTCGGGGCCTGCCACAAATACTTTTATTTCTTCTTTTTCCATTTAATTATGCATTATGCATTATTAATTTTTAAATTATCTCATATTCGGCACCACGTCGCTTAGCGCTTCAATCACCTCGTCTTTGGTCACGCCGGGCTTGATGACAATAAAGATAGTGTCATCTCCGGCAATCGTGCCCAGTATCTCTTGGATATGACTGTTGTCGATGTTATAAGCAATAGAGCTGGCATAACCTGGACGCGTCTTGATGACACCCATATTACCTGAGAACTGGATGCTCAGGAATCCAGGCACCTGCATCATCTCACGGACAGAGTGGGGTGTCGATACACGCTTATAGAGCGTGTCGTTGGGCAATACATAGACATAATTGCCACGCATCGAGGCGGCTTTGGCTACTTTCAGCTGCTTGAGATCACGACTCAGAGTGGCTTGGGTTAACTTGAATCCTTCTTGCTTGAGGGCGGTCAAAAGCTCATCCTGACTACCTAGCTCTTGGCTTGAGATAATCATACGGAGTGCTTCTAAGCGGTCGTTCTTTACTTTCATCTTGGTATATTTATGCGAATTGGCTGCAAAGGTACGAATAAATATACAAACAACCAAAGAACTTTCCGTCTTTTTTTATTTTTATGTGCAGCAGTCTTGGTTATCTGATGCAGCGGAGGTTCTTTTCCAGTTGCTGAACACTGCTGGCTCCAACCAATACTGAGGTGACGCCCCGTTGTTGGAGAATCCAGGCTAGCGCGCTCTCTGCCAGTGTCTTACCCTGGCTTTGGGCTTCTTCGTTATACTGGCGTAGCTTATCGAGCAGTTCTGGAGTGAGCATCGACTCCTTCAGGAACTTACCTTTCGACATGCGTGAATCCTCAGGGATGCCGTTGAGGTAGCGGTCCGTCAAGAGCCCTTGGGCGAGTGGCGAGAAGGCGATAAAGCCCACACCCTCGTTGGTACAGAAGTCGAGGATGCCTTCCTCTATCGGCTGACGGTCGAGCATATTGAGCTTACCCTGATAGATGAGTAGGGGTACGTCGCGCTCTTTGAGGTACTTGGCTGCAAACTGAGCTGCCTCCAATGGCCATTTGGAGATGCCGACATAGAGTGCTTTGCCTGCACGAACAATGTCTACAAGGGCTTGAAGGGTCTCTTCGAGTGGTGTGGCGGGATCGTAGCGGTGGCTGTAGAATAGATCGACATAGTCCAGTCGCATGCGTCGCAGACTCTGGTCGAGTGATGCCATCAGGTATTTCCTCGAGCCCCATTCACCATAAGGTCCAGGCCACATGTCATAGCCGGCCTTGGTAGAGATGAACAGTTCGTCGCGGTAAGGACGGAAGTCGTCATCCATCAGGCGTCCGAGCGTCTCCTCTGCTGAACCATAGATAGGGCCGTAGTTGTTGGCCAGATCAAAATGGGTGATACCATGATCGAAGGCATAGTGTGTCATCTCACGGCTTCGCTCATAGGGATCCACGCTTCCGAAATTATGCCAGAAGCCAAGGCTCACCTTGGGCAGTAATACACCTGAGCGTCCACAACGCTCATATTTCATACCGTTGCTATAACGGTTCTTGTCGGCACTATACATCTCTTTCATCGTTGTCAAGTCTTTGTTTATGCTGCAAAGATAAATAAAAAAACGATGCCCTGCTTCATCTACCCTGTTAAAAATAAAAAACTCCCTTCTATCTCCCTTTGTCTTCTTCTACCTCCTTCTACCTCCTTCTATCTCCCTCTCTTATATAATATAATAAGGTGTATTATGTCTTTGGTCTTGATACAAATCAAGTCTGCGAATAATTTTCCGTTTTACACTCATTTTTTCTTGGAAAAGTTTTGGTGAT
>CADCBH010000067.1 GCA_902799655.1 uncultured Bacteroidales bacterium
GGACAGTGCATTGGTGAATGAGTCAAGCACGGGCACTGTAGAGTTAGTCCACCTTATTAATATATAATAGGTGACGACCCAAGCTGTAAAGAAAAAGATGGTGATAGGCAGATAAAGCTTCAAGGGCGTATGAGTAATCGGCATCTCTGCCGACTTCTGATTCCGTTTGCGGCCAAACCTCCACATCGAATAGCCATAAACGGCTGCCAACGTATAATAGACTGCCATACCAGCATCACCATAGAGCCCGTGACTCCAATACAGGTAGATGTCGAGGGCTGGCATGATGATGCCAATAAACCAAAGGGCTATCGACGCACGATACTCGAGCCAGATGTATACCAGCCCAAGTATCGTCGTCAAGATGTCAAGCCAATGCTCCCCGATAAACTCCATCATCTTAAAAACTTATCGATAGATGCGCCATCATATTAAACGGAGCAGAAGGAGCAAATCCAGCCTCATTCAGGTCTGATGTATCCCACCCCGTAGCTATCACCTTTCCATTCTGCTTATCGAAAGCAGGGGCAGCCCAACCGTTGTTGTCGTATTTTGCCGAAAAGACGTTATAAAGAGTCACACCTAGCGTCATATCTTTCACGCCTACCTGCTTCAGGCCAAAAGTATAGCTCAAGTCGATATTGGTATTGAAATGGGCATCAAGCATCATGCTCACGTCCGTCATCTTACCATTATTGTCAAGTGTCTGGTAGCTCTTGAAACCAGTGTTCGTCAGATACTGATCACCCACATACTGGCTCTGCACGCTGGCCTTCAGTCCACGATAGTCGAAAGTAAATATATTATTGAAAATCACATCTGGCGAGAATGATAGCGGCGTGTCGCCCAAGTTCTCCACGGAACCGTCCATCAGTGTTACCTCCCAGCTCTTGGCACGATTTCTCGAGAACGTAGCGTTGGCATCCCAGCGGAACCAATTGATGGGTTTCCAGGCTGCCTCCAGCTCGATACCTAAGCGATAGCTCTTGCCGACATTCTTGGCAATCGCCTCCCCGATGTTATTAAGTTCGCCAGTCAGCACAAACTGATCCTTATACGACATCCAGTAGATGTTGGCACCAGCCGAGAAATGCGCGCTTTGGAACTTATAGCCAACCTCGAGATCGTTCAGGCGCTCTGCCTTCAGCTCTGTGCCGAGATTGTCCTCATAGTCGTTACGCGTCGGCTCTTTATGGGCAATGGCATACGAGGCATACACCTTATGATGAGGCGTGATGTCGTAATTCAATCCGAATTTAGGGTTGAAGAAGTTGAACTTGTCGTCGATAACAGTCTTGCCATCAGGATTAGCCCCATACCAGTCGCCAGGATTCTGCATCTTATAGCCGATATGGCGATACTGCAAGTCGAGGAAAGCACTCATACCTGACACGAGATCGTAATTCATCTTGCCATAGACATTCCAGTCGGTCTTTTGGGAATTGTTACGATAATACTCAAAGTCGGGTAGCAGTTCAAGACCTTCTGGCGCGTTCTTTACCCACTTCACGAGTCCGAAATGGTCACCGCTATATTTGTTCCAACCACCTCCGACAATAGCATCAACACCCTCATGATTGTTATACATCAGTGAGGCCACCATAGCATAGAAGTCGTTATCCATCTTCTTCTGGCGGATCAGATCGCTCCTCAGTTTCGGGTTCTCGTCATACCAAGTGCCCTTTGGCAGATACTCCACCAACTTACGCCCTGATTTGTACTCCTCATAATAACCATCACCCTTCGTATAATGGGCTGTCACATTTAGGTTCAGCAAGCGTGAGAGATGCTGGTTCCATAGCAGTTGATAGTTCTGCTGGTGATAGTTGTCGGTCTGTCCGTCATAGTAGTGAACGTTACCCTGTTCGTCCCTATACTCGCCACACGAGTTATAGGTGCGACCATAGAGGCTCTGCTCGTACTTCGACGTGTAGTTCCAAGCATGGTATGTCTGCTCTTGTCCATTCCAAGTGATGAACTTCACTACCGTATTGTCGCTAAAATAGCCGCCTTGTATGAAATAAGAGTTCAGTTTTGTGAAAGCACGGTCCAGATAACCCTTCGAGCCGATGTTCGACAAGCGTCCCTGAATGCCCCAGTGTCCATTCAACAAACCTGTGCCAAAGCGGAGCGTCTCCTTATGCGAATAGTAAGAGCCACCACTCAGATCCAGCGCGAAATAAGGTTTCAAGCCTACATTCTCAGTCTGCATATTCAACGTAGCACCAAAGGCGCCTGCACCGTTGGTTGATGTACCCACACCACGCTGTATCTGTATTGACTGCACACTCGAGGCAAAGTCGCCCATGTTCACCCAATAGAGTTGGGCACTCTCGGCATCGTTGATGGGGATACCATTGGCTGTGATATTGATGCGACTAGGATCGGTACCACGCACACGCAATGAGGTATAACCGATACCATTACCCGCATCCGACGTCATCGTCACTGATGGCGTCAGCGACAACAGGTAGGGCACATCTTGTCCAAAGTTCACAGCCTTCAACTGTTCCTGCGACATGTCCGTGTAGGCCACAGGCGTCTTCTTCAACGCACGAGTTGATGTTACCTGTATGCCCTGCAACTCTACAGAGAGCAGTGAATCCAAGTCATCCCCTGCATGCATACTCGCTGCACTCACCAGCGCAGCCACTCCCAAAAAGAATCTTTTCATACTACTAACTTGTACCTTTAATTAATTAATAATATAAAGGGGAAATCTTGTATTGACAAATATCCTAATTCCATCCCTACGCCGGCATTATCCGGATCAGGTTAGAGGGTATCATCTCAGCCTGCAACAGCAGGCACCCCTTGAAATCGTATCTTTTGCACGCTTGCCTAAGCAAGAATTGCGGCTGCAAAGATACGAATATTTGGGGGAAGAGCCAAAAGATTCTTCACTTTTCTTTGTATATAAATAAAATTATGCTTATCTTTGCACCAACATTGAAACAAAACGATTTTATATGAAACGAATATTGGTTACGGGCGGAGCTGGATTTATCGGTTCTCACCTCTGTGAACGACTCGTTAACGATGGCAATGATGTCATCTGCGTTGATAATTTCTATAGCGGTTCTAAAGAAAACGTATGGCACTTGATTGGCAAGCCCAACTTCGAGCTGGTGCGCCATGATGTTATCAATCCCTACTGGGCAGAGGTCGATGAGATCTACAATCTGGCCTGCCCCGCCTCACCAATCTACTATCAGACTGACCCAATACAGACCACAAAGACATCTGTCTTCGGTGCCTACCATATGCTGGGACTGGCTCGCCGCACAAAGTGCAAGATTCTGCAGTCATCAACAAGCGAAGTCTATGGCGACCCTAACGTGCATCCGCAGCCAGAGAGTTATTGGGGCAATGTCAACCCCATCGGACTGCGCTCCTGTTATGACGAAGGCAAGCGCTGCGCAGAAACACTTTTCTTCGACTACCATCGTATACACAATGTACGCATTAAGGTGATTCGTATCTTCAACACCTATGGACCACGCATGGCTGTCAGCGATGGGCGCGTCGTCTCTAATTTCGTCGTACAGGCTCTTCGCGGAGAAGACCTCACCATCTATGGTGACGGCCAGCAGACCCGTTCCTTCCAATATGTCAGCGACCTTATCGATGGCATGCTGCGCGTAATGGAGACAGGTGACGACTTCACGGGCCCCGTCAACCTTGGCAACCCAGGCGAGTTTACCATGCTTGAACTAGCCGAAAAAGTCATCAAGAAAGTTGGCGGCAAGAGTAAGATCGTATTCCGCCCATTGCCTAGTGACGATCCAAAGATGCGCAGACCAGACATTACTGTCGCCAAGAATAAGCTTGGTTGGGAGCTTGATGAGGGTCTGGATCATATTATCGATTATTTCCGCAGCTACCTCGCCACGCACACGGTGTAATGCCACAACCTTGTGACGTCAGTATTCAAACGAGGAGCCGCCAAGGAACTCGCGAAGAAGCGAAGTCGGTGGAATATGCGCTTCGGGGATTGGCTTGATATAGCGGAGGAACTTCAGAAGACGATAGGCCTCGGCATATTCAGGGCTGTTCTCGGGCACTTGCTCCAATAACGGCTCTGCTTGACTCTTGATGACGGCCAGTTCGAAGAGCATGGCGGTGTTGAACATCGCGTCGGCATTCTCCTGGAAGGGGAATATCCATTTGTTTTCACCTGCTCTCACCGATGGCCAACGGTGGATGGTATCCAATGCAGATACCCCACGATACTTGTAGTCACGGATAATACGTCGTAGTAGGCGGTTGTCTGTAGTCGGGACATAGTTGTGGTTGTCGAGCAGGATGGTAGTCAGAGCCGAAGCATAGACTCGGAAGATTTGTTCATTGGGAATCTGTGCGGTTAATTCAGGATTCAGCGCATGGATACCTTCCACTACAAGCACTTCATCATCGTGCAGTTTGAGCTTTTTGCCGCTCTTTACGCTTTTGCCTGTTGGGAAGTCGTAGCGAGGCAACTCTACCTCTTCCCCCTTGAACAGTGCATTAAGCTGCTCGTTGAAGAGCGGGAGGTTTAAGGCATGCAGATGCTCGAAGTCAAAGTCGCCTTTCTCGTCGAGTGGTGTCTTCTCGCGGTCGAGGAAGTAGTCGTCAAGAGAGATGCCGATAGGTTTGATGCCATTGGTAACCAGTTGGATGCTGAGTCGTTTGCAGGTTGTGGTCTTTCCCGATGACGAAGGACCGGCAATAAGTACCA
>CADCBH010000068.1 GCA_902799655.1 uncultured Bacteroidales bacterium
GGGCAACAACCTATGGTTCATGCTCTGTCATGCCCTTTTCTGCACCGTTGGCATGTATCTGTTGCAGATTCAGGCCCTCAAACGACTCTCGGCCTTCACGGTCAATCTGACATACAATCTGGAACCCTGCTATACCATCATACTGGCCTTCCTCATCTTCGGCGAGGGAAGGGAGATCAACTTCTCTTTCTATCTAGGCATCGCCCTTATCCTCATAAGCGTGCTGCTACAGACATGGAGAGTCTGGGATAAATCTCATAAGAAGGTTATTTGTGAATGAATTTAGGATACTATCAAACAATTAAAAAAATTACTGTAAGGGCCAAGAGACAGCATATGCGCCTGCGCCCATACGTATACTATAAGGAAGGAACACTCATACCCGAAAAAGAGGAGAAGCATGCTGGTGAAGGCTCTTGGCCTTCAGGTCACACTGCACTGGGATGGACAACAGCTCTGCTGCTGATTGACATCAATCCAGCAGCCACTGATGGGATTATGGCTCGTGCTGAACTACGGTGTACTGACGCAGGGCGAGCTGACCATTATCGGACAGGATGGCAAGACCAAGGTGGTACACGAGGGCGAGGCCGTGGTTGAGATGGTTGGCACCATACACCATGGCGAAAACCGCGGCACCAAGCCGGTTATTCTGTACATGTTCTATTTGTCACAGAAGGACCTGCCACTGGCCGTACAGCACCCCGATATCCCATTGGAGTAACACTCCCCTACTACACATAAAAGAGCGCCGAAGCGGAAAACTGCGGCGCTCTTATATTTTCCTTGTCTAGGATGTATCAACCAATATACGCTAATATCACATTGGCTACCTCTTCCTCGGTTTTACCATCCATTCTGATAACCAGATCGTAGTTACGGGTGTCGTAACGCGAAGTATGGGCATTGTTCTTCATATACTCCTCGCGGGTTTCATCCACCATCTTAATAACTTTCTTGGCCTCTTTCTCGGTAAGTCCCTGCTTAGCCATCACGCGCTTAACACGATGATCCATAGAAGCCTGAATGAGAACGCTCAGATGGTTGGGATTATCGTTCATAGCAAAGAAGGCCGAACGACCGGCGATGACACACGACTCCTCGCTGGCAATGTTTTGCAAGATTTCTCTTTCTGCCTTCAGGACAGCCTCGGAGGTCACATACCTATTATTATCCTCGTCGTAATACTCAGAAGAATTGGCTGCTCCTTCTCCCAGAACCAACACACGCTTAATCTCTTCCCACCAGCTACGGTTCTTGCCTTTCAGTTCCTCAATCTGACGATGTGAAAGGTCGAACTTCTCTTCCAAAGCTTTAGAAAGCATCTTGTCGTAATAGGGCACGCCCAGTTTCTCGGCTAAAACACGACCGACGGTATGACCACCGCTACCCAACTCGCGATTAATGGTGATGACAAATCTTTCGTTTTTTTTCATTATAACTAAATTTTTAGTTATTCCATAATAATAAAAAAAGGTAATGGAGACATGTAGTCTCCACTACCTATAAAGAGTTATTAATCGGCCAGCTTGGCCTTGATGAACTCGCGGTTCAGGCGGGCGATGTTGGCGATGGTCTCGTTCTTCGGGCAGACAGCCTCGCAGGCGCGAGTATTGGTGCAGTTACCGAAGCCGAGTTCCTCCATAGCCATCACCATGTTCTTGGCACGACGGGCAGCCTCTACGCGGCCTTGCGGGAGCAGGGCGAGTTGAGACACCTTCGACGATACAAAGAGCATGGCAGAACCATTCTTACAAGCTGCTACACAAGCACCACAACCGATGCAAGAAGCGCAGTCCATAGCCTCATCAGCGTCTTCCTTCGGAATCAGGATAGCGTTGGCATCCTGGGCCTGACCCGTGCGGATGGTGGTATAGCCACCAGCCTGAATAATCTTATCGAAGGCATTGCGGTCAACCATACAGTCCTTGATCACAGGGAAGGCAGCTGAGCGCCAAGGCTCAACGGTGATCACGTCACCATCGTTGAAACGACGCATATAGAGCTGACAGGTAGTAGCACCGCGCTCGGTCTTACCGTGAGGCGTACCGTTGATGTAGAGTGAGCACATACCGCAGATACCCTCGCGGCAGTCGTGATCGAACACGAAAGGCTCCTTGCCTTCGTTGATGAGCTCCTCGTTCAGGATGTCAAGCATCTCGAGGAAAGAGGTGTCATCGGGGATGTCGTGCATTTCGTGGGTATCGAAATGACCTGCGTCCTTGGGGCCATTCTGGCGCCAGAACTTTATTGTAAATGAAATATTCTTTGCCATAGTGAATTAATTCTTATAGTTACGTGTCTGTACCTTAATAGCCTCATACTCCAGCGGCTCCTTGATGAGCTCGGGCTCGTTGCCCTTGCCCTTGTACTCCCAGCAGCCTACATAGAAGTAGTTCTCATCGTCGCGCTTGGCCTCGCCTTCCTCTGTCTGGTATTCCTCGCGGAAGTGACCACCGCAAGACTCGTTACGAGAGAGAGCGTCGAAAGCAACGAGCTGACCCATTGTGAAGAAGTCACGGAGGTGGATAGCCTTGTCGAGCTCAACATTCAGACCCTCCTTCGTTCCAGGAACGAACAGGTTGCTGTCGAACTCTTTCTCCAACTCGTGCATCTTCTTCAGACCAGTCTTCAGGCCCTCAGCTGTACGGCCCATACCGACATACTCCCACATGATGTGACCGAGCTCCTTGTGGATAGAGTCAACGGAGCGCTTACCCTTGATATTCATCAGACGGTCAATCTCTGCCTGAACACCCTTCTCAGCCTCGTCGAACTCAGGACGGTCTGTAGGAATCTTCGGCCATACAGCCTGATCGGCCAAGTAGTTCTGGATGGTGTAAGGCAGCACGAAGTAACCATCGGCCAGACCCTGCATCAGAGCAGAAGCACCCAGACGGTTAGCACCGTGGTCAGAGAAGTTACACTCACCGATAGCAAACAGACCAGGAATAGAAGTCTGCAGCTCGTAGTCAACCCAAATACCACCCATCGTGTAGTGGATAGCAGGATAGATCATCATCGGTTTGTAGTACTTCACGCCGTTGATCTCGTTGGCAACGTCGCCAGGGAATACGTCGGTGATCTCCTCGTACATCTCGAAGAGGTTACCATAGCGCTGCATGATGATATCAATGCCCAGACGGTTGATAGACTCAGAGAAATCGAGGAACACAGCCAGACCGGTGTTGTTCACGCCAAAGCCCTTGTCGCAACGCTCCTTAGCTGCACGGCTGGCAACGTCGCGTGGTACGAGGTTACCGAATGCAGGATAACGGCGCTCCAGATAGTAGTCGCGATCCTCCTCAGGAATCTCCCAGCCCTGCTTGGTTCCAGCCTGCAGAGCCTTAGCATCCTCAATCTTCTTTGGAACCCAGATACGACCATCGTTACGCAGCGACTCAGACATCAGCGTCAGCTTAGACTGCTTGTCGCCATGAACGGGGATACAGGTGGGGTGAATCTGAACGTAAGAAGGATTAGCAAAGTATGCACCCTTACGATAACACTGAACGGCAGCTGTACAGTTACAACCCATAGCGTTTGTGCTCAAGAAGTAGGTATTACCATAACCACCAGTAGCGATCACAACGGCATTGGCGCTGAAACGCTCCAGCTTACCGGTAACGAGGTTCTTGGCGATGATACCACGAGCACGACCATCAACGATGACCACATCCTCCATCTCGTAACGGGTGTAGAGCTTCACCTTACCAGCGTTTACCTG
>CADCBH010000069.1 GCA_902799655.1 uncultured Bacteroidales bacterium
TGATGCCCGTACAGATCTCTATAAGGTCAACAAGGTGGCACACGGCACTGTGAGCAAGGTGTGGTATGAGAGTCCTACTGCCGGACTGACTCGCCGTCTCACCGTCTATACCCCCGCTGGCTATGAGACCAGTGGCAAGGAATATCCCGTGCTCTATCTGTTGCATGGTATCGGTGGTGATGAGAACGCCTGGAGTGAACTGGGTCGTGCTGCCCAGATCCTCGACAATCTCATCGCTCAGGGTAAGGCCGAGCCGATGCTCGTCGTGATGACCAATGGCAATATCTCGCAGGAGGCATGTCCGGGTGAGACCTCGGAGGGCTTCCGTGTACCGACGATGATGCTGCCAAAGACGATGGAGGGTTCGTTTGAGACGGCCTTCCCCGACGTTGTGAAGTTTGTGGAGAAGACCTATCGCGTGAAGAAGGACAAGGCGCATCGTGCCATCGCTGGTCTGTCGATGGGTGGTTTCCACAGTCTCTTTATCAGCATCAACAATCCTGATACGTTCGACTATGTGGGACTGTTCTCTGCAGCCGTCGATCAGCAGCAGAACACGGCTAATGGCGGCTTCCCCAATATCTATGCAGACCGTAACCAGAAGATTGACCGTCTGTTCGGTAAGCATCCTAAGCTCTTCTGGATTGGTATCGGCAAGACCGATTTTCTCTTTAAGAACAACAATGACCTGCGCGCTTATCTCGACAGCAAGCAGCACAAGTACACCTACCTCGAGACCGAGGGTGGTCATATCTGGCGCAACTGGCGAATCTATCTTTCCGAATTCGTACCCCTTTTATTCAAATAACAACTTATGAAACAATCAATTATTCTGGCAGGGGCACTGGCTGTCGTGATGGCTGGCTGCACTGCTACTGACCTGCCATCGTGCTGGCAGATGGTCCTGCCGGCCTGCGTATCGATGCTACCCGCGAGGGTGACTCTGCCACCTACTATTGCACGCACTTCCCCATTGGAACGCTGCTCGCCTCGACATGGAACACTCAGTTGGTCGAAGAGGTGGGTATCGCCATGGGACAGGAGGTGAAGGAGTATGGCGCCGACGTGCTGCTGGCCCCAGCCCTCAATATCATGCGTAACCCGCTTTGCGGCCGTAACTTCGAGTATTACTCTGAGGATCCCGTCGTGGCCGGTAAGACGGCTGCTGCCTATATCAAGGGTATTCAGAAGAACGATGTAGGTACCAGCATCAAGCACTTCGCTGCCAACAATCAGGAGACCAATCGCATGGGCAATGATGCCAATATGTCGCAGCGCGCCCTCCGCGAGATCTACCTGAAGGGCTTCGAGATTGCCATCAAGGAAAGTAAGCCTTGGACGGTGATGACCTCTTATAACTATATCAACGGGGTCTATACCTCTGAGAGCAAGGACCTCGTGCAGACGATTCTCCGTGACGAGTGGGGTTATGAGGGCACGGTGATGACCGACTGGTTCGGCGGAAAGGACGGTGCCGTGCAGATGTGGGCTGGCAACGATATGCTGCAGCCGGGCAAGAAGGCGCAGTATGACTCTATCGTGGCTGGTGTGAAGAGTGGCAAGCTTGCTGAGGCCGATCTCGACCGTAACGTGAAGCGCATTCTGAACCTCATCGAGAAGACACCCCGCTATCAGGGCTATCAATATTCTAACAAGCCTGATCTGAAGGCGCATGCCGAAGTGACCCGTCAGTCGGCTGCCGAGGGAATGGTGCTGATGAAGAACGCTGGCGCCCTGCCTTTCGCTGAGAAAATCAAGAATGTGGCCCTTTATGGCAATACCTCTTACGAATTTATTGCCGGTGGTACTGGTTCGGGTAATGTGAACCATGCCTATGTGGTGTCTCTGCTCGACGGTCTGAAGAACGGCGGCTACACTGTCTCTGACGATCTGAAGCAGAGTTACGAGCAGTTCTGGAGTGACTATCATAAGGCACGTGAAGCCGAGATTGCTGAAATCGAGAAGACAGACAAACAGAAGGCAATGATGATGAAGTTCCTGCCCAGTGGACTGCCTGCAGAGAAACTGTTTACCGCTACGGAACTCGAGGCTCAGGCTGCCAAGGCTGACATCGCCGTGCTGACCTTAGGTCGCATCTCTGGCGAGTTCTTCGATCGTAAGTCTGCCGACTTCAATCTCAGCGATTCAGAGCGTCAGCTGCTCAAGCAGGTCTGCGAGGTCTACCACAAGGCTGGCAAGCAGGTGGTGGTGCTGCTGAATATCGGTGGCGTCATCGAGACCGCTTCTTGGAAGGATCTGCCCGATGCTATCCTCTGTGCCTGGCAGGCAGGACAGGAAGGCGGCAACAGCGTGGTGGATGTGCTCAGTGGTAAACAGTCACCTTCGGGTAAGTTCACCATGACATGGCCCGTCAAGTTCACCGATGCTTATTCTTCACGTAATTTCCCCGTGGATCAGACGGCTAAGATTGACTTCATGAATACCGTGGAACGTGGCAATGTGAAGAATGTCGACTATACCAACTACGAGGAGGATATCTATGTCGGTTACCGTTATTTCGACTCATTCGACGTGCCCGTCAGCTATCCCTTCGGTTATGGTCTCAGCTATACCACCTTCGAGTACAGCGATGCGAAGATTGCCCAGAAGAACGATATCTATGATGTCACTGTGACGATCAAGAATACGGGTAATCATGAAGGTAAGGAAGTCGTAGAGCTCTACATCTCGGCTCCTGACAACAAGGCGCAGAACAAGCCAGCCAAGGAGTTGAAGGCCTATGCCAAGACGAAGAGCCTGAAGCCAGGTGAGAGCGAGACGATCACACTGAGTGTTACGGCACCAGAGCTCGCTTCGTTTGACGAGGCTGCTTCTGCATGGGTGGTTGCTGAGGGCGACTATCAGTTCCTCGTTGGTGCTTCTTCTCAGGACATCAAAGCTACACTGTCGGCTCCTGTCAAGAACATGCAGACGAAAGTCAACGACGTGATGAAACCCAAAGTTCAGCTGAACCTGCTTAAAAGGTAAAAAGGTAAAACAGTAAAAAGATAGAAAATATATGAGAAAGACTATTATGACTCTGGCGCTGGCAGCAATGTGCTGCGTTGGCGCACAGGCACAGGAGAAACTCTTCCAGAGTGCCAATGTACAGTCACCCGTCATCAACAAGGACGGAACCGTGACATTTAATCTCTTTGCCCCTAAGGCAGTGAAGGTAGAAGTGACCGGTGACTTCCTGCCTACTCAGCAGATAGATGTTCCCGGCTATGGCAAGTATGATGCCCCAGGTGTCGCTCAGTTGAAAGAAGGAAAGAACGGCGTGTGGAGCTATACCACCGACAAGCTCGCTCCTGAAATGTACAGCTATACCTTCAACATCGACGGAATGACAGGTGTAAAGGATCCTGCCAATATCTACGTGAATCGTGATATCGTGTCGTTCTCCAACATCTTCATCGTCAGCAACGAGAAGGGTGACAAGGGCGATCTTTACAAGGTGAATGAGGTGCCTCATGGCAATCTCTCAAAAGTGTGGTATAACAGTCCCACGCTGAAGATGCAGCGCCGCATGACGATCTATACACCTGCTGGTTACGATAAGGGTGGCAAGTATCCGGTGCTCTATCTGTTGCATGGTGCCGGTGGCGACGAGAACGCCTGGAGTGAGCTCGGACGTGCTGCCCAGATTCTTGACAACCTGATTGCCACTGGTAAGGCAAAGCCCATGATTGTGGTGATGCCTAATGGTAACCCCAACTGTCAGGCTGCTCCTGGTGAGTGGTCATGGGGTATGTACACACCAGGCTTCCGTGATTCTGGCACTGGTCCTACCGCACCTGCTGCAGCCTCGATCCCAGAGAGCTTCATGGACATCGTGAACTATGTCGATGCCAACTACCGCACGTTGAAGGATCGCTCACACCGCGCCATTTGCGGTCTGTCGATGGGTGGCGGTCACACCTTCCATGTGAGCCTGCTCTATCCCAATAAGTTCGACTACTACGGACTCTTCTCTGCAGGTCTGCACCTGGGTAATGGTGGTTTCAACAGCTCGTTTGCCGAGCAGATCAAGGCCAATCCCGAGTTCGAGAAGCAGAGTGCCCGTCTCTTTGGCAGCAAGCCCAAGCTCTATTGGATGGGTATGGGTAAGACCGACTTCCTTTATCAGAGTACCGTTGACCTACGTGCCTACTGGGACAGCAAGGGCTATCCCTATGAGTATGTCGAGACTGATGGTGGTCATATCTGGCGTAACTGGCGCATCTATCTGACGATGTTCGCCCAGAAGATCTTCAAATAGTCTATTCTGTACGTCATAAATTAAGAGCACGGCTTCCGCAATTTGGAAAGCCGTGCTCTTTTTGTATAAAAAGCCGTGTTCGCTCGGCTTTGCCGCTTGGCT
>CADCBH010000070.1 GCA_902799655.1 uncultured Bacteroidales bacterium
AAACATACGCATCGGTCGCCAGAACCCGCAGCACTACGAGGTGCTCGAAGGTTTGGAGCCTGGCGAGCGAGTAGTCACCAGCGGCTACGAGGCATTTAAGGACAATGAAGTGTTAATATTAAAGTAAACCGTAAGTTATGAAGAGCTATTTCCGTTTCCTATCACGCAACAAGCTATACGCGATTATCGAGGCTTTTGGCCTGGCTTTTTCCTTGGGCTTTGTCATTTTGTTGGTGGCGTACGCCAAAGCAGAGTTCAGCACAGGCAGAAGTATAAAGGATGCTGACAAGATTTATCTTCTTGGCACTGGCGACATGTTTGGAATGACACTGGATACGCCTGTGGAGTTCTTCCATCAATTGCCAGAGATTGAATCCTGGACAAGAATATCCAATGGCATGCTTTCGGATGTCGTTGTTGGCGATGACTATTACAGTATATCATCTGTCTTTGTCGATTCCACATTTTTCCAGTTGTTCGATTATCGTCTGACGGGCAGCAATCGCCAGCAGGTTCTGAAAAGTGAAGACGAAGTGCTTGTCTCAGAATCTTTTGCGCGTAAAGCCTTCGGACAGGAAAATGCTTTGGGAAAGAAAATTAAAGTTGGCGATGAATATTATACCATCAGTGGTGTTGTGGAGGACTTTGGACGGAATGACCTTTTCTCAGAGACCGATGTCTTCTTCAGCATCAAGAAAGCCTATAACTATTACCAGCGTATGGACAATTTTGGTAATACCCAGACGTTCCTGACGTTGAAACCAAATGCAGCCCCTGAAAAAGTAGCAGACAAACTGTTGGAAAAATACTTGGAATATTGGCCAGAGTTTTATGCTAAAGATGGAGGTGAAGGAGCGATGATATGGGGTTCCACACTCACCCGGTTCGATGATGTCTATTTCTCATCTCTTGAACGTTACGGCACCCTTAAAGGGGGCAACAAAACGCTGGTTCAGATTCTGTTGATTGTAGCGCTCGTTCTGTTGGTTTCTGCCTGCTTCAATTACGTGAATCTAAGCATTGCGCTCACCGGAAAACGTGCCAAGGAGATGACCATGCGGAGAGTTTTGGGAGAGCGGACTAATGGCGTGTTGTGGCGTTATTTTCTGGAAGCCTTGTCCTTCGCTGCCATCTGTTTTCTGACGGGCAGTGTGATAGCCTATATGTTTCGCCCGATGTTCGAAAGGTGGCTTTCGACGAGCATTCCACTTTTGCCCGACCTGCAATTAGTGACGATTGCTGTCATTGCCCTGCTTGTCATTTCTCTTGTTTCCAGTATATTGCCTGCCATGTTTGTGCTTCATTTCAAGCCTGTTGATGTGGTAAAGGGCAGTTTCCAATTAAAAAACAAGATGGTGTTCAGCAAGGTTTTTATCGTAGCACAGAACGTCATCAGTATGTGCCTGATAGCCGTTGCCATCACCATGACCTTACAGATACACCATCTGCTGACTTTGCCACTTGGTTATCAGACGGAGAATCTTATCTTTATCGAGGCTTGGGACATTGGCTATAACTCAGACCGGCAAGAAATCCTGCGTCAGCGGTTGCTCTCATTACCACAGGTGGAGGCTGTTGGCAAGGCTGGCAGTCTGCCTTTCAGATCCTCCAGTAATGGTTTGGTCGATGCTCAAGGCAGCAAGTCGTGGATTTATTATTCATCGATGGATACCACGGCCTTCCGGCTGTTGGGATTCCAAATCACAGAACGTTTCTGTGATGCTACAGATAGTCTTTGCTACATTGACCAGGATACTCAGAAACGCTATAACATATCTGCATCTCATCTCTCCATTGATGGTAATCAGGCAGAGTCTACCGGCGAAGTTGTCATGCGTCCCAGATATAAAGTGTGTGGAGTAGTGGAGAACTACCGAAATGGGATAGGCAATTATGCCCCCAAGTTCGAGGACGGTCATAATGTAATACAATTGGTTGGCGAGAATGGCTGGTCGTGGTGTCAGATTGTGAAGATCAGTGGCAACAAGTCAGAGGCACTTGCCGCCGTAAAGAAAGCATGTGGCGCAGTAACAAAAGAGTTGATAGGATACCCCAAGGACATGACTTGTACCTTCCTGGATGATGTCATAAAGGATGCGCTGGTCAAGGAGCGCAATACCATGCACCTTGTTCTTTGCTTCATGATTCTCTCTATCATGATTTCGGCCCTTGGACTTTTCGCCATATCAGTCAACTATAGCGAGCAGCACAGCAAGGAGATCGCCATTTGCAAGATTATGGGGGCTACGGTCAAGGAATCAATATGGCGACTCTCATGGCGTTTCATCCTCCTGTCGTTGATAGCTGTTTTCATAGCAATTCCTATTTGTGTAAAAGCAATGGGATATTACTTACAGGACTTTTACTATCGGATAGACTTCCCCTGGTGGGTCATCCTTCTGTCGGCATGCATCACTATCCTTATCGTCATCCTGTCCATCCTGGGCCAGACCATGAGGATTGCCAACAAGAATCCCATTGATGGTATTAGGACCGAATAGTTATCGCATCGCGCTCAGCCTCTGGATATTCGCTGCTGGGTTTACCTGCTTCATCATTTCCCTGCTCACCGTTATCATTCAGAGCTGGCGCGCTGCCAACGAGAATCCCGTATACAGTATTAAGAACGAATAACAGAATACATCACAATGAATATCTTCAGAAAGGGCCAGGGAGCCTTTATCAAAATCACATCGCTCGCTATCGGACTTACCGTGGGACTGGTTCTTATTGCCAAGGTGCAGTTGGAACGCAACTACGACAGCTGCATCGCAGATAAGGAGTACGTGTATGAATTGCATGAAACTTTCCAGCGCATAGGCGAGGAACCGCAGCAGTATGGTGCCACATCTGGAGGCATAGCCCCCGTACTGGCACGCGAAATCCCTGAGATTCTGACTGCGACACGCTACACAGGGCAGTTCAGCGAAGAGAAACTGACACTGGAGGACGGCAGCCGACACTACTTCGAAGAAGCTCTGTTCACAGACTCCTGTTTCTTCAATATCTTTGCCACAAAGGTCTTGCAGGGCGATGCCAAGCGCATTCTCTCCACAGCAGGACAATGCATGATCAGCCGACGGCTGAGTGAGAAAATCGGCGGCGAGGTAGTCGGCCGCACGTTTAGCTTTGTCTCAGCCCCAGGTAAGCCGATGACCATCGGCGGCGTGTTCGACGACTATCCAGAGAACTCCCGCTGCTCCCGCTATGACATTCTGATGTCGATGTCCTCCTTAGGCACTTACGCTTGGGACGGTACCGAGAACCTGATGGGCAACGACCGTTACCATTCTTTTGTACGCATGCGTCCTGATGCCGACAGGAACAAGGTACGCAGCGAAATCAAGCAGTTGCTGAAGCGCATCCTACCGTGGGACGACCTGAAGCAAATCGGCTGTATCGATGCAGGCATTGAGTTGGAGAGTGTAGCAGGCCAGCGGACGAAGGACACCACGGTACGCACCACCAGCATCATCCTCTTGGTGGTAGCATTCGTGA
>CADCBH010000071.1 GCA_902799655.1 uncultured Bacteroidales bacterium
GAATGAGATCCCAATAAAATATAAATCCCAAGGCAAAATCAACCTGCTTTGGTTTTTATTTCGTATCTTTGCACCCGATGGATATACAGAGTTTCTTCACATCGCTTCTGAACGTGATCTGTGAGATGGCTCCCTATCTGTTGTTGGGATTCTTCATCGCAGGAGTGCTGCACGTATTTGTGCCGCAGAGGTTCTATGCCAACTATCTTTCGCGTAACAATAAGCTGTCCGTTGTTTGGGCGGCGCTGCTGGGTGTACCCTTGCCGCTGTGTTCATGTGGAGTCATCCCTACCGCTATCGGACTCAGGAACGAGAAGGCTTCAAAGGGAGCCATTGCCTCGTTTCTCATTGCCACACCTCAAACTGGCATCGACTCTATTCTGGCCACGTTCTCGCTGATGGGACTGGGCTTTGCCATTATCCGTCCCACGGCAGCGCTTATCACAGGTGTCTGCGGTGGATTGTTGGTAAACCGTTTGGTTCGTGAAGATGACGTGAAGGAGGATGTGTCCGCTTCATGCCAAGTAGACAGCGGAAACAGGATTTGGCGCGTGCTGAAGTATGCCTATTATGATATGCTTCGCGACATCGGCCTGCGACTGCTTATCGGACTTGTTGTTGCGGCATTGATTCAGGTTGCTGTGCCTGATGAGTTTTTCCTTTCCTTCGGCAGTCAGCCGTTGCTACAGATGCTGATTATACTCATTATCGCCATACCGATGTATATCTGTTCAACAGGTAGCATCCCCGTGGCAGCAGCCCTGATGATGAAAGGACTCTCGCCAGGTGCGGCACTGGTGATGCTGATGGCCGGGCCTGCAGTAAATCTCGCCTCTATCCTCGTGGTTCATAAGTCGATGGGACGCCGCTTCACCACAATCTATCTGATGACCATCGTAGGCTTTGCAATCCTCTTTGGACTATTGCTCAATTCCACGGGAATCGACTTCACCGTCGCTGCCCAGGATGCTTGCTGCATGAGCACATCCGCCCTGCCCAGTCCGTTCAAGATTATTTGCGCCACAGTATTAACGTTATTAATTATATTTGCTCTTATGATGAAGTTTTTCAGTAAGTTTACCGCCCAAAAGCCCTTAGACCCCGACGTGACCGTCTATCGTGTCGAGGACATGCATTGCAGTCATTGCGAGGCCGCCGTCGTCCGTGCCGTCGAGGAAGTGCCAGGCGTAGAGAAAGCCAAGGCCAGTGCCTCTGCCAACACCCTCACCATCAAAGGCCCTGCCACAGAAGAGTCTATCCGTAAAGCTGTTGAGGGTATCGGATATACGTTCAAAGGAAAGGCTTGATATAATTAATCACAAAAAGTGGGGGCAGTTCTGGATTTTCTGCTTTATCTGATAAAATTGGTTCTTAAAGGACTCTCTAACTCAGGATGACCATCCTCGCTGATATTCAACTTGCGAATCATCCAGGCCATATTACGGCCAAGTGTCCGCATGGTCTGCATTCCCTCTTCGTCCTGTGCAGCCTGTCCAGGAGTCTGGCCATACGCCATATTCCAATACTGAGAGCTGACGACAGGCATATTCAGAATCGTAAAGTACTTGTTCAAACGGTCAAAGGCTGCCGATGCTCCACCTCTGCGGCATACCACCACACTGGCACCTGGTTTGAAACGCAGATTATTGCCAAGTGAGTAGAACACACGGTCGAGCAGGGCACACAAAGAACCATTCGGGCCGCCATAATAGACAGGTGAGCCAACAATGAGTCCGTCGATACCGTCCTTTACTGATCGCATCACTCTGAAATAGAGATCGTCGCGGAACGTACACTTTCCCTCCCGTCCACACATGCCACAGGCAATACAACCTTGCACAGCATGCTTGCCGATGCTGATAATCTCAGTCTCTATGCCTTCTTCGTTCAGGGTCTTTGCAACCTCACTCAGAGCTGTAAACGTATTGCCATGTTCTCTGGGACTGCCGTTAATCAATAAAACCTTCATTACTGATATTTTGTGAATATAATCTTCTTAAAGTATTGTAATAATTTGGCACAAAGATACGAATAATAAAGTAAAAATGAGTACCTTTGCCCTCTGATTTAATAAGAATTGTGATATGGACTACCTGCCGAAAGACTTTCTACGCGACCACAAGCGGTTTCAGAAGGACATCACCAAGGCTGTGGAGATACTTGAAAAGATGCTATAACGATTATGACGCTGACCTACATCTTCCATAGCGGCTTGGTGCTCGAAACGGAACAGTCTATCCTGGTCTTCGACTACTGGATGGATCCAAGCGGCGTGACGGGAGGTGTACTAAAGAAGAACAAGCCCCTATACGTATTCTCCAGCCACTTCCATGAAGATCACTTTACGAGGGCTATCTTCGAGTGGAAAAAACGGAAGTCTGATATCACTTACATTCTGAGCAAGGATATTCTCAGACATAGACGAGCCAACAAGGAAGAAGCCGATGCGTGGTTAGCCAAAGGTGCCTCATGGTCTGACGATAGAATTTCCGTCAAGGCATTAGGTAGCACAGACAGCGGCGTTTCATGGATTGTAGAGACTGAGGGCAAACGTATATTCCATGCAGGTGACTTGAATAATTGGTATGCGAGGTTCTTGCCCGATGTCGTACCTGGAGAGACAATCTACAGCGAGGAGTTTGAAGAGGAGATTGACCCGATAGTCCACGAAAAGCAATACTTGGGCGAGCTGAAAGATATACGTAAGGTGGCTGATGGCTTTGACCTTGTAATGTTCCCGATAGACGGGCGCATAGGTAATGGCTATACCCTTGGTGGCCGACAGTTCATTGAGCGCTTCAAGGTCGGCATGTTCGTTCCTATGCACTTCGTGGCCAGCGGCTTTGAATCCTCGCGGCGCATGAAGGAATTTACAGATGAGAAAGGCATTCCCTTCTGGGAGATAACCAAGGAAGGAGAAACGATAGAATTATGAAGTGGACTGTATTATCAGATAATCGAAGCAATGACAGCCGTCTCTTTACAGAGCATGGGCTTTCTATCCTGTTGGAAACAGAACGACATAGGATTCTGCTTGATACTGGAGCAAGTGACGTGTTTATAAAAAATGCAGAGCAGTTGGACATTCTCACACCTAAAGGTATGAGTGTGGCACGCAATGACCTCAGCACAGTTGACTATGTTTTCATTTCTCACGGACATAGTGACCATGCAGGCGGCTTACGATATTTCTTGGAGCAGAACACTAAAGCAAAGGTCCGGTGTGGCCAGAGAGCATAAAGAACAGGCTTATAACTGTAGAAAAAACATGCGAGATAGATAATGGCATCCATGTGATTGCCCATATCCCTCAGAATCATCCAATGCCCAAGGGAAATCAGAATCTCTATGTGCAGAATGCTAAACGACGAACGAGTGAGAACAATGTGGTGCTTGCATCAACATTGTCGAGCGAGGAGGAGTTCGACGAAGTCAATGGAGATTATATTCACGACGATTTCCGTCATGAGTTGGCTCTATATGCCGAAGGTCTGCTTTTTACTGGCTGCGCTCATAGTGGACTCGAAAACATTCTTTCAGCATGTCCTTGGCCAGTAAATACCGTTGTTGGTGGTTTCCACTTGCTCGATGGACAAGAGACAGAGGAAGAACTGAAGGCTTTGGCTCAAAGATTGAAAGAAAGATATCCTGAAACACGATTCTATACAAGCCATTGCACAGGTGACAATGTGTATGAGGTGATGAAGAGTGTGATGAGAGAACAACTACAGTCCTTCAGATGCGGATACACTAATTTGTTATTAGTATGATTACACCGCTAATACAGATATAGGGTTACTGTGAGAACCTAAAGGAAACAAGAAAACAGCAGAAATCCTCATGAAGTTGTTGTGACAGTCGCTTGATTTTCCGACAAAACAGGGAAACTGTGTCAAAAGTTGTCCGAGTAACCTGTTCAGAATCTACTTCTTGCCAAGAACAATAATCATGACGGACAAGAGGATAAAGACGATTCCTGCTACCAAACGAGGGGTAAGAGACTCTCCGAATACAAGTACGCCAATGGTTACTGCAGTCAGAGGTTCTAAGGCTCCCATGATGGCCGTTGGCGTGGCTCCTGCCTCACGAATAGCAATGGTCATGAATACCAGCGAGAGAACGGTCGGTACCAGTCCCAACCAACCAGTAAAGAACCATGCTCTCGGTGATGGGGGCAACTGGAGAGGTAATTCTGACGAGGTGAAGGAATAGGCTAACAGGCACATCATACATATCAGTAGCACATAGAATGTCAGTTTTAGCGGTGACATCTGGATATGCGACTGATTAACCACCACAATATAGATGGCAGTGGTCAGGGACGATAGTATGACAAGTATGATGCCCAGTGTACTTAAGGTGGCAGCCGCTCCACCATGATACAACATGCCAATGCCCAGGAGTGCCAGGATTATTGCCGATATGGTGGACATGGTTATACTTTCCTTAAAGAATACAGACATGATGACTGCCACCATCACAGGATAAACAAACAGAATGGTAGAAGCAATACCGTATACTACCTGCCGAAAGATCCTGCCATTCTCCCACCTGCATGTGTCAGGTACAAGGTTCTGAAGTGAACCCAGAAAGTTGGACACAACTTAAAGGTTCAAAATGAAAAAAGATTTTAGTTTAGAAGAAAAACTAGCAGCAATTAAATTGGTAGAGC
>CADCBH010000072.1 GCA_902799655.1 uncultured Bacteroidales bacterium
CATTTGAGAATCCCCAAACCAAGGAAGAGACTGAAGCCGCTCGCATGGAAGCATACCGCCAAAGGATTGGATTGGACTACTCCATGCCCGACTACCACATTCGCAAATTTGATGCCTCTGTGATGGGAGAACGCTTGGCCAAGATGCTTCGTAATCTGGACGAGCACAAAGATCAGCACGCTAACAGGCAAGCGATTGCAGGTATCATCTGTCGGCAAACCGATAATCTGGACTTCTGCACCGTGAAAAAGTTCAAGATCCTCGATGTTGAGAAACAGGGTGATACAATTACAATCGGCATCAAAGCCTGGCTGGAACCGAATAGTGCCAACATCTCTACCAAGGAGCTGGATCTTGTATTCGTCAAAGGTGTCTCTGAAAATACAAGAGCCAATGATCTCTTTGTCACATTAAGCAACTACATTAAACAATAAGGCAAATAACCCAAACTCCGTTGGCCCCCCCCTGTTTTAGCTTGGTTCCCAAGACCGCTCTGACCGTTGGTGTTGGCACCGTCATGGATGCCAAGCAAGTGATGATCATGGTGAATGGTCACAACAAGGCCCGCGCCCTTCGTCACGGTGTAGAAGAGCCTGTCAACCACATGTGGACCATCAGCTGCCTGCAGCAGCATCCCCATGCCATCATCGTCTGCGACGAAGATGCCACCGACGAACTGAAGCACGGCACCTACAAATATTTCAAGGATATCGAGAAGGATAACCTTCTTTAAATGAAAAAAAGGATTCTGACTGCACAGGTGATTGCAAAGCAATGCAGTTCGATACTGCCTGCCAGAACAATAGATTTTCCCAAGAAAGAACCTGCGAAAATAGACGGCCTGCAGTAAATATAATGAAGTCAAATAATCAATGAATATAGTCAAGAAATTGTTCACTTGGTATTTTTCCAAAGAGGCATTGCCATATTGGTGTCTTTTTTTGATTGACAGCAGTATAGTATTCTTCTCGGGACTATTCACATATTGGGCATTTGAAAAAACGCTCAATATGTTTGAGCACCGTTTCGAGGTGCTATATACTGTCTGTTTCTACACGATGCTCAGCTGGATAGGAGCCCGGCTGTTCTCCACTTATTCCAGCATGGTGCGCTACTCCAGTTTCGTGGATCTGCTGCATGTGGCTTATGCCAACGCATTATCTGTGGCATTGGCCATCATCTGTTCATATTGGTTTGAGGACATGGGCTGGACGAGCCTATGCGGCTTGACACAGACCGAGATCGTCATTACTTTCTTTATGGCCATGCTATTGATGTGGACTGTTAGGATTGCAGTGAAGAGTCTTCATGAAAGCATCCAGAACGATGGAAATACAATGCGCGTGCTCATCTATGGGGCCATGACTAGTGGTGTCGGTCTGGCAAAAAATATCCGCAGTCAGAAACCTGCCAGATTCCGTCTATGTGGCTTTATCTCTAATAATAAGAGGGCTAAGCACATGACGCTATTAGGTGAGAAGATCTATCATGTCGATGACGATATCGCATCGGTCATTGAAAGGGAACATATTCAGGCTGTCCTTGTATCCCCCACGCGGCTGAAGAAGTTCCAGAATTCCCCGGAATTCCAGGACGTTCTGATCAAAGCTGGTGTGAAAATTTTCATAGCGCAGTTTGCAAGAGAGGCCAATGTTAAGGACGGTGAACTCACCGACGAGGACTTTGCAGGCGTGCAAATGAAAGAGGTGCAGGTAGAGGATCTGCTGCCTCGCCAGGAAATCAAGGTCGATATGGACTCCGTCGGCGAGATGCTGACCGGGAGACGCGTCCTAATCACTGGCTCAGCCGGAAGTATCGGCTCCGAGATGGTGCGCCAGATAGCCATTTATAAGCCAGCAGCCATGATGCTGATTGACCAGGCCGAGACGCCCCAGCACGATATCCTGCTGATGGTGAGCAAATACCCCGATATTCAGACAGAGGTGATTGTGACTAGCATCTGCCATGAGCATCGTATGGACCGCATCTTCCGTCAATTCAAGCCCGACTATGTGTTCCACGCCGCTGCCTACAAGCATGTCCCGATGATGGAGCACAATCCTTCGGAAGCCGTACTAAATAACATCCATGGAACCAAGGTCATTGCCGACCTGAGCGTCAAATATGGCGTGAAGAAGTTCGTGATGGTATCTACGGACAAAGCTGTGAACCCGACGAATGTGATGGGCTGCTCGAAACGTATCTGTGAGATCTACGTGCAGAGTCTGAATGCCGCTCAGACCACAACTCAGTTTGTGACGACCCGCTTCGGCAATGTCCTCGGCTCCAATGGCTCTGTCATTCCATTGTTTAGAGAACAAATCAAGAATGGTGGTCCGGTGACAGTCACTGACGAGCGCATCGTCCGCTTCTTCATGCTGATACCAGAGGCCTGCAAGCTGGTGCTTGAGGCCGGAACGAAAGGCCATGGCGGCGAGATATTCGTGTTTGACATGGGAAAACCCGTCAAGATCATCGATCTAGCAAGACGTATGATAGCCCTATCAGGCGTCAAGAATGTAGAGATTCAGATTACTGGCTTACGCCCAGGCGAAAAACTCTACGAGGAGGTCCTGAATGAGCTGGAGGGCACCAAACCCTCGTTCCATGAGAAAATACGTATTGCAGAAGTCCGCCAGTATGACTATCAAAAGGTTAATCAGGCCATCGAGGAACTGATAGCCATCGCCAAACAATTCGAGAACATGGCAACCGTCAGGAAGATGAAGGAGATCGTGCCGGAGTACAAGAGCAATAACTCGGAGTACGAGGTGCTGGACAAGCCGAATTGAAAGGCTAAATGTTTATTGGGCTCAAATCATAAATAGAAATAACAATAAACTCCGTTGGCCCCCCCCTGTTTTAGCTTTCCCAGCATCCTGTAGCACTGTTGACATTTAATTTCGGTTTATCCGGGCGAGATTAAATATGAATCTTCACTTTAGTGTTATTATTTTTGAAAATATGAACGATGAGAATGGGCGGAATGGGCGTGTTGGCTACTTTGATGCGGCAAGGGTTATTTCAATATATTGGATAGTTTATATTTCCCAGCAGATGACGCACCATGATCCATACAATGGGGATGTGTTCGTTTTCATGTCGAAAGACCGCAGGAAGGTGAAGATGGTACACTTTGAGAATCATGCCT
>CADCBH010000073.1 GCA_902799655.1 uncultured Bacteroidales bacterium
TATATCGTCTTTAGGCGTTCCTATCGTAAGAACAGTGGAGTCGGACAAGACTTCGAACTGATCGCCACACAACCAAAAAGGCATTTTCGAAAGGTCATACCTCTCCCAGTTGTTCGGATCCTTGATTGCGCCAATATTGCCTGTTTGTTTAATTTTCGTCAGAGAAGTCAGCGATAGACTCCCTCTGTCACCTTCAAAAGGATGATCCAAGACATATAATACTCCATTATTGTCCTTCGATATGACCACATCACCAAACTCGTTCTGCCCATGTCCGTGCACAAATACCTTTTCCGCTTTCTGCCATTCTGTCCTAGTCAGTTTACCAGAATAAATACTCCTATCTTGCCCCAGGGCATAAATGTCGTCACCTAACATCCATTTGGCCCATTTGCCCTTATTCACGTCTGTCTTTACAAGTTGTCCCTCGAGAGACACTTCAAACTCTGCACCACTTTTGTCTGAACACGACATGAATGATGTCAGGCCGATCAGACATAAGAACAAGATACTTTTCTTCTTCATAATCGTTTTTCTTTTGATGATTTGTTTGATTTAATCCAATGGCAAAGTTAGGATGAATATATGAACCACACAAGGATTTGAACGGGAAATCGCCATCGGGGGTGTTGCATGCTTTTCGAATCTAATGTATTGAGAACAAACGGGATATACAAAAACGGACAAAGAAAAAAGTGGCTGAGAGGAACGGGCAGAGGCAGCGAAAACTCGTAAAAAGACTTGCTAATATGATGAAATAGCCGTAATTTTGCAGGCAAATAATCATCGATATGAAGAAACTATTCATCATACTGACAGTCATGGCTGTCGTGTTTGGATGCACTGAACAGCAACATCCTCTACTAAGGCAGGTCTGGGGTCTGATAGAAGTAAATCCTGAATCGGCCAAAGTCGTTTTGGCGAAGGTGCATACAAACTCCCTGACGGAGCGAGACAAGGCAGAATACGGACTGCTGAAAACAATACTGATCTCCAAGACGCATGGTATATATATGGTTTATGGAATGATTGACAACGACTCGCTCATATCCGCCAGCATAGCATATTACAACCAGCACGGTGACGAATGGCACCGTGGCCACGCCTATTATTATCGTGGTGCCATCAGAATGTCGAAACTCGGCAATATGCCTGGTGCCGTCAAAGACTTCAAGGTGGCGGAGATGATATCGGAGGATGCTGACGATGAGGAATTGAAAAACCTCGTCTATAACAGCCTGCATTATGTGAACTTCATCATCGATAATCAATCGCAAACCTTAAAATACGCGCATAAGTGGCTCGACAGTAGTATCGAACTCAAGGATAGTATGAAGATACTAAGAGGTCTCTTTAATTGTGCTACTGCCTATGCCGACATGGATCAGCAGGACAGTGCATACACCTACATGACGAAATGTCTTCAACTGAAGAAATATGCAAGCCAAGACTTGCTGGCCAATATCTACAGCATCATGGCATTGATATATGAGGAGAAGGGGGAAACTGCGAAGGCAGAAGAATACATTAAGAAGTGGGAGGGAAATGGCTCCTACGTCAATATAGGCTTCCCGACAAGAGATGGAGTATGGATGGAAACACACAGTAATTTAGGCAACTTGACATTGGCACGCATAAGGAAAACCCAAGGACAATATGAGAAGGCTATCAGGCTGGCAGAATTAGAAGTGGGTATGGCAGGCAATGACCAGAAGACCCGCATGAAAGGCTTGGAACTTCTCTCCGAACTCTATGAACTGACAGGCAGACAGGAACAGGCATTAGAGGCCGGAAGAAAAGTGAAGGCATATAATGACTCCATGAGATATGTGAATCAGACCATGCAGATGGCAGATTGGCAGCAGAAGTTTGACGAAGTGCAGCAGACGAAGGATTTCTACCGCCGAACGTCATGGATGCAAGGACTGATAATTGCCTTGATTGCGATGGTTGCGCTGGGCATCGTAATTGGTATGTGGTGGCATCGCAGGAAGGTGCGCCGCCTAAGTTTCAGGCTGGATGAGGATGCCAAGCGTATATCAGAACTCCGGACGAAGATAGAGTTGCAGGAAAAGAGCGGCCAAGAAAACGGACAAGAGATGGCACGGCTGAAGGAGGAACTGGAGAATCGCATGGAGCGCATATCGGGAACGCTGCTGATTGGCACGCAGATGTTCAGCCAGTTGCAGCAGCACCAGTGTATCGCTGAGGCCACCGCCAAGGAACAACAGTGCCTGGTGGACTACTTCGCCCAACTGCGCCCGAAACGCTGGCAGGAGTGGGAGCATAAGTACAGCGGCCTCTCCACCGCGCAATATATCTTCCTCATCATGCAGGATGACCTCCGCTACGATGACGAGGCCATTGCCGCCGCCCTCAACGTGAAGCGTGTGTCAGTGAGAAGCATGAGGGCAAGGATTAAGAAGAGTGAAAGATAGACAACAAAAGCCCCCGACAAGGGGTGCTCGGTAGTCGCAGGGACAGATTCTGTACTTGGGTATGACGGCTGCTATACCCCAGATGCCCCCACGGCTATAAAAAAAAAGCCGTCCTCGGACGGCCATGTCCATTCAAGAAAGAATGGCGGAGCTTAATAATTTGTTGCAAAGGTACATCTTTTATTCAATACTTCC
>CADCBH010000074.1 GCA_902799655.1 uncultured Bacteroidales bacterium
CTAGCCTGCTGGCAGCTGTAGAACATCGTCACAACTGCTATAGCCATCAAACACAATAGAATCTTTTTCATCTTTATCTAATCTTTACATGTTCACGTTTATTGTCAAACACCTGCCGATAAGCTTCATGAGCATCCAACTCTACCTTCGATTTCGTGAAGTCTGGACAGTTGTAGGCATCCATCATCTCCCGATAGAACTTTCTCGGATGACGCTGGGGCAACAGGAAAGGTTTCGACACCCTACCCTGTTCGTCGATGGTGGCCAGATAAAGCTTCGTGTACATGCCGTCCTCGCGCTTGCTGCTGAAGACAAGCCAACGGCTGTTCTCGCTCCAGTTATGATAGCTCTCACTCTGAGGTGTATTCAGTTCTTTAAGCTCCCGACTTTCCCCTGTCTTCAAATCCATCAACCAAAGGTCTGCATCATTCTGGCTCACGGGGAAGTTGCCACGACTGCTTGCACAGTACATCAGCCAACGTCCATCGTAGCTGGGTCGCGCCAATACATAGCTCTTGTCCGTCGCCGGACCATTCAGCAGGGTATCCACCGTCTCACCGAATACGCCTTTCTCTGCGTCAAATGCAATCCTACATAGTGAGCATTTCACTTTCTCATATTCCGCAGGCACACGACAGGGTTTTGACGTACTATAGTAAAGCCACTTACCATCATGAGAGAAAGCTGGGAAAATCTCCAGATCGTCTGTCTGCAAAAGCGGTGAAAGTATCAGTTCGTTCGTCCGCGTGTCGAGCACTTCCACATTACTAAACGTATGATAGACCTCGATGCGTTGTCCTGTGCCAGTAAAAAAAGCCTGATGCACGGAATTCACAGCCAAGGCCACATAGTCACCCTGCGGATGCCAGTAGCTGTAGGAGCCTGCTGCCTTTGTGGAGTCGGTCTTTGTCTCCACCCACATCTGATGACCATTTTTCTGAATCATCGTACCACCACCTTCACCACGCATCTGCATCGTCAGACGATTCGGATTGGTGCGGTTAGCTGTGTGACAGTTGAAACAACGTCCTGGTACAACGGTCTCTGTGATAATGGCATATTCATCAAAAGAACTAAGTTCGCGCTGATAGATTCCAATATCACCACCTACCTCATAGCCTGGTTTGATACGACGATAGGTAAGTCCCCAGTCATCAAGACGAGCCTCACTTACAAAGATATCAAAGTCTTTATATTGCGTCCACTGCCCATCTTTCTCTGTGCAGACGGTCACAGTAAGTTTGCCACCCTGATTCTGCTCTGTCAGTGCATGCCACTCGTCGATATCAAAATCAGCCCATTCACCGATCACATGAAGTTCACCCCCCTTGCTGCCTTTCACGACGACGTCCATACGGTTAATAGTCTCGTCGGCAAAGTTGAAGTTTAGAGGAGCGATGTCGGCAGGTATCGTCACACCGATATAGTCCGGATAGATGACAGGCAACTTGTCCACGAGCGTCGGATGCTCCGGATTCGAGCTACAAGCCAGCAACAGCCAAACAGACACACAGAGCCACAGCGATAGAAGAACTTTCCTCATGGGTGCCTCCTTTCTGTCATTCGTTTGACATAATTCGCATATGGCGAACCTTGTACCTTACCCTGCGACTGAATGCATCTCACCGCGTCCTGATAGCCCAACGGCATCTGTCTGTAGCCACCATATTGCTGCACCCATCCCATAAACTGCACGAAGCCTTGCACATTGCCTTTCAGTAACATCTGACCCATGAAATAGTCGAGTGCCATCTTGTTCTCTGGATTGTTTTGGAAAAGGATCCCCAGCATCTTGTCCATCTCCTCATAGCTATACAGGAAACTCTCCTTATAGCGCAGCCTGCGCAGTTTGCCATAAACGGGATGAGCGTTTATTTTAGCCTCATTACCCAGCATCTGCTCCGCTTCCAATGCCCAGGCACGATAGAAAAGTGACTTCTTCAACAGGCCCAACTGCTTGGCAGCTGTCTGATAGTGCCCATTCACCAACATACATTCAGCAATTCGCTTGGTACAACGCCCACTCTTACGTCCGTTGAGGATGGACTCCTGGGTATCGAACATATACCGTTGAGCAGAGTTCACCATACCCAGACCCCAAAAAACCTCTGCCGATGGCAACATCGAAGTGAGGTCACGCACACGAGGCATCACCAGCGCGTCTTCTCCACTCTGGTAGAAGTCGAACATACGGTCTGCCAACAAACGTTTCTCTGCTAAAGCTAGATTAACACAGTTCGACCAAAATGGTGTTTTTACCTGATACTCACCTGCCCGTTTCACAATATCATCCCATCGTTCGTTCCTGACGAGATAGTCGAGTCGGATGAGTTCATACATATCCTTGTCGTAGCCATTCCACTGCGGGTAGTGCAATGGGATACGATAGTAATTCAACCCCGTCATTGCCATCTGCAGCGGCCACTGGGGTAACAACCAGGCATACGCCATCAGTTGCAGAGCAAATAACCAACCTGCCGACCATAGATGCTTCCATCCTAATTGTAATACACGAATGACTGCATACAGCCAAACAACAGGTCCAATCAGCCAATAGGCAACAGGCAATATCAGAACATCCGCCCAAGAACATGACCTCCGGACTCGGACACAAACTTCGGGAGCAAGCGAGCCGTCAGTCGCTGTAGTGCGACAAAGAGCAAAGCCAGCAAGAGAGCGCCCAACCATCCTACGTAATAGAACTGTACGAAGAACTCTCCTACCCAATCTGCGAAACCGCCAGGAACACTCAAGCGTTCAAGGAAGTAATCCCAAGTCCACAAGAAAAGCTGGTATTGCTCTTGATATGACAGCGCATGGGGATAAGCTACATACCAAAACACGAACATGCCGATGCCCACCAGCATCGACAGTCCTATATTGCAGTATTTCACATTCCCTATCTTCATAAATCGGTGCAAAGTTATAACTTTTCTCTTAAATCACCAAAGAATAGCACGGAAAACACTGACACTTTCTACTCCCCTCGATTTGCTGTGGTCAAA
>CADCBH010000075.1 GCA_902799655.1 uncultured Bacteroidales bacterium
GCCACGAGCATCGCCTGGCCGCTGCTCTGGGGGCTGATACTGCTGAAAGTATGGGACATGGAGCGACTTGCCCGATGGCAGAAGGTCGGTGTTACGTTGATGGCCTGCCTGCTCACCTGCACCTCCGACTGGAGTTGTGCCGCCCCGCTGGCCCGTTGCTTCCAATAAGCGCCTCTGAAGGGTAAGAAAGACCGGAAACTACACTTGATTCGATTATTTATTCAGCCACAGTATGACGGTCAGTATAATAAACGCGACATTAGCTACCTGCAAGCAGATGAAAACTACCAGATTGCTGTTGTACACTCGGCGTGAGAGAAAGACTCCATCGGCATAAGAAGATAGACGGTCTATCTGGGCTTCATGCGTCGCAAGAGTTTTGGCAAGCACCTTCCGCTCTTTGATCATCTCTTCTCTCCACTTTTTCATTTCCCTTACGTTAGCCTTGCCACCCTCAGTAAATTCAGCAAGAATGCTGCGCTGCTGGTCAAGATGATTGTCCAGCAGCAATTTTCATTTGGCTGAGGTGACGGGCATTCTGATGCTCCAAACTCCCGGTATCGCCAGCCTCGATGCCATGCTCTTTTACCTAAATTCATTTAAATGTGAGGGCAAAATTACCAATAATCAGTGTAAAATCACTATCTTTGTAGCAAGTTTTGAGAATTATTAGGATTTAGAGATGGGCAACATCAAGATAGTGAGAGGTGTATTCGACACCAAGTTGGAATTGGAACATGCTGGAGTAGCAGCAGGATTCCCCAGTCCGGCTGACGATTATAAACATGAGACGCTGGACTTTAACCGTGACTATATCCGTCACCCAGAAGCCTCGTTCTATGGCGATGTGGAGGGTGACTCGATGAGGGATGCAGGACTGTTGGACGGTGACCGTGTGATTATCGACAGGGCTGTAGAACCGCATGACGGCTCTATTGTCGTGGCATGGTGGGACGGTGGCTTCACGATGAAATTCCTCGATCTGACACATCGGAAAGACGGCTACATCGAACTGCGCCCTGCCAACCCTAATTACCCTGTGTTCAAGGTTAATGATCCTGAGAACTTCCAGATTTGGGGAACGGTGATTCACCTGATTCGTACTTTTGAAAAGACATAGCACTTATGAAGGCATTCATAAACACCCTTTGCCGAAACGCTGATGGATAGCAGCATCTCGGCAAAGGATAGTTTTAGGTAAGGGATTTTCTCTTTAACTCCCACCTTGAAGTACCATGCAGTTTATGCTTTATTGAACTTCTCTTTCCCCTGTTTGCAGCGTGGACAACGCCAGTCTTCTGGCAGGTCCTCAAATGCCACACCATCGTGTTCAGCAGGGTCATAGACATAGCCACAGATGGAGCAAACATACTTACCGCTGGCTTTCTGACTTGAGAAATCTACCTCAGCAAGGATTGTTGGCACGGGATTGTCGAGATCCATCACACGTTTGGCCTCCAAATTCTCGTAGCCCTGCGGCGTATGGGTACCACAATAGACTGTTGGATGATTTCGGATGAACTCACGTACGCGATCCATCGTCTCGCGAGCGGCCAACAGGTCGTCATAGACAACAGACAGTTTGTCTTCGTAGAGAGCCTCATCCACATAGGTGATATCGCCGTGAAGCATATAGAACAGGCCTTCGCTCTCGACAATAATGATGCTGTTGCCCTTGGTATGCCCCTTACCTTGATAAGGTAGATGCCATCCGATAAATTGGAATTTCATTTTGCATTATCATTCTTATGCTTAACCAGTTGACCTTCGGTCTTCTTCTGTCGCGACTCGGCAGAGTTTAAGCAAGCTTGACTCTGCTCTCGCTGCTTCATCAGCTCTATTGCCTCTTTTCCCGTAAGATGCTCTATGTCGAAACGAATCATTAACATCCTAGACAGACCGCTTTCCAACTCTTTCTGCAGGGCTTCCTCTTGATTAGGATTATACCTGTTACCAAATATCCGGGCTGTTGCCAACTTCTCAGCTTCGTCCTCGATGATGTGGATTCTGCCGAAAGCAATCACGCTACGGAAGAAAGTTGTGTACTTCTCCGGCTGAACATCATCCTGCTCAATGACACAGAAAGATGCCTTATCGCACTTGCGGATGGCATCAACCTTATGGCCAGCCAAAGCACTATGGAAGTATAGTTTCCCATCATGATAGACATAGCTGATAGGAACAGCATACGGATAATCATTATCACCTAGCAAAGCCAGAGTTCCTGCCGTAGCTTTTTGCAATATGGCAATGCTTTCTTCTTCTGAAAGCTGTTGGCGTTTGCGCCTCATTTCTCTAAATTCACTCATAGCAATCCTGATACTATATCTCCATGACGTTTTTCGTCGTTCTTTACACTTTCCACCTCTGGGAAATCTGCAATCAGATGCTCATAGCCAACAGCAGCAGCGTATTCACCTTTTGCTATCAGCTTATATAGACGCTTCTTTCCCAACAACCGATAAAGGAACGGCATGATGA
>CADCBH010000076.1 GCA_902799655.1 uncultured Bacteroidales bacterium
TATAACCCAATAAACAAAGAAGATTATGAAGATTATCGTAATGGACAGCGCAAATGTGCGTATCGAGGTTTTGAATGTTCCCGACCACATGATTGACGAGGACATCGAGCAATTCTTGGCAGAGCATGACTATTCACTGAATAACATTTCTTGGATGGCAGCCCCCATCGACTTCGTGCCGGTGCAGTTCCATGAGTACGGCATTTGTCATTCGGATGGTGCAGAGTTGCACATTGTCCGTCATGGCAAACTTAAAGACTTCTCCATCTATGACAGTGTGCAGGAGGTAAAACACCGTGAGCAGGAAGCACTTGCCGAAGCACTCCGACTTCGTGGCGACAAGGTAGATGATGGCTATGAGTGGCACTTTGAGGGTGAATGTCCCATCGTTGCAGCATACGACTATGACGAGCCTTGTGACGTGGTAATCCTTTCGGTTAGGGTTGATAAGGATGGCGACCTCACCATCATTGGCGACGAGAAGAATGACCGAGGCAATGAGCATGAGATAGATGTAGATGAAATCTTTGCTGGTCACATCGACTTCATCATTTCAGAGATTGGCAAGTAAATCACCTTGGGGATAGGTGGCAGGTACGCTGCCTATTCCCCTTTAATCAAAAGAACTATGAAACAGATATTTGTAGTGTACGAGACGGACGCTTGGCATAGCACGAGCCATCGAGAGTGTGCTGGTGTGTTCACAAGCAAATGGGCTGCCGTTAATGCCATTGTGAAGAACCACCGCATAGAGTTGGAGGAGTTCTTTGACGAGGACGAGATAAGAAAGACCTCAAAACGAGTATTGGAGGCTGAGGTAAGGCGCAGACTCCGCAAAGAACTTGAATTTGCCTACCAGACGCAGGGCTATGAGACCAACTACGACATCGAGGTCTGGAATATCAATGAATGGTATCTTACAAAATATTGAGCGATATGACAAACAGAGAGCGTAAATCAATGATTGAGCGTTGGGTCACAGAGATAAACCCTAAAACCATCCTTCGTGCTGCCGATGCCCGATGTGGGGCAAGGTACGCCGTCTATGTAGTGCCAACACCCGGAGAGTTCGGCACAAGATGCACGGACTATCTGCCATTGGAGCAGCTGGAGCAGTACCTGTTAGGTGTGTTCTATGCAAATGAGTTCAACAAGCTCATAGGCAAGAAATCTGCCTGAAGCCATGATATGTGGCTTTGCCCTTCAGACAGTAAAGTCCGAAGGGCAAGGTTCCGTTATAAATCCCGTTGGGGTGTCCTTTTACTATACATGAACCTCAGTTCACTGGTTGGTTTTCACCAATCTCCATGTCGGACAAGTGATTGCGGAAAGTTTTTTCTGCGAAGTTACTACGTCCGCGTCAAATTGCAAGTCGTGCTTCGTGAACAATCTTCCTTTTCGCTGAAAAGAGTATTCTTCACAGCAGACTTGCCTAATTGCCGTTCCCGCACTTCTGGGTGCAGAAAAAATCTTCCCGATCACAGTCCGAAAGGATTTAATGAAAGGGAAATAAAAAACGGAACGACAATGAACATGGTCAAGGTTTTCATCAAAGGTCAAGAGGACAAGGAACTCAGCAGTTTCCTCCGTTACTACCCAACTCGCATCAAGAATGTGGGCATAGATGGCGTATTCGACAGACAGACTATCTTTGACTTCAAGGACGGATGCAATCAGACCCAAGTGGCGCAGTTTGTGGCAAAGGAACTTGTAAGGAAGTTCGGGCGCAAGGTTGGAAAGGTGGTGTTTTCATGTGTCCCAGCCAGCAGCCAAGAACGCAACGAGTCACGGAATAAGGCTTTCTCAGCACTCGTTTGTCAGTTGTCTGGTGCCATCGATGGATTTTCCCATGTCAAGGTCAGTGGAGAGCGTTCAGCCGTTCACGGAACCAAGATGAAGAAAGAGGTTCGAGCCAAGCGACTTGAAGAGGACAAGACCATTGAGGTTGATGCCAACTTCTTTAGAAACAAGATGGTGTGCGTATGGGATGATGTTATTACCACAGGAACGTCATTTTGTGCCTACACCGCTCAGTTGGAGAGGGTCGGAGCACATGTAACCAACGGCATCTTCCTCGGAAAGACATCATATAGATATGTACCAACTTATGGATGATTATATGGAACAAAGAAAATTTAGCAGGGCGGCAACAGCCGCCTTTACTGGGCATCGCTTTGTCGATGCTTCACAGAGGGAACACGTCAAGAAGCGGCTTTCAAATGCTGTGCTTGATGCTTATGGGCAGGGCATCCGAAATTTCATATCCGGCTTTGCCATTGGGTTTGATATGATGGCGGCAGAAGCGATCGTTTCACTGAAACATAGCTATCCCGACATCACATTGATAGCTGCAATTCCCTTCAAGGGTCAAGCCAGTCGTTTCAGTTTCTATGACCGAAAGCGATATGACAGGTTGCTGGAGGTTGCTGACGAAGTGAT
>CADCBH010000077.1 GCA_902799655.1 uncultured Bacteroidales bacterium
AATGCGATTTCGCCACGCTTCTCTTGGGGCAAATCTACTCCAACAATTCTTATTGCCATTTGTTAAACTAAAAAATAATAATGATAAAATTCGAATTTTTGCTAAAAAGCATGCAAAGGTACGCAGAATTTCTGAGACTCCGCTACCTTTTTATGCTTATTTAACATAAAAATCAACCCTGACGCATCTTATACTTAGGGTTCTTCTTGTTGATTACGAACAGACGACCCTTGCGACGTACGATTTTGCAGTCGGGGGTACGCTTCTTCAATGATGCTCTTGTCTTCATTTTATTTGGTCTCCTATTTATTTGTATCTAAATACAATTCGTCCTTTTGTCAGGTCGTAGGGACTCATCTCCACCTTGACCTTGTCACCAGGAAGTATTTTAATGTAGTGCATACGCATCTTGCCCGAGATATGAGCGATGATGGGCACTCCATTCTCCAATTCTACTCGGAACATTGCATTGGACAATGCCTCGACAATCGTTCCGTCCTGCTCAATAGCACCTTGTTTTGCCATACGATTCTAATACTGTTTTCCTTCTATGCGTTCTACTTCGTCGAATGAAGATAATATCTCAGCCTTTCCCTTGCCAACAGCAATAGTATGTTCAAAATGGGCAGCTAGTTTACCGTCACGAGTACGGATAGTCCAGCGGTCTTTCCCATCCAGCCATATATCTCGCTTACCCATGGTAATCATCGGTTCGATAGCGATACACATGTTGGCTTTCAGCATGATACCGTTGCCTCGGCGTCCATAGTTGGGAACCTGCGGATCTTCGTGCATCTCATGACCGATACCATGACCGGTGAGTTCGCGAACGATACCATATCCATGGGCCTCGCAGTGTTCTTGTACCGCACTGCTGATATCCCCCAAGTGTTTCCCTGCTACGGCATTCTCTATACCTTTATAGAGCGACTCCTTCGTCGTGCGCAGCAACTCTTTCACTTCATCGCTGACCTCACCGACACAAAACGTGTAACAGGAGTCACCACAGAAGCCGTTGAGCAGTGTACCGCAGTCGATGGAGATGATGTCACCGTCCTTGAGGACCGTTGTGTCGTTGGGCACACCATGAACTACGACATCATTTACCGAGGTGCAGATGCTGGCGGGAAACGGCCCTCCATATGGATTGGGGAAACCCTTGAAAGTGGGGATAGCTCCATTGTCGCGAATAAATTCGTCGGCAATCTTATCCAACTGGAGGGTCGTTATACCAGGCTTGATATGTTTTGCCAATTCGCCAAGTGTCCTTCCAACGAGTTGGTTGGCCTGGCGCATCAGCGTGAGTTCATCTTCAGTCTTCAGAAAGATCTTCATACTGAACCTTAGTAGGCACTTACACCGCCACGTCCATGAATACGGCCTGAGTTGAGCAAACCGTCATAGTGACGCATGAGCAGGTGGCTCTCAATCTGCTGGAGCGTATCGAGTACAACACCAACGAGAATCAGCAGTGATGTACCGCCGAAGAACTGAGAGAAGGCATCCTGCACGTTGAGCAGTCCTGCGAGAGCTGGCATGATGGCGATGAAAGCGATAAACAGCGAACCTGGGAGTGTGATGCGTGACATCACCTCATCGATAAAGTCGGCTGTCGGCTTACCAGGCTTGATGCCAGGAATAAAGCCGTTGTTACGCTTCATATCTTCAGCCATCTGCGTGGGATTAAGTGTGATGGCAGTATAGAAATAGGTGAATGCGATAATCAGCAATGCGAAGATGATATTATACGTCCAGCTGTGATGATCGAGCATAGAACGTACGAACCAGCTTGCATTCTCCGGAGCAGCATACTGCACGAAAGCCAACGGAATGAACATCAGAGCCTGAGCAAAGATGATAGGCATCACGTTAGCGGCGAAGAGCTTCAGAGGAATATACTGACGAGCACCACCATACTGCTGGTTGCCAACAAGACGCTTAGCATACTGTACGGGAACCTTGCGGACACCCTGTACCAGCACAATTGCAGCGCAGACCACCAAATAGAGAATGATAATCTCGACGAGGAACATCACCAGACCACCACCAGTGATAGCAGTGAAGCGAGAGGTCACCTCCTGAATGAACGCCTGTGGCAGACGTGCAATAATACCGATCATAATGATCAGCGAGATACCATTTCCTATTCCCTTATCTGTAATGCGCTCACCCAGCCAGAGGATAAACATACTGCCGGCAGCAAGGATAATTGTAGCTGGGAATACGAATACCGACCAGCTAATACCCGAGGCCAGTGCAGAGCCTGCCTGCATCTTCAGATTAATGAGGTAGCTCGGTGCCTGGAACAGCAGGATAGCTACTGTCAGGTACCGAGTATAAGTCATAATCTTCTTGCGGCCGCTCTCACCCTCACGCTGCATCAGGAGCTGCATAACGATAGAAGCAGAGATGTAAGGCATGATTCCGAGCGCGAAGATAGACGCGTTGGAGAATGCACCACCGGAGAACATATCAAGCAGTGACATCAGACCACCGGCAGTCTGTGACTGCAGTTTGTCCAACAGTGCAGGATTGATACCAGGAAGCACTACGAATGAGCCGAAACGATAAATCGCAACGAACAGCATTGTAATCAGGATGCGCTGACGCAGGTCCTCAATCTTCCAAATGTTCTTCAGTGTCTCTATTAACTTCTTCATTGTCTTGCTTAGATTATTGTTGCGTTACCACCAACTGCCTTGATAGCCTCTTCGGCAGTCTTTGAGAATGCATTTGCCTCAACGTCGATCTTTGCCTTCAGCTCACCATTGCCAAGGATCTTTACGAGCTCGTTGCCGTTGGTCAGACCAGCAGCTACCAACTCAGCTACACCGATCTTGGTGAGGTTCTTAGCCTCAGCCAACTTCTGCAGTGTAGAGAGATTTACAGCAAAGTACTCCTTGTGGTTGATGTTCTTGAAGCCAGACTTCGGAACACGACGCTGGAGTGGCATCTGACCACCCTCGAAACCAATCTTCTTCTTGTAACCCGAACGAGCCTTGGCACCCTTGTGACCACGGGTAGAGGTTCCACCGAGACCAGAGCCTGGTCCGCGACCGATTCTACGACGTGAATGTGTAGAGCCCTCAGCTGGCTTTAAAGTATGTAGTTTCATAATCGTATCTGTTTTAAATTGTCATTAAATTAATCGATCACTTCCACCAGGTGATGAACCTTGCGGATCATGCCGCGGATAACAGGAGAATCCTCCTTCTCGACAACCTGAGAGATCTTGTGAAGACCCAGGGCCTGGAGAGTACGCTTCTGATCTACGGGATAACCGATCTTGCTCTTAATCTGCTTAATCTTAATTGTTGCCATAGTTTCGTCTCCTTGTATTATCCGTTAAATACTTTATCCATACTGATACCACGAGTTCCAGCGACGGTATAGGCATCGCGCATCTGACTCAGTGCAGCGATAGTAGCCTTCACCAGGTTGTGGGGGTTAGAAGAGCCCTTAGACTTAGCGAGGACATCCTTCACACCTACGCTCTCAAGAACGGCACGCATAGCACCACCGGCTACAAGACCGGTACCGGCTGCTGCCGGACGAAGGAACACCTGAGCGCCACCGAAGTGGGCCTCCATCTCGTGGGGGATAGTACCCTTGAGCACGGGAACCTTCACCAGATTCTTCTTAGCTGCCTCGACACCCTTGGCGATAGCGGCGGTAACCTCACCAGCCTTACCAAGTCCCCAGCCGATGATACCGTTGCCGTCACCGACAACGACGATAGCTGCGAAAGTGAAGGTGCGACCGCCCTTAGTTACTTTTGTAACACGGTTGATGGCAACCAGTCTGTCTTTTAATTCAACGTCACTATTTACTTTAACTCTGTTCATTGCCATAATCGTTTAAAAATTAAGTCCACCTTTACGAGCTGCATCAGCGAGTGACTTCACACGGCTTAGCCTTTGCGGCAATCAGCTCACCAACCTTGGCTGCCTGCTCAATCTTGGGCATAGCCTCGAGGCCAGCAGAAGATGCAGATGCAAGTGTTTTACCTTCCAAATCGTTAATCACCTGAACGTAAATCTGCTTATTGCTGCGGAATACGCTCATACGAGGACGCTCGGCAGTACCGAACACGCTCTTACGAATTCTATACTTAATCTTAATTCGTCTTTCAATCTTCTTTGTTGTCATAATTCTTTCTTCTTTTAATGGTTATTAGAATTACTTAGCTGAGGCTGACTTACCCGACTTGCGACGGATAACCTCGCCCTTGAACAAGATACCCTTACCCTTATAAGGCTCCGGCATACGGAAAGAACGAATCTTAGCGCAAATCATACCCAGCAGCTGCTTGTCAGCAGACTCCAGAATAATCTGGGGGTTCTGGTTACGCTCCATCTTGGTCTCAACCTTAACCTCCTTGGGAAGCTGGATGAAGATGGGGTGAGTATAACCGAGAGAGAACTCGATGATGTTACCCTGGTTAGAAACACGGTAACCAACACCTACCAGCCGCCAACAACCATGTTGTTGACCAAAGCACGATACAGACCGTGGAAAGCCTGCTTCTGCTTGACGTTTACGGGGCTGTTCTCATCAATCTCAAATGTGACGTGACCATCGGCGATGTTCATCTTGATAGAAGGATCAACCTTCTGAGTGAGCTCGCCCTTAGGACCCTTCACGGTAACTACATTGTCCTGACCCAGAGTAACGGTAACACCGGCAGGGATGTTAATTGGCAATTTTCCTATTCTTGACATAATCAAATCCTCCAATTAATAAACGTAGCAAAGCACCTCACCGCCGATCTTCAGCTGTGAAGCCTCTTTGTCTGTCATTACACCCTGAGACGTGGATAAGATGGCGATACCCAGTCCGTTAATTACTCTCGGCATGTTCTTGTAACCAGTGTACTTACGAAGACCTGGTGTTGACACGCGCTTCAGGCACTTGATGGCATTT
>CADCBH010000078.1 GCA_902799655.1 uncultured Bacteroidales bacterium
AAGCGACCTGCAGAGTGTGAAGGCAGAGAGACTGAATGCGGTGCAGAAGGGCACTGAGCTGGTATCGCAGAAACAGATGCTACAACGCATGCTGAGCACATTCTGTGGGATGGAGGTGACGGAGGTACGGAAACCACTGGTGAAGGCTGATGGCGGAGGTATGATGGCAGAAAACCGTCGTCCGGAACTGAAGGCGCTGGATGCACAGATCAGTGTGCTGAATGCTCAGGAGAAAGCACTCAACGCAGCGCTGATGCCGAAGGTAGGCGTGTTTGCTCAGGGCTTCTATGGTTATCCAGGTCTGAATATGTTTGAGGATATGATGCGCCACAAATGGAGCCTGAATGGCCTCGTCGGTGCAAGGGTGACATGGACTATCGGTGCCCTCTATACCCGCAAGAACGACAAGGCCAAACTGCAGTTGCAGCGTGATATGACGGAGAGCAGTCGGGAGGTGTTCCTCTTCAATAACAACCTGGAACAGATTCAGCAGCACGAGAACATTGCACGCTATCAGAAGCTGATGGCTCAAGACGGGGAGATTATCTCGCTGCGACAGGCTGTGAGAAAGGCGGCAGAATCGAAGCTGGCACATGGTATCATCGACGTGAACGACCTGGTGCGCGAAATTAATCAGGAGCATGCTGCCTGTGTGCAACAGTCAGTGCACGAGATTGAAATGCTGAAAGAGATATACGACAACAAATACACGACAAATAATTAAGCATATGAAAAAGATATATGTATTGGCAGGTGTGGCGCTGATGATGACAGCCTGCGGAAACAACGAGAAAGAATACGATGCTACGGGTACGTTCGAGGCTACCGAGACGACCGTGTTTGCTGAACAGAGTGGGACACTGCTTTCTTTCGATGTGGAAGAGGGCGACAAGATTGAGGCTGCCCGTCAGGTGGGACTTATAGACACTACGCAGACGTGGCTGAAGATTCAGCAGATGGACGCTACCAAAGCGATGTATCAGAGTCAGAAACCTGATATGGAACGGCAGATAGCTGCTACGCGTCAGCAGTTGGCTAAGGCCCAGCAAGACGAACAGCGCTATCGCGAACTGGTAGCCGATGGGGCTGCCCCCTCGAAGATGTTCGACGATGCTACGAGTCAGGTGAAGGTGCTGCAGAAACAGTTGGATGCGCAGATATCATCGTTGAGCACCAGCACGCAAGCCCTTGACAAGCAAACGGCAACTGCAGAGGTTCAAAAAGCGCAGTTGAAGGATATGTTGCGCAAGTGTCACATCCTAACTCCCATAAAGGGTATAGTACTCGAGAAATATGTGGAGCAGGGCGAGTTTGTGAGTGTTGGAAAACCGCTGTTTAAGATAGCCGATACCGAGTCGATGAAACTGCGTGCCTACGTTACTTCTGCTCAGTTGCAGAACATCAAGATTGGACAGAAGGTAAAGGTGTTTGCTGACTATGGTGACGGGCAGCGCAAGGAATATGCTGGTACTATCAGTTGGATTTCTTCTCGCTCGGAATTTACGCCTAAGACAATCCTCACCGATGACGAGCGTGCCGATTTGGTGTATGCTATCAAGGTGGCTATCAAAAATGATGGATTCGTGAAAATTGGTATGTATGGGGAAGTGAAATTAGGTGAAAGGTGAAAGGCGAAAAGTGACAACTGATGGATGCTATTGTTGTTAATAACGTGTCAAAATCGTACGGCAAACTACAGGCACTCAGCGATGTGTCGTTCTCTGTCAGCAAGGGTGAGGTTTTCGGACTGATTGGCCCCGATGGTGCTGGCAAGACGTCGATGTTTCGCATTCTCTGTTCGCTATTGTTACCCGATGCAGGCACAGTGGCAGTAGATGGCTACGATGTGGTAAAGCAGATGCGTGAGGTGCGTAGTAGGGTAGGGTATATGCCAGGAAAGTTCTCGCTCTATCAAGACCTTACCATCGAGGAGAACCTACATTTCTTTGCCACCCTTTTCGGCACCACCGTTGATGAAGGCTACGATACTATCAAGGCCATCTATTCGCAGATAGAACGCTTCAAAGACCGTAAGGCAGGTGCCCTCTCTGGAGGCATGAAGCAGAAACTGGCTCTTTCGTGCGCATTGGTACATCAACCTAGCGTGCTCTTCCTTGACGAGCCCACCACAGGTGTTGATCCCGTGAGCCGTAAGGAGTTGTGGGAGATGCTGTTGACGCTGAAAGAACATGGAATTACCATTGTGGCTTCAACACCTTATCTCGATGAGGTGCGTTGTTGTGAGCGCGTCGCTTTTCTGGACCAAGGAAAGGTACGCGGCATCGGCACTCCTGATGATATCCTCACCCAGTTTGCCAGTATCTTTAACCCGCCAGGAA
>CADCBH010000079.1 GCA_902799655.1 uncultured Bacteroidales bacterium
CGCCAAGCAGCAGTCAGCCGACCTCCACAACATCGTGACCGACCTGAAGAAGGCTCTGCTCAAGGGCAAGTGGCTCAGCACGGGTGTGAGCAAGAACGGCATGACCACCTACGACTATGCCTACTACTATCCAGGCGACGTTGACGTGTATGTGCCTTTTGTGGCTCCGTTGCTCTTCCAGAATGCGGATATGCGCATCGGCGACTACATGATCAACAGTGCCGTGAAAGACTATCTGCCTCAGATCAAGGCCGCTTTCCAGAAGCTCGTCAGCGACAAGAAGGTGCTCGATGCCACAGCTCAATATGTGCTGAAGTATTATAAGGAGGATCAGGGTTTCGATGTGCCCGCTGACTCTGTTCTGCACTATACCGTTGGATTTGCCTACGATCGCCTCTTCAGCAAGCAGTCGTATGGCGACATCGAGGCTTGGAGCAAGTTCATCCCCAAGGAAGGCGACGATCCTGCCACCTATGCCCTCTTCTTCTATCTCGATGAGAACGACAAGCGTGTCTATAAGTCGGTCAGTGGGACTCGTGGTCCATTACGTATGCGCAATGATCCGTTCGCAATGCAGATTCCTGTTGACCAGGGTAACATCGGCTACAACTACAGCTGGGTCAAGGAGGGCACATTGCTGACGGCTAACGACAAGAAATACTTCGATGACATTGAGAAGGCAATCAAGGCAAGCGATAAGACCGAGCTGTCGTATCTGGTCAAGGACTTCCTGAAAACGACCAAATGCAAGATGTTCTTCGTGTATGGCGAGAACGATCCCTGGACGGGTGCCGCCATCGACGATCCCACGAATGAGAACGTGAAGAAGATGGTCATCAAGGGTGGTACGCACAACGATGCGATCTACAACTATACCGCCGATGAGAGTAAGCAACTGATGGACTTCGTGAAGTCGATTCTCTTTCCTGCAAGCGCCACGAAATAAGTGATCAGGTTTAAATATATTAAAGTGCGGAAGTCGTTTGGACTTCCGCACTTTGTGTTCGTGTGGGGTTAGATTCTCATGCCGATGAAGGCACGGGCGCGCCACTTGTTCTGGTTGACCACTATGCTCTTGTCGTCGAAGATGGAGTTGTTCATGACAAGTGTAGCACCGGCGAAGAAGCGATGCGAAAACTGATAGACCACTGCAAGGCGCTCGTTGAAGATCATGTTGATGCGCATACGCTCTGCCTTCTTTTCCTCGCCGTCGATGACCATCCTGTTGCGGTTAAAGACCACGACGGTTGGCAGTATTGAGAGGTGGAGCAGCCACCTTCTGCCAGGCACCCAGTTGTAGCCATAGCCGCCGCCGATGCCTAAGTGGCCGAAGTGCAGCTCGATCTCCTCGGCTTCGGGCAGACGACGCTCCAGTTCTTCGGTGGTCTTGATGCTGCCTCCCTGATAGCTGATGCCCACGAGCCACGAACCTGCAGAGCGGCGCTGGATATAGCTCTGCGAAAAGGCGGCGGGGTAGGAGAAACGGCGATGGTTGAAGGTGTAGTAGCCTGTCAGGTTCAGCACTTTCATCGTGGCGTCGCCCTCCTCAAGATGGCCTCCCCCTATATCGCTGTTAACATCTCCCGACAGCGATTCCGACTGCTGGTAGCTGAGATCGAGACTAAAGCGGCTGCCATTGTAGCTGAGGTTGAACTCATAGTCCTTATAGGCACCGCTCCATTGGGCCGGGTTGATGGCGACGGCGGCACCTATTCCCATGAAATTGGCTGCCAACGAGAACGTGGTCTTACGGTTGGTGCTGAGGTCGGTCTTCGTGTAGATATTGTTGACTGTACCTTTTGCGTGGAACGTGTAGCCTGTCTCATTCATGAACAGCTTCAGGGTCAGTCCCTTGTTGGACTTAGGGCGTACTACGTAGTTTGAATCGTGTTTTGACGTGAAATAAAGGGTCTTAAGCTGGTCGAGAAACCGTTTCTTGAAACTCTCTTTCTTAACGACGCTATCGGCAGCGACAGTGCTCTGTCCAGTACTGTAGGGCAGCAATTGTGGGCAGCCACCAGTGTCTGCCTGAATGGCTGCTGTCTCAACCATGATGGCTGAGCATAGGATGATGATTCTCCGGCGCATTTAGTTTGTTATGAGACAAAAAGAGGTGCTTCTGTGGAGCACCTCTTCCTGTAATTGTATGTAGTCTGGATTACTTCAGGTTCTTGATCTCAAGAGCGGGCTTGTACTCGGGGTCGATAACCAGGATCTTCTCTGCGTAGTCCTTAGCACCTGCTACGTTCTTGTTTGCTTCATGTTGTCGTCAATCTTGTTGATGGTGCTGGCAGCCATATAGGTGGCATAGACCTGCTGGATGGGATACTTCTGGCCTGCGGCGCGATAGATTTCAACGGCCTTCTTGACGTACTCGTTCTTCTTGGCGGGATCAGCTTCGCCCCACTTTGAGTAGATGTTGGCCAGACCTTCCTCGTCGTCGAAGTTCACGTCGGGCTTGCTGGCGAGCATGTCGTTGTAGTACTTGATAGCCTTGTCGAACTCCTGATCCTTCAGGTAAGAGTCGGAAACGGCCTTCTGGATAGCCCAGCGCTTGATCATTGAAGAGTCGTTCACCAGTTCAAGGGCCTTGTTGTAGTGT
>CADCBH010000080.1 GCA_902799655.1 uncultured Bacteroidales bacterium
TGGAGCATCGTGATAATAGTACGGCTAGGATTGTTGTCAACGACAGGCCTATGCTGATGATTGGTGGTGAGTTGGGTAACTCGTCAGCCTCGACGCCAGAGGACGTGAAGCGTACGTTTTCGCATCTCCACAAGATGGGACTCAACACTGTGCTCGTTCCCGTGTCGTGGGAGTTGATTGAGCCCCAAGAAGGTGAGTTCGACATGGGGACGCTCGACGTGATTCTGAGCGAAGCAAGGCATAACGAACTGAAAGTGGTGCTGTTGTGGTTTGGGGCTTGGAAAAACTCGATGAGTTGCTATGCGCCAGAGTGGTTTAAGCGAGACGTGAAGCGCTTCCCTCGTGCCCATACGTCTGAAGGGGTGCCCGTTGAGGAGGCTTCTTCGCTGAGTAAGAATGTGCTGGAGGCCGACAAGCGTGCCTTCTGTCATGTGATGGCGTATCTACGTGATCATGATGCTCTGGAGCAGACGGTGATCATGGTGCAGGTGGAGAATGAGATCGGTATGATTGAGGTGCCGCGCGACTATTCGGCGAATGCGACGCGGTTGTACCAGAGCGCTGTGCCCAAGCAGCTGACCGACTATCTGAAGAGGCATCAGAAGTCGCTGCACCCTTATCTGAAAGAGAAACTGCAGCCGCAGGCTAAAGCGGGTGCCAACTGGGCGCAGCTGTTTGGGGATGACATCTATACGGAGGAGATCTTCCAGACGTGGACCTACGCCACCTATGTGGAGCAGATAGCCAAGGCGGGACGTGAAATCTACAATCTGCCAATGTACGTTAATGTGGCTCTCAACAGCCGCGACCGGAAGCCTGGGCAATATCCGTCGGGCGGTCCGTTGGCTCATCTCATCGACCTGTGGCATTGTGGGGCTCCATCTATCGATGTGCTGGGTGTGGATATCTACGACAAGGGCATCAAGTCGTGGCTGGCGAAATATCACCTACCCAACAATCCGCTCTTCGTGCCTGAGATACGCCTGGAGGATAAAGACGCGATGTATGCTCTCTACGCCTTCGGGCATCATGGGGCGATGGGGTTCTGTCCGTTCAGCATCGAGGACTATCCGCTCACAACGACTTCCAATGCCAACGACTGGAAGCAGATGGATCTCTCGCAGGACGATCAGCTTAATGCTTTCTCGTCGGTAGGCTCTTCGCTGTCACCGCTTGTGGCATCCTATCAGCTGTTGCGGCAGACAGAGCCGTTGATTCTTGAGCGACAGGGCACGAAGGATATGGATGCCGTGCTGCTCGACAACGAACAGCGTGAGGCTGAGATCGTCACTGCTGATGGGATTCGTCTCACCGTCAAACATAGTTACTCGCTGGGTTGGGAACCTGGTGCGAAGGATGCGGAATGGCCAGAGACGGCTTGTATCATCCTTCGGCTGGGTAAAGAGGATTACCTGGTGATAGGCAGTGGGGTGGTGGTTACCTTTCAGCAGCGCATCGGGTTGGCGAAATGCGAGGAGGTGGAGATTGTTGATGGCAAGCAGCACATCATCCGTCACCTGAATGGCGACCAGACGCATCAAGGTCGTCATGTGCGCATACCCGTAGGTGCATTCCAGATACAACATTTTAAATTATACAGATACTGATGAGAAAGAACTTGCTTATTCCCCTGCTGATCTGTCTCCTGGCAATGGGAGCGCAGGCACAACAGAAACCTCGTGTGGTGATCTTGACTGACATCGGGCAACCGGATCTTGAACCTGATGATACCACTTTCCCAATACAAAAGTTACTCAACTGATAGATTTATACTCGCCGGGAGTCATGCCGGTGAGGCGACGGAAGTATTTTGAGAAGAATGAGGGATTGGCAAAATGCATCTCATCGGCAATCTGTGCTGCAGGTTTATCCGTGTGGCGCAGTTCTATCTTTATACGTGCGATGAGGGCACGGTCAATCCAGTCTTTGGCTGTGACGCTGCTTGTTTGGCGGATAATGGTGCTCAGGTAGCGCTCAGTGAGGCACATACGTTCGGCATAGTAGCCTATCTGGTGTTGTTCGGCACAATGCTGGGTGACCAGTTGAAGGAAACGGTCGAAGATGGTCTGCTCACGCGATTGTGAGAGAATAGCCCGGTCAGCTTGTTTGCGATAGCATCCGTCGTAATGTTGCATTAATGCTGCCACAAGTGCGCTGGCTGTGGGATGATGGTATTCGGGCTGATGCACCATCTTGGTCGCTCTCGCTGGCTGGTAACTGGAAGTCGCGCACCTGACCATTGAAGGCAGATGGCATCTGTCCTTGCGCAAAGGGCATGGGAAAGTTTGAAAAGAGCGCCATTCCATAGATGCGGAGGTCGGGCGACAGGTGCTTGGGGTGGATGATGGTGCCTGGACTGACATAGACGAGGGTGCCGCTCTTGAGCTGACAGTCTTGCAGGTTGAAGTTGATGCTGGCCTCGCCATTCAGAATAACACCCAGTCGGTGATCGTTGATAGTGAAGGGTGGCTTTTGTTGCATCATTAGACTGAATGCCTGGTGGTCGCCATGAATTATGGCCAATTCACTATTCAAAAAGATATTCTCGCGAATCTTTGTGAGGTGAGGTGCGAGGATATCACGCATTCGAGTGACGTCTATTAATTGCGGTTGCTTGTTCATAATTAGGGCTTTTTTGTTTGCAAAGATAATTATTTTTTACGAAACAATGCTCTGTTTTTACGCAAATCGAACAAAAAGGACATTTTTTCATCCCTGCGGATAACGCATATATGAAAATAACGATGTAGTTTTGCATACGGAATTCAATGACAAAATTGCTATGAAAAAGTTAATGTTAGTTTTGATGATGCTGCCGATGCTGGCGTCGGGACAGACGCTGGAAGAATGTCAGCAGGCAGCAGAGAGCAATTATCCGCTGATACAACAGTACGGACTCATCGAGAAGACCACTCAGTTGACGGTATCCAACATCCAAAAGGGATGGCTACCGCAAGTATCGGCATCAGCACAGGCAACGTATCAGAGCGATGTGATGGCATGGCCTGATGGTATGAAATCGATGTTAAGTGGTATGGGCATCGATGTTAAGGGACTGAAGAAAGACCAGTACCGTGTGGGTATCGATTTACAGCAGACCATCTATGATGGTGGTGTTATAGGCAGTCAGAAACGCATTGCTCGTGAACAGGGCAAGGTGCAGACAGCACAGAACGAAGTGAATATTTATAATGTTCGCAAGCGTGTCAACGAGATGTATTTCGGATTGCTGTTGCTTGAAGAACAAATCAAGTTGAACAACGACCTACAGACATTGTTGGCAGGCAACGAACGCAAACTGGAGTCGATGACCAAACGGGGCACAGCAGCCGAGAGCGACCTGCAGAATGTGAAGGCAGAGCGTCTTAACGCGATACAGAAAGCCACCGAACTGGCATCGCAGAAGCAGATGTTACAGCGCATGCTGAGTACATTCTGCGGCATAGAGATAAATAACATACAAAAACCGCAGGTGAAGGCAGAAGGCGGAGGGCTGACAGCAGAAAACCGTCGTCCGGAACTGAAGGCGCTGGATGCACAGATAGGCGTGCTGAATGCTCAGGAGAAAGCACTCAACGCAGCGCTGATGCCGAAGGTAGGCGTGTTTGCTCAGGGCTTCTACGGTTATCCGGGCCTGAATATGTTTGAGGATATGATGCGCCACAAATGGAGCTTGAACGGCATCGTCGGTGCACGGGTAACGTGGAACATCGGTGCCCTCTATACTCGCAAGAACGACAAGGCAAAACTGCAGTTGCAGCGTGATATGACAGAAAACAACCGGGAGGTATTCCTCTTCAATAACAACCTGGAACAGATTCAGCAGCACGAGAACATTGCACGCTATCAGAAGCTGATGGCTCAGGACGGAGATATTATCTCGCTGCGACAGTCTGTGAGAAAGGCTGCAGAGTCGAAGCTGGCACACGGCATCATCGACGTGAACGACCTGGTGCGCGAAATCAATCAGGAGCATGCTGCTTGCGTGCAACAGTCTGTACATGAGATTGAAATGCTGAAAGAGATATATGATAATAAATACACGACTA
>CADCBH010000081.1 GCA_902799655.1 uncultured Bacteroidales bacterium
TGACAAGGGCCACACCATGTGGCATAGAAATCGATGATAACTGGCGTGATGCCTGTATAGTTGTAACCTCTGAGGTACTGCTGATAATCTTTGATATTCTCCATAATCGTTTTAATGCTTAATGTTTTAATGTCATAATCTTCGTAGGGCAGGCCAATGTGCATTTGCCGCACTTGATGCAGTCGGGATGCAGATAGCCAGACTCTTGACCGCGACTGTCATAGGGCGTGAGTTGCATCGGACAGACGCGGGCACAACTCTTACACTTCATCTGACAGGCACTCGATACGTGGATGTTCGTAAAGGCCTTGGGCAGTGGTGCCTTCTTAGGAGCCACCCAACGGGAGATGGTACCCATTGGACAGAACGAGCACCATGTGCGTGGCGCATAAATGAAACTCAGCGTAACGCCGACAATGGTAGTCACCACGATAATAGTCCAGAAGACGCGCCCGATGCCACCCCACATTGCCAATCCGCCCTCGCTCCAGGGAACAGTGAATGTCAGCTGGATGCCGAACATGCTGAAGATAAAGAACACCATGAACAGGCGGAAGCCGAAAGTACGCACGAATGCCGGTATTGGCTTGTGGGGTGAATACTTCGACAGCAGACGGTCGTACATGTTGCCGCGAGGACACACATGACCGCACCACCAGCGCCCTTTCCAGATGCTGGTCATCACGGGACCAATCATACAAATGAGTGCGATGAGTCCCACAACGGGGAAGAACCACCCGACGATGATATAAGAGATGATGATCCAATAGAGGTCTAATCCTGGTGTCGCAAAATGGCGATGGAAGTTCTTTTTCTGATTCATATTCCTTATTAATTCTTAAAATCGGTGCAAAGGTACGAAGAATACAATAGATAAACGAATTATTTTATCTTACTTTGCATCGGTTTTATCTATCATTAAAGAAGCGTATGACCCTTCAACAACTGAAATACATCGTGGCTATCGACCGTCAGCGCAACTTCGCCAAGGCTGCCGAACAGTGTGGTATCTCACAGCCTACGCTCAGTGCCATGCTTGTGAAACTGGAAGAAGAACTCGATGTGCGCATCTTCGAGCGCAGCAACAAGCTCGTCACTCCGACAACGGCTGGCGAGAAGATTATCCGTCAAGCAGAAAAAGCGTTGGCTGAAGCAGAACGTATTACGGAACTCGTGGCTGAAGACAAGGGAGCCATTAATGGCGAACTGGCACTCTCCGTCGGTCCTACCATCGCGCCATACATCCTGCCCAAGTTCATCCGTCATTACATGGAAAGTTATCCTACCGTGAAACTCTCCATCCGCGAGATGAAGGCCGACGTGATGCTTAGCGAACTACTGTTGGGACATCTTGACGCTGGTATTGCCATCAGTGGTAACACACGTCAGGGCATCCTTGAAGTGCCGCTCTACGCAGAGCGTTTCATGGTCTATCTCTCTGAGAGCTGTTGGCGCAAGTTGCCCATGTTCAAGCCTGAGAATCTGGAGCATGAGAAGATGTGGATCATGAAGGAGGCTCAGTGTCTGCGTGAGAGTGCGTTTAGTTTTTGCAAAGCGCGAACCAAAGGCAATCGCGTCTATGAGGCAGGCAGCATTGAGACGCTTATCCGCATCGTTGATGAGAACGGTGGTTTTACCATTATCCCAGAGATGCACCTGCCTTTCCTTTCCGATCGTCAGCGAGAGAACGTGCGCCGCATCGAGGGTGACTATCTCTCACAGCGTCGAGTGTCGCTTTATATCCGCGAGGACTACATCCGCCAGCGTATGCTCAACACTATCACGGAAACGCTCCTCCGATTCATGCCCGATGGGATGATGGAAGAGCGGATTGTGAAGTTCGGAATCAAGTTGTAAGTTACCTTCTATTCCTTTCTATGCTATGATGGTTCCACATCTGAAGGACTGTAATTGCTCGCCCATCACGTCTTTCATTACCTCAAACACATGGTCACCTGTGCAATGGCTGGTGTAGAACTGCGTTTCTGGATACATTGCTTTCATTCTGGATACATTGCTTTCAGCCTTTGAGCCAAGGCTTTTATCTCATCATCCGTCTCTTGTCCGTCGAGTAAGTGGAAACCACCTACAACGGAATGAACTGGCCAAGGACATGCCGCCAGAATATTCTCCAGTCCGCTATGAGCACAGCCTGTGAATAGCAGACCATCCACATACAGGGCTAGTTCATGACGGAAATCGTCGTGGATATAATCTCTGTCGGAATACTGAATATAGAGATTCTGATTACCCTTGGGTATTGGATGAATCTGAGGTATATGGGCAATAGCGTGAAGACCTTCTACTATCTCACAGGTTTGGTCTATTAGTATGAGTTTATCATTTTCTATTTCCGGCCATTCCGCGGTAATGCTATGCAGATTACCTCGTTTGGAAAAGAACTAACCGATCATTGCATCTGGCGAGACGATAACCTGAGCGTTCTGATTGTGTTCCAAGAAGTACCGTAAGCCGCCAGCATGGTCGCTGTGTCCGTGAGAAATGAAGACATAGCCCACATCGCCTATTATAAGTGGAGTGTTTTCCGCCAATTCTATCAGAACAGGATTGACAGTGTTAAATAGTAGATTCTTCACTTATTAAGTTAAATGCTCTCACCTTAGTCAGTTTGGCTAACGGTGAGAGCATTCTTTTATTCTTCAAGGAGCCATCTTTCCAACTCGGCTTTCCATTCGCGTGCGTAATGAAACCACGGACCTTCGCACCATCCGTGACCACCTGTAGGATAAATATGCAACACTGATGGAATGCGGTTCTGTTGTAACACGCGAAAATATTGAATGCTTTCTTCAAACGACACGATAGGGTCGTCGGCACTGCAAGCTATAAAAGCACGAGGAGTGTTAGGCTTGACATTTTTGAGTATAGTGTATTTGTCTATCATTTCCTGAGTGGCATTAGCTCCATGCATCTCATTGTTCATATAGCTATTAGGAATGGTGGAGGGATAGAGCAGAATCTGGAAATCAGGTCTATTTTCTGGGCCCGTAAACTGAACAGCAGCTTCACAAGCCAGGTTACCACCAGCAGAGCACCCCATGACACCCACCTTGTTTGGATTCACCTTCCAGTCGTAGGTATGCTGACGCATAATCTTGATTGCCTCCTGTACATCACTCAAAGAGGTCTCAAAATGTCCGTTGGGCATACGATATTTCAGCACAGCCAGCGTCACGCCTATGTAGTTGAACCAAGGTGCCAACGCAGTGCCTTCTTTTTCTATCTCCAAATAGACATATCCGCCACCAGGACAAGCGATGATGACAGTACCATTAGGTCTAAATGCAGGGTAAACCCACAACTCAGGCTTAGAAACATTGTTGACACTCCTTGGGTCTGGGTGCCCTTCCTCGCCAGTAAGATGGTTGTCGTTGGGTGCTCCATTAGGCCAGAGAGGAATGACCACAGGTTCTCCCCTCTGCGCTAAAGCCATGCCCGACACCACCATCAAGGCGCATATCAGTGAGATAATCTTTTTCATATTCAATAAGTTTTGTCAAATTCTTTATTCTGTATAATTCAGCTTCTTGG
>CADCBH010000082.1:0-624 GCA_902799655.1 uncultured Bacteroidales bacterium
GACGTCTACCTGTCGACACTCGACGGCTACACCACGATCTGTATGTCGGAAGGGAAGGCGGAAGAGACACTGAACGCAGCACTGGAAGGCATAGAACTGGCACGCCAGCGCGGTTTAAAGCGACAGGAGGCATCCTTCTACGCTACAGCAGGCTCGGCCATGGAGCTGCAGCGCCCTGGTTCGGGTGAGGCATATTTGAGGAAAGCCATCGACATCATCAGAAGTATGGACGATGCAGGTGCCCAGCCCAAGGCTTCGTACTATATGAGTCTGCTGGCCCAAAGGCTTGGCGAGAACAAGAAATACGCCGAAGGGGCACAGGTATGCCGCGAGCGGCTGGCCTTCATCGACGAGATGGAGCAGAAGGGTATCAAGATGCCTGAGGGCTACTTCGAGAAACAGCGGGGCGGAGCCTACTGCGTGCTGGCCTGCTTGGAGGCGGAATTAGGACACATGGACGAGGCGCGACGCGCTGCCGAGAATTTTGAAAAAACATCATACGCCATGACGCCCACAGGACAGTTTAACATTCTTCCCTACTATGTTAAGACGGGTAACAAAGCCCGCGTGGAAGAGCTAAGCGAGCGACGGGAGGAATTGCTGCAGCAAGGCGACACCATCAGC
>CADCBH010000082.1:675-2427 GCA_902799655.1 uncultured Bacteroidales bacterium
TCATCCAGGACAGCCTCACAGTCCGTGAACGCAACAGCAAGGCAGAAGAGTATGAGGCGAAGTTTAAGACGCAGGAGGCTGAGATGGCTCTGAAAGAGAAGGAGGCCAGCGAGCGCATACACCTTATTATTATAATAGCACTCGTCACCATCGTTGTTCTGGGCGCACTGGCCCTGTGGCGCATCATGATGGACAGACGCCGTCTGAACGAGCGCAACCACGACCTGTATGCCACCATTCAGCAGATGCTGGAAAAGCAGAACGAAGCAGAGCAGGCTTTGGAAGAGACGCCTGAGACGGCACTGTCGGGCAACCAACAACTGTATCAGCGCATCGTCAGACTGATGAAGGAGCAGAAGCCCTATACCGACAGCAACATGAACCGCGACAGTATGGCCCAACTGCTGGGTACCAACTACAATCTGCTGGCTGATGCCATACGAGAATGTGCCAACGGACAGTCGATCGGTGACTTTATCGAAGACTGGCGATTGCGACATGCCGCACAACTGCTGGCCGAGACCGACCATTCGATAGGCCTCATCATTGAGATGAGCGGCTTTGTTACCCGCAGCCACTTCAATACCTTATTCCGCGAGCGATTCAAGATGACTCCATCGGAATACCGTAAGGCGACCAAGTAATCGAATGCTCACAAAGTGTCAGACCCCTTGTGAGAGGGAATAAATACAGGACATGAACGAGAACACTATAAAGATGCTTTTTGACAGCAAAAACAACTAAGTAGAAGAAAAAGATGTAACTTTGCAAACGAATATGAATATGGATAAATAGAAAGAGGAAAATGAACGAGATACAGTTTTTATTATACGATTTGCCAGATAACGAAGGCAATGTGCAGGTGGTCATCAAGAACGGAACTATATGGATGACACAGAAGGCAATGGCGAAACTGTATACAGTAAATGTGCCTGATATCAGCAAGCATCTGAAGAACATCTACGATACGGGTGAACAGAAGGTGGAGGCAACTGTTTCCAAAATGGAAATAGTTCAACAGGAAGGTAAACGGCAAGTGAAGCGAGAACAAACGCTCTATATGCTAAAAACAATCATTGCCGTTGGTTATCGGGTGAATTCTGGGGCGCATAAGGGACAGGCACCTATGCGCCAATAGTCAGTGTGGATAAGAAGTAAAGGGCAAGAAACGATAAGGATAGACTATGAAGAGATTAATGATAGGAGTCATCATTGTGATGGCATTAGTGATTCTGGTAGGCGTGTCATGGGGTAAGCCTATCAAGAAAGAGAATGTCATGGAAGAGAATGATACGTCATGGAGCTGGCACTCTGACGGTGAGTTTAAATATCCCAGCACCTATAAACGATCAAAATTGTGGGTTGATGATGTTCCTGGATACGTAGAAATATTCTCGGATGGTAAAATCCTATTATGCTATTGGCCATTACTTGGGGCGTGGTCAACACAAATCGATTTCCCAGAAGAAAGGGTATGGCTTAGTCCAACAGAGATAGTGAAGAATATCACGTACAGATCAGATTCTAAGGGAATCGCTTCTGGATATACACAGAATGGCAATATCTATTATCTGAAGCAGAAGATGATGCCAGGTACTGATGTCGTCCATAGTAAAGTTTTGGTATTGATATATCCACCATCAGAGCAGAAAAGGGTTTCGACACTAATAAATATTGTCAAAGATTGGTGATTATAGTATCTGTCAATGAGGGAGAACAGAGGGTGAAGGTCGTGTTTTTTTGTTCAATATA
>CADCBH010000083.1 GCA_902799655.1 uncultured Bacteroidales bacterium
ATCTCTGTTCATCAAGTATTGGAAACAGGAAGGCAACGGCCGTCCTCTCGCTGCCATCTTTGCTACTCAGCAGATGAAGGGCAAGGTAAGCACTCAGAGCTCTGACTCAGAGGTAGAGGCAGCCATCCGCGCTGAGGTACAGAGTGCCGTTGACAACTCATTCAACGTAGTCCGTAACCGTATCGACAAGTTCGGCGTTGTTCAGCCGAACATCCAGAAGCTCGAAGGTCAGAGCGGCCGTATCATGGTGGAGATGCCTGGTATCAAAGAGCCTGAGCGCGTACGTAAGCTGCTTCAGGGAAGCGCCAACCTTGAGTTCTGGGAGACCTACAACAGTCAGGAGATCACTCCGCTGCTCGCTCAGTTGAACCAGCGCTATGCCGCAACGGGTGGTCAGGCTGTGGAGGAGGAAGACACCACCGCCGTGGCTGAGAACGCAGAGGCTGCAGCCGACACCGCCAAGGCAACAACTGGCGATCTGGCAGCCAAGCTGGCTAAGAAGGACAACAAGGCTGCTGACAACAAAGCTGCCGAACTGGCAAAGAAGCAGAACCCGCTGTTCGCTATCTTCCAGCCCACACAGGGTAACACACTCGCCGTCGTAGGTTATGCCAATGCCCGTGATACCGCTGAGGTCAATAAGATTATCTACTCTGAACTGGCAAATCAGATCCTGCCTGCTGAGCTGAAGCTCCGCTGGGGTGCTAAGCCTGAGGATTTCGGTGGCCAGAACACGAAGGGTGACATCTTTGAGCTCTATGCTCTGAAAATCACTGAGCCCAGTGGCCGTGCTCCACTGGAAGGTGATGTCATCACCAGTTCAAAGGATGATTTCGAACCCAACTCAGGCCGTCCTTGCGTATCTATGCAGATGAACTCTGACGGTGCCCGCCGCTGGAGCCAGATTACCAAGCAAAACATTGGTAAGGCCGTAGCTATCGTGCTCGACGACGCTGTCTATACAGCTCCCCGTATCCTCAGCCAGATTGACGGTGGTAACTCTCAGATCACTGGCAACTTCACCATCGAGGACACCAAGGACCTTGCCAACACGCTGAACTCTGGTAAGATGCCGGCTCCTACCCGCATCGTGCAGGAAGAGGTGGTCGGTCCGTCACTGGGTGCACAGTCTATCCAGCAGGGTATCATCTCGTTCATCGTAGCCTTCGTGCTGCTGATGATCTACATGATCATGCTTTACGGCTTTATCCCAGGTATCCTGTCTGATATCGCCCTGCTCTTCAACCTGTTCTTCACACTCGGTATCCTGACCTCATTCCAGGCCGCACTGACGATGCCTGGTATCGCCGGTATCGTGCTGACACTGGGTACGGCTGTGGATGCCAACGTGCTTATTTATGAGCGTATCAAAGAAGAGCTGAAGAAGGGACTCAGCGTAAAGGAAAGCCTCAATAAGGGTTACTCTAACGCTTTCAGCGCTATCTTCGACTCTAACTACTTCGGTACAGGTCCTGTGAAGGGTTTCGCCACAACCTGGATCATCGGTATTCTCGTATCCTTCTTCACTGCCGTATTCATGACGCGTGTCGTCTATGACCACATGCTGAGCAAGGACAAGTGGACAAACCTCACCTTCGTGACAGGCTATTCGAAGAATCTGATGCAGAACGCCCACTACAACTTCATGGGCATATACAAGAAGACCTTCACCATCTGGGGCATCGCCGCCATCATCTTCTGCGGTTCGTTCGCTGTGCGCGGCCTGAGCCGGAGCATCGACTTCACCGGTGGCCGTAACTATGTCGTAACACTCGACAAGGAGACACACGTTGAGGATGTTCGCCTTGCGCTGACTGGCGCCTTCATCAATACCATGGGCGAGAATCAGGGTAAGGAGGCTAACACCAGCGTCATCGCCCTGGGTACCGACGGCAAGACGGTACGTATCTCAACCAACTGGGACATCGAATCGAATAATCCAGACGTTGACGACCAGGCAGAGACCATTCTCTTCAACACACTGAAGAAGGCCGGACTGGTAAGTCAGGAGAATGTCGATGCCTTCAAGAATCCGGATATCCGTCAGGGCGGATCTATCATTTCTTCTGCAAAGGTAGGTCCTTCTGTGGCTAAGGACATCACATATGGTGCCATCATCTCTGTCGTGATTGCCCTCGTCGCCATCTTCCTGTACATCCTGCTCCGCTTCCGTAACGTAGCATTCTCTGTCGGTTCAACAGTAGCATTGGCTCTTGACGCCCTCGTTGTGATCGGTTTCTACTCCGTACTGTGGGGTTGGGTTCCGATGTCGCTCGAGATCGACCAGACGTTCATTGGTGCCATCCTGACGGTGATCGGTTATTCTATCAACGATAAGGTGGTGGTATTCGACCGTATCCGTGAGAACTTAGGCTTGTATAGCAAGCGCGATCGCCAGCAGCTGTTCAACGACTCACTGAACCAGACGCTGGCCCGTACCATCAACACCTCGGTAACGACGCTGATTGTGCTGCTGGCTATCTTCATCCTTGGTGGTGACAGCATCCGCTCATTCTCGTTCGCAATGATCTTGGGTGTCGTATTCGGAACACTGTCTTCACTCTTCATCGCAGCGCCAGTAGCCTACCTGACACTGGGCCGCAGCATTAAGGAGGAAGAGATTGAGATTCCCGAGCCTGCCAAGAAGTAAGGCTATCCACTGAAGATATACCAAAAACAGGTCGCATCAGATTACAGATGCGACCTGTTTTTTCTTTTTTGCAGACAAAAAGTAGCATTTTGACGATATTAGCCTAAAATTCCAATCAAACAAGCGTGGATTTCCCACAAAAATTGCTACCTTTGCAACCCAATGCTCAACACAATTATCACCTCCGCACCAATGTATATCTGTGGCACCCTATCGGTATTACTGGGCCTCAGCATATGCAACAGATGGGACAGAGCGCGTTTTCTGCTACTCATTTTCATGTTGGCTGCTACCTTATTATATATGGGGCACCTCACTTTCTTCAATCGTATCATTTCAGACCGCAAGCGGCAACTATGTTATCTCCTACCAGCAGCTTTATGTGGAATCAGTGCAGGAACACTTTACGGTCTGATGGATAAGGCAGAGATCAATACGTTTATCTTCCATCACATCTATAGTTCAGAGTTAGTAGGATTAGAGGGATATCCAAGAACATTGGCACTGGTACATCTTACCGTAAAGATCGTCTTCGCACTTGAGATACTTACAATATGCTTTGCCTGTTGGCGTTACATCAACACCTACAACTGGAAAATTGAGAACTATTATTCAAATACGGAAGACAAGACGCTTCATCCCATCAAGCCATTGCTGACGTTGCTCGTCCTGGCCTCTATGATATCGTTTGCCTGTAGCTTTATAGACCGAAACTATTTTGCAGAGTCCGTTTGGTTAGTAACCATTCCTGCCGCTACATTCTCTATCTTAATACTGCTCATAGGTTATTTCGGTCTCTACCAACAATTCTCAGTCAGTCAACTTGAAGAAGATGACAAATATGCCTCAACCACACTGGCGGAAACAGGAATTATCACCCAGGACACACAAGCATCAGCTGCTGACATGGAATATCTGGCCAATGAAATACGAAGGCTCATGGATCAGGAGAAAGTATTCCTGCATTCAAACCTAAAGCTCAACGATTTGGCGATGATGCTTAATACGAATCGTAATTATATATACAATGCGATCAATAAAGAGATTGGTATGTCATTCTCCGATTATACTAATCTGAGGCGTATTCAATATGCAGCCACGCTCATCGGACAATCATCCCAAGGCGATTCTTGCTGACATTGCACAAAAGTCAGGCTTCTCGTCAGCAAGTTCGTTCTATCGTAACTTCAAATCCATCATGGGATGCACACCCAGTGAGTACCAAAGAAAAACAGGGGCGAGCATCACTGCCAGCACCCTGCCAAAATAAAAACTTGTGAGAGATATAAATTGTCTTAATCTAGTTTTT
>CADCBH010000084.1:0-1592 GCA_902799655.1 uncultured Bacteroidales bacterium
CTTTTGCCAGGCAGTCTCAGATTCCAGTCCGCCGTAGTTGGAGAAGATAGTGACAGCAGGCTTATAAGTCGCTCCTTCCGTGATGGCAAAGTCGCGATTGGCCTCCAACGTGTTACCCAGGTTCCATCCTGGTATCATCTCCGCAGCTATCTGCTGGGCCGTCTTGTCCAAGCCTGTTTGTGCGTATAGCGTTGAGGTAACTGCCAGAAGTATGCTGACACTCAGTAATCTCTTGATGTTCATGCTTTTATTTTATGATAATCTTCTTACCATTCTGGATATAGATACCCTTACTTGGCGAGGATACGCGCTGACCGCTGAGGTTGTAGATAGCGCCATCAGTCTCAGATGCTATGGCCTTAACAGACTGGACGGCTGTGGGTTTCGGAGTTGACTCAGTAGTCATCGAACATCCCCAGGCAACGGTGGGTGCCAGTTCCACCTCAGTGTCGTCGCTCTTGATGAGTACCGCCTTGGTGATTTTTGCCTGTGTGGCACCAATATTGGTCTGCAGGGTAAGGCGCGAGACTACAGAGCCTGTCTTGGATTGATCGAAAGTAACGGTGGTCGTCTTTGAGTCTGATGACAATTCATAATACCCCTCCTTGAACTTGGGAGAACCATCTGCATTCTTGCCATCAGGATCGCCATAGACCTTTACCTGCAGACTACCAGCTGCTGGCACTTCGTCTACTTCGACACGCACAGCCTTGTAATCTTCCAGTTTAAGCGGGGTGACAGTGTTCCAGTTACCATAGAGGAACAACTCTGACCATTCTTTCTCCCATTTGACGACATACACGATCTGAAAGTCATCTACAGTAGGATAGATGCCCTTGAAGTCGCTGCCGTGATAGGCTTTTGCCAGGCACTCTGCAAGGTCTGGCTGATTGAAAGCAGGCAATGTGCGGTTGATACCGTCAGAGAGTCCCATCCAATAGAAAGTGCCGATGCCAGCATCCTTCGTCTTTGTGATGAAGTAATCCATCGCATAGAGAGCTAACTTACGGTCTTTTTCATAATAGTCGAGATTTGCGGGAAATGTGGTGAATGTGGCGTATTCGCCGATAATGACAGGAGCACCTTTGCTGATGAGATTTGTCTTGATATCGCTGATGAGGTTGTCAATCAACTGACGAGTGGTGCTTTCATCTTTCCAGTTAGGATAGTTGTGTATCTGGAAGACGATATGTCCTGTTGTCTCAGGCAACTCCAAAGCCTTCATTGCTGCAGAAGAATTGCTGGCAGAATATGTGTTCACGACGAGGTTGCGCTGGGCATTGTTGCCACCCGTAGCTCTTACAACGGTTACAAAACTCTTGGCATAGTCATTAATAGCCTTATAGCCATCGGTCTTATCGACTGGCTCGTTCCAAGTATTTTTCTCATCCAGCATCTCGTTATAGGCTTCGAAGAGCAAATGCTGATCATAGTCCTTGAAGGTCTCAGCTATCTGCTTCCACAGCCCTTCATATTTAGCCTTGTTGGCTGTATAGTTAGCGCCTGATGCCTTGATCCAAGACTTGAACGTTCCACCATCGGCTCCTGTGTCATGATGAACGTTGAGGAGGCAATACATACCGTTGTCGATC
>CADCBH010000084.1:1630-2621 GCA_902799655.1 uncultured Bacteroidales bacterium
GTAACTCGGGTGTAGTGACGGGCTGCCCCCAACATGTCTCATGCTCTTCTGTTGTTTTCCAGGTCTTGGTGGCATCATTGGCATCGAGGGTGTTACCCAGATTCCATCCAAGGCCCATGTTCTTGACGGCATCTTTTGCAGATTCGAAATCTGCGGCATTTGCGCTCATGCTGATGAGCAGACTACATACAAAAAGTAAAATTTTCTTCATACGCTTATAGCTTAATTGGTTATTGGTTTCGTGGTGCAAAAATACGATTTATTTGCGACGTGTGCAAATAATCCCTGCAAAGATTTTGAGAATCGGAAGAATTTGTGTATTTTTGCACCTAAAATCATAACTTAAAACATAACGAATTATGCAAAGTGATCCCAAGCAGTGCCTATACTGCACTAATAATCAGACACTACACGACTTGATGATTGAGATCTGTGAGTTGTCAGTGTCGCGTGCCTTCCTGTTTAAGGAGCAGACTTATCGTGGCCGTTGCCTCGTGGCCTACAAGGACCATGTGAACGACCTCAACGAACTATCGGATGAAGATCGTAATGCCTTCATGGCTGATGTGACGCGTGTGACACGTGCCATGCAGAAGGCCTTCAATCCAGAGAAGATCAACTATGGTGCCTATAGTGACAAGTTGTCGCACCTGCATTTCCATCTGGTTCCGAAGTACGTGGATGGTCCAGACTATGGCGGTACGTTCCAGATGAATCCTGGCAAGGTGTATCTCTCGGATGCTGAATATGCTGAGATGATCGAGAAAATCAAAGCCAATCTTTGAGAAGGTAAAAAAGTAAAAAAGTTAAAGAACAAGCTTTTATGGCAATTGTAAAACCATTCAAGGGAATCCGCCCGCCGAAGGAGCTGGTGGAACAAGTAGAAAGCCGCCCCTACGATGTGCTTGACTCTGAAGAGGCGAGGGCAGAGGCTGGCGACAATGAGAAGAGTCTGTATCATATCATCAAGCCTGAGATTGACTTCCCAGTA
>CADCBH010000085.1 GCA_902799655.1 uncultured Bacteroidales bacterium
AGTGTATTGCTGACTGCCAAGCACAATGGTCTCGGTTCCATTGACCTTGTTGATGCGATCAATGACTGCATCCAGTCGCTTCATCTTCTCAAACTGTTCAGCATTTGTGTCAAACAAGTCTTGCTGAATTGGACTGTTAGGCCCAATTCCCATGACTATGACACCTGCTTTCTTATAGTGATAACCTTGACGGTAGAGCTTCTGAAGAACTTCATTAGCTGCTTTGACAATGGTTACAGTCGAGCTGGAGGGGGTAAGAAGACGCATTTCCTGAAAGTTCCAGTATTGAGGCAGGTCTTCACGGAAAGCATTTGTGTTGAGAAATACGCCTACAATGGATGCAACCGTACCTTGCTGGCGCAATTTCTCGGCACAACGGGCAGCATAGTTCGATACATGAGTACGAAGTCCATCAAGGTCGGTAATCATGCCATTGAAAGAACGGCTGGTACAGATGGATTTCTTCTTAGCTCAATTCTCGCCAAGTACGCTCAATGACGATGTTGTTAAATGTTGCGTGTACCCAACTCTGGTTATGCTCTGCAAAGTCATAGGCAGTCTTCACGCCAAGTGCTTCGAGACGTGCAGCATAACGTCGCCCAATGCCCCAAACTTCATCAATGGGATATAGTTTCAATGCCTTGATACGCTTCTCATCTGTATCAATCATGCAGCAGTGACGGTAGCCCTGGTATTTCTTGGCGAAGTGGCTGGCCATCTTTGCAAGGGTCTTATTAGGTGCCAGTCCGATGCTGACAGGCATTCCTACGTTTCGTTTGATTTTCTTATGAAGTTCTTCGCCCCATGTTTTCAAATCCAGATGCTCCATGCCATCAAGATAGACAAAGCACTCGTCGATGCTGTAGCGGAAATAGGCTGGAGCCTCCTTGCTGATGATTGAAACCACACGGCTTGTCAGTTCACCATACAACTCATAGTTGGATGAGAATACAACAATCTTCTGATTGGGAAATTGCTCTGCCAGTTGGAAATAAGGTGTTCCGGCTTTGATGCCCATTTTCTTGGCTTCATTTGACCGTGCCACTACGCAACCGTCATTGTTCGAGAGAACAACGACAGGCTTGTCCTTCAAATCTGGTCGAAAGACGCGCTCGCATGATACGTAACAGTTATCGCAGTCAATGATGCCGTACATGAATCCAAACCTTTATTTCCAGCGTTTGATAGTCCAAATTACCACGCCCCACACTTCAAAGTCATCATCTGCATCGATACGGATAGGCTTGAAGTCCTTGTTGGCAGGACGTAACTCGATATAGCCGTCCTTACGGTGACGCAGGTCGAGGTACTTGATGGTGAACTCATCATTGATATATCCAACGACGGTGAACTCATCATTGATATATCCAACGACTATATCCCCGTCCTGTGCTTCGATGGAACGGTCAATGACAGCTATATCACCATCATTAATTCCTGCTTCTATCATAGAATCGCCTTCCACTTTCCCATAGAAAGTGGCTTCAGGATTGCGTATGAGGTCACGATTGAAGTCCAGCGTTTCGTGATTGTAATCCTCAGCTGGTGATGGGAAACCAGCTTTCAACCCTTCAGCAATGGGTAACTCTAACTTCTCTTTGAAATCCCCCTGTAAGATACGAATGTTCGGCATATTTTTATTCCGATATCCTGATAGAGAATAGCTGTAAACCAATAGCTTACAAAGAATATTCGGAATAATCAAAATTTAGGAATAATCGAATAATGACGGCTGCGTGGTGGCACGGTCTAATGAAGCCAAGAAGATGGGCATCAAAGCCGGAACACCTTATTTCCAACTGGCAGAGCAGTTCCCCAATCAAAAGATTGTCGTATTCTCATCCAACTATGAGTTGTACGGCGAACTGACAAGCCGTGTGGTATCAATCATCAGCAAGGAGACACCTGCCTACTTCCGTTACAGTATCGACGAGTGCTTTGTCTATCTTGATGGCATGGAGCATCTGGACTTGAAAGCATGGGGAGAAGAACTTCATAAGAAGATCAAGCGAAATGTAGGAATGCCTGTCAGTATCGGACTGGCACCCAATAAGACTCTTGCAAAGATGGCCAGTCATTTCGCCAAGAAATACCAGGGCTACCGACACTGCTGCATGATTGATACAGACGAGAAGCGTATCAAGGCATGGAAACTGTACCCCATAGATGAAGTCTGGGGCATTGGCCGACGTTATGCAGCACGTCTTGAAGCCCTTGGTGTGAAGACAGCCTATGACTTTGCAGAGCATAACCAGAGTTGGGTACACGCAACATTTAACAACATCGTCATTGAGCGAAGTTGGCGAGAACTGAATGGTGAAGACTGTGTACCCAATGAAGAGATGGCTAAGAAGAAATCCATCTGTACAAGTCGTTCTTTCAATGGCATGATTACAGAACTCGACGGACTACGTACCCATGTATCGAACTATGCTGCCCGATGTGCCGAGAAACTACGTCAGCAAGGTACCGTAGCATCCATCGTAGGCGTATTCCTCAACACAAATGCTTTCCGTGAAGACCTGCCTCAATACTGGAACTTTCAGGAAATGCGTCTTCTCACACCCTCCAGCTCGACTGTCACTATTGTCAAAGCAGCTAATGAAGTTCTTCAGAAGCTCTACCGTCAGGGCTATCACTATAAGAAAGCAGGTGTCATCGTCATGGGAATTGGGCCTAACAGTCCTATTCAACAGGACTTGTTTGACACAAATGCAGAACAGTTTGAGAAGATGAAGCGACTGGATGCAGTCATTGATCGCATCAACAAGGTTAATGGAACAGAGACCATTGTTCTTGGCAGTCAGCAATACACTCAAAAAAATGGCAAGGGAAAGGCCAACGTCTTTGCCAATGCCA
>CADCBH010000086.1:0-450 GCA_902799655.1 uncultured Bacteroidales bacterium
ATGACGACGGCTGCTCCCACTTTCAAGAAGCAGGAGCGCATCGTCAGCAACAAGCTGATAGAGACGCTCTTCGAAAAAGGTGACAGCCAGTCGCTGGCAACCTTTCCTATCAGGACTGTGTATGCCTTACAAGAGCACTCGGGGAAAGGAGCATCAGTACAGATCCTCATCAGTGTACCCAAGAAGCGATTCAAGCATGCCGTCGATCGTAACAGAGTCAAGCGGCAGATACGGGAATCGTATCGTAAGCACAAGACTGTCGTTACTGATAGCGTACCGGAAGGTAAGCAACTGCTCGTCGCTTTCATCTGGCTCTCAGACAGGCACTTCGGTTCAGATGAGATAGAAAGTCGCATTGTCTCACTGCTACGGAAAATGGCCGATAGACTATGAATAAACTGTCGCACCTGATAGCCATGATACTGGTTTTGCCCATACGGTTCTACCAGA
>CADCBH010000086.1:457-2010 GCA_902799655.1 uncultured Bacteroidales bacterium
GTTCTACCAGATTTGTATCTCCCCACTGCTGGGGCCGTCGTGCCGGTTTACGCCTACCTGCAGTGAATATGCGAAACAGGCCATCCTGAAACATGGACCTATCAAGGGATTAGGACTGGCCATCTGGCGAATATTAAGATGCAACCCATGGGGCGGCTCGGGCTACGACCCGGTGCCTTAGAGGATCCTGGGCAATCCTAGGCAATCCTAGAAACATTAAATAAAAATAAAGATATATGAAGAACTTTGTTGAAGAACTGAAATGGCGCGGCATGCTGGCACAGATCATGCCAGGCACCGAGGAGCTCCTGCAGAAAGAAATGGTGACAGCCTATCTGGGTACCGACCCCACGGCCGATTCACTGCATATCGGACACTTGTGCGGTATCATGATGCTGCGTCACCTTCAGCGCTGTGGCCACAAGCCCATTATCCTCGTTGGTGGTGCCACAGGTATGATTGGCGACCCATCGGGCAAGAGCCAGGAGCGTAACCTGCTGAACAACGAGACACTCTACCACAACCAAGAGTGCATCAAGAAACAAGTAGCTAAGTTCCTCGATTTCGAATCCAAGGAACCCAACGCTGCCGTGATGGTCAACAACTATGATTGGATGAAGGACTTTACCTTCCTCGACTTCGCCCGTGAGGTAGGAAAGCACATCACCGTCAACTACATGATGGCCAAGGAGAGCGTGCAGCAGCGCCTGAACGGTACAGCCCGCGACGGCCTCAGCTTCACAGAGTTCACCTACCAGCTACTGCAGGGCTACGACTTCCTGTATCTCTATCAGCACTATGGTGTCAAACTGCAGCTCGGTGGCAACGACCAGTGGGGTAACATGACCACAGGTACGGAACTCATCCGCCGTACCCTCGGCAATGAGGTAGAGACCTTCGCCCTCACCTGCCCGCTTATCACCAAGAGCGACGGTAAGAAGTTCGGTAAGACAGAGAGTGGCAACATCTGGCTAGATCCCGCACGTACCACTCCTTATAAGTTCTATCAGTTCTGGCTCAATGTCAGTGACGAGGACGCTGAGCGCTACATCAAGATTTTCACCTCACTCGATAAGGAGACCATCGACGCCCTCATTGAGGAGCACAAGCAAGATCCCGGACGTCGTGTACTTCAGAAGCGTCTCGCAGAAGAGGTGACCGTGATGGTACATTCAAAGGAAGCCCTCGACACAGCTATCGAGGCCTCGAATATCCTCTTCGGAAAAGCCACCAAGGAAGGCCTGGAGAAACTCGACGAGCAGACACTGCTTGACGTATTCGACGGTGTACCCCAGTTTGAGATTGGCAAGGACCAGCTCGGACAGCCCGCCATCGAGATGCTGACAACGGTGGCTCCTGTCTTCCCATCCAAGGGTGAAATGCGCAAGATGGTACAAGGCGGCGGTGTATCTCTGAACAAGGAGAAGCTGACTGACCAGAACCGTGCCATCACCGCTGAAGACCTCATCGACGGCAAGTATCTGCTGGCCCAAAAAGGCAAGAAGAATTACTACTTGCTGATTGTGAAGTAATATTTAGCTGCAAAATTTTGG
>CADCBH010000087.1:0-625 GCA_902799655.1 uncultured Bacteroidales bacterium
AGAATACTCTTCTCAGTTCGCTATCTATCAGGCTGGCGCTATCATCGACGCTTCTGTAGCAGAGTTCCTTGCTGCAGAGGTGGGTGACACGCAGTATCGCATCAAGGGTGTTGTGACGGATCTCTATGAGAGCGACAAGCAGGGTAAGAGTTTCTACATCAAGGACTTCAGCGGTGAGACTTTGGTCTATCGTGCAGAAGGTTTCCTCGATGCAGGTATTGAGGTTGGTGATGTCGTAGAGGTACTCGGTAAGCGCGGTGCCTATAAGGATACACCACAGATGGTCAACGGTACTTGCACGCTGCTCTATGACGTGGAGGAGGTTACTATCGAGGAGTTCCTCACGAAGCCCGACAATAAGAATGTATACTATCTGGTCACTGGCACGATAAGCTCACTGAAGGATAGCAAGGGTAACGATAATGACTACGGTAACATGTATATCACTGATGGTACCAACGAGCTCTATGTCTATGGCTGTTATCCCGGATGGGGCGCTACTGGTGATGCCCGCAAGTTCTTTGTCGCTGACAATGACCTCCAGGTGGGTGATCAGATTGCCATCATCGGCTACAAGGACACTTACAAGGAGCTCGTCGAGCTCTGCTCAGGTGTATGCTTCTCG
>CADCBH010000087.1:699-1980 GCA_902799655.1 uncultured Bacteroidales bacterium
CCTACTGTCGGTTCTGGTTTTATGGGCACAGGATCAGAGTGTCCTTTCCTATTATCAGGCAGCCGACGGAAAGAAGGGTGCTGAGTTGAAGACTGCCTTGTTTCAGATTATCAGCCCTCATGAAGTGCAGAGTTACACGCCAGGTGTCTGGAATGCTGTCAACAGCTATGACATCCGTCCCGATGGCAAGATCTGGGACATCTATTCTGGTATTTCCAACTTTGTGCCCGGCGATGATCAGGACCAAGGTAAGGATGTGGATGAGGGCATGAAGTACAACCGTGAGCATGCCTTTCCCAAGAGTTGGTTCAACGAGGCTGAGCAGGATAACTACACTACGGCTGTCTATCCGATGTACACCGACCTGCATCACCTCTTCCCGACTGATCGCTATGTGAACTCCTTGCGCTCTAACTATCCCTATGGTGAAGTAGGAAAGATAACCAAACAGTCGGCAGACGGCTATTCCAAATTTGGACGCTGCACAGACGAACTGGGCTATAAGCTGCAGGGACAGAACGGGCGTGTCTTTGAACCAGCCGACGAATACAAGGGCGACTTGGCCCGAGTCTATTTTTATATGGCCACGGCCTATGAGTCTTATAAGAATGAAAAGGGTGCCGAGCGTAGTCCGAAGGACTGGAAGAGCGATATGCTGACCTCTGACATCTATCCTTTCTTTACTGATTGGGCGCTGAAGATGTTGTTACGCTGGGCAGAGCAAGACCCTATCAGTGAGAAAGAAATCAAGCGTAACGAGGCCATCTTCGGTATTCAGAAGAATCGTAATCCCTTTGTGGATTATCCAGGTCTTGAGCAGTATATTTGGGGCAATAGTATGGACGTGGCCTTCAGCTACGACAATTACAAGCAGCCTGTCGTTACTGGTATTTCTGAATTGCATAAGATGGTGTCGCCAGAACCTGGTGCTATTTACGATCTTAAAGGTCGTCGGGTAAGTGGTGGCAATCTTCGTAAAGGAATCTACATCCGAGATGGTAAAAAGGTTGTCGTGCCATAATCCCAAATAGTCAGATCTCCAATTTTATAGAGGTGGGTATACTTTATTTCGTCAATGTTCATTCCTAAACGCTATCTGCTCTATCAGCAGAAATATGTTGCGCCCTATGTCAATGCAACGCTTCAGGTGGTCTCTTTCTTGGCCCACTTGGCAGCTGTTGCATTAATTGTCTGTGCAACATTGGAGTTTGGCTTTGAACTGTCAGCTCAGTTGAGACATGAATTTGCCTGGCTCTATTTCTGTGTGTGGATAACGTTTCT
>CADCBH010000087.1:2006-3260 GCA_902799655.1 uncultured Bacteroidales bacterium
AGAAGAGTATTTACTGGAAGTCGGAATATAGTTTCTGGGGGTGGGGTGTCAATGCACTTTTGGCATTGACGCTATTGCCCATTATCGTTAAGGTGCTGGGGATTGATGATAGCACAGGGGTGATGAGTGTTCTGGATAATCGTTTTTTTCACCTGACTGTTCTGTTTGTCATATCCGTCATCGACCTCTCCGATGCGATGATGAGTTCTTTGGGTCGGAAGGCAAACCCTGCCTTAATGATGGCCGTCAGCTTCCTACTTGTAATTCTTGTGGGCTCTGGTCTTCTGCTGATGCCGCGCTGCATTCAACATGGGGTTCATCTGTCATGGATAGATTCATTGTTTACAGCGACTAGTGCTGTTTGTGTAACGGGCTTGGCTACGATTGATGTACCAACTACATTTACTGTATTTGGACAGATGGTTATCATGTTATTAATACAGATAGGTGGATTGGGAGTGATGACCATAACCAGTTTCTTCGCCCTTTTCTTCATGGGTAACTCTTCTATTTATAACCAGATGCTCGTGCGCGACATGGTGAGTTCTAAGTCCTTGGCTTCGCTTTGGTCAACGTTGCTTAATATTTTTGGATTTACTATCTTCATAGAACTGGCTGGAGCTATAGCAATCTTTTTTAATATTCATGGCACGATTGGCCTTTCTTTCAACCAAGAACTCTTCTTCAGTCTATTCCATTCCATATCGGCTTTCTGCAATGCAGGCTTCTCCATCTATCGTGACGGGCTGAGTGCTCCCGAGTTGATGGAGCACCACTGCTGGCTCTATATCATCGTGGCGTTACTTATTATCCTTGGTGGTATTGGATACCCAGTGCTCGTGAATTTCAAGATGGCTGTCTATAAGTATGTTGAAGGTGTATGGCTGTGGATGCATGGACGGCGCTATGTCCGCTTCAGCATTCCCAATCTATATGACATGAACACGAAGATTGTGCTTCGTACAACGGCCATCCTTATTCTCATCGGCAGTGTCTCAATAGGTCTTTTTGAGTGGAACAATGCTTTCTACGGCATGCGTTTAGAAGAAAAACTTACTCAGGCTTTTTTCAATGCTGTCAGTCCGCGAACGGCAGGCTTTATCAGCGTAGATCTTGGAAATTTGTGCATTCAGAGCATCATCATCTATACAATTTTGATGTGGATAGGAGGTGCTTCACAGTCAACGGCTGGTGGTATCAAGGTGAATGCTTTTGCTGTAAGCTTGCTCAATATCCGTGTCGTTATACGTGGCA
>CADCBH010000088.1 GCA_902799655.1 uncultured Bacteroidales bacterium
TGCTGAAGGCCCAAGGCCATGAGTTTATAACATTTAATGAGTTTGTGGAAAGGGTACAGAAATGATCAGATTAGCTACAGTATCGCCTTGTTATAATGAAGAAGAGGTGCTGCGCCACAGTGTGGAACGGTTGACGGCCCTCTTTGAACGGATGATTGCCGAGAAGCTTATCTCCAGTGACTCCATGATGGTGTTTGTCAATGACGGTAGCCGTGATCGTACCTGGGAGATAATCCGTGAGCTACATGCCGAGAACAAGTTCGTTCGTGGTATCAATATGTCGCGGAATGTCGGTCATCAGAATGCTATTATGGCTGGGATGATGACGGCCCGTGAATGGGCTGATGCGGTGATTACGCTCGATGCTGACCTTCAGGATGATATTGAGTGCATCCCTAAGATGGTGAAGGACTTTGAGGCAGGCAATGATATCGTCTATGGTGTGAAAGTGTCACGTGAGGCTGATCCTTTCATGAAGAAACTGACCGCTCAGACCTTTTATAAACTGCAGAGTTCGATGGGTGTCGAGAGTGTCTATAACCATGCCGACTTCCGTCTGATGAGCCGTAAGGCCCTCGATATGCTGTCCACCTACAAGGAGCACAACCTCTATCTGCGTGGCCTTATTCCGATGATTGGACTGCAGCATACTACGGTAGATGATGTTATCAGTGAGCGATTTGCAGGTCAGTCGAAGTATACGCTGAAGAAGATGTTGCGTTTGGCATTGAATGGCATTACGGCCTTCTCCGTGCGCCCATTGTTCCTTATCTATAATATAGGAATCCTGTTTTTGGCTATTGCCTTCTGTATTGGTTGCTATGTGGTATACTCGCTGGTTGTTGGTACCCCGCTTTATCACGTTGCCGAAATCCTGTAGTCGCGGGTGTTCATCTCCCAGATCAAGACGAACCACATAATGGTAGTGGGTAAAGCCTTCAAGGCATAGGGCTCTATGAACTGCTTCCAGATGAAACGTGGAAAGAAGACGTCGCTCGTGCAGAGGGAAGTGAAGATAAAGGCATAGATCAGCAGCCATGTAGCCCATCGGCCACGCTTGAAAGGTGCTGTGGTGTACCAGACTGCAAAGCCCGTCATGGCGGCAATGTAGCCATAACTTTCTGTACCTGTGGAGAACAGTAGATGGAACATCGCTACCGAGGCCAACATCGCATAGCGGAAGCCTGTATACTGGAACTGGTCAGTACGGCGGAAAGGCGACAGGAACAGTAGTGCTCCAGGGATGAGCAGCCACAGGTCGCTGTACTCGGTATTGCCAGATATCTTACGTGGAATGCCTAAGAGAGATGTATTCGTCGTGTTGAAGGCTTCTGCCAGATTCTGGGCATTCTTTGCCACCAGCGAATCGTACCAGCCGAAATATTGTTGCACCACATATTCGGGACTTGATATGGCCATTGGGGCGACGAAGAAGAGCAAAGCCCATCCGAGACATGCCAATATGAATTTCTTTTTCTCATTGATGAAGAAGAAGAAAGCAAATCCCATGACGCGCCAAGTCGAACTGTTCGACGAACAGCGGAGTCAACACCTCATGGAGACAGAACCAGAACATGAAGACTTTCTGCCAGCGCTCCAGCGGCATATAGCGCACACCGATGTAGAAGACAGCCACGAGGAAGCACTCCCACAACAGCATGCCCCACGTATCGGGTAATATAGCGAAGGGACCGATCACGTAAGCGAAGATGACCCCATAGTGGTTACAGTCGCCCTTCAGATAGTCGTAGAACTCATAGAGTGGCAGCTGGTTGATGGTATTCCAGAATACCGACTTGTAGATGTGATAGGTATCATTATTCTTATGCCATTTCAGCAGGCCGATGATGATGGGAATCAACGCGTAGATGACTGTAATAGTCGTCCAGCTCCGCCAGAAAGGCAGGGCGAAGAAATGGGTAAGTTTAGCCTTGAAGGTCATTAGGCTATTGTCTCTTAGGTTGTTCATGATGATGCTATTGGTTGCAAAGGTACGCATAAAATCTGGAAAAATCAACGTTTTTTCCCTTTTTTATTTGGTTAGGTAATAAGTAATGTGTAACTTTGCAGACAAAAATCCGGAAATCCGGTTTTTATAGAATTTGCATTCTACTTGGCAATAGTAAACAATATAAGAGGCTATATACATGGATACTTTAGAATTGTTTTCCCTAAAGGGAAAAACTGCGGTGATAACGGGTGGTTGCGGCCACTTGGGAAGAGCAATGACTACTGCTTTGCAAGATGCTGGGGCCAATGTATATGTGACAGGTACTAGTGTGGATAAGTTCCATAGTGTTTTCGGACAAGAATCGTTTTTGCATTTTGTGGAGATAGATATTATGAACTCCGATAGTATAAGGAACGCCTTTGCTCAGATAGCCGAAAAAGAGGGTTCTATAGATATCCTTGTCAATAATGCGGCTCAATATGCAGGTATAGGAAAGAAATCAGAAGATCTGACTGATGAGGATTGGTCACAATGTGTTGATGGCATTGCTGGAAGTACCTATCGGTGTATACGGGAGGTTATTCCG